>JBBASQ010000001.1:0-19680 GCA_040399185.1 Prochlorococcaceae cyanobacterium
TGGAACTGGTGCGCGACAGCCTGCTCAGTCCTTCCCAGCAGGTGCTGGTGGCGCTCGCCGCCCTGGCCGCTGGTGCCGCCGGTGGTGGGCTGGTGTGGTTCGTGCTGGGTCAGATCACCCGGCGGCAACGCGCCCAGCAGCAGGCGGATCGCCTGCCCTTCGCCACCGCCACCGCCATCAGCGAACTGGCCCGCCGCCGCGATGAGGAAACCGGCCAGCACCTGGAGCGCTGCAGCCTCTACGCCCGGGAGTTGGCCCAGGCCCTGCGGCGCAGCGGCCATCCCGAGGGGGCCAACCTCCACGACGGCGCCATCGAGGCCCTGGCGGCTGCCGTGCCCTTGCACGACATCGGCAAGGTGGCCATTCCCGATGCGGTCCTGCGCAAGCCGGGCCCGCTCGATCCCGACCAGCGGCAGGTGATGAACGGCCACACCACCCTGGGGGCCGAGATCATCGAACGGCTGTCCGAGAGCCTGCGGCTGGAAGACGCCCTGGTGCTGCACCTGGCGCGGGAGGTGGCGCTCTGCCACCACGAGAACTGGGATGGCAGCGGCTATCCCAACGGCCTTGCCGGTCGGGCGATCCCGCTGAGCGCGCGGATCATGGCCCTGATCGATGTGTACGACGCCATGGCCTCGCAGCGGGTCTACAAGCCCGCCATCCCCCATGAGGAGGTGCTGGGCGAGATGGCCCAGCAGCGGGGCAGAAAGTTCGATCCCGATCTGCTGGACCTGTTCCTCAGCTGCGAAGCCACCTTCCGGCGCATCCGCGAAGCCCACCAAGACCCCCTGGTTCAACCGCGCAGGTAGCCCCAGGCCGAACTCAGGGCCAGGGCCAGCGACGGCCAGAACAGCCACCACCCCAGCTGGTGCAGCGGCGCGGCCAGCAGCCAGCCGCCGGGCCAGAGCAGTAGCAGCAGCGCCGCGAATTGCAGCACCGTTTTGGCCTTGCCCCCCAGGGAGGCCGGTCCGCCACTGCCCTGCCCCGAGCGCCAGCCCGAGATCAGCAGCTCCCGGGCCAGCAGCAGCCACACCGCCCAGAGCGGCAGCACGCCCTGGGCGGCCAGCCAGAGCAGGGGTGCGCTGATCAGGATCTTGTCGGTGAGGGGATCCAGGCGGGCGCCCCACACCGAGCCTCCGCCGGCGCGTCGGGCCAGCAGGCCATCGAGCCAGTCGCTCAACCCTCCGAGCACCAGCAGCCACCAGGCCGTGGCCTCCAGGCCGCCCATGAGCGCCAGGATCAGGGGCAGCCCGAGCACGGCTCGCCCGGCGGTGAGGCCATCGGCCAGCCGACGCAGCAGGGACGGGCTCATGGGCGGGGTGCGGGCTCGGCCCCAGAATGCCCCCAGCTCCTTCCCTTGCCCGTGGTGCAACAGCCGGTCTCCGCCGTGATGACAGCCCCGGTGCTCAGCGTCACTGCTGATTCACCCCTGCAGGAGGCCGTTCAGCTGATGAGCGAGCACCACATCAGCGGCCTGCCGGTGGTGGATGCCACCGGTGCCCTGGTGGGTGAACTCACCGAGCAGGATTTGATGGTGCGCGAGAGCGGCTTCGATGCGGGCCCCTACGTGCTGCTGCTCGATTCGGTGATCTATCTGCGCAACCCGCTGCAGTGGGATAAGCAGGTGCACCAGGTGCTCGGCAGCACCGTGGGTGAAGTGATGAGCAAGCACCCCCACACCTGCCAGGCCGATCTGCCCCTCCCCAGCGCCGCCAAGCTGCTGCACGAGCGCAGCACCCAGCGGCTGTTCGTGCTCGAGGGCACCAAGCCCGTGGGTGTGCTCACCCGGGGCGACGTGGTGCGCGCCCTGGCAGCAGCGGGCTGATCCGGCTCGGGGTCCCGCTCAGTTGGGTGGCGGCAGCGGCGGCGGTGGTGGAACCGCCATCTGATGACCACTGCCTGGTGCCGGCGCTGTGGGGGTGTCCCCAGTCGGCGCCGGGGTTTCGGCGCCGTCCACAGGGACAGTTTCCTCCGCGCCGTTGGGGCTCTCCGCTCCTCCGGGGAGCACCTCCGGAGCGGGGATCGCGTTGTCGCCCGGCAGCTCCACCGGAGCTGGCGCCTCGCCGGTGGGGTTGGTGCCCGTCGTTTCCTGCTGCTGACGCGCCTGGAGTGCCAGGGGGTCGGCGCTGATCGGTGGTTCGCGGAAGGGGGCGCGGTCGCTCGGGCGCTGGTTGCCCTGGCCCCGCGGCGCCCAGATCAATCGGGCCACCGGTTCCACCCCCTGTTCCATCAGCCGGTTGAAGCCAGCCAGAGCCCGATCCATCAGCTGGCCGCCGAGGGTCTGGCCGCACTGGAAGGGATTGCCGCAGCCCCGGGCACTGCTGCTCACCGCCAGGCTCGCCAGCAAAGACCCCTGGAGCGGAACTGCCCGCCGGCTCAGCCGCAGCATGTAGGGCACATGCACAAAACTCGTTGCCCCGCCACTGATCCAGTTGGCATCGGCGTCGCTGAAGCCCTTGGCCCCGGGCACGATGAAGCGGCTCTTGGAGGCGTGGTCGGGCAGGTAGGCGGCGCGCAATCCCCGGCTGCGGGCCAGGGCGCGGGTTTGCTCGAGGGTGAGGCCGTCGCGGCTCATCAACACCTCCAGCCGCCCATCGGGCCGCAGCCCGTACACCATGCGGATCCGGGGGAGGAAGTAGCGGATCTGCTGACCCATCGAGACGCTGTACGCCCCGCGGTACTCGGGAGGCGCCGTGTCGAGGTCGTTGTAGACGCTGTGGAGGCCGCCGATGAAGCTCTCGAAGCGCCGGGCCCGCTCGGGGGTGAGTTCGCCAAAGCCGAACTCCACGCCGCCGTCATGGCGGATGCCCACGTAGGCCCGCTGGCGGGCGGCGGTGCGGTTGCGGCCGCGCCACACCCGATCGCCGAACTTCAGATCGCCCAGGGGCACGGTGATCTCCCGGCCGCCGGCGTCCACGTGGCGCTCGTACATCGGCCCTGACACAAAGGCCAGGGCGTCCTGGTCGGCGTAGGCCTTCTGCTCCCGGTCCCAGCCTTCGAACAGATCGATCTGCACCTGGCGCGGATCGAAGTCGAGGGCGTAGGTGTCGCTGTCGGGCCGGTAGCGGAAGGGTTGGCCGTCGGCGCGGGTGAGCAGCGGCGCGCCCGCCCGGGGCGCTTCCGGGATCGGCGGGGCAATCGCCACCAGGAAAGTGAGCACCCCCACCGGCAGACCCACCATCCAGGCCCGCTTCACCTGCCAGAGGGACCGCCGTTTGCTGGGCTGCTTCTCAGGGTCTGGAGGGGGAGTCAGGCTGCACGGCGCCACCGGCGGCCGCCGCGGGAGGGTGTCCAAGGAACGACGGTGCCGTCGGCGATCAGCCAGATGTCTTCACCCTCGGAGCACGGATGGCCGCCCGTCAAGCTGCCGAACGCGGGCAGCGCCAGCCGGGCGGTGTCGCGATCCAGCGCGAAGCAGGGCAGCCGCAAGCGCTCCTTCCCTGAGCCCACCACCGCCACCGGATGGAGGTGGCCGCACACGTTGAGATGGCCGGATCGGGGATCGGGTTCGTGGCTGAGCCACCACGGCCCGAGGACCTGGGCCGGCTCCTGGATCAGACCCTCGATCCAACTGCCCCGCTCGTGGTTGCCACCGATCAGCCGCAGCGGGCACCCCAAGAGCTCCGGCAGGGCGCGCAGCTTGGCGCGCAATTCGGCGGTGAGCCCCAGGCGGCTGTGGATCAGATCGCCCAGTACCACCACCGCCTTGGGTTGCAGGCGGTGGGCCAGGGCCAGCAGGGCATTGAAGTTGGCGGCATCGCCGTCGCTGGGCAGGGGAATTCCATGGGCCTGAAAGGTCTCGGCCTTGCCCAGGTGCACATCGGCCAGCAGCAGGATCCGGAGCCGGGGATCCCAGGCCGCTTTCTCACCCAGCAGCTCCAGGGTGTCGCCGGCCCAGCAGAGCGTGCTCACCCGCGGCCCATGCCACGCAGATAGGCCGGGTTGGCCTGGGCGGCGCTGATCACCGCCTGCACATGGGGATAGGGGGTCAGATCGATCTGGGGGAAGAACACCGGCAGGTAGGCCAGGTAGGCCTGCACCGCACAGTCGGCCACGGTCCAGGCCGGGGCACCGCCCTCGGGATCGAACCCCTGGTTGGCCAGCAGGGAGCGGCCGCCCTCCAGCAGGTTGTTGAGGGTGGTCATCAGCCGGGGGAACTCCCGCTCGCGGTTGGAGGGCACGAACAGGGCCACCGCCAGGGTGGCGTTGGCGAACAGCAGCCACTGGGTGGCCAGGCTGCGGCGGGCGGCGCCGTGGGGCCCCTCGAACTCCCGGCCGTAATGCTCCGCCAGGTGGAGCAGGATCGCGCCGCTCTCGAACAGCTGCAGCGGCCTGCCATCGGCCCCCTGGAAGGCGTCGTCAACGAGGGCCGGCAGCTTGCCGAAGGGGTTGATCGCCGTGAACGGGGCCTGGCGGTGCTCTCCGGCCTCCATGTCGAGCTGCACCCACCCGTAGGGAATTCCCTTCTCCTCTAAATACCAGCGGGGCATCGAAGCGCGGGAGCGGGCGCCGCCGTAGAGCGTGAGGGTCACGGAAAGCCTCTCGAGTTCGCTGATGAGAGCCATGACCCTAGGGACCCATTGGCCCCGACCGCACCCCTACAATTTCAATACCAGCGGGGCACATCAGTTGTCCAAGGACAGATGCGCCTAAGTGATGCCACGGAAATCAGCGCCGAGCTACAGGGCCTCACCGGCTGTCCTGACCTCTGGTTGCGGCGTCAGAGTCGCCGCGGCGCCACCCATCTCCTGCTGGTGGGCGTGATTGATGGGGTGCGCGTCAGCAAGCGCGTGCCCGGTGCCGATCCCGCCCACCCACGCCAGGCCTTGTCTGCCGCCCTGGCTCTGGCCAAGGAGGTGCGTGCCAATCGCTCCACCCGTCCCCCCCAGGCCGTTGTGGTGGGTCCGCTCAGACGCATCGAGCTGCGCACCCTCCATGCCATCAATCAGATGGAAGAGGCCCAGCTGCTGAGGCCCGGCACCGCTGCCTGTCGGGCCCGCTGGGTGCGCCGCGCCACCCTGTATTTGATGGACCAGCGCTGGCCGGTGAGCCAGTCGAGCCTGCACAGCTGGGTCACCCAGTGCCCCCAGGGCAGCCGGGAGCGCCGGGAGCGGCTCACGGCCGCCCGCGGCCTGGCTGAAGCGGCGGGATTCACCTTCGAGGCCAGTTCCGAAGCTCGATTCAGTCGGCGCGGACAGCCGCCGCCGGCCGTGAGCCAGGTGCTCACCCGCGACGACCAGCGGTCTCTCGACGTGTTCCGCTCCCTGATGGCCGCGGATCCGGCCACCGCCTGGCCCGTGGCCATGGGCCTGGCCACGGGCGCCCGACTGATGGGGGTGATGGCCATGCACCCTGCCGATCTGCTGCAGCTGGCCTCGAGCGGTGCGCCCGTGGGAGACAGCGTGCGCTACTGGGACAGCAAGCGGGGCCGCCGCAAGATCAACCGGGCGATCATTTCCCTCGATCTCTCCGGGGAAATCTGCCTCGGCAGCGTGCCCGAGGAGTTCCGGGCTGCCCTGATGCCCTGGAACCGGCCCGCCAGCCCCGATGAACACGAGCGGGCGCGATTGGCCGCCGCCCGGGTGCACCAACGGCTGCGCGTGATCTGTGGCGCCGATGCCCGCCACCTCGGAGCCCGGTGGTTGCGGCACCTTGCCTGCCTGCGGCTGCTGCGTTCGGGCATGCCGCCGGTGCAGGTGGCGGCCGCCATGAGCACCAGCCTGCCGCGGCTGGAGGAGCGCTACGGCCAGTTTTTCCCGATGGCGGTGGCGGGCCCAGAATCGAGGCAGCGGCCCTGCCCCGGTGACTGAGCTGTCGTCGGCCTCAGCAGAGCGGGCGCAGGCGCGCCTGCTGCGCATCGCTCCCTACCTGCTGGGCCGCACCCGCCGGGGCATCGTCGGCACCAGCCGCTATGCCCAGCGGCTGCGGGAGCAGATCCGCCAGGCAGCGGCCGACCCCACGGCCCGGCCGGTGCTGATCAGCGGTGAGCCGGGCCTGGAAAAGGACAACATCGCGGCGCTGATTCACTTCGGTTCATCTGCCCGGCGCACACTGCTGCTGCGGGTGGACGGGGCCAGCCTCCGGCCGGATGCGGGCCTGCTCTTCGGGCATGGCGGCTCCAGCAGCGATGCAGCCCTGCTCACCTGCCTGGAGCAGGGCGACCTGTTGATCGACCAGCTTGATAAGGCCCCTGCCCCGGTGCAGCAGGCGCTGCTCGCGCTGGCGACTACCGGAGCGTGGCGGGCCGTGGGAGCTCCCCCGGGGGCCCCGGTGCGGCACTTCAGTGGGCGGCTGTTCTTCACCACCGAATCGGCGCTGCCGGCCTTCGACCGGCACTGCACCCTGATCCGGGTGCCGCCGCTGCGGGTGCGCCGCAGCGACCTGGGGGAATGGCTGCGCTATGGCGTGCGCCAGCGCAGCGCCAAGCTCGGCTGGGAGCAACCGCCCGAGGTGCCGGACGCCGTGGTGAAGCGGCTGCAGGGCTACGACTTTCCCAACAACATCCGCGAGCTGGAGGTGCTGATCTACCGAGCCCTCCAGCAGGCCCGGCGCCAGGGCCCGCAGCTGCCGGCGGTGCTCCCCGACGACGTCTTCTGGACAGCCGACCGCAGCCCCAAGACCCGCTTCGACCTGTGGCGCTGGAAACCGGCGCTGCGCGACTGGATGCGCTCCCCGCGGCTGTGGAACGCGCTGCTGTTCGGGCTGGTGAGCTGGGTGTTCGTGCTGGTGAACCTGTGGCTGTGGCTCGGCCCCCAGGACCGGGCCCATAACGGCGCCCTCAACCTGTTCTGGGCCTGGTGGTGGCCGCTGATCCTGCTGGCCTTTCCCCTGGTGGGGCGGCTGTGGTGCTCCTTCTGCCCGTTCATGGTGTGGGGCGAGATCGTGCAGCGCCTGGCGACGGCGCTGGGCTGGCCGCCGCGCCCCTGGCCCCGGGGTGACTCCGACCGCTGGGCGGCGCCTGTGCTGGCGGCGGGCTTCGCCGGGATCCTCCTCTGGGAGCAGCTCGGCAACCTGGAGAACACTGCCTGGCTCAGTAGTTGCCTGCTGCTGCTGATCACGGCTGGGGCGGTGATCGGTTCGCTGGTGTTTGAGAAGCGCTTCTGGTGCCGTTATCTGTGTCCGGTGGGCGGCATGAACGGCCTCTTCGCCAAGCTCGCGATCAGTGAGCTGCGGGCTGAGGTGGGCACCTGCAGTGGCAGCTGCAGCACCTACGGCTGCTTCAAAGGTGGCCCGGCCGTGGGCGAGGGCCTGGCCACGGCGGGCTGCCCCCTCGGCACCCATCCCGCCCACCTGGCCGACAACCGCAACTGCGTGTTGTGTTTCACCTGTGCCGCCGCCTGTCCGCACCGTTCCGTGCAGCTGCGGCTGCGGCCCCCGGCCGCCGACCTGCAGCGGGAGATGGAGGCCCCGGCGGGGGAGGCGGGGCTGATCCTGGTGCTGGCCGGCGGCGTGTGCCTGCACCATTGGCAGCGGCTGCTGGGTTGGCTGCCGCTGGCGCCGGCCTCCCTGCACGACGGTCCGTTGCTGCCGCGGCTGGCGATCGGGGCCCTGGCCCTGGCGATTCCGGCGGGCCTGGTTGTGTTGTTGCGGCCGCTGCTGGCGGCCGATGCCCGCCGCCGGCTGCTCTATGCCCTGTTGCCGCTGCTCTGGGCCCTGCTGCTGGCGCGCCATCTGCCGCTGGGGATGGCGGAGGCCGGCGCGTTGTTGCCGGTGAGCCTGGCGCCCCTCGGCGCCTGGGCGGCGGCGCTGCCCAGCTGGAGCGCCGATCCCCATGTGATCGGCTTCTGCCAGAGCCTGGCCCTGGTGATCGGCGCCGCCGGATCGCTGGTGCTGCTGCGGCGCCTTGGCCCGCGCGGCCTGGGTGGTTGGCTGGCCGGCGGCAGCACGCTGCTGCTGGCCGGGGTTGGCCGCTGGCTGGTGGCACTGCCGGGTTAACCCGGCAGCTCAGGCCAGTGGCGTTTCCGGGCGGCTGGGGCGCCCCTGGGCAGGGCCATCCCAGCGGCCGCTGGCCAGCCGGGGTGAATGGCGCACCTGGGCCGGCCGGCCCACGTACACCCAGGCCTCTCCGCCCCCCAGCAGGGGATGGCGCCGCCTTTGGTATAGCCGCGGTGTGCCCTCGAGCCGATCGAGCCGGGTCAGCAGCACCCCATCCACGCCGTAGAGCTCGCCCTGCAGGCGGGCACCGCCGGCACTGGGCACCGCCATGGGAAATGGCCCCAGGTCGTGCAGGGCCAGCCCCTCCATCACCCCCTCGCCCAGGTAGGGGGCGCCCTGGAGCCAGGGGTGGTTGGCAAAACCTCGCTTGAGACTGCCGTACACCAGCACGGGCGCCATAGGCTCCCCAGCGGTTGCTCCCTCCCCCATGACCATCGCGCTGCTCATCGCCCTGGCCGGTTCCCTGGTGCTGATGGCCGTGATCGTGAAGCGCCTGGAGAAGCAGGCCTAGGTGCCTGCGCTGGCCAGGCGCAGCCCCCCGCCCCCTGCCCCCTTGGCCCGGTACATGGCGGCATCCGCCGCCTGCAGCAGGTCGTCGGCGTTGTTGCCATGGTCGGGAAAGCGGGCAACGCCCACGCTGGCCGAGATCCGCACCACGTTGGTGTCGAGCTCGAACGGCAACTGGAGCTGGGCCAGGAGTTTGGTGGCCAGGGTTTCCAGTTCCGGCAGCGGCCCGGCCTGGGGCACCAGCACCACAAATTCATCGCCGCCCTGGCGGCAGATGATGTCGCTCTCGCGGGTGCAGCGGCGCAGCCGCTCGGCCACCTGGGTGAGCAGCGCGTCGCCCGCGGCATGGCCGAGCTTGTCGTTCACCGGCTTGAAGCCATCGAGGTCGATGTAGATCAACCCGAAACCGCCGCCGTGGCGACGCCCCAGGGCCACCTCCCGCTCGAGTTGCTCCATCAGTAGGGAGCGATTGGCCAGGCCGGTGAGGGTGTCGTGGAGGGCCTGGTAGCGCACCTCCTCCTCGGCCGCATGGCGATCGGTGATGTCCTCCAGCATCCCCACGTAGTAGCGGGTGCGGAGCTGTTCATCGCGCACGCTTGAAACCGCCAGGTGATGGCGGCGCACATCGCCGCTGCGCACCTTGTTCCAGAGGTCGCCCTCCCAGAAGCCCTTGCTGAGCAGGGTGTCCCACAGGTCTTTGTAGAAGCCCTGCTCGTGGCGCCCCGACTTGAGCAGGTTGGTGCGCTGCCCCACGATCTCGCTCACCCGGTAGCCGCTGAGCTGGGTGAAGGCGTTGTTGGCGGTGAGGATGTAGCCATCGGGGTTGGTCACCACGATCGCCAGGCTGCTGGCCTCAAACACGGTGCTGGCCAGGGCCCGCTCCTCGATCGCCTTCTGGCTGGTGCGCAGGGCCTTGCGGGTGGCGAGGTGGTTGTCTACGAGCAGCCTGCTCGCCATGGCCAGCAGGCTGGAGAGCGCCACCCCCGTGCTCAGCGCCACCCAGAACTCTTCTGAAATGCCGTTGGGGCCGATCAGGTGGGGGGCCAGTTCGAGCCCCACGGTCCACGGCCTTCCGGCCAGCTCCAATTCCACATAGGTGGCATGGCTGAGGTTGGCTGGCCTGTCCCGGGCCTGGCTGCGCGGCCGGTTGTCGAAGAGCAGGCTGTCGGCACTCCGCCTGGTGCCGTCGTACACCACCACCCGGGAGCCGCTGAGGTCGGGGTTATTCACCGCATTCAGCGCCGACTGGATGAAGTCGCGGGTGCGGATCGGCGAGTAGGCCCAGCCCTCCAGCTGGCTCAGGCTGTCCTCGCGGCTGGGCTGGTTGGGATTGGGGCGGTACACCGGTAGATACACCAGCACGCCGGGCTGCACGTCGGCCTCCGTTTCCTGCACCAGGGTCACCCGGCCGGAAAGACTCACGTTGCCTGTGCGGGCAGCCCGTTCCATGGCGGTGCGGCGGGTGGGCTCCGCATACATGTCGAAGCCGAAGGCGCGGCGGTTGCGCCAGTCGAATGGCTCGAGGAATTCGATGGCCCCGTAGTGCGGGCGCGCGCCTGGCGGCCGCACCCGAAAGTTCGGGAACCCTTCCGCCCGCATCCGGCGCTCAAAGGCCGGCAGCTGGCTGGCGCTCAACCAGCGGGCGAAGCCCACCCCCTGGATGCCCTGGAGGGTGGTGTTTTCAGAGGCGATGGCGGCATAGAAGGTGGCGAATTCCTGCCGATCCACGGCGCGGGAGGCCTGGAACAGCCCACTCACGCTGGAGAGCAGGGCCACGTTCACTGCCATCTTGGTGTTGATGGCGTTGCTCACGTCCTCGAGCAGGTTGTGCTCGATGCGGAGATGCTTCTCCACCCCCAGCTTCCGCATCTGGGCTGCCAACAGGCCGGTGATGCCCAGGCCGGCGATCAGCAGCGCCAGGGGCATGGCCCGCAGCTTTGCGGAGCCCTCAAGGCCCTTGCTGCCGGGGTTGGTTGGGGGATGGGCAGGCACCGCGCTGAGCGGTTTGCTTAGCCAATCCGGCGCTGGCATGAACCTCCTGGTCGGTGCACCGCTCCAGCGGAATGGTGAACCACTGCACTGTTGTTAGCGGGATTCCGCCCGTTCTGCCTCCTGCCGTAACCGATGGATGCGCTCCAGCACCGACTCGTTGCTCATGCGGTTGTTCAGGCGCTCCGCCAGCAGCGGGAAGGCCAGCGGCCCTGGCCGGGCGGTGAGCTCCAGCCGCAGGGTGCAGCCCAGGAGACGCTGGATGGCGGCGGCGATCCGGGGCAGCTCCAGCTGTTGGCTGAGCACCTCATCGCGGGCCTGGGCCAGTAACAGATTCCCCGGTTCATGGCGGCTGAACACATCGAACAGCAGGGCGGCGCTGATCTGAAGCTGGCCGGTGGATTTGGCCTGGCCGGGATAGCCGTTCACCACCAATCCACTGATCTGGGCAATGGCCCGAAAGCGGCGGCGGCAGAGTTCCGAGAGGTTGATCGCCTGCTCCAGATCGGCCTCCAGGTGGCGGTCGTCGAGCAGGTCGTCGCCGTGGAGTTCCAGCAGCTCCTCAAAGGGGTAGCCGCGGGGGGCCAGCAGCTCAAAGCCGTAGTCGTTCACCGACACGGTGATCGTGCTGGGGCGGTGGCGCGCCAGGCGCCAAGCCCAGAGGAATCCCAGGCCCTCATGCACGAAGCGCCCCTCGAAGGGATAGGCGTAGAGGTGGCTGCCCTCGCGGCTGCGGCACACCTCCACCAGAAACTCATCGGCCCGCGGGATCGCCGAGAGATCGGCCTGCCGCTGCAGGAGTGGCTCCAGGGCCCGCAGTTCCGGGGTGTCGAGTTCGGCCTCGCCGGCCAGGGCGCGGGCGCACAGGTTTACCTCCTGGCGCAGCCGCTCGCTGATCAGATCGGAGAGGGCCATCTGGCCCCCGGCCCAGGCCGGCACGGTGGTGGTTTTCTTCGTGCTGGCCTTCACCGTGGCGGTGAGCTCCCGCAGCCGCACGAACTCCAGCTGCCGGCCGGCGAAGAAGAACACATCGCCGGGCTTGAGCCGCCCCACAAACGCCTCCTCCACATGGCCCAGCACCGCGCCGCGCTGGAAGCGCACCGTCACGGCCCGGTCGGCTGTGATCGTGCCGATGTTGAGCCGGTGCAGGCGGGCGATGGTTTTCTCGCGCACCACCAGGCGGCCGTCCTCGCGCTCGAGCTTGCGAAAGCGCGGATAGGCCCCCAGGCACTCGCCGCCCTGTTCCAGGAACTGGAGACACCACTGCCAGGTGGCATCGCTGAGGTGGCGGAAGCTCCAGGCGCTGCGCACCACCGCCAGCTCGGCCTCGGGATCGAAGCCCGGCCCGCAGGCCAGGGTGGTGAGGTGCTGCAAAAGCACGTCCACCGGCTGATCCGGTGGGCGCCGCGTTTCCACCAGCCCATCGGCCAGCCCGCGCCGCATGGCGCTCACCTCCAGCAACTCGAGCGCATTGGTGGGCATGAACAGCACCTGGGAGGTGCCGCCCGGGGCGTGGGCGCTGCGGCCGGCGCGCTGGAGCAGGCGGGCCAGGTTTTTGGCCGAGCCGATCTGCACCACCCGCTCCACCGGCTGGAAATCCACCCCCAGATCGAGGGAGCTGGTGCACACCACCCAGCGCAGGTCTCCCGCCTTCACCCCGGCTTCGATCGCCTCGCGCTCGGCCCGGTCGATGGCGCTGTGGTGGAGGGCCAGGGCCCCCTCCATCTCGGGGCAGGCAAAGCGCAGGCACTGGTGCCAGCGCTCGGCCTGGTTGCGGGTGTTGGTGAACAGCAGGGTGGAGATGGCCGGATCCAGGCCCGCCACCAGCTCCTCGTACATGCGCAGCCCCAGGTGGCCGGCCCAGGGGAAGCCGTCGATGCTGTCGGGTAGGAGGCTGCGGATGGCGGTGCCGCGCTTCAAGCGGGCGCGGATCAGCCGCGGCTCCGGTGCGGTTGCCCCAACGGCGGCCCGAGCCGCTTCCTCGAGGTTGCCGATGGTGGCGCTGATGGCCCAGGTGCGCAGCTGGGGCCGCAGGGCCCGCAGCCAGCTCAGGCAGAGCTCGCTCTGGCTGCCGCGCTTGCCGCCCATCAGCTCGTGCCACTCATCGAGCACCACCGCCTGCAGCTGGCCAAAGAGCTCCGGTGCTTTGGCATTGCTGAGCAGCACCGACAGCGATTCGGGCGTTGTGATCAGCACGTGGGGCGGGGTGCGCAGCTGGCGGGTGCGCTCGCTGGTGGCGGTGTCGCCGTTGCGGATGCCCACCCGGATCGGCCAGCCCATGGCCTCGATCGGTTGCTGGATTGCCAGGGCCAGGTCGCGGCTGAGGGCCCGCAGGGGGGTGAGATACAGCAGGCGCACCCCGGGCCCCAGGCCCTGGCCACGGCCCTGCTCCTCCACCCCCGCCTCGGCCAGCAGCTCGGCGATCGGCCCCATCACCGCGGCATAGGTTTTGCCCGAGCCGGTGGGCACCTGGATCAGGCCGCTCTCGCCCTTGAGGTACGCCTGCCAACACTGGCGCTGGAACGGCAACGGCTGCCAGCCCTGCTGCTCAAACCAGGCTTCGATCGGGGCTAGAAGCTGGCCGGGGACATCGGTGTGCCTGGGCTGGCTCACAGCGATTTCCCATTGGTCAATCAATTCTAGCAACGTTGCTACAGTGAAGTGTGTTCTGCTGAGGTGCGGGAGATGGCCACCACGATCAGCAGCCGGGAGTTCAACCAGGACGCCGCTGGTGCCAAGCGCGCTGCCTTGGAGGGTCCGGTGTTCATCACCGACCGCGGCCGGCCGGCCCACGTGCTCCTTTCAATTGACGAGTACCGCCGCCTCAGCGGAGAGCGGCGTTCCCTGGTGGAGCAACTGGCCATGGCCGACGACGTGGAACTGGCCATTCCCACCAGCCATGAGTTGGCCCAAGCCGCAGACCTCGACTGAGCTCCGATCCCTGATCAGCGCATCGGCATGTTTTTGCTCGACACCAACGTGATCTCCGAGCTGCGCCGGGCGGCACGCGGCCTGGCTGATCCGGGGGTGATTGACTGGGCGGAGCACGCCGATCCCTCGGCTCTCTTCCTCTCGGTGGTGTCGCTGCACGAGCTGGAGCTGGGGGTGCGGCTGAAACAACACCACGATCCGCGCCAGGGCGAGCTGCTGCGCCGGTGGCTGGATCAACAGGTGGTTCCGGCGTTTGCTGGGCGCATCCTGCCGGTGGATGAGGCTGTAGCTCGGCGCAGTGCGGCCCTCCATGGGCCGGATCCGCGCCCGCTGCGCGACGGATTGATTGCGGCCACAGCCCTGGTTCACGCCATGGTCGTCGTGACCCGCAACGTGAGCGATTTTCTGCCCACTGGCGTGGAGGTGCTCAACCCGTGGAGCGGCACGTCTCGATAGAGGCTTTGAAAGCCAGCTGACGCGCGCAGAAGGTGGGGTTCAGTCGATCCAGGGTCTGATCAGCCAGTTTGCGGATCCGCCGCAGCGGATGCCATGCAATGCCCCCATCAGCGCGGCAGAAAGCCCAGCGTGCGGCGGATGTCCTTGAGCAGCAGCAGCAGGTGCAGCGGATCGGTGGGTGAACGCTCGAACTCCGGGATCAGGTGCTCGTAGAAGCTCCGGGCCTCCTCGGACTCGGCATGGACCAGCAGGCCACGGCAGCCGATGGCATCGCCCAGGCTGGCGACCCGGGTGATCACATCCAGCAACAGGGCAGCGCCAAGGCCCTGGCCTTCATGGCGTTCGTCGACCCCCAAGCGGGCCAGCAGGGCGATGGGCTGGGGGTATCGGCCGGCACCACGGCGCAGCCGCTCGGGCAGATCTGCGATCGCCACGCTCGCCATGCACCAGGCGTAGTAGGCCACGACCATGTCTTGCTTCCCTTCGCTCACCACAAATACGCGCGTGGTGCCGGTGCCATGGGCCTGCCGGGCCACCTCCACTAGCCATGCGGTCTGCTCTTTCGATCGGCAGTGGAAGCCTCCGAGCTGGTGACGGGCCGCCAGCAGCTCTGGCGGTTGGTAGCGGCTCATGCCTGGGGCTGATTCGCTTCAGGGGTGACGAAGGGCGAGGGCCGCTCCAACAGGCGCTCCAGCCCCGGCAGGCTGCGGGCCGGGCGGCTGTTGATCCGCTCCCACTCCATTTGGCCGTCGGCATCGAGCACGAACTGCTCCCGGTCGGCCAGCACCCGCTGGGCCGCCAGGCGCCCCTGGGTCAGCAGGAAGGAACTGCGGTCGGTGCCGAGGGCTGTAGCGGCCCGATCCAGCAGGTCGCGGTCGTCTTCTGTGGCCCGCAGCTCGATCCGGCTGGTCTTGGCCGACCGGCGCCCTTGAGGCTTGGTACTAGTCAAGGCAACAGCCACCCGAAATGTACGGACACTGTACGGTGCTGATCAATATGGGCGGCAACTCCTGCTGGGCTATCCGCCGCTCATCGAGCTCATCCACGCGTGCCAGGCGCTGCTGGATCGCAGAACGCACCTTCCGCTGCGATCCCAGTCGGGGCCTGGGGTGAATGACGTGCAGGACCACCCAAAGACGGCGTTTCTTCATGCCTCCAGTAGTGCCAGGGCGCTCCCTAGGGTGTCGGCTTCGCTGGCGGGTTTGTCTTGGCGCCAGCGGGCGATGCGGGGGAAGCGCACGGCGATGCCGCTCTTGTGGCGGGATGAGCGCTGCAGCCCCTCGAAGGCCAGCTCGAACACCTGCAGCGGCTCCACCGCCCGCACCGGCCCGAAGCGCTCGGTGGTGTGGCTGCGGATCCAGCGATCCAGTGCCTTGATCTCCGCGTCGTTGAGGCCGGAGTAGGCCTTGGCGAAGGTCACCAATTGGCCTTCGCGATCCCACAACGCAAAGGTGTAGTCGGTGAACAGGTTGGCGCGGCGGCCGCTGCCCGCCTGGGCGTACACCAGCACGGCATCGAGCGTGTAGGGCTCACGCTTGTGCTTCCACCAGTGGCCGCGCTTGCGGCCCGCCAGATAAGGGGAGGCGGCGGCCTTGAGCATCACTCCCTCCGCGCCGGCCTCCTGGGCCCGGCCCCGCAGCGGCTCAAGCTCGTTCCAGTGCTCCAAGGGGAGCAGGTTGGAGAGGCGCAGGAGCCCGGTTGTGGGGGCCTCGGGCGCCGCGGCGAGCTGGTGGAGGAGCTGCTCCAGGGCGGTGCGGCGCCGGTGCAGGGGCTCCTGCCGGATGTCGCATCCGCCCTGCTCCAGCAGGTCGTAGGCCACGAACGCCGCTGGACACTCCGCCAGCAGGGCGCGGCCCGGTGCCTTGCGGCCCAGCCGCCGCTGCAGCCGGGCGAAGGGGGCGGGTTGCTCGGCGCCCGGCGGCCACACGATCACCTCACCGTCGAGCACGGTGCCGTCGGGCAGCGCTGTGGCCAGGGCGATGAGTTCGGGAAAGGCGGTGTTGATCAGCTCCTCGCCCCGGCTCCACAGGAAGCCCTGGCCGGCGCGGTGGATCAGCTGGCCGCGGATCCCATCCCACTTCCATTCCGCCAGCCAGTCGCTGGCCGGGCCCGGCAAGGGCGCCTCCAGGGGCGAGGCCAAAAAAAATGGATAGGGGCGGCTGGGGGCTGCTTCGCCGGCTTCGGCCGGGGCGAGCAGGGCGTCGAAGGCTTCGGCGCTCGGGCTGAAGCCGCCCATCAGCCGGTGGGTGAGCAGCGGTTCCTCCAGGCCGCTCACCTGGCCCAGGGCCCGCACCACCAGCCCCTGGGCCACCCCCACCCGCAGGCCGCCGGTGAGCAGCTTGTTGGCCACGAGCAGTTCGGCTGGGTTGAGCCCCTGCCACAGCGCCCGCACGGCGTCGGCCTGCTCCGCACCTTCGAGGGCGGCGGCCTGGGGCAGGAGCACCTCCATCCAGTGATGCAGCGGCAGGGCTGCGCGGGAGGGCCCATCGGCGTTGTCCGGGGAGAGCTGGCGCCAGAGCAGGGCGATGGTTTCGGCGGAATCCCCCACGTGGGCGTAGCAGTCGTCGAACAGCCATTCGGGTAGGGGCGAGCCCTCCAGGCAGATTTCCCGCAGGCGCCGCCCGGTGATCAGTCGCTTGCGTTGCCTGCCCAGCAGGACTGGCAGGGCCCAGGCCCCATCGCGTCTGTTGGCTGCTGTGAAATAGCCCGCCAGGGCCTCCACCTTGGCCTTGGTGCCCGTACTGGCATCAAGCGTTCCGTAGAGCGCGGCGAACTGGCGCATGGGGCCTCAGGCTGCGGGAGGCATCGCCAGTAGCTGCCTGGTGGCGAAGAAAGTGAGCATCAGGGCATAAACCAGGGTTAACAAGCAAGAGCGCCAGAGCCGTGAAGGTTGCCGCATGGAATCGCTCACGTAGTGATACCCGTGCAGGATTCCGGCTTGAATCAAATAGATGCCATAGCCCAGAATGGTGTAAGCCAACACCGTGGCCGACTGATGGCTGGCAACCGCGAGCAAAGCCACCAACCCGAAGGCCAGATTGGCAAATCCCACCTCCATCATCCATTCGGGTCTGTCGGTTTCCCAGCCCAGCCGCTTGGCATCCGACGTGTGAAAGACCACATGGCGCAGAAAGGCTGTGATCCCTGAGAATCCGACGGTTGTGGCAGCAATGATGCGTAGCGCTAGCTCGGCGTTTCCCTGGGGTACAGAAGAGGCCAGATAGATACCAACCGTTGCCACAACGATGGCCAAATTGCTGAGAAACCCAGCCATCCTGTGCTGCGGAGATGCCAGCGAAGGCTAGGAGGCTGGGTGCCGTTGATTGCTTGGGCTGGTTGCTTGCCTGCTGGGCTTTTTTAAGAACTTTCTCCCTCGTCGCTCCGTTCGCTGGAGAACCCGCCCTCGAGCGGCTCGGCGCTGATGCCTTCCACCTCCCGCAGGTAGCGGGCCAGACCATCGCTGTTGCCGTGGGTCACAAACACCTGCTGGGCGCCGCTCTCCTTCACGCTGCGGATCAGGCCCGGCCAGTCGGCGTGGTCGGAGAGCACAAAGCCCCGCTCGTAGCCGCGCCGCCGGCGCGCGCCTCGCACGGCCATCCAGCCACTCACGAAGGCCGTTTGCGGCAGCTTGAAGCGCTTCATCCACACCGAGCGATGGGCCGCCGGCGGGGCGATCACCAGCCGGCCCGCCAGCGACTCGCCCCTGGGGATGGCACTGGCCGGCAGGGTGGGCGGCAGCACCACACCCGCCTGGCGGTAGGGCTCCATCAGGGCCTCCACGGCCCCGTGCAACAGGATTTCGTTGCCCTCCCCGCCGGGGTGGCCGTCGCCGCCCACGCCCAGGGCCGCCAGCTCGGCGAGCACCCGCTGGGCCTTGCCGAAGGCGTAGCAGAACAGCAGCGACGGCCGCTCCGGGGCCCCCTGCCACCAGCGCAGGATCTCGCCCGCCAGCTCCGCGCCGCTCTGCCAGCGGTAGATCGGCAGCCCGAAGGTGGCCTCGGTGATGAACACGTCGGCCTGCACCGGCTCGAAGGGCGCACAGCTGCGGTCGGCGCAGCGCTTGTAGTCGCCGCTTACCAGCCAGCTCTCGCCGCCCGCCTCCAGCCGGATCTGGGCGCTGCCGAGCACATGCCCTGCGCTGTGGAACGACACCCGCGCCCCACCGATGCGGTGCACCTGGCCATATTCCACCGGCAGCAGGTTGATCGCTGCTCCGAGCCGCTGGCGCAGGATTCCCTCGCTGGCGGCGGTGGCCCAATACTCACCGCAACCCGGCCGGGCGTGGTCGGCGTGGGCATGGGTGATCAGGGCCCGGGGCACGGGCCGCCAGGGGTCGATCCACGCCTTTGCCGCCGGGCAATAGAGCCCCTGGGGCGTGAGCTCAAGCAGGCCGCCAGTGGGAAGGGGCATAGCTGTTGCGTCAGCGGTAGACGCTGTGGTGATCGCCGATGGCGATCGGAATGATCTGCTGGCCGTCGATCAGCAGGTCGATCGTGATTCGGTAGCTGAGGTTGATTGACACCGTATGCAATGCCTTCAGCCGGCCCTGCAGTCCATTCAGGCGCAGGGATGGGTGAAACGGGTTGGCTTCCAAGAGCAGCAACGTTTTGCGGTAGGCGTCGCGCAGGTTTGGGTGACGCTTGAGAAAGCGGGCGGCCTGTTTGTTGTACGACTCGGTGAAGACCAGGCTCCAGCTCACGCGCCGGCCCCGGCGGCGCCGCTCTCTGCCAGGGCATCAAGGCGCGCCAGGTGGGCATCCACCGATTCGCCCATGGCCCGGCCCGCTGCGAGATCGGCCCGGCTGGCCTGGAGGGCCACCTCCAGTTCGCAATCGCGCAGGTGCTGGAACTGGGCCAGATCCATCACCACATAGCGGAGCTCACCGCGCACACTCACACCAACTTCGGAGTCGTGCTCCAGGGCCTGGCTGATCGCACCGATCCCGCGGGTCTTGAGTTCGTTGGCGGGAATGGCCTGCATGGGCTGGCTCTGCGCGTGATGGGCCGTGCGGTGAATCGTACGGTTGACCGTGTGGTTTCGCTTGCACTGGTTCCCACACTGCAGTCAGGGGTGGTCTGCGATGGAGCTGCTGGCATTTCTGTTCTTCCTGCCCTTGGGCCGCTCCCAGCCGCGCACCGATCTGGCGGCTTGGCAGCAGCTGGTGGCCGGCTTCAGCGAACGGGGCGTGGCGGTGGTGAGCACCCATCCCCGCTGCACCGAGCCCGATCTCGATGGCCTCTACGTGCGCGGCCGCCGCGAGGTGGTGGTGTGCGAGCGGGGCGACCGCAGTGTCACCCTGCGCCATGAGGGCTGGCACTTGGTGCAGACCCTCTGTCTGTTTGATAGCCCCTGGCTGGAGGCAGCAGAAGTGGAGCGCCGGCTCAGTCGCACCGACCGGCGCGAACTTCAGGCCCTGGTGCGCCCCGAGCGCTGGGCCCGCGAAGCCGAAGCCCGGGTGATGGCGCAGCTCAAACCCGTGGATTACTTCGTTGCCTTGGATCAGGCATGTGCGGGGGTGTTGGGCAAAGTTCAGCAGCCTTAAGACATGGCCACACTTTCGGCGATTCGTGAGAGGGCGCGCTCTGCGCGAATTGCGGCAGTGAAGGAGCGAATCACCAGCGGGATTGGCAGTCATCCGGGCGCTCGTGTGCTGCTGTTTGGCTCGCTGACCCGTGGGGATTGGGATGTCGTTTCGGATGTGGATCTACTGGCGATTGCCCCAAGCGCGGAGCAGGCCGCCCGCCTCGTTGACGCGCTGTTGGCCGCCGGTGCTGTAGACGACGTGATCGCCCTCAGTGAGAGCCGCTGGGATCAATTGCGCTCAGGCGACGATCCCTACTGGCAGGCCATTGGGCGCGATGC
>JBBASQ010000001.1:19690-20646 GCA_040399185.1 Prochlorococcaceae cyanobacterium
CCCTGTGCCTTGCAGGCCCATGACCCCACGGGTGGATGCCTGGCTGCGGCAGGCCAGCAGTGATTTGGCCGTAGCCCAGCTCACGGCCGCGCAGGGCTTTCATGCCCAGGCTTGCTATCACGCGGGCCAGGCTGCCGAGAAAGCGCCCAAGGCTCTTCTCGTTGCCGGAGGAACCATCCCTCTTTATAGCAATGCATTTTAACGCCATCCCATACGCCCCCTCTGCCAGGAAAGATGGCGCTGGAGTGGCTCTGGCCTTTGCATTACAAGAAGAGAAGCGGCCGGCGAGATCACGCTCCCTCCTGACTGATCGACAGCCGGCGGCGCATCAGGAACGTCTGCAGCAGCAGGTCGCTCAACACCACCACGAAGATCAGTGCCAATAGCTGGGCGGCGAGGGGTTCCGCTCGTTCCAGGGTGATGCCGCGCAGATGGGGCAGTTCCTCGGTCATCGACACGGCCAGTGCCAGGGGCACCGCCGCCCGCAGGCCGCAACCCGAGATGACCAGGCGGTCTGGCCAGGAGAAGCGCGCTGCCGGCAGCACCGCTGACACCGCGAGCACCCGTGCCAGGGGCAGCACGATCGCCAGCATCAGACCGACCGGCAACACCGTGATCAGCACATCTGGCTGCACGAGCAGGCCCAGCAGGAGCAGGACCGTGATCTCCGCAACGGTGTTCAGCGGGTGCATCACCCTGGAGAGGGCCTGCTGCTCAAATCGGCCAATGCGGTAGTGGCCATTGGTGAGAAGAACCCCTGCCCCAAACACTGCGATCAGCCCGCCACCCCCCAGCAGTTGGCCGAAGCCATAGGCCACAAAGGCCAGAGCCACTGCCACCACCAGCAGCTGCTGCTCCGAGCGCACCAGGGCATCGATCAGGCGCGGCGCTACTGCCCCGACCACCAGACCGGCCAGCAGGCCGAACGGATTGAGCAGACCGAAGAAGTTGCCGTG
>JBBASQ010000001.1:20656-48036 GCA_040399185.1 Prochlorococcaceae cyanobacterium
CACCGCACCCAGCTCTTCCGGCAGGCGACTGGTCAACAGTCCGTCCAGAGCCCGAACGTTGGCATGGGGCTGCTCCTGAAGCACACCGGCAACCAACCCGAAGCTGAGCAGTGTGACCACAGTGCTTACCGCCGCCTCAAACTGCAGCAAATGGCTGAGGCGTCCGCTGATGGCATGGCGCAGGCCCATCAGCAGGTCTTCCAGGGCACCACTGTCCGTAGCCCCCAGGCAGCACACCGTGAGCAAGGCGGCAGAGCTCGGTAGCCCACCTGGCATCAGCGGAGCCAGGCCCAGCAGGGCCAGTCCGGTGATCACCAGGGTGATCACCACCCCCAGGCTGCCAAGCCTGAGGCCCGTCGCGGTCATGCCCCGGATGCGGCGCAGGTCGGTTTTGAGACCGGCGTAGAAGATCAGCAGCGCCAGGCTCACCCGATGCAGGCTTTCCACTTGCACCGGGCCGAGGGGCTGGGCCTGTGCCACCAGCTGCGAGGGAAGGGCCAGGCCCAGCATCAGAACGGCAGCAGCCCCCGGCAGCCGCCACCGGGCAGCCAATCGATCAACGGCCAGGGCCGCCAGGTAGATCAGCCCAAGACCAAGGAAAAAGCCGCGCGGCAGCAGCGTGCCCTCCAGATGGGCTTGGCGCTCCTGCACGACGATGAGCAGAGGGTTCAGCACCTGGTACGTCGGCAGGAGTCTGGGGATCCTCGCGCCCCCCTCAACGGGGTTTCGGGCTTTCCCTCCTCTGGACGCTCAACCGGTGACCAGCCAGATCACAAATGGGCAGCGTGAAGGACCCAGCCGTTTTGACCCAACCCCCAGCCAAGACTCCTGGACCTTGACGTTCATCAGCGCGGACGGTTTGGCGGTTAACGGCTCATCTCCAGCATCTTCTGGATCGGTGCTAGGGCCCGCTGGCGCAGGTCCTCGTCCATCACGATTTCGGGCTGCATGGTGTGCAGGCAGTGCCAGAGCTTCTCGAGGGTGTTGAGGCGCATGTAGGGGCAGGCGTTGCAGCTGCAGCCGTCGGCGCCCGGCACCTCGAAGAACTGCTTATGCGGCACCTTCAGCCGCATCTGGTGCAGGATTCCTGGCTCGGTGAGCACGATGAAGCTCTCCGCTGAGCTCTCCTCGGCGCGGTGCAACAGTTTGCTGGTGGAGCCGATGAAGTCGGCCAGATCCAGCAGGTGCTGCTGACACTCGGGGTGGGCCAGCACTTCGGCGCCAGGGTGCGCCAGCTTCAGCTGAAGCAGGGCCTGCTCGCTGAAGGTTTCGTGCACGATGCAGCTGCCGGGCCAGAGCGTGAGCTCGCGGCCGCTCTGGGCCTGCACCCAGCGGCCCAGGTTTTGATCCGGGGCGAACAGGATCGGCCGGTCTGCGGGCAGTTGCTTCACCAGATCCACCGCGTTGCTGCTGGTGCAGATCAGGTCGCTCTGGGCCTTCACCGCCGCTGAGCAGTTGATGTAACTCACCACGATGTGCTCCGGGTGCTCGGCCCGGAAGGCGGCGAAGGCCTCGGCCGGGCAGGCATCGGCCAGGGAGCAACCGGCCTCCAGGTCCGGCAGCAACACCGTTTTGGTGGGGCTGAGGATCTTGGCCGTCTCGGCCATGAAGTGCACGCCGCAGAACACGATCACGTCGGCGTCGGTGGCGGCTGCTTTGCGCGAGAGCTCGAGGGAATCGCCGATGAAGTCGGCGATGTCCTGCACGGCGTCGTCTTGGTAGTAGTGCGCCAGGATCACGGCGTTGCGCTCGCGGCGCAGGGCATCGATCGCGGCAGGCAGGTTGTCGGGCGTTGGCACACCGGCGGCGGTGGGCGCGTTGGCGGCGCTACCGGCGGATGTGTTCTGGGCGGCCGCGAAAACCAACCGGATCCTCACGTGGGGCAGGATGAATCGAGCCTAGGCAGTGATGGATGCCGGTCCTGCGCCTGGCTGTGGTGGGAGATCCGCATGGCGCCTGGGATGGCACCGATCACCACCTGCTGGAGCGGCTGGCTCCAGACGCGCTGCTGGTGGTGGGCGATCTGAGCGACGGGCAGCCCCAGGTGCCTGCCCTGTTGCGGCGCCTGCCCTTGCCGGTGGCCTGCATCCTTGGCAACCACGACACCGGCAAGGACGCCTCCGGCCGCACCATGCGCCGCCAGATCGAAGCGCTGGGGCCGCTCCATTGCGGCTGGGCGCTGCGGCAGCTGGAGCCCCCGGGTTTGGCGGTGGTGGGAGCGCGGCCGGGCAGCGCCGGCGGAGGTTTTCACCTGTCCAAGGCGATGCTGGCGGCCTTTGGTCCCCTCAGCTTGCAGGAGTCGGCCGATCGCATCACGGCCGCCGCCCTCGCAGCCGCTGCACACATGCCCCTGGTGCTGCTCGCCCATTGCGGCCCGTCGGGGTTGGGCAGTGAGGCGGCCGACCCCTGCGGCCGCGATTGGAAGAAGAGTGCCTGCGACTGGGGCGATCAGGATCTGGCCCTCGCCATCCGCCAGATCCGCCAGCGCCGCCCCCTGCCCCTGGTGGTGTTTGGCCACATGCACCACGCCCTCAGGCGAGGGGCGGGGATGCGCCGCACCGCCTGCACCGACCGGGCAGGCACGCTCTATCTCAATGCAGCATGCGTGCCGCGCCATGGCCGGGATGGCCAGGGCCGGGAGCTGCGCCACTTCAGCTGGGTGGAGCTGGAGGCCGATGGCCGGGGCGATGCCGTGGTGCGGCGCGCCAGCCACCGCTGGTATGGCCTGGGCGGTGAACTGCTCTATGAGGAGGTGGTGCACCAGGGGGCATCGGCGCTGCAGGCGCACCAGCAGGAGGACCAGCAGCAGGAGCTGCAGCCGTGCTGATCTACGCCTGCATCAGCGCCCATGGCTTCGGCCATGGCTCCCGCACTGGGGCGGTGCTCTCGGCCCTGCATGCCCTGCGTCCCCACTGGCGGCTGGTGCTTTCCACCACGCTGCCCTCCGCCTTCCTGGCCACGGCCCTGGGCCCGGTGCCCTACGAGCAGCGGTCTGTGCGCTGGGACGTGGGGGTGATCCAGGCCGATGCCCTTGGAGCTGACCCCCCGGCCACCCTGGCCGCCCTCGAGGCCCTGGAGCAGGCCCTGCCCGCCACGCTGGAGCAGGAGGTGCGCTGGCTCGCGGCCCAGGGTCAGCCGGTGCTGGTGCTTGCTGATGTGCCGCCGGCGGCGGCGCTGCTGGCGGCCCAGGTTGGGGCCCCCCTGGTGTGGCTGGCCAGCTTCGGCTGGGAGGCCATCTATGGCCCCATGGGCGGGCCTTTCACCCAGTGGGCAGACCATTGCCTATCGCTCTACCGCCGCGGCGATCTGCTTCTGCGCTGCCCCCTGGCCATGCCCATGGATTGGGGCATCCCGGAGCGGGCGATCGGGCTCACGGCGGGTCGGCCCCGCCTCACCGCGGCGGAGCTTGGGGCCCTGGTTGCGGAGCTGGCCCTGCCGCCGGAGCGGGAGCGCTGCGTGCTGATCAGCTTCGGTGGCATGGGGGCCAGCGTTGAACCAGCCCTGCTGGACCGCTGGCCGGAGCATGTGTTCATCGGCATGGATCCCGCCCTGGCGTTGCGCCCCAACGGCCGGGTGCTCCCCCAGGGGCTGCGCCCCCTGGAGCTGATGCCCCACTGCGGCCGCTTGATCACCAAGCCCGGTTACAGCAGCTTTTGCGAGGCACTCACCGCGGGCGTGGGCATCCATCTCGTGCACCGCGAGGGGTTTGCTGAGGCGCCAGTGCTGGAGGCGGCGTTGCGGCAGCACGGATGGCACCGGCTGCTCAGCCAGGCCCAGCTCTTTGGCGGCGACTGGCAGTTGGATCAGCCGTTGATCGCTCCGGATGGCGATCCCCTCCCCCTCGATGGCACGGAGCAGGCGGCGGCGACCCTGGCGGCGATGGGCTGATGGGCAGCCATAGGCCGATCAGCGGTTCCAAGATCAGCCGTTTCAAGATCAGCAGTGCCAATCAGTGGCGTTTGACAGGTTTGGGCTTCTGTTTGAGACAAGGACGCAAACTCGCTTGGTCACAGTGATTTGAACGTTGACCGTCGTTCTTGTTACCGATAGACACTTGTGTGATTGGCACTGTGTCGATCGCCGCGGACGCGTTTCGTAGGCAATCTCTGGCGAAATTCGCCATGTGCGAACTTGTGGGGCTGCAACTTGATCCACTTGCGTTCAGGTTTGGTCCGTATTTGCCCCGTCGTTGATCGCTTCGCTCCAGTTCCCCTAATCGGCCATCACCGATGGTCTGCTCTCTGATCCGATGCCCGCTCGCTTCTCCTGGAACCTGCGCCATCGCCTCACCGTGGCGGCCACCTGTGCTCTTGTGGCCGGAGGCGCCGGCCCTGCCTTCGCCCAGGAGCTGCTCCCGGCTCACGGCACCTCCCCCGACAGCGCTTCCGCTCCCGACAGCCCTGCCGCCGAGGTGACCGGGCTGCTTTCCCTCCCCCTGCCTCCGCCGGCACCCCGCCTCTACGCGATCACACCCGAGCGGCGGGCCCTGCTCAACACCATCCGCTACGCCGAGGGCACCTGGGCTAATGGCGATGAGATCGGCTACCGAATCATGTTTGGGGGCGGCCTGATGCCCCACATGGAGCGCCATCCCGATCGGGTGATCCGCCGTTCGCGCTACGCCAGTGCGGCAGCCGGTGCCTACCAATTCATGCCCTTCACCTGGCGGATGGTGTCCCGGGCCCTCGGCCTCGAGCGGTTCGGGCCCCAGGTGCAAGACCAGGCCGCCATCTTTCTGATTCAGCGCCGCGGTGCCCTCGCCCTGGCCGATCAGGGCCGGTTCACGGCGCAGTTGGCCCACAAACTGGCTCCGGAGTGGGCCTCCTTCCCCACCCTCGCCGGCCGCAGCTACTACGGCCAGCCGGTGAAGCGCTTCCACGACCTCAAGCGCTTCTACGAGGACAACCTCGCCCAGCTGCGCTCAGCCCAAGCCCCTGCCGAGCCCGCCAAGCCAGCCTGCGAGGCGGGCGACCTGCGCTGCCGCCTCGATGCCCTTGATCGGCTGGGCCCCCAGGCCCTGGGTGGCTGAGGCCTCAGTTCTCGTCGCTGGCTTGGCGGTGGCGCCCCACCGTGTTCTGGGCCACGAGATAGGCGGCCACGATCGCTCCCACAAAACCCAGGGCATTGCGGGCCAGGGGGAGCAGATCGGAGGTGCGCGTGATGATCGGAGCCACCCCGAACACCCCAAACAGAATCCCCCAGAGGGGTGAGAGCAGCAACACCCAGGCCCACTCCACGCTGTGGTCTGGCTTGCGGGGGTAGGCGGCGAAGCCCACGATCAGCCCGCCGAGGATCGAGGTGGCCAGGGTGAGCAGCCACTGCTCCTGGGGCAGACCGGGCACCACCTGGCAGCCGCCCCGCTCCAGGCAGAGTTCCACGGCGCCGAGGGCGTCGGTGATGGCACCGTCTTCGCCGTGGTCGCGCACGTAGTACACGTTGCCGAAGCGCGTCTGCAATTCCACCCAATAGGTGCGCGGCATCAGGGCGAACAGCGCATCGCCCACGTTGAAGTTGAGCAGGTTGCCGCCGCGGGGATCGGCCACCAGCAGCAGGCTGCGCTCATCCAGATTCCAGAAGTCTTTCACCGCCAGGCCGGGGGTGCGCTCGTATTGGGTGAGCACGCGGAGTTTCCAGCCGGTGTCGGCCTCGAACTGCTCCAGCTGGCGCTCCAGGGCGGTGCGCTGGGGATCGGTGAAGGCCTTGGCCAGATCGATCACCGGGGTGGGGTGATCGGGCAGCAGATCGGGGTTGTCGTAGGCCTGGGCAGCCGCGGGCAGGGCGCCCCAGCAGGCCAAGGCCAGCAGGGCGGCTGCGGCTCCTCCCAGCAGACGCCTGCGCCACACCCGGATCCAGGAGCGGAGCTCGGCAGGTGCGGCGGCGTGAACCATGCGGGCTGCTTCAGTGATTCGCAATTCTCCCCGAGCTGAGCGCCTGTCCGTGAGCCCAGCGCTGTCTTCGGTTCCTGAGTGGCTGCGCCAGCGGCTGCTGCACCACGGCGGCGCAGTGCCCTTCTCCACCTACATGGCGTGGGCGCTGCACGACCCAGACCATGGCGCCTACGGCAGTGGCCGCCTGCAGATCGGCCCCCGGGGTGACTTCGCCACCTCCCCGTCGCTCGGGCCCGACTTCGCGGCCCTGCTCGCTCCCCAGCTGGCCGCCTGGCTGCAGCAGCTGGCCCCGGCCCCCGATGCCCGCCTGAGCGTGGTGGAAACCGGGCCCGGAGAGGGGAGCCTGGCCCTGCAGCTGGCCCGTGAGCTGGCGGAGGGCTGGCCCGATCTGGCCCGGCGCTGTGAGTTGGTGCTGGTGGAGCCCAACGCGGGCATGGCCGCCAGGCAACGGGAGCTCCTCGCCGATGCACCCCTGCCGGTCCGTTGGACCAGCTTTGCCGAGCTCGCCACAGCGCCGGTGCGCGGTGTGGTGCTGGCCCACGAGGTGCTCGATGCCCTGGCGGTGGAGCGGATCACCAGCGACGGCCAGCAGTGGCGCCGCCAGTTGGTGACGCTGCAGACCAGCGCCGGGGTGGACCACCTTGCGCTGGTGCCCGGCCAGCCCCTCACGGCCACCCAGCTGGCTCTCCTGGAGCCGCTGCAGCTGGCTGAGCCCGGCCCCCAGCGCCCCTGCGGCTGGACCAGCGAGCTTCACACCGGCATGGGGCCCTGGCTGGAGGAGGCTGCTGGTGCCCTCGCTGAGGGCTGGCTGTTGGTGGTTGACTACGCCCTGGAGGCTTGGCGCTACTACGCCCCCAGCCGGCCTGACGGCACGCTGATGGCCTACCACCAGCAGCGGGCCTATGGCGATCCGCTGCTGGCGCCCGGCCACTGCGACCTCACCGCCCACCTCTGCATCGAGCAGCTGGAGGCGGCCGCCACGGCCACGGGCTGGACGCCCCTGGGGGGCTGCCGCCAGGGAGAGGCCTTGCTGGCGCTGGGGCTGGCCCAGCGGTTGCATGGCCTGCAGGAGGGCGCCACCTCCGCCCGGTTGCCGGAGCTGCTGGCGCGGCGGGAGGCGCTGTTGCGGCTGGTGGATCCCCACGCCCTGGGCGATTTCCGCTGGCTCGCCTACGCCCGCGGCGCCTGCAGCACGCCAGCAGAAACGCCCTTGTTTCTCAGCCCGCCGTTGCTGTGAGCCAGGTGTCCAGGTGGCGCTGGGGCTCAGCAGGGTTGCTGGTGATCTCCACGATTCGGCCCACGGCGGCAGGCGTGGTGATCGCATCCAGGCACACCCGGGCCACCAGGCGCCGGGGAATGCTGTTGCTCTCCTGCTGATCGGGGCCGCTGAACACCACCCCCTCCTGGTCGCTGCGGCTGTCGTCCTCGCTGAGGCCGCCGGGGCGCACCACGGTGTAGTCGAGCCCGCTGGCTTCCAGCCAGCGCTCGCCTAGGCGCTTCCACACGAGGATCAGGCCGAACAGGTTGAGCGGGTGGGCCCAGCGGCCGGCGCAGAGGGAGCTCACCAGCACCACGCGCTTCAGCCCAACGGCCTGGCAGGCGCCGATCTGATCGCGCATTGCGAGCGCGTCCACCTTGAGGGGCCCGAGCAGGTCCACCGAGGGGCGTGCGCCGGTGGCGATCACCAGGGCGTCGCACCCCTGCAGCGCCTGGTGCAGGGCCTCGGTGTTCTGGAGCTCCAGGCGGTGCAGGGTGGCGCCGGCCTCCAGGGCGCTGGCCAGCCCCTCGGGAATCGCGGAGCCAGGCCGCACGATGGCGCGCACCGGCCAGCCACGGGCCACCGCCTCGGCCACCACCCGCCAGCCGGTTTTGCCGCTTGCTCCGGTTACCGCCAGGGTTGTCATGTCGCTGGAACTGCGCTCTTGGAAGGATGGCGCGCCGGCCGTCAAGCCGGTGTGGCCAGCGGTGCGGTTTTCCCCAGCCGCTGGCCGAATCAGGCCGCGGATGCGGCCCTGTAGCGAATGTTCTGTGGAAAAAGCCCCGATTTCCGGGGAAAAACATGGCAAACGGGGGAAAACTCGTGCCTGGACGGCTTCACAGGTGGCTCAGATTCACCAGGCTCGGTGCAAACAGGAACGTGGTGGCGTCGAGCCGTTCGGCCTGGCCATCCAGGGCGCTCACACCCCCTGCCACGAAGTCGATGGCCCGCTGCGCCACATCGGGATCGAGGTGGCGGGCCTGCAGTACCACCACCTTCTGTTCGCGCACGGCCAGCAGGGCCTGTTGGGCGTCTTCGAAACGCGCGGGGGTGATCACCATCACCTCGGGCATTCCGTAGCCAGGGGCGCCGCTCATTTCGCCAGGCTGGCACCGTTTCCGCGTGCGCGCATCCCCCATGGTCGATCCCACCGCCACGCAGGAGCACTGGCACCAACGCTGGTATCCGGTGGCCTACCTCGATGACCTCGACCGCCGCCGTCCCCAGTCCTTCACCCTGCTCAACACGGATCTGGTGCTGTGGTGGGAACCGGCCTCTGGCCGCTGGCGGGCCTTTGCCGATGTGTGTCCCCACCGGCTGGTGCCCCTCAGTGAGGGCCGGGTGAACGCGCGCGGCGAGCTGGAGTGCCCTTATCACGGCTGGAGTTTTGACGGGGATGGCACCTGCACCGCCATCCCCCAGGCCACCGCGGCCCAGGCGGCCGCCGCTTGCTCCAGCGCCCGCTCCAGCTGCCGTGCCTTCGCCACCGCCGAGGCCCAGGGCCTGTTGTTTGTGTTTGCCGGCGATCCCGCCGCTGCCGATGGGGTGCCCCTGCCACTGGTGCCGCTGCTGGATCAGCCCGGCTGGCTGGTGCAGGGCACCTTCCGCGACCTGCCGATGGACGCGCTCACCCTGCTGGAGAACGTGCTGGATGTGAGCCATGTGCCGTTCACCCACCACCGCACTGTTGGCAAGCGCGAGAACGCCGCGCCGGTGGAGGCCGAACTGCAGAGCTATGGGGCGGAGGGCTTCACGGCCCTGTGGGCCGAAGGCCCGCGCAAGGGGCGCCTGGGCAGCCAATCCACCACATTCATGGCGCCGTGCCTGATGTGGCACGACCTCACCGCCAAGGGCTTCGGCCGCATCCTCACCGTGGTGTACGCCACCCCGATCCGGCCGGGGGAATGCCGGCTCTTTGCCCGCTTTCCGTTCCAGTTCAGTTCGGTGCTCCCGAAGCTGCTGGTGGGCCTCCGGCCCCGCTGGTTGCAGCACCTCGGCAACCACACCGTGCTCGACGACGATCAGGTGTTCCTGCACTGGCAGGAACGGGCCCTGGCCAGCAGGGGCGGGAGCGGCAGCTACGAACAGGCGTGCTTCCTGCCCACCGGTGCGGATCTGTATGTGCGTCAGTTGCACCGCTGGGTGCGGGAGTTCGGCGGGCTGCCCTTCCCGGGTGAGCCGCTGCCGCCGCGCCAGCTCAGCGAACCGCTGCTGGAGCGCTGGCACGCCCACACCAAGCACTGCCGCGCTTGCTCGGGCGCCCTGGCCGGCATCCGGCGCTGGCGGCCGGTGCTGCTCACGGCCATGGGCGTGGCGGTGTTGGCGTTCGCCGCCCTGCCCGCGCTGCCGGTGCGTCTCACGCTGGTGCTGCTGCTGGCGTTGGCGGCCGTGGTGCTGCGCCAGCTGGCGCGGTGGGAGCGGCGCCTGCTGCAGGGCGATGGTGTCGCTCCCCGTAATCAGCTGTCCCGTCGCAGCTGATTCGGATCAGAGTGGCGCCAGCGGCCGATGGGCGGTGTCTGCTTCCTCCCCTGGCAATCCCTTCCGCGACGAACCCGAGGGTCCGCCCTCGGGCAAGCCCCCGGTGATCCCCCATGCCGCGCCGATCGTGGACCGCGAGGGGCGGCTCACCTACGTGGGCAGCGATGGCCTCAGGTATGTGGTGGCAGAACCGCCGCCGCAGGATCCGGCCCGTTAGCCGGGTTCACCAGCTGGGCATGGTCTTGAGGTGGGCATGGTCTTGTTCGGCGCGGTTGGCGTGCACCAGGGCTAGCTCCTGCTGGGCCTCCACAAAGCCTGGTTGGGTTTGCAGGTAGGCGGCCAGGGCGCGCCGATTGCCGCTGCGGGCGTGGGCCTTGGCCAAGGTGATGGCGCAGAGTTTTCCATAGGCGCCCAGGGCCTCGGCATCCAGGCAGGCCACATCCACCGCACCTTTCCAGTCGCGGAAATGGCGCCGGTAGAAGTGCTGCCCTTCCAGGTTGGTGGCCCAACCCAGAAAGGGATCGCTGGCGGTTTGCATCAGCCTCTGGCCGTGCACCACCCGTTCGCCCTGGTGCTCCGGCACTTCAGGGGCAGGGCTGTACGGCGCCAGCACGGATTGCTCCGCCTGTTTGCTCTGCAGCACCAGCACTTCATCGGGGCTATCACCCACGAACAGGCCGATGGCGCAGCGCGTGCCCACCGAGCCCACGCCCACCGCCTTGAGCGCCAGGTCGACCAGGCGGTACTGCCGCAGGTAATGGCGCATCTCGGGCCGCAGGGTGGCGAAGTAGGCCTGCTGGCTGAACTGGATCCACTCCTCGAGCGACACACCGCCGTGCCAGCGCTCCTCCAGCTCCGCGAACCGCCACACCAGGGGCGGGTCGTGGCGAAAGCGCAGCCCGCCGGCCCCATCGGGCTCGCACAATTTGCCGGCCGCCTGGCGGCTGTCGCGCTTGCGGGCGCGGCTCACCACCACCTTGAGGTGTTCGCGCAGGGTGCGGCTCGGACTGCTCGCGATCAGGTCATCGAGGTCTGGCCGCCACACCCACATCGCGGAGAAGGACAGGGCGGCAAAGCGCTCGATCGCTTTGCCATAGGCGCGGATCCCCCGGCGACACACCTTGAGCTGTTCGGGCCCGCTGAGGTTGAGGCTGCGGGCGGCCAGTACCAGGCTGGCGGCAAGGCGTTGCACATCCCACTCGAAGGGTCCCGGGTGGGTCTCGTCGAAGTCGTTGATGTCGAAAAGAAGGCTCCTCTCCGGTGAGGCGTAGAAGCCGAAGTTCAGGAGGTGGGCATCACCGCAGAGCTGCACCATCTGCCCCGATGCCGGGCCCTGGCGGCTGAGGTCGGAGGCCATCACGGCTGCCGCTCCGCGGAAAAAGGCAAAGGGGCTTTCCGCCATGCGGGCCCGTCGCACCGGCACGAGCCAGGGCAGACGCGTGCATTCCTGCTGGCTCAGCAGCTGAAGGGGATCGGGGCGATCGTTGGCATCCAACGTCATATCCGCCAGCGGTTGGATTGATCCTCCCCTGACCGCGATCGGATCCGTAAAGGAGGGTGCAGGATCAATCAATGTCGTGCAGTGTGACGGTGGGGTCTGCCATAGGGATCATGCATCCGAATGCGCAGCTTGATTGTTGGTTTTTTGTCAAGACCCGCGGCCTAGGCTCGGTTTTGATTGCGGGTCTGCGCGGTGACGCCTGGTCTTCAGGGTTTGGTGGCGGTGGCTTTCCTGGTGGCCCTGACTCCTTTTGTGGCAGCCCTGCTCAAGGCGCGGGTTCCCTCCGTGGCGTTGTTGATGCTCGGCGGCATTGCGGTGGGCCCGGCGGGGTTGAACTGGCTGCAGCCCAATCCCGCGACTGATCTGTTTGCCAAGATCGGTCTGGGATTGATCTTCGCCCTCATCGGCTTCAATATCGATCGCCAAACCCTGGGCGGTACGGCAGGACGCCTGGGTGCGCTGGGTTGGTTGGCCACCGTGGGGGTGGGCGTGTTCCTGGCTTCCCTGCTTCCGCTGGGCGATGGCTTAAGACCGGTGGCGCTGGTGATCGCTCTGAGTTCCACCGCCCTCTCCACCCTGGTAGTGAACCTGCGTGAATCCGGGGAGCTGACGTCGCCATTCGGGCGGCTGTTGCTCAGCGCCGGTACCTGGGGCCAGCTGGCACCGGTGTTGGCCGTGGCGCTGCTGCTCAGCTCAGCCCATCTGACCACCACCGTGCTCAGCCTTGCATTGGTGGTCCTGGTGGCGTTGCTGTTATCGAAGGCATCCACCAGGCTCCGATTGTTGAACCATTGGGGTTGGCTGTCAGGCGTGATGGCGGCATCGCCGGTGACGCCGATTCAACTCCTCTTCTTTTTGATCATCGGGTTCATCGGCCTGTCGGCGGCGCTCGGTGTTGAGGTGCTGATTGGCTCGCTTCTGGCCGGTTTGGTGATGCGTTCCTTCCTGGATCAGCCGGGGCATTCCAAGATCTTCAACCAGCTCGAAGCCTCGGCCTACAGCCTGTTCGTTCCGCTGTTTTTCGTGGTGGCCGGTTCCCGGTTGGATCTGGCATCGATCATTGCCAATCCCTGGGGGCCGTTGGTTTGCCTGGCGGCGATCTTCCTGATTCGGGGTCTGCCGCAACTGCTTCTGTATTGGCGTGCCCTACCGGATCATCACGAGAGACTTCGCTTCTCCCTGCTGGTGTCCCAGTCGCTGAATCTGCCGATCATTGTGGGATTTCTGGAGGTGCAGGCTGGCCTGATGGCGCCCCAGGTGGAGTCTGCCCTGGTGGGAGGCAGCCTCTTGTCAGTGCTGATCTTTCCGGCGCTGGCTCTGGCCCTGCGTTCCCGGAGAGCACCGTTGCCTACACCACGTCGCTAGCGCTCAGCCTGCCGTCCGCGATCGCTTCCAACAGGCTTCGGTGATCGACTTCCGCCTGATCGGCGTGGGCCATGGCCTGCTCCAGCAGCGCTTTGGCAAAGATCTTGGGGTCGCGGATGTGGGTGGCGATGGCCCGGCGATCGCCGGAGCGGGCGTGGGCCTTGGCCAGGGTCCAGGCGCAGAGACGGCCGTAATCGGCGAGGCCGTCCGCATCCAGGCAGGTCACCTCCACGGAGCCCTTCCAGTCACGGAAATGCCGCCAGTAGAAGTGATCGCCCGCTGGGGTACTGGTCCAGCCCAGGAACGCATCGCTGGCGGTCTGCATCAGCCGCTGGCCCTGCACCACCCGCTGGCCCTGGTGCTGGGGGACTTGCACCTGGATGTACGGCGCAATCACCGACGCCTCGGCCTGCTTGCTCTGCAGCACCAGCACCTCGTCCGGCCGTTCCCCGATGAACAGGCCGATGGCGCAGCGCGTCCCCACCGAGCCCACCCCAACGGCCTTGATCGCCACATCGACCAGGCGGTAGTGGGAGAGCAGGTGCTGCATTTCGGGCCGGAGGCTTCCGCAATACCTCCCGTAGGCGTGGTTCACCCACTCCTGCCACGACATGGAACCGTGCCACTTGCCTTCCATTTCGGCAAAGCTGAAGATCAGCGGCGGGTCGTGGCGGATGCGCAGGTCGCCGTTGGCATCGGATTCGCAGAGCTTGCTCACCGCCTGGCGGCTGTTGCGGTGCATGGCCCGCCCCACCACATCCTGGATGTGCTTCCTGAGGGTGGGAGAGGACGACTCGGCAATCAGCCGCTCCAGATCCAACCGTGACACCCACATCGGAATGAAGGCCATGGCGGCAAACTCCGCCATGGCTTTGCCGTAGGCGCGCACGCCGCGGCGGCAGATCTTCGCCTGCTGCTTCTCGCCCAGGCCCAGGCTGCGCGCCGCGAGGACCAGGCTGGTGGCCAGGCGGATCACATCCCACTCGAAGGGCCCGGGATGGGTTTCGTCGAAGTCGTTGATGTCGAAGAGCAGGTTGCGCTCTGGTGAGCCGTAGAACCCGAAGTTCATCAGGTGGGCATCACCGCACAGCTGCACCATCAACCCGGAATGGGGCTGGCGTGCCAGATCGGCCGCCATCACCGTGGCCGCCCCGCGGAAAAAGGCGAAGGGGTTCTGGGCCATGCGGCTGTGGCGCACCGGCACCAGCCAGGGCAACCGCTGCTGCTCCTGGCGTTGCAGCAGCTCCAGGGGATCTGGTCGCTCCTGCAGGAAAGCGCCACTCATCAAGCCACAACCAAGGGCCTCTTCAATCTGCAGTCCGCGCGCCCGCCATGCCAGCCATGGCGGCGGTGATCGTGGCGCCGTCCACGTCGTCGCGGATCACCACCGAACCGATGGCGGTGGGCAGCACGAAGCGCACCTTGCCGTCGCGCACCTTCTTGTCGCCCTGCAGGCAATCGAGCACGGCCGCCGGATCCAGGGCCGGCATGGCCAGGGGCAGGCCAGCGGCCCGCACCAGGGCCCGTTGACGCTCCTGGTGCTCCCGGCTCCAGAGCCCCATGGCGCAGGCGATCTCGCCGGCCGCCAGCATCCCCAGCCCCACGGCCTCGCCGTGGAGGTAGGTGCCGTAGCCGCAGAGGGTTTCCACCACGTGGCCGAGGGTGTGGCCGTAGTTGAGGATTGCCCGCAACCCGCCCTCGCGTTCATCGGCGGCTACCACCCGGGCCTTGGCCGCCGCCGAGCGCTCCAGCAGCCGCTGCAGCAGGGCCGCCCCCACGGCCGCCTCGCTGGAAAGCCCCGCCTCGGGGCTGCGGGCGGCGGCCGATTCCAGCTCGGTGAACAGGGGCGCGTCGCCGATCACGCCGTACTTGATCACCTCGGCCATGCCGGCGCGGAACTCACGCTCGGGCAGGGTGGCGAGGGTGGCGGGATCGATCAGCACCAGCCGCGGCTGGTGGAAGGCGCCGATCAGGTTCTTGCCGCCGGGGTGGTTCACGCCGGTTTTGCCGCCGATGGCGGCATCCACCATGGCCAGCAGGGTGGTGGGCACCTGCACCACGGCGATCCCCCGCAGCCAGGTGGCGGCGGCGAAGCCCGCCATGTCGCCCACCACGCCGCCGCCGAGGGCCACGATCAGCGAGCCCCGCTCCAGCTTGCGCTCGAAGGCCGCGTTGTGGATCAGGGCCACGGTGGCGGGGGTTTTCTGGTCTTCCCCGGCCTCGATCACCAGGGTGCTGGCGTCGAAGCCGGCGGCCTGCAGGCTGGCCAGGGCCGCCGCGCCGTAGTGCTCCTGCACCACCGGGTTGGTCACCACCAGCACCTTGGTGCCCGCCTTGATTCCCTGCTCGAGGATCTGGGGCCCCAGCTGCTGCAGGCTGCCGCTGCCGATCACCACCGGGTAGGGGTTGGCGCTGAGCTCCACCCGGATGGTGCGCAGGGCTGGGGCGGCGGGCGCAGCGGTCATGGGGCGGGGCAGGGGTGGCCCGAGGCTACGGCGACCCCAGGCTGGTGCTCAGGGCAGCGTGAAGCCCGACTGCAGGTGCTTGAGATCGAGCATCACCCAGGTGAGCCAGATCAACAGGGCGAGCACGCCGCTCACCGCCGCAAAGCGGGCAACGGCCTTGCCGAGCAGTTCAACCGCGCTCACTTCCTTCATCGCTGGCTCGCCCCGGGCTGCAAGGTGCAACTTAGGCAGCCCCGGCCAGCACCTCCAAGAGGGCCTCGCCGTAGCGCTCCAGTTTGGCGGCGCCGATGCCGCCCACGGTGCCCAGCTCCGCCAGGGAGGCAGGCCGCCGGCTGGCCAGCTCCAGCAGGGTGCGGTCGTGGAACACCACATAGGGGGGCACGCCCTGGCTGCGGGCCTGCTCGGTGCGCCAGGCCTTGAGCCGGGCCACCAGATCGGGATCGACGTTGTCGAAGTCGGCACTGGCCTGGGCCCGGCTGCTGCCACCGCCCCGGCGGCGTTCGGCTTTTGGGGGCGGCAGGGGCAGCTCCAGCCGCTGCTCGCCGCGCAGCGCCGGTTTCACCAGCGCCTCCGGGCCGAAGCGCAGCCCGCCTTTCCCTTCCGGCACCGGCTCCAGCAGCCCCAGGCCGGTGAGCTGGCGGGCCAGGGCCTTCCACTGCTCCCGGTCGAGCTCGCTGCCGATGCCATGCACGCTGAGCTGGTGATGGCCCAGGGAGCGGATCCGCTCGGTGTCGGCCCCGAGCAGCACATCCACCAGGTGGTTGGCGCCGAAGCGCTGGCCGGTGCGAAACACCGCCGAGAGCAGTTTCTGGGCCGGCACCGTCACATCGGTGAGGGCGCGGGGCTCCAGGCAGCCGTCGCAGTTGCCGCAGGGCTCGGCCAGGGTTTCGCCGAAGTGGCGCAGCAGCACCTGGCGCCGGCAGCCCGGCGCATCGGTGAAGCCCAGCAGGGCGTCGAGCTTGCCGTGTTCGATCCGCTTCTGCGGTTCCGGGGCGGCCGAGTCATCGATGAAGCGGCGCAGCTGGGGTACATCACCCGGGCCATGCAGCATCCAGGCCACGGCCGGCAGCCCATCGCGGCCGGCCCGGCCCGTTTCCTGGTAGTAGGCCTCCAGGCTCTTGGGCAGATCCACGTGGGCCACAAACCGCACATCCGGTTTGTCGATGCCCATGCCGAAGGCGATCGTGGCCACCACCACCACGGCGCCCGTATCGCCGCCGCTGCGGAAGCGTTCTAGGGCCGCCGAGCGCTGGGCGCTCTCCATGCCGGCGTGATAGCCCAGCGCTTCAAACCCGGCTGCCTGCAGCTGGGCCGTGAGGCTGTCCACCCGGCTGCGGGAGCGGGCGTACACGATGCCGCTCTGGCCCCGCTGCTCCTCCAGAAAGCTGAGCAGCTGGCGGGCCGGTTGTTCCTTGTGGCGCAGCAGGTAGCGGATGTTGGGCCGATCGAAGCTGGCCAGGAACACCTGGCCCTGCTCGAGCCGCAGCCGTTCCACGATCTCGGCCCGGGTGCGCGGATCGGCGGTGGCGGTAAGCGCCAGCCGAGGCACCGCGGGGAAGCGCTCGGCCAGCACCCCCAGCTGGATGTATTCGGGCCGGAAGTCGTGCCCCCACTGCGACACGCAGTGGGCCTCATCGATGGCGAACAGGCCCGGGTTGAGCCGCTCGAGCAGATCCCCTGACAGCAGCCGCTCGGGCGACACATAGAGCAGTTGCAGGGTGCCGTCCTGAACCTGGCGCCACACCGCCGCACTGGCCTCGGCATCCAGCCCGGAGTGCAACGCCGCCGCCGCCACACCCGCCTGGCGCAGCCCCGCCACCTGGTCGTCCATCAGGGCGATCAGCGGCGAGATCACCACCCCCAGCCCCTCTCGGCACAGGGCCGGCACCTGGTAACAGAGGGATTTGCCACCCCCGGTGGGCATCAGCACCAGGCCCGAGCCGCCCGCCATCACGTGCTCCACCACCGCCGCCTGGGGCCCGCGGAAACTGGCGTAGCCGAACACCTCGCGCAGCACCTGCAGCGGGTCGCGGCTCATGGACACGGGGGCAGCTGGCTGGATCTCCCACAATGGCGCGAGCTGCAAACCGCCATGTCCACCCGTTCCACGGGTGCCGGCACCGCCACCGCCTGGGCCTTCCTCGCCCCGGCGCTGCTGCTGATCGGCCTGTCGGTGCTGATTCCAGCGGCGATGGCCCTGGTGATGAGCTTCAGTCAGGCCGGCCTGGATGTGGGCGAGCCGCTGCGCTTCGTGGGGCTGGCCAACATCCGCCGGCTCCTAGCCGACCCGATGTTCTTCCGGGTGGCGGGCACCACGCTTCTCTATCTAGTGGGGGTGGTGCCGCCGATCGTTGTGGGCGCCCTGGCCCTGGCGGTGCTGGTGAACCGCCAGCTGCCCGGCATCCATTGGTTCCGGGGGGCGCTCTACACGCCGGTGCTGGTGTCGATCGTGGTGGCGGCGATTGCCTTCCGCTGGATCTACGCCGAGAACGGCCTGATCAACGGCTGGCTGGGTGCGCTGCTGGGTGAGGCCTTCAGCCCGATCGGCTTCCTCACCTCACCGCTGCTGGCCCTGCCCTCGGTGATGCTCGTGACCCTGTGGAAGGGCCTCGGCTACTACATGGTGATCTTCCTGGCCGGCCTGCAGGGGATCCCCAAGGAGCTCTACGAGGCGGCCGAACTCGATGGCAGCGAGGGCTGGCGCAAACACCTCGACATCACCCTGCCGCTGCTGCGGCCTTACCTCACCTTGGTGGCGGTGATCTCCGCCATCGCGGCCACGAAGGTGTTTGAGGAGGTGTTCCTGATGACCCAGGGCGGCCCGGCCGATGCCACCAAAACCCTCGTGTACTACGTGTACGACCAGGCGTTCTCTGAGCTGGAGATCAGCTATGCCTGCACCGTGGGGCTGGCCCTGTTCCTGATGGTGCTGGTGCTGAGCCTGATCCGCTTTGCCTTTGCCGGCGACCGGGGCATCACCTAACGCTCCAACCCTGCGCCAACCAGTTGCTTGAGGCCAGGGAGAGCTTCGGCCCGGAACGGTTGCACGACGGATCTCCCCGCAGATGGGAAAATGGCCGATTGGCCCTGCGGCGGTGAGCACGAGCGAACGCACTCACATCGGCGTGGTGGGCGGCGGCCAGCTGGCCTGGATGTTGGCCGATGCGGCCCGGGAGCTGGACATCGCCGTGCACGTGCAATGTCCCGGTGAGGCCGACCCGGCCGTGCGCAGCGCCAGCAGCGTGGTGCAGGCGGGCGTGCGCGATGCCGCCGCCACCGCCGAGCTGGCCCGCGTCGCCCAGGCGATCACCTTTGAAAACGAATGGCTGGATCTGGAGGCGCTGGCGCCCCTGGCGGCGTCCGGTGTGCGTTTTCTGCCGTCCCTGACGGCGCTGGAACCTCTGGTGTGCAAGCGCAGCCAGCGCCAGCTGCTGGATCGGTTGCGGCTGCCCACCCCCCGCTGGGGTGAGCTGCCCCCCCCGGGCCAGGCCCTGCCGGAGGGCATGGCCTATCCCTTGATGGCCAAGGCGGCCACCGGTGGCTACGACGGCAAGGGCACCGCCGTGCTCCGCTCTCCCGCCGATCTGGAGGCGCTGCGGCAGCGGGTGACGCCCGCCGACTGGCTGCTGGAAGACCTGGTGGCCTTTGAGTTGGAACTGGCGCTCAGCGTGGCCCGCGACAGTGCCGGCCGCGTGGAGGTGTGGCCCCTCGCCCAGACCCACCAGCACCGCCAGGTGTGTGACTGGGTGCTGGCGCCGGCGGCCGTTCCCCATGCGGTGCAGGCCTTTGCCCGCAACATCGCCTGCTCGCTGGTGACCGCCCTCGATTACGTGGGCGTGCTGGCCATTGAGTTCTTCTACGGACCGGCGGGCCTGCAGGTGAACGAGATCGCACCGCGCACCCACAATTCCGCCCACCTCACCATCGAGGCGGCCCGCACCAGCCAGTTCGCCCAGCAGGCCCGCATCGCGGCCGGCTGGCCCCTGGGCAGCACCGAGCTGCGGGTTCCCGGAGCGCTGATGGTGAACCTGCTCGGCTTCGAGGAGGGCGAGGGCCACTACCAGGTGCAGCGCGATGCCCTTGCGGGGCTGCCGCAGGCCACGGTGCACTGGTATGGCAAGCAGGGTCCAGGGCTGGGCCGCAAGCTGGGCCACATCACGCTGCTGCTCGAGGCCACCAGCGCCGCCGCTCGCCACGACGAGGCGATGGAGCGGCTGGCGGCAGTCCGGGCGATCTGGCCATTGCCCCCCGAAGCCGCTTAGGCTTCCTGCGGACTGCCGTGTTGGTGACTGCCTTTCACAGTTTTCTGATCTGACTCCCTCTTCGACACGGGGGTCTGCAGCGGAAGCAACGTATACCGGCCTTGTTGCTGGAAACGGCGCCCCGCCCTTGACCCCCTTCTGGTTCATCCAGGTCGAAACACTGGGGCAACACGGCACGGCGGTTCACCCTCTTCATTTCTTATGCACGCCTTGATGGCCTTTGCGGTCCCTGCGGCTCGTCGTTACCGCTTGCTGTTCGCCGCCGCCCTCGGAGTTGCCTCCCTCGTTTCTTTCGCCCCGGGAAGCGCCGAGGCCGTCAGCCTCGAGCAGGCCTGCGGGATGTTCGCCTCCCGGCTCAATGCCGCCGTGCAGGCCGGCGACCAGGCCAAGGCCCAAACGATTTACCAGGAGGGCACTGAGCGCATCGCCCAACGCTTTAACGGCGCCACCTGCCCCAACGTGCAGCCTCCTGCCTCCAACTGACGCCACCTCCAACGGATCAAGGGACGTCTCCCGGGGGGAGGGAATTCGCCGGCAGATCAGCTGCGTTCCGCCGCTGCCATGCACGCCTAAGACGGGGTGTCCTTTGCAAGGCGTGCATGCGGTTGCCAACTCTTTTGGCGGCGGGCGTGGCCCTGCTGCTCAGTGTGTGTCCTTCCGCCCAGGCGGCTGGCTACAGCGTCACCGGCCGCTGGGACCTCGCCCAGGCCCGACGGGTGGCCCTGGTGCAGGTGCCGGAGGGTGTTCAGGTCACGCGGCTGCAGTGCTCGGTGATCGACACCCCCCAACCCAGCTACACCAGCATCTGTTCGGTGGAGGTGAAGGAGCCCCGGAGCTAACTCAGCGGTGTTCCACCAGCTCGCTGGCCGCGTAGCGCACCTTGGCCAGGCTGGCGTACTTGTCAGCGGCGTCGCGGTAGCCCGCGGCGCACACCACACAACTGCGATAGGGGCTGGTCTCCAGCCCCAGAATCCGGTCGTACTCGGCCGGTGAGAACCCTTCGATCGGGCAGGTGTCCACCCCCAGCAGGGCAGCGGCCGTCATGAAGGTGCCCAGGGCGATGTACACCTGATTTGAAGCCCAGCGCTCGATCTGCTGGCTGCGCGGCCCATCCACCAGATCCTTTTGCATCAGGTCGCGGTAGAAGCCCAGCTGGTCGCTGGGCACGCCGCGGATGGCGCTGGTGGCGTTGATCAGTCGATCCAGTTCGGCGGCCTGGATCTGGCGCTGGGCCAGGAACACCACCAGGTGCGAAGCGTCGGTGATCTGGCTCTGGTTCCAGGAGTGGGGCCGCAGCTCCGCCCGCAGCGCCGGATCCGCGATCACCAGAAACTTCCAGGGCTGCAGGCCGTAGCTGGAGGGGCTCATCACCAGGCTGTTCTCCAGGCTTGCCCAGGTGGGCTCATCGATCCGCCGGGTGGCGTCGAAGGTCTTCACCGCGTAGCGCCAGTTGAGCGCCGCATCCACGGCTCCCGGAGCCAGGGGATTGAGGGCAATGTCGTTCGGGATCGCGGCCATCGGCGGGGGGAGTGCAGCAGTGCATTCTTGGGGACGGCCAGGTTTGAGCGCGGTGTCGCACACGAGCTTCCAGCAGGCATTTGAGGCCTTGCTTGCCAGGGCACCGGGGCCGGTGTTTCCCAAGGCGCGTCTGCTCTATCTGCGCAAGTACCCGCTGGAGGGGCCGATCGCCAATCCCGAGAGCCTGGATGCACCGCGCTTCCGCACCTTTCTGCTCCAGGAGGAGATCCAGGAGGGGCCAGGCGGCGTGATCCGGGTGCGGGCCCGTCGTTTTGCGGCGGTGCACTGGCAGGCTCCCCAGACCAATCCGGCCGACTACCTCCACTACCTGCAGGCGCGTTGGCAGCTCCAGCCATCCGACCTCACGCCGGTGGAGGAGCCCTGGTTCCGCGAAGGCGGCGCCTGGGCCTTTTTCAGCGCGCCGGCGGTCTACGAGTCGAATCCCCTCAGTCCGTCTTGAGCAGGGCGTCGAGCCGTTGCTGGAGTTCCTCGCGGCCCAGGCTGGTCACCACAAACACCTCCTGGGCGCTGGTGCCGCGGCGTGCCACCAGCTTGTGCCCGCCGGTAATCGGCGCCGACACCCGCAACCGCATCGCCAAGGCCCGACCCTTCACCCGACTGATCACCGCAGGGGTCACGGTGTCGATGCCAGGCTCCCTGGCCAGCTGGCGCAGCAGCGGAATCAGCCCCTCGAGGTAGGTGCTGTGGGTGATGACCACCCGGCCCATGGCGTGTCAGGCGGGTTCCAGTGGAGCCATGGTGAGGCCTTCCGCCCCCAGCTGCTGGTGATAGAGCTCAGCCTGCTCCTGCGGGCCGCACCACACCACGGCTGAGCCCTGGCCATCAATCTGATGGGCCAGCTCCCAGGCCCGGTCGGGCTGCATGGCCGGGATGTAGCGCACCAGGCACTCCACGACGTGCTGAAACGTGTTGACGTCGTCGTCAAGGACCACCACCTTGAAGTGGGGGTAGGGCTGACGCACCCGCTCCCGCTCCTGCACGGCTGCCGGCGTCGAAACAGCCGTCGGCGATGCAAAAGTCAAGGCGGTGGCCATCGAAGTGAGCGCAAGCCTAGGTAAAGTGGTGCCACATCAATTTCCACGCGCGATGCTGATCACCGTTGGCTGGGCTTCCCTCGCTGCCCTGTTCAGCTTCTCGATCGCCATGGTGGTGTGGGGCCGTCATGGCGACGGCAGCATCAATTTCTTCTGATCGCCGTTTCCCAGCGACTCGCGATCTTTGGTGGCGTGACTGACCTGCTTTCCGGCGATGTCGCCGCCAGCGCCGAGCTGTTGCCCAAACTGCTGTCCTGGACGGCCATTGCCCTGTTGCTGTTTGTCAGCGTTGGGGTGATCTATCTCTCCACCGTGGAGTGGAGAGACCGGCGCCGCCGCCAGGCCCCTGGCCCACGCAAGCGCCCGTGAGCCTGGCGCCCTGGGCCTGGGATCGAGCAGGTCTGCTGCTGGCACCGCCACCGGAGGACGCTTGCCTCGGCATCCCCATTGGGGAGCTTGTCGATGGCATTGTCCATTTCAGCGCCCAGGTCGCATCCCCTGGCGCTGGTGATGCTGATCTCAGCAGCCTGGGGACCTTCTGCCAGGCCCTGCTTCAGGCTGATCCCCAGCCCCTGGAGCGTGCCCTGATCCGCCAGGCCGCCGATGCCTTGCGCTCCGAGCTGGCGGGGGAGACGGTCACCTACGTGGTGAACCGCAACCTGAACGTGTCCAACCATTGCGTTCAGCACTGCAGTTTCTGCGCCTTCCGCCGGGATCCCGGTGAACCCGGCGCCTACTGGCTTGAACGCACCGACCTGCTGCAGCGTGCCACCGAGGCCCGGGCAGCCGGAGCCACCGAGCTGTGCATCCAGGGCGGGCTGAACCCGGCTGCCACCGTGGATGGCAGCTACACCGCCTACGCCGAGCAGCTGCTCCACGATCTGCACAGCGCAGCGCCTGGTTTGCATCTGCATGCCTTTTCCCCCCAGGAGCTGCTGTTTTTTGCCGAGGGCGACGGTGTTCCTCTGGCCGAGGTGATCGCCCGGCTCCAGGCCGCTGGCCTGGGCTCGGTGCCGGGCACGGCCGCCGAGGTGCTGAGCGATCGGGTGCGTCGTGTGTTGTGCCCCGAGAAGCTGTCGGCCCGGGCCTGGTGCGCCGTGATCCTGGAAGTGCATCGGGCTGGATTGCCCAGCACCGCCACGCTGATGGCGGGCCACATCGAAGCCCCTGCGGACCGGGCGGCCCATCTGCTCACCCTGCTGGCGCTGCAGCGCCACGCCCTGGGGGAAGGGCTGCCGGGCTTCAGCGAGTTCGTGCTGCTGCCGTTCGTGGGCCAGGCCGCCCCCGCCCCGCTCCGGCAGCGGGTGGGCCGGGATCAACCGGATCTGGAGGCCATGTTGCTGCTCACCGCCCAGGCCCGGCTGGTGCTGGGGCCTGCCTTCGCCAATCACCAGCCCAGCTGGGTGAAGCTCACCCTGCCTGGCGCCACTGAAGCCCTCCGCTGGGGCTGCAACGACCTCGGCGGCACCCTGATGGAGGAGCACATCACCACCATGGCCGGAGCCCAGGGCGGTTGTCGGCAGTCCCCCCAGGCCCTGGAGGCCGCAGCCCGCAGTCTGGGCCGGCCGGTCCGCCAGCGCACCACCCTCTATGGCGCATGCCGCCCGGAGGTGGCGGCATGAGTCGTGCCCTTCACTGGCCGTTGCGGGCCACCAGCCTGCTCACCGCGGCCCTGGTGCTCGCCCCGGCCGCCGCCCTGCTGCTGCTGCCTCGCCCCCAGGCGGAAGGCCTGGAGCGCCTGCTGCCCCAGGTGTCGCTCATCCAGAGCTTTCCTGCCGCTCCCCAGCGCCCGGTTCCCCGGCTCTGGCAGGAACGGCTTGGCCCCCGCGCCGCCGAGCGCCTGTGGCGCCAACAGCGCGGCATGTGGTGGCAGTTCTGGGGCGGTGATGGCGATGGGGAGGCGTTTCTTGCCCTGGGACGGCCGGCCCAGGCGGCGGGTCTGCCCGCCGGTGCCCTCACCCTCGATCAGCTGGTGGTGTTGGCCCCCGACCCCCTCTCGCGCCGCCAGCTGCAGGAGCAACTGCGCAGTGCCAGTCGCCAGCGACGGGGCCTGGAGCGCCGCTGTCTAGAGCGGCTGGAGCAGGGCCAGGCGGTGTACTGGAGCCCGATCGGTCTGGCAGAGCTCACCGGCCCCCTAGCCCCGCTGCTGCAGCAGGTGCGCCAGGGATGCCTCAGCCTCAGCCCCAATGGCCGCCGCCTGCTCAACGGTCTGGAGGTCACCGGCGAAACGGCCGCCAACACTGGCGTGATCGGCGAGCCACCCGCCGCAGCTGGTCCGGCGCCCGTTCCGGCTCCGCTTCCGGCCGGCACCCTGCTGGACCTGGCCGGTCCGAGCCTTTCACCCTTGCTCAGCAGCCTGCTGGCCCGCCAGCTGATCCGGGAACCCCTGGCCGCTCGCTACGGCCTGGGCGAGACCCAGCTCAAGTTGTTGATGTCGGTGCCGTTCCGGTTGCGGCTGCGCAGTGTTCCCCGCGGCCCGTTCCAGGCGGCCATGGATCTGCAGCTGGCCGTGGGGCGTGATCGGCGGCCCTGGGCGGCGCTGCTGCAAGGTCTGCGCCAGGGACTGCTACAGCAAAACCTGCAGGAAGGCCCGGCCCAGCTCACCCCGTCGGCCCCAGGGGCCCGCTCCCAGACGCTGCCGGCCGCCCGGTTCCTGCGCGATGACGGTGCGGTGCTTGGCGGCTGGCGCTGGCAGGCAACCGCGGGCGGCGATCCCCAGTTGGTGCTGTTTCTGGGCCCTGAACCGGAGGGTGCACCCAGGGCGGTGCCGGCGGCCGGCAAGGGGGCCCCACTGGTCTTGCAACTGCAGCCCGGCGGCCTCAACCGCATCGGTCTGATGCCACCATCTCTGCCGCAGCTGGTGCGTCAGGCGGCCCAGCTGCAGCTCAGCCTCAGCCCGTCCAACCAGCCCCTCAGCCGGCTGACGGGACGCCTTCGTCTGTGACGGCCCCGGCGGCAGGGGCAGCAGCGTTGTCCTGGTCTTGCTGCTGCCGCTCCCGCTTGCGGCGTTCGGCTGCCACGGTTTCCTCCATCAATTCCACGGCCTGGGCCAGCTTCTCCAGGTTGGAGGCGTAGAGGCTCAGATCCTTGTCGAGGCGATCGCGCAGCAGCCCCATGGCACCACCCAGGTCGTGGGCGTAGGTGCGCAGCGTGGCGGCATCCATGCCGTCGGCCCCCTGGGCCTTTTCCAGCAGGCTCAACAGTCCCACGGCCATCAGGCGTGAGTAGTGAAAATCGGGGCGACGGATGCTGCCCAGGGCCTGGGCGATCGGTTCAGGAGCCCCCTCACCTTCCCGTTCGATCCACTGCTTCACGTCATCGACGCTGTGCTGGCCGATGGCGGCCATCGCCGCTTCCTGCTGGCGGCGCAGCTCGGCGGCATCGAAGCCCGAGGACGCGCACAGGGCTGTGAACAGGGGGCCGCGGTGCTCATCGGGGCGATAGCCCCGGGCAAAGCTGTCGAACACCTGCACCAAACCGCAGGCGAAGAGGGGATTCGGCTCGAATCCAGCCTGCCTGCTCAGCAGGTGCAGTTCCACCAGCAGCTCATCGACCATCCGCCGGTAGAGCGGAGCGATCACGTAAGGAAAGGCGCTGTGGAAGGCGCGTTTGCTGTCAGCGACGGTGAGAGCAGCGCTCACGCGAGACATACCCAGGTTTCAGCGACCCTAGCGGCTCAGCCTCAGTAGGATCGGCCGGCGCTGCTCAGCTCTCCCGTGTCCATGATCCCGATCGTGATTGAAGAGTCGGGCCGGGGAGAGCGGGCTTTCGATATTTACTCGCGGCTTCTGCGCGAGCGGATCATCTTCCTCGGCGAACCGGTAACCTCCGAGTCGGCCAATCGTGTGGTGGCCCAGCTTCTGTTCCTGGAGGCAGAAGACCCCGAGAAGGACATCTTCCTCTACATCAATTCCCCCGGCGGTTCCGTGTACGACGGCCTGGGAATTTTCGACACCATGCAGCACATCAAGCCCGATGTGCAAACCGTGTGTGTGGGCCTGGCGGCCTCGATGGGCGCCTTCCTGCTCTGTGCCGGCGCCAAGGGCAAGCGCAGCAGCCTCACCCATTCCCGGATCATGATCCACCAGCCCCTGGGCGGCGCCCGTGGTCAGGCCAGCGACATCCGCATTCAGGCCGATGAGATCTTGTATCTGAAGAAGAAACTCAACCAGGAGCTTTCCGATCGCACCGGCCAGCCCCTGAGCCGCATCGAAGAAGACACCGACCGCGACTTCTTCATGTCGCCGGCCGAGGCCATGGAGTACGGCCTGATCGACAAGGTGATCGAGAAGCGCCCGATGCGGGCCGTCTGATCAGCCGCTGGCTGAAGGCCTCTGCCGGCATGGGAATGCCGAACAGGTAGCCCTGGAAGCGATCGCAGCCCAGCTCGCGGAGCATCTGCCACTGCTCCTCCCGCTCCACCCCTTCGGCCAGCGCGTAGAGCCCCAGTTCATGGGCCAGCTGGATCGTGTTCTTCACGATGGCGTGGTCGGTGGCGCTGATGCCCATCCGCTGCACGAAGGTGGTGTCGATCTTGATCGTGTTCACCGGCAGGGTGTGCAGGCTCACCATCGAGGCATAGCCCGTGCCGAAGTCGTCGATGGCGAGCTGGAAACCGGCCCGGCTCAGGGCCAGGCTTTCCTGGCGGCTGCTCTCCGGATCCTTGATCAGGGCGGTTTCGGTGATCTCCAGTTCAAAGGCCGCGGGTTCGATCCCGTGGCGCTCCAGGATGGCGAGCAGCGATGCGGCCAGCTCCCCATCCGGCAGCCCGAATTGCACCGCTGACACATTCACGGCCAGCCGGGGCACCCGCAGCCCCTCTTGCCGCCAGCCCCGCAGCCGGCGGCAGCTTTCCTCCACCACCCAGGTGCTGATGGCGTGGATGCTGCCGGATTGCTCTGCCAGGGGAATGAACACGCTGGGAGGCACGGGATTGCCATGGCTGTCGTGCCAGCGCAGCAGTACCTCCGCCCCCACCATCACGCCGTGCCGGTCCACCTGGGGCTGGAACACGAGATGGAAGGCCTGGTGGCGAATGGCTTGCTGGAGTTCGGCCTCCAGGGCCACCCGTTGGCGGATGCGCTCGCTCAGCCCCTGGCTGTACACGCTGATGCGCCCTTTGCCGAGCTGTTTGGCCTCCATCAGGGCGGTGTTGGCGGCCTGCAGCAAACCCAGGGGGTCGCGGCCGTGGCTGGGTAGGTGGCACACCCCAACGGAGAGGGAGGGCAACAGGGGCAGTGGGCCGGTTGTTCTGTCGTGGGGGTGGGCCTGAATCAGTGCCTCCTGGAGCGCCTTTGCCTGCTCCTCGAGTTGCTCGGGATCTCCCGCCATCACCACCAGAAACTCATCGCTCTCCAGCCGTGCCAAAAAAGCCTCCTCGGGCAGGATCTCCCGCAGCCCGCGGCTGATGGCCACGAGCAACTGGTCACCCACATCCGGTCCGAAGGTGTCGTTGAAGGCCTGGAATTGATCCAGGTCGAGGTTGAACAACCCCAGGCCCGTGGCGTTGCTCTCCAGCAGCTGGGTGAGGTGGCGGATCGCGGCCTGGCGATTGGGGAGCTGGGTGAGGCTGTCCACGTAGGCGGCGCGC
>JBBASQ010000001.1:48136-148996 GCA_040399185.1 Prochlorococcaceae cyanobacterium
GCGCACGGGGTTCCCGCCGGCGTCGTAACTGGTGGTGCCCCGCTCCTGCAGCACCTTTTGGCGCCCGTCCGGCATGCATAGCCGGTGGTTCACCTGATAGGGATGGTGGCCCTCCAGCGACTCGCGGTAGGCCTGGTCCACAGCCGCCCGGTCGTCGGGATGAACCGACGCCAGGAAGGCTTCGTAGCTGGGGCTGAAGCTGGCGGGATTGGTTTCAAAGATTCGGTAGGTCCCCTCCGACCACACCAGTTCCCCGGTGGCATGAATCAGCTCCCAGCTGCCCACCTGCGTGAGCTGCTCGGCCTCCAGCAGCAGCTGGTTGAGGCGTTCGGCCCGGGAGCGGGCTTTGAGCAGTTCGGTGCGATCCCGGTGCATGGTGAGAAACACCGGTCGCCCCTCGATCTCCAAATGGCGGAAGTGCACCACCACGTCGATGGCGGTGCCATTGCGGCAGCGGTGGCGGGTTTCAAATCGGCCTGATTGCTCCGTTTTCAGATAGTTGAGGGTGCCGGCCACCCAGGCCGCGTCGTGCTCGGGGTCGGCCTGCAGGCCCAGCGGGCCCAGTGCGAGGTACTCCTCCCGGCTGTAGCCCAGTCGCTGATGGGCAGCCCGGCTGCAGTCGAGGAAGGTGCCCGTTTCTGAATCGGTGAGGGCGAAGGCTTCATCGGTGAGATCCAGCGCTTCCAGCAGCACCCGCAACCGTTCGTGGCAGGGCTGGCGGCCGCCATCATCATCTGCTGACGGCAGGAAAACCTCCATCCCCTGGGGCACGGGTGCTTGCACACATCACCCGTTCAAATTAGGCCGAAAGGCCGGATGGGCAGCGAACAAGATTTCAATAGAAAAAAGCCGGCCTGGTCTCCATGGACCGGGCCGGCACGTGCGGAAGCAGGGGATGAATCGTGCCCCGAACCGAATCAGGCCGTTGCCGTTTCGCTCTCCAGTAGCGGCGAGAAGCGCTCCTTCTCGGGGATTGCGGTGTATTCCGCCACGATCGCCCGGAACTCATCACCATCGAGACTTTCTTTCTCGATGAGCACCTCAACCACCCGATCCATGCAGGCCCGGTGCTCGGATACGAGCTTCAGGGTTTCGGTGTAACAGCTCTGCACGATGTGGCGCACAGACTCATCCACGCGGGCGGCGGTGGCATCGGAGCCATCGCTGCGGGTCATCAGGTCGCGGCCGAGGAACACCTCCTGGTTGCCAGCTTCCAGGGAGAACTGGCCCAGATCGCTCATGCCGAAGCGGGTCACCATCTGGCGGGCAATGGAGGCCACCTGTTGGATGTCGCCACCGGCGCCGGTGGTGACTTCGGCATGGCCGAACACCACGTCTTCGGCGGCACGGCCCCCGAGGGCCCCCATGATCCGGGCACGGAGCTGGGCCTTGCTCACCAGCATCTGCTCCTCATCGGGGGAGAACCAGGTGAGGCCCTGGGCCTGACCGCGGGGAATCAGGGTGACCTTCTGCACCGGGTCGTGGGCTTTCACCAAGGTGCCCACCAGGGCATGGCCCACTTCGTGGTAGGCGATCAGGCGCTTGCTGCGGCCATCGGTGAGGGGCTTGCCCTCCATGCCGGCGATGACCCGATCCACGGCATCGTCGATTTCGGCCAGGCCCGTGGCCTCCTTGCGGCGGCGGGCGGTGAGGATCGCGGCCTCATTGAGCAGGTTGGCCAGGTCGGCACCCGAGAAGCCAGGGGTGCGGCGAGCGATGGCTTCCAGGCTCACATCGCCGGCGAACTTCTTGTCGCGGGAGTGCACCTTCAACACCTCAAGGCGACCCTTGATGTCGGGTACGTCCACCTGCACCTGACGGTCGAACCGACCTGGACGCAATAGGGCGGAATCGAGCACGTCCGCCCGGTTGGTGGCCGCAATGATGATGATGCCGCTGTTGCCCTCAAAGCCGTCCATCTCGGTGAGCAGCTGGTTGAGGGTCTGCTCGCGCTCATCGTTGCCGCCACCCACACCGGCGCCGCGCTGACGCCCCACGGCATCAATTTCGTCGATGAAGATCAGGCAGGGGCTGTTCTCCTTGGCCCGCTTGAACAGGTCGCGCACGCGGCTGGCGCCGACGCCCACGAACATCTCCACAAATTCCGAACCGGAGAGGGAGAAGAAGGGCACACCGGCCTCGCCGGCAATCGCCTTGGCCAGGAGTGTTTTACCGGTGCCTGGAGGGCCCACCAGCAGCACACCCTTGGGGATCTTGGCGCCCACCGAGGTGAAGCGCTCGGGGGTCTTGAGGAAGGTGACCACCTCCTGGAGGTCTTGCTTGGCCTCCTCAACACCGGCCACGTCGTTGAACTTCACACCCGTTTCGGCTTCCATCAGGAAGCGGGCCTTGGTTTTGCCGAACTGCATCGCCTGGCCAGGACCTCCGGGCATGCCGTTGCCGCGGCGGGCCAGGAAGATCAGCGAGCCGATCAGCAGCAGCGGGAAGATCAGATTGCCCACCAACCCAAGCACCGGCGGTGCACTCTTGGGCGGGTGGATATCGAAGCTGATGCCCTGGTCCTTGAGCTTGTTCACCAGCTCAGGGGCCACACCGGGCAGATCCACGCGCAGGCGCTGCACGCGGTTGTCCAGATCCGGATCCACCGCTTCCACCACGGCGCTGCGGCCACCGTCATAGATGTCGACGGCAGTGACGCGGCCCGCATCCACATAATCCAGGAAGCGCCCGTAGCTCATGCGGGCCACCGCCGTATTGCGCGGGGCCACCGTGGGGCCGTTGGGGGTGAACCGGGCGGCACCGCCGTTGCTGAGCAGCTGCCAGCCGAGGAAGCCAGCCACGGCCAGGGGGAGGAGCCAGAGAGCGATCAGACGCCAGCGCTGGTTCATGGACGACGGGCCGTTGGTCGTGAATTCTTAACCAATGTAACGGCGCCTCAGCCTGCAGCGGCCTCGAGGCGGTCGAAGTCATCGTCCTGATCAAGATCGGCCAGCGACCTCTCCACCAGTTCCAGCCGTGCCGGACTGCTGGGAGCGTCGATGATCAGCTCATGGATCGGCAGCCGGTCCACCATTTCCGGACCACCCAGCCCGTGGGTCCAGATCTGCAGTTCACTCTGGGCCGGGCATTCGAAGCTCAGCAGTTCGAACGGGAACACCACCCGCTCGAGATAAAAGCCGTCGTGCCCTTCGCAGCGCACGATCACCATCCGATCGGTACCGTTGCGGTACGCACACGCCAACAGGTCCAAGGCCGTACGGGCTTCGGGGATTCCTCAATCAAGCCAAAGGGCCCGGGCCCCAATGGTCAAACCGGAGACCGTTTCGCAGGCTTAAGGGTTTCTTCGGGTTTTTGTGGCCCGATGCTCACAGGCTGCGCAGGGCCACGATCGGGTCGAGGCGGGAGGCGCGTCGCGCCGGCACCACGCCGAAGAACAGGCCAATCGACCCCGAGAGTCCCACGGTGAGCAGCACCGTGCCGGCGCCGATGGCCGCCGGCAGGGGGGTCACGACGGCCACAAGGGTGACGGCTCCCACCCCAAGGGCCGTGCCCAGAACGCCGCCGAGGCTGGCGAGCACCAGGGATTCCACCAGGAACTGCAGCAGCACATCGCCGCTCCGGGCCCCCAGGGCCTTGCGCAGGCCGATCTCGGCGGTGCGCTCACTCACCGACACCAGCATGATGTTCATGATCCCGATGCCGCCCACCAACAGGGAGATGGCACCGATCGCCGCCAGCATCAGCGTGAGGCCGCCGGTGATCGTGCTCACGATCGAGAGCGCATCTTTCTGAGAGCGCACGGCGAAGTCGTCTTCCCGCAGGATGCGGTGCCGCTGGCGCAGCAGGTTGGTGATCTGAAACGCGGCGGCGTTGGTGCTGTCGCCGTCGCGGGCCTCCACGCTCACGAAGTTGAGGCTCACGCCGTAGGTGGGATCCCGCCCGCTGAGCTGGCTCACCATCGTGGTGAGGGGGATATAGGCGTTCTCGTCCTGGTTCTGGCCGAACACGGCCCCCTTCGGCTCCAGCACCCCGATCACCTGGAAGGGCAGGTTGCGGATCCGCAGCACCTTGCCCACCGCCGGCCGGCTGCCAAACATCTTCGTGGCCAGGTCGGGCCCGATCACCGCCGCATTGCGCGCGCTCTCCAGGTCTGAGGCGCTGAAGAAGCGGCCGCGGGCCACCTCAAACTGGCGCACCGGCAGGAATTCCGGCGTCACCCCAGCCACCGAGGCGGTGGCCGTGACCCCGCCGGCCTGAATCACCTCACTGAGGGTGATCTGGGGTGCCACCCGCTTCACGCTCGGCACCTGGGTGGCAATCGCCTCGGCATCTTCCAGCACCAGGGTTTTGGGGAAGTCGATGCCCTGGCGCCGGGTGTCGTTGTTGCCGGGCACCACAAAGAGCACGTTGGCCCCGAGGTTGCTGAGCTGACCCTCGGCCAGGTTCTGGGCCCCCTTGCCCACGCCCACCAGGGTGATCACCGAGGCATTGCCGATCACGATGCCGAGCATCGTGAGCAGGCTGCGCAACCGGTTGGCCTTCAGCGTGGAGAGGGCCATCCCCACGGTTTCGCGCAGGGGCAGTTTGGATGCCATCGGCCTCGGGGAAGGACCTACAGGATGGCGGGTGCGCTCCCCTCGCTGCCCACCAGCCCCACCTTGAGCAGGTCGGTGGAGCCGCTCACCCCGGCCAGGGTGCCGCAGGTTTGCACCACCAGATCCCCATGGGCCAGAAGCTGTTTCTCCTGGGCCACTTCCATGGCCTTGGCGAAGGTGGCGGAGGCTGAGGCCATTTCCTGCACCAGCAGGGGATTCACCCCCCACACCAACTGCAGCTGGCGGGCCACCTTGTCTTCGCTGGTGATGGCCAGGATCGGGGTGCTGGGGCGGAACTTGCTCACATTGCGGGCGGTGGCCCCGCTCTTGGTGAGCGGCAGGATCGCGGCGGCATTGAGCTGACGCGCCACGCTGCTCACGGCCTGGCAGATCGCATTGGGGATCGTGGTGGCCATGTGGCTGTCCAGCACGCGGCGCGGGTAGTCGCGCTCGATCCGGCGGGCCACCGTGGCCATGGTGGCCACCGCTTCCACCGGGTAATCACCCACGGCGCTCTCGTTGGAGAGCATCACCGCATCGGTGCCATCCAGGATGGCGTTGGCCACATCGCTCACCTCGGCCCGGGTGGGCCGGGGGCAGCTCACCATCGAATCGAGCATCTGGGTGGCGGTGATCACCGGGATGCCAAGGCTGTTGCACTTGCGGATCAGCTCCTTCTGGAGCAGCGGCACTTCCTCGGCCGGCATCTCCACGCCGAGGTCACCGCGGGCCACCATCACCCCGTCGCAGAGGGGCAGGATGTCGTCGATCTGATCGATGGCCTCGAACTTCTCGATCTTGGCCACCACGGGCGTGCTGTGGCCGTGGCCGGCGATCAGATCCTTGATCTCCTGCATGTCGGAGGGATTGCGCACGAAGCTCAGCGCCACCCAGTCCACGCCCTGCTGCAGGCCGAACTCCAGGTCGATGCGGTCCTTGTCGGTGAGGGCCCGGATCGAAAGCTGCACATCGGGGAAGTTGACCCCCTTGTTGTTGGAGAGCACCCCGCCCACGGTCACGCTGCAGTGCAGGGTCTGCTGGGCCTGATCGACGCGCTCGACGCGCATCTCCACCCGGCCGTCATCGAGCAGGATCCGGCTGCCTTCGCTGACTTCGTCGGCCAGGCGGTCGTAGGTGACGGTGGCGATCTCGCGGTTGCAGGCGACGTCGCGGGAGGTGAGCGTGAAGCTGTCGCCGTTGGCCAGGGTGATCGGGCCCTCCGCGAAGCGGCCGAGGCGGATCTTGGGGCCCTGGAGGTCTTGCAGGATGCCCACCTGCAAACCCATCTCGGCGGACACCTGGCGGATGGTGGCGATGCGAGCCGCATGCTCGCTGTGGTCGCCGTGGGAGAAATTCAGGCGGAAGGTGGTGGCGCCGGCCTCGATCAGTTGGCGCAGCCGTTCCGGAGACTCGGTGGCAGGCCCGATGGTGGCCACGATCTTGGTGCGACGCATGAGATCGGGCTTGGGCATGGAGATCCCATCGGTAGCTCGGAAACTACCATCGCCGCTCCCGGCGGCCCTTTTCGTGGACTTCCAGGCCTATCAGCAGCAGTCCCGTGGCACCGCCCGCTATCCCAGCGCTGGCGCCAATCCCATCTATCCCACCCTGGGCCTCTGTGGTGAGGCCGGAGAAGTGGCCGACAAGGTGAAGAAGGTGATCCGCGATCGGGACGGCCAGTTCACCCCGGAGGTGATCGCGGCGCTCCAGCTGGAGCTCGGAGATGTGCTCTGGTACGTGGCCCAGCTGGCCACCGAACTGGGCCTGGATCTCGATGCCATCGCCCAGGCCAACCTCGACAAGCTGGCCAGTCGCGCCGCCCGTAACGTGATCACAGGCGACGGCGACAACCGGTGATTCACCTGCTGCGCGGCGTGATGCTGCTGGCCCTGCTGCTGATCTCGCCGGTGGGCCTGGCGGCCCCGGCCTGGGCGGCGGATCTCCAGGTGCGCGAGGTGACCCTGGAGCCCTGTCCCGCCGATGACGTGGGAGCCCAGCCCGAGCTGCGCACCCCCACCGGAGCCAGTTGCTACGCCCTCAGGGGAGTGGTGATGAACTCCGGCCGCAAGCCCGTGGTGGATACCGATGTGTTTGCCCTGATCCTTGATGCCAGCGGTGAGCCCGTGCTGCAGAACCGCACCCGCGTGGGCTCGATCGGCGACGTGCCCCCTGGTGATTCCGATTTTGCGTTGAGGCTGGCCGTTCCGATGGGCACGCCAGGCCCGCTCAGCTTCCGCAATGTGAAGGCGCGGGGCTTCAGCGCCCCGGTGCGGATGCGCGCCGGCGAAGGGGATGAGCTGCTGCCCCTCGAGCAGAGCCTGGGTTCCTGAGGTTGGCCGTTTGCCGTTTAACGGGCCAATCAGTAGCCCATTCCGCCGAGCATGCCCACGCTGGCCATCTGCAGCAGTTGCTGGCCGAAGCTCAGGGCCAGGAAGGCCACAATCGCTGAAAGGTCGAGGCCGCCCACCGGCGGAATCAGGCCCCGGAAGGCATTGAGGTAAGGGTCGGTAATCGAACTCACGGTGCTGAGCACCGGGTTGCCCCAGTCGAGGTTGGGGAACCAGCTCAGCAGCACCCGCACCAGCAGCACCAGCGAATAGATCTCCAGGGTGCGGCCCAACACGGCGAGCAGCTGGCTGACGATCTCCATGGACAGGCCCCGGGGCTGGTTTCCGGACCCAACTCTATGGAGCCGGTCTCGACGGGCGCCGGTTCGGCTGCAGCTCATCGGCCTTGACCGCAAAGGTGCGGTGGAATTTCTCGCTCGGGCTCAGCCAGAACGAACGGCCGTCGCTCTGGCGCTTGCGCTCGATGAAGTTCTGGGCGAGCAACTCCTTGATGTGGTCGTAGGCCCCGGAGCCCCGCAGCTCCACGAGCTCCGACTGGAGAATCCGCTTCTTGAGGGCGATGGTGGCCAGGGTGCGCAGGGCTGCGGTGGAGAGATCCACCGGCAGCAGGTTCTGCACCAGGTCTCCGAGGCTCTCGCGCAGCTGGAGGCCGTAGCGCTGGCCCTCCTGCCGGATCTCCAGGGCCGTGTCGCGATGGGCGTAGTCGGCCATCAAGGTGAGCAGCCCCATCTCCACCTCTTCGCGGCCCACCCCGGCGATCTCGGCGATCTCCCCGAGGGTGAGGGGCTTGCCCTTCAAGTAGAGGATCGCCTCGATTCGGGCGGGCAGCGAGAGGGTGGCCATCGCCTCCTGGGAGGCGGTGGCGGGCGCTGGTCGTGGGCTCTGGGGATCCACCGACGTCGCTGGGTCCTCCCTGCGGTGACGCGCCAAAGTAACGCCCTCAGGCCAGGGCAGGCAGGGGCGCCGCCGTGGGGCCGAGGAACACCTGGTAGGCCGGATTCTGGGTTTCGTCTTCGTACTGGTAACCCAGGCCGTCGAGGAAGTCCTGCCAGGCGCCCATGTCGGCCGGTGGCACCTGCACGCCCACCACGATGCGGCCCACGTCGGCCCCGTGGTTGCGGTAGTGAAAGATGCTGATATTCCAGTTGGGATGGAGGCTGGTGAGGAAGCGCATCAGCGCCCCCGGCCGTTCCGGAAACTCAAACCGGTAGAGCAGTTCCTGTCCCTGGCCCGCCGCATCACCGGCGCTGGCCGGCATGCGGCCGCCCACCATGTGGCGCAGGTGGAGCTTGGCCAGCTCGTTGTTGGAGAGGTCGAGGCAGGGGAAGCCGGCCGCCCGCACGTCGTGGATCAGATCGGCCTCATCGCTGGTGCCGGTGGTTTGCACCCCCACAAAAATGTGGGCCCGGCTGGGATCGGCCAGGCGGTAGCTGAATTCGGTGAGGTTGCGGTTGCCCAGCAGGGTGCAGAACCGCCGCAGGCTGCCGGCCTCCTCGGGGATCTCCACGGCGAGCATGGCCTCGCGGTCTTCACCAATCTCGGTGCGCTCCGCCACGAAGCGCAGCCGGTCGAAATTCATGTTCGCGCCGCAGGCCACGGCCACGAGCGTGCGGCCATGCAGCTGGCGCTGGGCCACGTCGGCCTTCATGCCTGCCACGGCGAGCGCGCCGGCGGGCTCAAGGATCGAGCGGGTGTCCTCGAACACGTCCTTGATGGCAGCGCAGATGGCGTCGGTGTCCACGGTCACCATGCGATCCACCACCCGCCGGGCCAGTTCAAAGGTGTGCTCGCCCACCAGTCGCACGGCCACCCCGTCGGCGAACAGGCCCACCTGCTCCAGCCGCACCCGCTCACCGCAGGCCAGGGAGCGGGCCATGGCGTCGGCGTCCACCGGCTCCACCCCCACGATCTCCACCTGGGGCCAGATCGCCTTCACGTAGGCCCCGATGCCGGCGATCAGGCCGCCACCGCCCACCGCCACGTAGATCACGTCGGGCGGTTCGGAGCACTGGCGCAGGATCTCGATCGCGATCGTGCCCTGGCCGGCGATCACATCGGGATCGTCGAAGGGATGGATAAAGGTGAGGCCCCGCTCCGCGGCGATTCGCTGGGCTTCGGTGCAGGCGTCGTCGTAGCTGTCGCCGTGCAGCACCACCTCGGCGCCACGGGCCGCCACGGCCCGCACCTTCACCTCTGGGGTGGTGAGCGGCATCACAATCACCGCCCGGCAGCCCAGGCGCTGGGCCCCCAGCGCCACCCCCTGGGCATGGTTGCCCGCGCTGGCGGCAATCACGCCCCGCTCCAGTTCAGCCGGGCTCAGGCCGGCCATCTTGTTGTAAGCGCCGCGCAGCTTGAAGCTGAACACGGGCTGCAGGTCTTCGCGCTTGAGCAGCACGGTGTTGCCCAGCCGGGCCGAGAGCCCCGGGGCTGGGTCGAGCGGCGACTCGATCGCCACGTCGTACACCCGGGCCCGCAGGATTCGCTGCAGCATGGCGCCGGGAACGCCGGAAACGTCGCCTGGGGCGGGGCTGGAGCTGGAGGCCTCGGTCATCTCGCCAGTTTTGCCCACCTGGGCCCGCCGCCCCCGGCGATCGGTGGCAACGCCCACAGATCACCTGCTTGCACCGCCTACATTGCTAGTCACTCTTGGGGCCGTGCATGCATCTCAGCGAGCTGAGTCATCCCAATCAGCTGCATGGGCTCAGCACCGCTGAACTCGAGGAGGTGGCGCGGCAGATCCGCGAACGCCACCTCGAGGTGGTGAGCACCAGCGGCGGTCACCTCGGCCCCGGTCTGGGCGTGGTGGAACTCACCCTGGCCCTCTACCAGACCCTCGACCTCGATCGCGACAAGGTGGTGTGGGATGTGGGCCACCAGGCCTATCCCCACAAGCTGATCACTGGTCGCTACAACGATTTCCACACCCTGCGCCAGAAGGATGGCGTGGCGGGCTATCTGAAGCGCTGCGAGAGCACGTTCGACCACTTCGGTGCCGGCCATGCCAGCACCTCGATCTCCGCGGCCCTGGGCATGGCCCTGGCCCGGGATGCCCGCGGTGAAGACTTCAAGAGCGTGGCCGTGATCGGCGACGGTGCCCTCACCGGGGGTATGGCCCTGGAGGCGATCAACCACGCCGGCCACCTCCCCAAAACCAGGCTCCTGGTGGTGCTGAACGACAACGACATGTCGATCAGTCCGCCGGTGGGTGCCCTCTCCACCCACCTCAACCGCATGCGGCACAGCAAGCCGCTGCAGTTCCTGCAGGACAACGCCGAGGAGGCGATCAAGCACCTGCCCTTCATGCACGGCGAGCTGCCCGCCGAGCTCAAGAACCTCAAGGAGAGCATGAAGCGCCTGGCGGTGCCCAAGCTCGGCGCCGTGTTCGAGGAACTCGGCTTCACCTACATGGGCCCGGTCGATGGCCATGACATCGCCGGCATGGTGAAGGTGTTCCAGCAGGCCCACGAGCACGAGGGGCCGGTGCTGGTGCATGTGGCCACCACCAAGGGCAAGGGCTACCCCTATGCCGAGGCGGATCAGGTGGGCTACCACGCCCAGAACGCCTTCGACCTGGCCACCGGCAAGGCCTACCCCTCCACCAAGCCCAAGCCCCCGAGCTACAGCAAGGTGTTTGGCCAAACCCTCGTGAAGCTCTGCGAGCAGGACCCCACCGTGGTGGGGATCACGGCGGCCATGGCTACCGGCACCGGCCTCGATCTGCTGGAGAAGGCCGTGCCCCAGCAGTACTTCGATGTGGGTATCGCCGAGCAGCACGCCGTGACCATGGCGGCCGGCATGGCCTGCGAAGGGCTCAAGCCCGTGGTGGCGATCTACAGCACCTTTCTGCAACGCGCCTACGACCAGCTCATCCACGACGTGGGCATCCAGAACCTGCCGGTCACCTTCGTGCTGGACCGGGCCGGCATCGTGGGGGCCGACGGCCCCACCCACCAGGGCCAGTACGACATCAGCTACTTGCGTGCCGTGCCGAACTTCACGGTGATGGCACCGAAGGATGAGGCCGAGCTGCAGCGCATGCTCGTGACCTCCATTCACCACAGCGGCCCCTGTGCCCTGCGGATTCCCCGGGGCGAGGGCGAAGGCGTGCCCCTGGCCGAGGAGGGCTTTGAGCCCCTGGAGATCGGCCGTGGTGAGCTGCTCACCGACGGCGACGACCTGCTGATCGTGGCCTACGGCTCCATGGTGGCCCCCGCCATGGCCACCGCCGGCCTGCTCCAGGAGCGCGGCGTGCGCGCCGCGGTGATCAATGCCCGTTTCCTGCGGCCCCTGGATGAAGCGCTGATCCTGCCCATGGCCCAGCGCATCGGCCGGGTGGTGACCATGGAGGAGGGCTCCCTCCCCGGTGGTTTCGGCGCCGCCGTGGTGGAAACCCTCAACGACCATGAGGTGCTGGTGCCGGTGCTGCGCCTCGGCATCCCCGACGTGCTCGTTGACCACGCCTCTCCCCTGCAGAGCAAGCAGAGCCTCGGGCTCACCCCGCCCCAGATGGCGGACACGATCCTGAAGCGTTTCGGGGCCGCGTTCCCCTCGGCTCCAGCCCGCCAGCCGATCGCCGCCTGATCCCCATGGCCTCCCGCTGCCAGGTGCTGGTGGTGGGGGCCGGTCCCGCCGGAGGTTCCCTGGCCGGCCATCTGGCGGCCGAGGGACTGGATGTGCTGCTGGTGGATCGGCTGCCCGATCTTCGCCAGGCTGCCTTCAGCAGCGCCGCCCTGCCGCGCTCAGCCGTGGAGCGTTTTGGTCTGCCGGCTTCGGTTCAGGCTGCCCAGTGGAGCGGCTGGAAACTGGTGGGTCCGGTTGATTCCGAGCGCTGCTGGGATGGGGTCGAACCCCTAGGAGCGGTGCTGGATTTCGGTGCCCTGCGCCAGTGGCTTGCCGATCGGGCCCAGGCCTTCGGCGCCCGCCTTGAGCTCGGGATCAAGGCCCTGGCCTGCCGGGAAGACCCTGCGGGCGCCATGCTCACCGAATGCCGCGGGCCCGGTGGCGAGCCCAGCACCATCCGGAGCGACTGGGTGGTGGATGCCAGCGGTGAGGGCCGGGCCCTGCTCGGGGATCCGGCCGACCAGGCCCTGGTGAGCGGCGTGGGGGTGGAGTGGCTGCTGCAGCTGGAGGAGCACCGCTGGCAGCCCTGGAGCGAACGGCTCACCTTTTTCATGGGCTCGCGTTGGGTGCAGCAGGGCTACGGCTGGATTTTCCCGATGGCACCCGGCCAGCTCAAGCTCGGGGTGTGCAGGCTGGAGGATTCCCGTTGGAGCCAGCCGCCCCTGGCCCGGGAACTGCAGGGCCTGGTGGCCCGCGCCGGCCTGGCGGATGCCACCGTGCTCGATCGCCATGGCGGCCGCATCCGCAGCACGATCCGTCGCCGGGAGCCCCATCGGCGCGGCCGCCTGATCGGCCTTGGTGATGCCGTGAGCACGGCCAATTTGCTGGGCGGCGAGGGGATTCGCCATGCCTTGCTCGCCGCTGAGGTGCTCGCTCCCCTGCTGGTGAGGGCCGTGCAATCCGGCGGCGACGGGCAGCGCTGGCTTGGGCGCAGCCATTTGGGCCGCTACGAGGCGAGGCTGCGGCGCGCCCTGGGTTGGCGCTGGAGTTTGAGCGGCCGGTTGGCCCGGCGCACCTGGCTGAGCCTGGCGGGTGCGCCGGGCGATGCCCGGTTGGAGCGGCTGCTCTCGGGTCTGGCGGGATGCACGGCCGCCGACCTGTCGGCCCTGCTCTTCGACTACCGCTTTGAGCGGTATGGCTCGAGGGTCCTGCCCTACCTGCTCGGTTGGCGGTAAGGCAGGGCTGCTCAGCTCTGGATCAGAGCACGCCGCGGGCAGCCAGGCCCTGGATGGCGCCGATGCCCAGCAGGTGGCCGAAGCTGGTGGTGCCGAGGAGGGCGGCGTGGCCCATGCCACCGAACATGCCGGCGTTGGGGAGCTGGGCGCCCACGTTGGGGTGCTTGATGGTGGCCTTGCCGATGGCAATGGCGATCACGTTGCACACGATCATCACCAGGGCCACCTTGGGCGACCAGGAGACGGTGGCGGGGGCGATGGCGAGAAGCGGAGCGATCATTGCTTCGGGGGCGCTGTGAAAGCCGACGCCCCATCCTCCGGGCCGTGCCCGCCTGGGGAAGGCCCCCTTAAGACTTGTTCATCCCCTGCAGGGCCCGACTGAAGCCCAGCACCACCAGCAGGTTGGCGGCGGTGAGGAAGGCTTCGGCGCCGCCATGGAGCCAGTCCACATCCGCCAGTTGCCGCCCGTACTGCTGCAGGGCGATCACCGAGGCCACAATCGTGACGGCCACGAACACCAGGGTGAGCTGGAAGCCCCGCAGGGCCAGGGGCGGGAAGCCCTTCACCTGGCCCGCCAGCCACAGAAAGGCCAGATAGGGAAATAGCGAAAACACGAACAGTGGGGCCGGATCGATCGCCCCCAGCCGTGCCAGCAGGCCCGGGTCACTCATCAGCAGCCCCCAGCCGCTGCTCGCGCAGCAGGAAGAACACCGCCAGGGCCAGGCAGAGGTTGCCGATGGTGGTGAGCCCGGCCTGCAGCACCACGAGCCCGTAGAGGGCTTGGGGGTTGTCAAACAGATGCCAGGTGCAGGCGCACATCGCGCTCACCAGGGCCGGCAGCATGGCCAGGGCCAGCCAGTGCCACCCCCGTTCGCGGCGCAGCAGCCCCAGCTGCTGGATCGCGAGCATGGCCAGCACCCACTCGAGCACCGAGGCAACGTGGATCCACCAGGTGGGCAGCGAGAGGGCGTGCATGCCGTCAACTCTCGGGCATCAGCGGCCTGGTTAGGGTTCGGCCATGGCGATCGTGCGGGCCACGGGTCTGAGCAAGACCTACCGGGTGGCCGACAAACAGCCGGGATTTGGCGGCACCCTGCGTCACTTTCTGCAGCGCCGCACCCGGGATGTGGCCGCCGTGAAGGGGGTGAGCTTCAGCATCGAGCCCGGTGAGGTGGTGGGGTTCCTCGGGCCGAACGGCGCGGGCAAGACCACCACCCTCAAGATGCTCACGGGTCTGATCCATCCCAGTGGCGGCGAGCTGGAGGTGGCCGGCCACCGGCCCTGGCGCCGCCAGCGCCCCTTCCTGGAGAGCATCACGCTGGTGATGGGGCAGAAGCAGCAACTGATCTGGGATCTGCCGCCCCTCGATTCGCTGCGGGTGAACGCAGCTGTGTATGGGATCCCCGATGGGGTGGCCCAACGGCGTATCCAGACCCTCGCCGAGATGCTGGAGCTGGGGGAGGAGCTCACCCGGCCCGTGCGCAAACTCTCGCTCGGCCAGCGCATGAAGGCCGAACTGCTGGCGGCGCTGCTGCATGAGCCCCGGGTGCTGTTCCTCGACGAGCCCACCCTCGGGCTCGATGTGAATGCCCAGGCCCGGGTGCGCCAGTTCCTGGCCGACTACAACCGCCGCACCGGCGCCACCGTGCTGCTCACCAGCCACTACATGGCCGACATCACGGCCCTCTGCCCCCGGGTGCTGCTGATCCACGAGGGGGCGCTCTTCTACGACGGCACCCTCGCTGGGCTGAGCGAGCGCTTGGCCCCCTGGCGCCAGGTGCGGCTGGAACTGGCCCACCCCCTGCCGGCGGAGGCCTTCGCGGGCTACGGGGAGATTGAGAGCCTGGAGGGTTCGGAGGTGCGGCTGCTGATTCCCCGCGAGCAGCTCACCCCCAGCGTGAACCGGCTGCTGGCGAACCATGAGGTGGTGGATCTGGAGGTGGGTGATCCGCCGATCGAGGAGTTGATCGGTCGCCTGTTCCGCCACGGCTCCCTGGAGGCGGCCCGGTGAGATTGCGGCACCTGCTGCGGGTGGCGCGCACGCTCTGGGGCGCCCAGTACGCGTACATGCTCGAGTACCGGGCGGAGATCGCCCTCTGGGCGTTGTCGGGCGTGCTGCCCTTCATCATGCTCGGCGTGTGGAGCGGCGCGGGCGCGGCGGCCGAGGCCAGCGGCTTCAGCCAGCCGGAGCTGGCCCGCTACTTCCTCTGCGCCTTTGTGGCCCGCCAGTTCAGCGTGGTGTGGGTGGTGTGGCAATTCGAGGAAGACGCCATCCAGGGACGGCTGTCCCCCTACCTGCTGCAGCCGCTCCATCCCCTCTGGCGCTACGTGGCCGCCCACCAGGCCGAGCAGGCCGCCCGGCTGCCCTTCGTGCTGGTGATGGCCGCCCTGTTTTTTCTGCTGCAACCCCAGGCGTTTGCTCCCCCCAGTGCCGGCCGAGCCCTGCTCGGGGTGCTGGCGGTGGGCCTGGCCTTCGCCATCAACTTTCTGCTGCAGAGCCTGATCGCCGCCCTCTGCTTCTGGACCGAGCGGGCCAGCGCCCTGGAGCGCCTGCTTTACATCCCTTATCTGTTTCTCTCTGGCCTGGTGGCGCCGCTGGAGGCGTTCCCCGAACCGGTGCGGGAGTGGGCCCTGCGCACCCCGTTTCCGCTGATGGTGGCGTTTCCGGCGCGGCTGCTGAGCGGCGATCCCTTTCCCAGCGGGCCCCACGCCCTGAGCATCGGCGGTGGGTTTGCGGCCATGGTGCTGTGGATCGCCCTGTTGCTGCCGCTGCTGGCCCTGGTATGGCGCGCCGGCGTGCGCCGCTACTCGGCGATGGGGGCCTGATGGGGCGCTATCTCCTGGCCCTGCGCCGGTTTTGGGGCACCGCCGCCGCCAGCCAGATGGAGTATCAGCTCAACCTGCTGATCGAACTGCTGGCCATGGCCGGCAACCTGGCGGGCAGCCTGTTTGTGTTGTCGTTGTTCTTTCGCCTGGGCGAGGGGCTGGGGGGCTGGAGCTGGCCGGCGGCCCAGGTGGTGCTCGGGGCCTACACCGTGCTCGATGGGCTCACCAGCACGCTGCTGCGTCCGAACCTCAGCCGGATCGTGACCCACGTGCAGGAGGGCACGCTCGATTTCGTGCTGCTCAAGCCAATCGACAGCCAGTTCTGGTTGTCGCTGCGCACGGTGAGCCCATCCGGGGTGCCTGAGCTGCTGGTGGGCGTGGGGTTGATGCTCTGGGCCGCGCCCCAGGCCGGTGCCCCGCCCACCGCGCTGCAGCTGCTGCTGGCGGCCGTGCTGCTGGCGGCGGCGGCGCTGATTCTCTACGCGCTGTGGTTTGTGCTGGCGGCCACCTCGATCTGGTTCGTGAAAACCTGGAACGCCACCGAGGTGCTGCGGGCCGCGCTCACCGCCGGCCGCTACCCGATCAGCGCTTACCCACCGGCCCTGCGCACCCTGTTCACCCTGGTGCTGCCGGTGGCCTTTCTCACCACGGTGCCGGCTGAGGCCATCCTGGGGCGGCTGCACTGGCCCTGGGCCCTGGCTAGCGCCGGGGTGGCGGCCCTCGCCTTCACGGTGAGCCGCCTGTTCTGGCGCTTCGCCCTGCGCTTCTACACCTCGGCCTCCAGCTGACGCTTGGCCACCACCTGGAACAGGCGCTCGGTGCGATCGGCCGCCCAGGTGAACAGGGCCAGCTGCTCCAGCAGCACGGCGTTGCTGGGAATGGGTGCTGCGGCGATCCAATGCTGCATGGCGGCACGGGCTGCATCGCCGCCCGGCCTGGCGAGGGTGATGTGGGGCAGGGGTACTCGCTGCTCCGCGGGCCGATCGGCGGCGGCCAGTGCCATCGATCCCCATGCCGCCATCAACGCTGCCGTGCTCCTGTGGCCGCGTCCTAGGCCCAGCCCGAAGGCCGAGGGCCGGCGGGGGTTGCCCAGGGCCAGCCATCGGCTGGCTTCGGCAGGGATCGGCGGATGCCGTTGCTGGGCCAGGGCCTGCCAGGCGGCCTGGGCGCGCTCGGGGCCGCAGGCTCCGAGAAAGGCCACGGTGAGGTGCAGATCCAGGGGATGAAAACGCCGCACGCCCGGCGGGATTCCTTCCGCCACGGCAATCCAGCCCGCCTGCTCGGGCACCACCAGGCCGATGAACCAGTTGGCCGCCTGCATGGTTGAACTGCCGCTCGCCTACAACAAAGGCAGTCTCTGCCCCATGACGCCATGGCTGCCATTCGCCTGATCTCCACGCTTGCAGCCCTGGCCCTGGTGCTGCCGGCCGCTCCGCTCCAAGCCCGTCCCAACCCCGGCGGTGTGGGCGGGCCGGCCTCTGGGGCCGGCGTGCTCCCTGGCGCTGGGTTCGGCGCCCCCGGCGCGCCCGGCACCCCTGCCGTGGATGGGGTGGGGGGACCGGCTTCTGGAGCTGGCGTGCTGCCCGGCGCGGGCTATGGCGCCCCCGGTGTGGGTGCAGGCGGTGTGGGCGGACCGGCCTCCGGTGCGGGCGTGCGGCCGGGGGCCGGGTTCGGCAGGGCCGGCGTGGGCCGCTGACCACCCGGTGGGTTGAACAGCTCCTCAAGCCCCAGGTCGATTTCGCCCACCCACACCACCAGCAGGGCTGCGGTGAGCAGGGCGAACACCGCCAGGGTGAGCGGGTGGCGATGGACAGGCCTGGACTTGCTCATCCTGGATCGACGTGAGACACGCCCAAGACTGACGCCTGGCCTGGTGAGTCTGGTTCCCGGTCTGGAATGCGACGACTGTCCATGAAGAAGGGCGCCCCGTGTCGGGCGCCCTTGGGCCGGTTGCAGGGCCTGGGCCGTCACCGCCCTGGTCGTGGCCTCTGATTCATGAATACGCCCGCCGCCGGGCGCTGTCAGTAGGGGAAACCACCCATCCCCGCCGGGTTCCCGCCCGCCAGCCTGGGTGCCTGATCGGTGGGCTCCACCCCTCCCCATGCCGCTGCGCCAACGGTTCCTGCTGCCGCTGCTGATCCTGGCGGTGCCCTGGGCCCAGGAACTGATCGACCAGCTCCTGTTCGGCGGCCAGTGGAACCTGCCCCTGGCCCAGGGCGGTCCGTTCTGGGGCATCCTCACGGCCCCCTTCAGTCATTCCGGTTTCGGGCACCTGCTCAGCAACTCCCTGTGGTTTCTGCCCCTGTCGTGGCTGGTGCTCGTGCGGGGCCTGCGTCCCTACCTGCTGGTGTGGACGGGGGTGTTCCTGGCCTCAGTGCCGGTGTGGCTGTTCTGGCCAGGGGCCAGCCATGGCCTCTCCGGCGTGATCTATGGCTTGCTTGGTTATCTGCTGGTGATCGGCCTGGTGGAGCGCAAGCCCGTGCCGATCGCGCTTTCGGTGCTGGCCCTCACCACCTACGGCGGCATGCTCCCGGCCCTGGTGCCCCTGTTCAGCCCGCCGGGGGTGAGCTGGATCGGCCATGCTTCCGGTTTCGCCGGTGGCCTGCTGGCCTCCCGGCTCTGACCCACGCACCTCCATGGCCTGTCCCCATTGCGGCAGCTGGTCGGTGAAGGCCGATCGCAGCCTGGCGGGACGCCTGGTGTGCGGGCGCTGCGGCAAGCCGCTGGGCATTCAGGCGGCCCAACAGGCGGCCCGATCACGACCGCGTCGCTTCGGTGCTGGGTTGCTGCAGCGGCCGCGCCTGTCCTGGTGGGGTTGGCTGGCGGTTCTGCTGGCGGTGTCGGCGGCGCTGGCCAGCCTGCAGGCGCCCCCCCGCTGGGAGCCCCCAGGCCGTCCCGGTGCTAGCCATGGGCGCTCCTTCCTCTGAGGTCGCCGGTGCCCGCGCGAACCAGGCCCCTGCTGGTGGGCTACTACGGCGAGCACAACCTCGGCGATGACGCCCTGCTGGCGGTGTTGCTTGGCCAGCTGCCGGCCGGCTGCCGGCCCACCGTCACCGCCCGCGACCAGGAGCAGGTGCAACAGCGCTTTGGCGTGGCCACGGTGGATCGCCGCCGCCTGGGGGTTGTGCTGGCTGCCCTGGGCCGCTGCGACGCCCTGGTGCTCGGTGGCGGATCCCTGTTGCAGGACGCCACCAGTTTCACCAGCCTGCTGTACTACGGCGCCCTGGTGGCAGCAGCGCGGGCCCAGGGCAAGCCTGTGCTCCTCTGGGGTCAGGGTCTGGGACCCCTGAAGCGTCGCCGCAGTCGCCTGTTGGTGCGCGGCCTGTTGCCGCTCACCACTGCCTGCAGCTGGCGCGATCCCGAGTCGGCGGCCCTGGCGCGGCGGCTGGGCTGGACGCCGAGTCCCCACCAGGCCGCCGCAGGACTCGGCACGGATCCGGTGTGGGCCACGCCGCGCCAGCAGTGGCGGGGCAGGGGCGGGCCGATCGTGCTCTGCTGGCGGCCCGTGGCCCAGCTCCAGGGCCAGGCCTGGCAGCCGTGGTTGGCGGCGCTGGAGCACCTGGCCCCGCAGCGGGAGATCCTCTGGCTGCCGTTCCATGGCGAGCAAGACCGGGGCCTGCTGCAACGGCTGCGGGCCGAGGGGCTGCTGAGCGAGGCGCTCGCCGCCCGCAGCCGGGAGGTGGTGGCGGAGCAGCCCCGCGAGGCGATGGCGGTGTGCGCCACGGCGGGATTGGTGCTGGCCATGCGCCTGCACGGTTTGATCCTGGCGGCGGTGAGCGGCGCCCCCACTGCTGCCCTCAGCTACGACCCCAAGGTGGCTGCCGCCGCTGAAGCCCTGGGCTGCCCCTGCGCGCCGCTGGATCAAGACCCGCCGGCCGACCTGGCGGCCCAGTGGCAGGCCTGCCTCGATCAGCCACCGCCGGCCGCCCGGCTGGAGGCCCTGGCCAGCGCCACCGAGGCCCATCGTTGTCTGCTCGATTTTCTTTGATGCACGCCATCGGCTACTCGGGCCCCGCCGCCCTCGACGATTCCGATTACCTGCTCGACCTCACGCTTCCCGATCCCCAACCCGGCCCCCGGGATCTGCGGGTGCGGATTGAGGCTGTGGGCCTCAATCCGGTGGATCGCAAGGTGCGCGGCCGCGATGTCCCGGAGAACGGCGGCTGGCGGGTGCTCGGCTGGGACGCCGTGGGCCGGGTGGAGGCCCTGGGCCCGGAGGCGGAAGGCTTTGCCGTTGGGGATCGGGTTTGGTATGCGGGCGCCCTGAACCGGCCGGGCTGCAACGCCCAGCTCCATCTGGTGGACGCGCGCCTGGCGGCTCTGGCGCCGCGCACCTTGGATCCGGCCCAGGCGGCGGCCCTGCCGCTCACCTCCATCACGGCCTGGGAATTGCTCTTCGATCGGCTCGGCCTGGAGCCTGGGCCGCAGGCCGGCGCCGGGGAAAGCCTGCTGGTGGTTGGGGCCGCAGGCGGGGTGGGCTCGGTGCTGCTGCAGCTGGCCCGCCAGCTCACCGGAGTCAACGTGGTGGCTACCGCCTCCCGGCCTGAAAGCCAGCAGTGGGCAGGCCGCTGCGGCGCCCATCACGTGATCAACCACCACCGGCCCCTGCGCCCCCAGCTCGAAGCCCTGGGCCTCAGCCAGGTGGAGCGGGTGATCTCGCTCACCCACACCGGTGAGCACTTCGAGCAGCTCGTGGATGTGCTGGCTCCCCAGGGGGCCCTCGCCCTGATCGACGATCCCGACCCCGCCACGATCAACGTGCTCGCCCTCAAGCGCAAGAGCCTCTCCCTGCACTGGGAGCTGATGTTCACCCGCTCGCTCTATGGCACCCCCGACCTGCCGAAGCAGGGGCAACTCCTCGCCCAGGTGGCCGAGCTGGTGGATGGGGGGCGGCTGTTCAGCACAGCCACCCAGCAGCTCGGCCCGATCTGCGCGGCGAAGGTGACGGCTGGCCATCGACTGCTGGCCAGCGACACCACCATCGGCAAGTTGGTGCTGGCGGGCTGGCCGGAGCGCTGACGCTCAGCCTGCCGGTTGGTCCACCACCAACGGGCCCCGCGGCACCGGGATGGCGTGGGATTGGAGCACCTCGGCGATCATCCGATTGGTGGCGAACAACACCTGGCCGTACTGGCCGGTGATGGCGTAGGGCCGCACCACCAAGCGAGGGCCCCGGTCATTGATCTCCAGCAGATCCACCGTGCCCTCCAGCCCCGGGTACTGGTGCGGCACCTCGCGCAGTCCCTCACGCAGCAACAGGATCGCTCGGGCCACATCGGCGCTGTGGTCGAGCTGGGCGAACAGATCCACCCGGCGGTAGGGATGCACCGAGTAGTTCTCGATCACATCGTTGAAGATCCTGCCGTTGGGCACGATGCTGCGCACGTTGTCGGCGTTGGTGAGGGTGGTGACGAACATGCCGATCTCCTCCACAGCGCCAATCACCCCGGCGGCCCGCACTTGGTCGCCCACGTTGAAGGGACGGAACAGCTGCAGAAACACGCCGGCGGCGAAATCCCCCAGCAGGCCGCTCCACGCCGCACCGATGGCTACCCCGGCGCCGGCCAGCAGGGCGGCGAAGCTGGCGGTTTGCACGCCGAAGAAGCCCAGGATCGCCACCACCAGCACCACCCGCAGCACCGCCCCGGTGATGTTGATCAGGTAGCTGATCAAGGTGGCATCGAGGCGGCTGCGCACGAAGGTGCGGCGCAGGATGCGCAGCCCCAGCCGGATCAGGGTGTTGGCCACCAGCCAGAGCACCAGGGCTCCGGTGGCCTTGAACAGGAACGGAACCACCACGGCCTGCACCAGGTTCAAGACGTTGGTGGTGATCAGGTTGGTCGTGATCGGTTCGGCGCCAAGCAAGGGGGAGGACATCGTGGGTCAGGCGATCAGGTTTTGCTGGCGTTGCAGTTCCGCCAGCACTTCGGCGCTATGGCCGCTCGGCCGCACCGCCACCCAGCGGCTGCGCACCACGCCCTGGGGATCAATCAGGAAGGTGTGCCGCTGGGAGAAGGGCGGAATCCAGGATCCGTAGGCCTTGCTCACGGCCCCACCCGGGTCGCTGAGCAGCGGGAAGGCCAGCCCCTCTTCACTGCAGAAGGAGGCGTGGGAATCGGGATCGTCGGCGCTGACACCCACCACGGACGCATGGGCGGCCTGAAAGGCTGCCAGATCCTTCTGAAAGCCACGGGCTTCGAGGGTGCAGCCCCCCGTGAAATCCTTGGGATAGAAATAGAGCACCAGCCACTGGCCTGCGAAGTCGCCCAGGGAGAGCGTGGCTTCCACGGCCTTGCCGCCCTCGGGCTTGACGCCGCTCAGCTGGAACGGGGGGGCGGCTGCATCCAGATCGGGCAGGGTTCCGCCCAAAGCAAAAGCCTGCTGGGGACGAACCAGCAGGCTGAAGGGGGCAACCAGGGCGGCAGCGGCAGCGCTGCGCAGCAGTTGGCGACGAAGCATTGAGGCAGGCTCACGGGCCTGCCTTGTTAGCTCAGAGCTTGGCCAGGTTGATGCCCAGCTCCTTGGCATAGGGGCCCAGCCCCTTCTTCTGAATGGTCTTGAGGGCACGGGTGGACACGCGCAGCTTCACGAAGCGGTTGCCCTCGGCCCACCACAGGCGGCGCTCCTGGAGGTTCACCTGCTGGAGCTTTTTGGTACGCACGTGGGAGTGCGAGACGGCCATGCCGTTGTTGGCGCGCTTGCCGGTGAGCTGGCAGACCCGGGACATGACCGCTGTTCCTTTTGACGATGTTGGTTGGGTGAGGCGTTCGGATCGGATCAGGAGAGGTTCCTGGTGTGATCACGGAATTGGAAATGAATCCAGCCCCATGGGTAAAACCCAAGGGGCCAACATACCAAATGGGTCAGAGCCCACGCTCCATCAGGCGGCCCATCACATCGCAGCTGCGCTGCTGGAAGCCGGCCAGTTGGTTCGGTTCGAGACCGCCCACGGCGAGGCGCGCCATTTCATAGAGATGGCGGCTCAGGTCTTCCGCCAGCTGCTGGCTGGGGGAGGTGCCGCTACCGCCGGTGATCACCGAGCCAGCCGAGAGCTTGAGCACACCCTCCACCAGCGGGTGGCGGCGGTTGATCAGCAATACGTGGTGATCGGGCAACCCAGGCAGGCGCTGCTCCATCAGGGCTCCCATGTCGTTGATGCGACGCATCTGCTCGGGCAGCAGGATCAGGGCCGCCGGCGCGTTCTCGCCCTTGAGGGCCTGCACCTGCAGGGTCACCTTGTCGTTGCCGAGAGCTGCCTTGAACAGTTCGCGCAGCTTCTCGCTGGCGTCCTTGCCATCGGCATCGCTCAGCTCGCTCTCCTTCTCCTGGAGGGAGTCGTCGAGCTCGGCATCCACCCGCTGGAACTTGAGCTCCTCGTGGCGGTATTCGAGCCAGGGGATGAACTGGCTGTCGATGAAGGTGTCGGCCAGCAGCACTTCGGCCCCCTGGCTCTTCCATAGGGCCAGGGCCCCGGCCTGGCCCGCCTCATCGGTGCAATAAAGGATGCGCTTGTCGTTGGCGGCCTCCAGGCGGCTGCGGTAGCCGGCCAGGGTGGTGAAGGCCTTGCCGTTCTCGCCCGGAATGGGGTCGAGGTTCTGGACGTCGTTCGATTGGTCGTCAGTGGCGGCGGGCTGTTCCTGCGCTGACGCGGTTGTGCCGAAGAGCACGAGGTCCGCCACCTGGTCGGCGAACTTCTCGTCTTCCATGGCGCCGATCTTGATGAAGGGGGCCAGGGATTCCCAGATCTCGCCGTAGCGCTTGGGGTTGTCGCGGTGCAGTTCCTTGAGGCGATCGCCCACCTTCTTGGCCACGAAGTTGCCGATGGAGCGCACCCGGCGGTCGGTCTGGAGGGCCGAACGGCTCACGTTGAGCGGGATGTCGGGCGAATCGATCACGCCACGCAGGGGCAGCAGGTAGCGCGGCACCACCTCCTTGATCGAGTCGCTCACGAACACCTGGTTGCAGTAGAGCTTGATCTCCCCCTTCTCCCAGTCGGCGCGGCCGGTGAACTTGGGGAAATAGAGGATGCCCTGCAGGTTGTAGGGATAGTCGGTGTTCAGGTGTACCCACAGCAGCGGGTCGCCCTGGAAGGGATAGAGATAGCGATAGAGCTCGATGTAATCGTCGTCGCTGAGGTCGCGGGGGCTCTTGCGCCAGGGCGCCTCCCGCTTATTCACGACTTCGCCCTCCAGCTGCACCTCCACCGGCATGAAGTCGCAGTAGGTGGTGATCAGGGTGCGGATCCGCGCCGGCTCGATGTACTCGAGCTCCTCCTCCATCAGATGGAGGATTACGTCGGTGCCGGGCTCGCTGCGCTCCGCCGCCTCCAGGCTGAAGCTGGGCGAGCCGTCGCAGGTCCAGCGCACGGCTTCCGAGCCTGGGCGGGCCGAGAGGCTCACCAGCTCCACCTGCTTGGCCACCATGAAACTGGAATAGAAGCCCAGGCCGAAGTGGCCAATAATGGCGTCGCTTTCCTGCTTGTACTTCTCCAGGAAGTCTTCGGCGCTGGAGAAGGCCACCTGGTTGATGTAGCGCTTCACCTCATCGGCCGTCATGCCGATGCCGTTGTCGGAGATGGTGAGGGTGTTCTTCTCGCGATCGATCCGGATCGAAATCCTGCCCTCCTGGCCCTCGCTGCAGTCGCCGGCCATGGCCGCCATGCGGCGCTTGCTGATGGCGTCGACCCCATTGCTCACCAGCTCCCGCAGGAACACCTCGTGGCCGCTGTAGACGGCCTTCTTGATGATCGGGAAGATGTTTTCGGTATGGATCTGAATCTGGCCTTGTTCGGCTTGAAGCACCACGGATCCAGTCACTGCAAGGTGGTCTCCAATGTCTACCGATGCAGGGCCGCACGCCAAGGGGCCGCGATGGGCAGGAAACCGACCCCGCCTCAGCTCAGCGGTGCGGCCTGGAGCCGATGGCGACGCACGTTTTCCTCCAGGTCGCAGGGCTGGTACTCGCCGCAGATCTGGTTCTGGCCCGTGTAGGGCCAGAGGGCCACGGGCAGTTCCAGCTCCGCGAGCACGGGGGCAGCAGCCTCTGGGGAGAACCGCCGCTCTGCCCCCGTGAGCTCCACCGCCTTCACGGCGTAGTGGGCCGGGGCGTGGCGGATGCAGGGGGCGATCGCCCCCAGATTCGTCATCTCCAGTCCATGGCCCTGGTCCCAGTAGGAGCAGGTTTGGCAGTGCTGGGTGTGCATGGCTGGGCGACGGGAGAGGGGGCGCAGGTGCGGCCATCTCCACTGAATCCAGCTGCTCCGGGGTTGGCAGGCCCTGCAGCGCATCCGGAGTGTGGGCGCTGACGCCGATCAGGCGGTCTTCTGGAGGTCGGCGCGCTCTTCCGGAAGGATGGCCCCCTCCACCGGACACACCTGCAGGCAGATGCCGCAATCAATGCAGGTGTCGAAATCGATCCAGTAGAAGGCCGTTCCCTTGCTGTTGGCTCCCTTGCCGGGATGGATGCAGGCCACCGGGCAGGCATCCACGCAGTCGGCCACGCCCTCGCACACGTTGGTCACGATGGTGTGGGCCATGGAAGGGCTGCTGCAGTTGGGCGGATCCTAGAAAGTGCCTCAGGCCAGGAACGTGAGGTGGCTGCAGCCGCGCGCCTCGGCGATCTGTTCGGCTGCCCTGCGATCACTGAGCGGGCGGCCGTGGAGTTCGGCCACTACCCCCTCGCTGTGGAGTTGCTCGAGGGCATCGAGGGCTGCCGCCAGGCCGGCGGCATCGCTGAAGCCCACCAGATGGCGCGGCGTCCCGTCGGGGCCCTTGGCGGCTAGCCCGGGGAGTTCACGCACCGCCTCGATGTCGAAACCGAAGCCCACACCACTGGCCAGGCCCGGATCCCCCTGGTTGGCTGGATCGGCCGCCGTCTGGAACCGGCCCACCAGGGCGTCATAGCGACCGCCGCTGGCGATCTCCACCGGAGCATCGCTGCCCTGGCAGACCAGCTTCAACACCAGCCCGTCGTAGAGGGCGAAATGGGGCTGGAAGCTGGGATCGAGCTGCAACGTCACCCCGTGGCGCTGGGCAGCGGCCTCCACCAGGCTCAGGGTGGTGGCCAGTTGATCGAGCAGGGGGTGGTCGCCCAGCCACTGGCGCAGGGTGTCGAGCACCTGGGCCGGAGCGCCCCGCAACCGGCTGAGCTGCTGGAGCCAGCTGCGTTGCGCTGGCTCCAGGGGAAGTTGGGCCAGGGCCAGGGCATCCAGGCTGCTCAGGGCCGTGCGGCCCGCCTGGCGCTGGGCTTCTGGAATGCGCTCCAGCAGCAGGGCCAGCAGGCCGTGGTGCCCCAGCAGCAGGCGGGGTTGGTGGCGCGGCTCCAGACCCAGGCTGCCGGCGGCCGCCAGCAGCAGCCGCAGCAATTCGGCATCGGCGGCGGCGGAAGGCTCACCCAGCAGCTCCACGCCGCTTTGCAGCTGCTCCTGAATGCGGGGGCCGGCATCACCCACCGCATGGCGGAAGATGGTGCCCTCACTCCAGAGCCGCAGCGGCCGGGGCAGGCCCGCCAGGCGGGTGCCGGCCGCCCGGGCAATGGGAGCGGTGAGTTCAGGCCGCAGGCCGAGGGGCTCGCCGCTCACCAGCCGCACCACCTCCTGCTCGTCGATGGCGCCACCGGCCTCGAGGGTGTCGGCCCGTTCCACGGTGGGCGGTGCCACCTGCCGGTAGCCCCACAGGCGGTACACCCCTGCCAGGCGCTCACACAGGCTCCGGTTGCGCTCCACCTCGCCCGGGTTCAGATCCCGGACGCCGGCGGCGGGTTGCAGGGCCATGGAGCAGGGGTGCTGGAGCTAGGGGGATCCTCCTATGCAGCCTGTTGATCGAGTTCCGGGGCGCCGAAGCAGCGGCCCGGCACGGGCGTGCACTCGGCCAGCCCCGCCACGATCGCCGTATGGATGCCGGGGGCGCAGGCGATCAGTCGGCCACTGGCGAGTTCAAGCCCGCGGCCCTCGTAGCTACTCACCACGCCGCCGGCCTGCTCCACCAGCACCACTCCCGCCGCCAGGTCCCACGGGGAGAGGCCCCGCTCCCAGTAGCCATCGCAGCGACCGGCCGCCACGAACGCCAGATCCACCGCCGCTGCCCCGCCACGACGGACGCCGTGGGTGCGGTGGGTGAAGTAGGCGAATTCGGCGTAGTTGTTGTCGAGCCGGCTGTGGCGGTCGTAGGCAAAACCTGTAACCAGCAGCGCATCGGCCAGGGCCGTGCAACCACTCACCTGCAGCCGGCGGTCGTTGCACCAGGCGCCAGCGCCTGGTGCCGCCCAGTAGTTCTCCTCCAGGGCGGGCACCGTCAGGGCTCCGAGCAGGGGCTGGCCGCGCCAGCACAGCCCCACCGAGGTGCCGAAGAAGGGATAGCTGTGGGCGTAGTTGGTGGTGCCATCGAGCGGGTCAACCACCCACTCGAGATCGCCGGGCCTGGCGCGACGGCCGCTCTCCTCGGCCAGCACTCCGATTTCGGGCGTTTCGGCTTCGAGCAGGGCCAGCACGGCGGCCTCGGCGGCCGTGTCCGCCTCCGTTACCAGATCACCGCATCGGCCTTTCTCCCGCACCTGCTCCAGTCGGCCGAAATAACGGCGCAGTTGCTCGCCTCCCGCTGCGGCGGCCCTGCGGGCCACCTGGGTGAGGTGGTCCAGTTCTCCGCGGGACAGGCCGCTCTCCGCGGCGGTGCGATCGGATTGGCAGGTCATTCGTCGTCGAGCGGCAGGCCGGGTCGTACCTTGCCCCGCCCGAAGAAGCGGCCGAACTGGAGGTCGTACACCTCGTCTTCGTCCTGGGTTTCCACCTCCAGGGGGCCCTGGGCGCGGGCCACGCACAGCAGGCCATAGCCCCGGCTGCGCAGATCCCGTGACAGTCCCAGGGCCTCACCGTGGTCGATGTCGCCCCGCAGCACCCGCACCGCGCAGGCGGTGCAGCAGCCATTGCGGCAGCTGAACGGCAGCGGATCGCCCTGCTGCTCGAAGCTCCGGAGGATGTACTCACCCTCCGGCACCTGGTGGGTGATGGTGCGGCCGGCCTGGCGCCAGTGAACCGTGATCGGATAGGTGCGGGTCATCCCTGGAAGGGTTCTGGCCCTGTTCGGGCAGGCGAGAAGCGTGCTGCTACATTGCCACTCGATTGCCCCATTTAGCCCCCCTCAATGGAGAGGTGGCCGAGTGGTCGAAGGCGCAGCACTGGAAATGCTGTATAGGGGCAACTCTATCGAGGGTTCGAATCCCTCCCTCTCCGTTTTAATGCCGACCTTCGGGTCGGTTTTTTTTATGGCTGGTTCAGTTGATTGTTGGTGAGGCCAGCCAGTGAAAAGCCCCGCAGTGCAAGAACTGCGGGGCTCCACTGGCATGACCATTGGCCTTGATGCCAATGGCTGGGCTAGGTCAGCCGAAGCGGCCGCTCACATAATCCTGGGTGGCTTTCTGGCCAGGAGCGTTGAAGATGCGCTCGGTGTCGTTGAACTCCACCAGGTAGCCCACCTTGCCGCTGCCTCCCTCTACGGCCTCGGCGTTGAAGAACGCCGTCATGTCGGCTACGCGCACGGCCTGCTGCATGTTGTGGGTCACGATGATGATCGTGTAGCTGCGCTTCAGCTCATGCATCGTTTCCTCGATCTTCAGCGTGGAGATCGGATCGAGCGCTGAGCAGGGCTCATCCATCAGGATCACTTCGGGCTCCGTGGCAATGGCCCGGGCGATGCAGAGGCGCTGCTGCTGGCCGCCGGAGAGGGCAAGGCCGCTCTCGTTCAGCTTGTCCTTGCACTCATCCCACACGGCGGCCTTGCGCAGGGAGCGCTCCACCAGCTCATCCATGTCGCCCTTGTAGCCGTTGATCCGCGCCCCGAAGGCGATGTTCTCGTAGATGGTTTTGGGGAACGGGTTCGGCTTCTGGAACACCATGCCGATGCGACGCCGCACCTCCACCGGATCCACCCGCGGGTCGTAGAGGTCGTAACCGTCGAACACCACACGGCCTTTCAGGCCGCAGCCCGGGATCAGGTCGTTCATACGGTTAAGGGCCCGGAGCACCGTGCTCTTGCCGCAGCCGGAGGGGCCGATGAAGGCCGTCACCTTGCCGCGGGGAATGTCCATGTAGACATTGCGCACCGCTTCGAACTTGCCGTAGCTGATGGTGACGTTCTGCAGGGACATGCAGGCATCGCTGATGGCGGCACCGGGCATGGCGTTGGGTTGGAGGCTGGTGGTCATCGCAGGAAAGGGGAGGGACTGAATCGTCTGGGGGAAAGGTTGCGATGACCGCCTAGGTGCGGGCCATCCGACTGATCCAGCGGGCCGTGAGATTGGCCAGCAGGATCATCACCACGAGCACGAAGGATGCGGCCCAGGCCAGGGCGTTCTGGGCCGGGTAGGGCATGATCGCGAAGTTGAAGATCAGCACGCTCATCGTGGCGATGGGGTTGAATACCCCTTCCGGCCAAAACGGTGAAAACAGTGCTGTGAAGATCAAGGGGGCGGTTTCCCCGGCGGCCCGGGCAATGCCCAACACCACGCCCGTGGCGATCGGCGTGAAGGCCGACGGCAGGGTGATCCGCATGATCGTCACGAACTTGGATGCCCCCACGCCATAGGCGCCCCAGCGCAGTTCCTGGGGTACGAGCTTCAGGCCTTCGTCGGTGGTTTTGATCACCGTGGGCAGCATCAGCACCGCCAGGGCGATCCCGCCGGCGGCAGCGCTGTAGCTCTGGTTGAAGAAGATGCGGGTGGCCACCACCGCCCCGTAGACGAACACGCCGCAGATGATCGAGGGCACGCCGGCGAGCACGTCGTTGCCGAAACGGATGAACTGGGCGAACCAGCCATTCTTCGCGTATTCCGAGAGGTAAACTCCTCCCCCCACGCCAATGGGGATCGCCACGAGGGAGGCAATCAGGGTCACGAGAATGGTGCCCAGGATCGCGTTACCGATGCCACCACCCTCGAGGCCAGGGGCCGGCGGCAGCTCGGTGAACAGCCCCACGCTGATCAGGCGTCCGCCCTGCACCAGCACGTAAAGGATCACCAGAAAGAGCGGCAGTACCGCAATGGCGGAAAAGACGCCTGCGATTCCGGTGAACAGCTGGTTGAGGCGATTACGCCGCAGGTTTGGGTCGAAGGTGAGCGGCCGACGGTCGAACAGATCGGCGCTGCTGATGGTCACGAAGGATTTCGGCATCGTTCTGTGTTGTCAGTAGCGCAGGCTGAGGCGACGAACGATCCACTGGGCGCCCACATTCACAGCGAAGGTGAGCACCATCAGGATCAGGGCGGCATACATCAGGGCAGACACTTGAATGCCATCGGCCTCGCCGAACTGGTTGGCCAGCATCGAGGCAATCGTGTTGCCGGGTGCGAGCAGCGAGAGATCGAAATTAAGGGAATTGCCGATGATCATCGTGACGGCCATCGTCTCGCCCATCGCTCGGCCGAGGGCGAGCATCACGCCCCCGGTGATGGCCGATACGGCAGCCGGGAGAATCACGCTGAAGATGGCGCCCCAGCGGGTCGTTCCCACGCCATAGGCACCCTGCCGCAGCTCGGGCGGCACCTGGTTGAGGGCGTCGCGGGAGATCGCGGTGATGATCGGCAACACCATCACCACCAGAATCAGGATGGCCGGAGCCATGCCAGGGCCCTGGGGCACCGTGTTGAAGAAGGGGCTCCAGCCCAGCACCTGGTGCAGAAACTCGAGGGCCGGGCGGATGGCCGGCTCCATCACGAAAATCGCCCACAGGCCCAGCACCACGGAGGGAATCGCGGCCAGAAGCTCCACCATCAGGCCGATCAGATCCCGGACGACCTTCGGCATCAGGTCTTCGGTGATGAAAATCGCTGTTCCCACACCAAGCGGAACGGCGATCACCAGGGCCAGGAGCGACGACACCAGGGTGCCGTAGATCGCCACGAAGGCGCCGTACTTCTCATTCACCGGATCCCAGCTGGAGGTGGTGAGGAAGCTCAGGCCGAAGGCCTGGAAGGCCTCCGTGGAGCCGTGGAACACGGTGTAGAAGATGCCCAGCAGCAGCAGGGCCACCACCGAGGCGAGGCACAGGGTGAGCTGGCGGAAGCCGAGGTCCACGAGCTTTTCGCTCGGTGGCCGACGACGGAGTGTGAACGCATCAGCGCTCACTGCGGAAGGGTTGTCCGGCGTCATGCGGAAAATGAAGGTTCTGGTCTGCGACGCGGCGGCGTCCGGCCAGCCATCAATTTACGGAGGGCCTTTCGGCGTCCCGTTTAAGCCGGGATTAACGTCGTCACCACCGGTAGTTTGAGGCGCCAGACCGTTTCATGGGGCGGCGGAGTTCATGGGTCGGATAGTCGGGATCGACCTGGGCACCACCAACTCCGTGGTGGCGGTTCTCGAGGGCGGGCGTCCCCAGGTGATCGCCAGTGCCGAGGGGGGGCGCACCACCCCCTCGGTGGTGGGGTTCAGCAAGGAGCAGGAACTGCTGGTGGGGCAGCTCGCCCGGCGCCAGCTGGTGCTCAACCCGCGCAACACCTTCGCCAACCTCAAGCGCTTCGTGGGGCGTCAGTGGGATGAGCTCGACGAGGGCAGCCTCTCGGTGCCCTACACCGTGCGTGCCAACGACCAGGGCAATGTGCGGGTGGTGTGCCCCGCCACCGAGCGCGAGTACGCCCCCGAGGAGCTGGTGGCCAGCGTGCTGCGCAAGCTCTGCGACGACGCGGCCACCTATCTCGGTGAGCCGGTGGAAGCGGCCGTGATCACCGTGCCGGCCTACTTCAACGACGCCCAGCGCCAGGCCACCCGCGACGCCGGTCGGCTCGCGGGCATCAGTGTGGAGCGGATCCTCAACGAGCCCACTGCGGCGGCGCTGGCCTACGGCTTCGACCGCAGCACCGTGAAGCGGGTGCTTGTGTTCGACCTGGGGGGCGGCACCTTCGACGTGTCGGTGCTGCGCATCGCCCAGGGCGTGTTCGATGTGAAGGCCACCAGCGGCGACACCCAGCTGGGCGGCAACGACTGGGATCGGCGCATCGTGGACTGGATCGCCGATGGCTTCCAGCAGGAGCACGGCATCGACCTGCGACGCGACCGCCAGGCCCTGCAGCGGCTCACCGAGGCTGCGGAGAAGGCCAAGATCGAACTGAGCGGTGTGCAGAGCACCCCGATCTCGCTGCCGTTTATCGCCACCGGCAACGACGGTCCGCTCCACATTGAAACCACCCTCGAGCGCAGCACCTTTGAGGCTCTGTGCCCCGACCTGCTCGACCGGCTGCTGCGGCCGGTGCAGCGGGCCCTGCGGGATTCCGGCTTCGCCGCCGACGACATCGATGACGTGGTGCTGGTGGGCGGCTCCACCCGCATGCCGATGGTGCAGCAGATGGTGCGCACCCTGATCCCGCTCGAGCCCTGCCAGTCGGTGAATCCCGATGAGGTGGTGGCGATCGGGGGGGCGGTGCAGGCCGGGATCCTCACCGGGGAGCTGCGCGACCTGATGCTCAACGACGTGACGCCGCTGTCGCTGGGCCTGGAGACGATCGGCGGCGTGATGAAGGTGCTGATTCCCCGCAACACCTCGATTCCGGTGCGCAAGAGCGATGTGTTCAGCACCTCCGAGGCCAACCAGAGCTCGGTGGAGATCCACGTGCTCCAGGGGGAGCGCCAGATGGCGGAAGGCAACAAGAGCCTGGGCCGCTTCCGCCTCTCTGGCATTCCTCCTGCTCCCCGCGGGGTGCCCCAGGTGCAGGTGTCGTTCGACATCGATGCCAACGGCCTGCTGCAGGTGTCGGCCACCGATCGCACCACGGGCCGCCAGCAGAGCGTGAGCATTCAGGGCGGCTCCAACCTCAGCGAGGAGGAGATCGCCCGCCTGATCGAGGAGGCCGAGCAGAAGGCCGTCGAGGACCGGCGCAAGCGGGCCGCCATCGATCGCCGCAACAAGGCCCAGACCCTGGCGGCCCAGGCCGAGCGACGCCTGCGGGATGCCGCCCTGGAACTGGGGCCCTACGGGGCGGAGCGCCAGCAGCGTGCGGTGGAGATGGCGCTTCGCGACGTGCAGGATCTGCTGGCCCTGGAGGAGCGCGGCGACAGCGATCCAGGGGAGCTCGATCTGGCCGTGAGCCAGCTGCAGGAGGCCCTCTTCGGCCTGAACCGCCGAATCCTCAGTGAGCGCAAGGGTGACAGCAACCCGCTCCAGGGCCTGAAAAACACCCTGGGTTCCCTCAAGGACGAGCTCTTCGCTGACGACGACTGGGACGACTGGAATCGCCCCGGCAGTGACCCCTGGGCCAGCCCGCCGCCAAGGCGCGACCCCTGGATCAGCGGCGGGCTGCCGGAGCGGGATCGCTTCGAGGGGGAGCGCCGCTACTCCGGGGAGAGTCGCTTCCCCGACACCGGTTTCAACGGGGGGCGCTCCTACCCCGACGCGCCCAGATACGACGAACCCAGCCACGATGAGCCGCTCGAGCGGCGACCGGCGGCGGCCCGTCGCATCTCCCCTCCGCCCAGCTGGGATGAGGGAGATCCCTGGGGTGACATCTGACCCCGGTGACCTCCACAACCACCCCTGATTACTGGGCGGTGCTGGGACTGGAGCCCGGCGCCGATTCCCAGACCCTCAAACGGGCGTTTCGAGCCCAGGCCCGCCGCTGGCATCCGGACCTCAACGGCAGCGATCCGGTGGCCGAGGAGCGCTTCAAGCTCGTGAACGAGGCCTATGCGGTGCTCTCCGATCCCAAGCGCCGCTCGGTCTGGGAGGCGGGCGAGGCCCAGGAGGGTGCCCCTGCCGGTGATCCCTTCGCCACGGGGTTCCCGGATTTCTTCGACTACCTCGACGCGCTCTACGGCAATGGTCCCCGGCGGCGCCCAGCCGCCCCAGGGACCAGGGACGTCGACGATCACGACGGCGCTGTTCGTTCCGCGCCGCAGGAGGGTCGCGGCGGCACCCAGCCCCCTGAGCCAGAACCGTTCCGTGGGGTCACCCATGCGCCGCCCCCACCGCCGCCGGTGACCGCCACCAGCGATGAAGAAACGGTGGTGGAGCTCGCGCCGGAGCAGGCCCTGGCGGGCGAGCGCGTGGAACTGGTGCTGCGCGATGGCACCTGCGTGGAGGTGTGGACGCCCCCCCTGGCCGGAGATGGTTGGCGCCTGCGCCTGGCGGGTGTGGCCCCCGGCGGCGGCGACCACTTCCTGCAGCTGCAGGTGCGCACCCCCGAGGGTCTGCGCATTGACGGTCTGCGGGTGAACTATCTGCTGGAGCTGGAGCCAGCCGACGCGGTGCTGGGCTGCAGCGTGGCGGTGCCCACCCTGGAAGGTCCCGTTACCCTCCAGGTGCCGCCTGCCTCGTCGAGTGGTCGGTTGTTGCGCCTGCGGGGGCGGGGGCTGCACTGGGGCGATCGCAGCGGCGATCAGTACGTGGAGATCCGAGTGGTGGTGCCCGACCACCTCGGCGACGACGAACTGGCCCTCTACCGCCGCCTCCGGGAACTCGCCCGGGAGCGATGACACACTGAGAACCCCCTTGATCCATCGCCAGATCCCATGACGGTGCACGTGCTTCTCTTCGACGCGGGCAGCGACCAGGAAGGGATCCACTCGCTGGAACTCAACGGACGCACCGTGGTGCTCCTGTTCGAGGTGCGCGACGACGCCGAGCGTTATGCCGGCCTGCTCGAAGCCCAGGACTTCCCCACCCCCACGGTGGAGGCCCTCGACCGCGAGGAGATGGAGGCCTTCTGCCGGGAGGCCGGCTATGAGGCGCGCTTCGTGCCCGGGGGTTTCCTGCCCCAGACGGCCGAAGACCGCCTGTTACTGGCTCCCCCCGAGCACAACATGGACGTGACCAACTGGCAGGAGGAGTCGGATACCCCACTCCCCGAGGCTCCTGTGGCGGAACGGGATCCCGAGCCGATCAGCTCCGGGGATCCGGAACTGGAGGCCTTCCGCCGCCAGCTGGAGGGGCTGCTGTGAGCGCCGCCCCGGGCGACCGCGGCCACCTGCTCACCGAACAGCCCAACCCCGCCAGCGCCGAACTCGACCAGCTGCCCACCGACCAGTTGGTGGCGCTCTTTGTGGAGAACGATCTCCAGGCCCAGCAGGCCGTGGCGGGTGCCGCGCTCCAACTCACGGCGGCCGTGGATGGGATCGCCAAGCGGCTGGGCCAGGGCGGCCGTCTCTTCTATCTCGGTGCCGGCACGTCCGGCCGGCTCGGGGTGCTGGATGCCGCCGAATGCCCCCCCACCTTCTGCAGCGACCCCCAGCTGGTGCAGGGCGTGTTGGCTGGCGGTGCCCCAGCTTTGCTGCGCAGCTCCGAGGGGCTGGAGGATCTCTTTGAGGCGGGCCGGGAGGATCTGGAAGCCCGGGGCTTTCGTGCGGCCGACTGCCTGGTGGGCATCGCCGCCGGCGGCACCACCCCCTACGTGCATGGCGGCCTGAACCACGCCCGTTCCATCGGCGCCCTGGCCATCGCGATGGCCTGTGTGCCGGCCGAGCAGGCTCCGATGCCCTGCGACATTGACATCCGCCTGCTCACCGGCCCTGAACTGCTCACCGGCTCCACCCGGCTCAAGGCCGGAACGGCCACCAAGATGGCCCTCAACATCCTCAGCACCGGCGTGATGGTGCGCCTGGGCAAGGTGCACGGCAACCGCATGGTGGATGTGGCCGTCACCAACACCAAGCTCGAAGATCGGGCCCTGCGCATCCTGCGCGACCTGGCCGGTGTGGAGCGGAGCCGTGGTGCCGAGCTGCTCCAGCAGAGCGATGGCTCGGTGAAGCTGGCCCTGCTGATGGCCGCCACCGGGATGGGCGCCGCTGAAGCCCGGTTGACCTTGGCCAGCCACGGGCCAGGGCTGCGTTCAGCCCTGGCCGCTTGCGGCGCCGAGCTTCAGCCCTCGAACGGTCCCCAGTAGGGGGCGGTGAACAGCTCCACCCGGCGGCGGGTGAGGTCGGGCACATGCTCCTTGGGGGTCATCAACGCATTGCGCAGGGCGCTGTGGAACCCACTGGCCGGCCGCATGGCGGCGATCCGTTCGGCGGCAGCCCGCACGATCGTTTGGGCCAGGGTGGCATTGGCCCGCAGGTTGTCGATCACCATCTCCACGGTCACCGAGTCGTGCTCCTGGTGCCAGCAGTCGTAGTCGGTGACCATCGCCAAGGTGCTGTAGGCCATCTCGGCTTCCCGGGCCAGCCGGGCCTCGGTGTGGTTGGTCATGCCGATCACGTCGCAACCCCAGCTGCGGTAGAGCTCCGATTCCGCCCGGGTGGAGAAGGCCGGACCTTCCATGCAGAGGTAGGTGCCGCCCCGGTGCAGGTGCCGCCCCTCGGGCATCAGGCTTTCGCCCACGTCCGCCAGGATGCGGCTGAGCACCGGGCAGAACGGATCGGCCATGGTGATGTGGGCCACCACGCCCTCGCCGAAGAAGGTGAGCGGCCGCTGGTGGGTGCGATCGATGAATTGATCGGGCACCACCATGTCGAGCGGGGCCAGGTGCTGCTGCAGCGAACCCACCGCCGACACCGACAGGATCCAGCGCACGTTCAGGGAGCGCAGGGCCCAGAGATTGGCCTGAAACGGCACCTCGGTGGGCGTGTAGCTGTGGTGACGGCCATGGCGGGCCAGGAACACCACCTCCATCTCACCAATCCGTCCGAGCCGCAGGCTGTCCGAGGGCTTGCCGTAGGGCGTGTCCACCTCCAGCTCCCGCAGATCCTCCAGCCCCTCCATGGCATAGAGGCCACTGCCCCCGAGGATCCCCAGGCGGGCGCCGCCCAGGTCTGGGGTGCTGCTGGGGCTGGGGGAATCGGAGGCGCTCATCGGCACGGGGGACGGATCTGCGGCCATTCTCCCGGTGCGCTTTCCCCCATACAGTGCGCCTTTCGTGACGCCCTTCCCGTGACTAAAGCGCTGATGGAGACCGACGCCGGCACCATCGAGCTGGAGCTCTTCGACGCTGACGCCCCCAACACCGTGGCCAACTTCGTGAAGCTGGCCAATGACGGCTTTTACGACGGTCTGGCTTTTCACCGCGTGATCCCCGGCTTCATGGCCCAGGGCGGCTGCCCCAACAGCCGTGAGGGCGCCCGCGGCATGGCCGGTACCGGTGGCCCCGGCTACACCATCGACTGCGAGATCAACGGCCAGAAGCACCAGGCCGGCACCCTGGCCATGGCCCACGCCGGGCGCAACACCGGTGGCTCCCAGTTCTACATCTGCCACGAAGCCCAGCCCCACCTCGATGGCGTGCACACCGTGTTCGGTCACACCGGAAACATGGATGTGGTGCTCGCCCTCAAGAACGGCAGCCGCATCACCAAGGTGACCATCCAGGGCTGAGCTCAGCCCCAGATGATCAGGGCCTCGGCATCGAGCCGCAGGCCCTTGGCCGCCCCAGCCCCCAGCTCCGCCAGGGGCCGCTGTTCCTCGCTGAGGTCGGCGGGGGGATGGGCCCCGCGCTTGCCATCGGGTGCCAGCAGCAGCCCCACGCTGCGGGTGCCCGGCCAGCGCGCGATGTGATCGAGCGCCGCCACGAGACGGTCCCCGTCGAGCTGTTCACCCTCCACACCGGTGATGCGCACCAGCAGCTGGGGTTGGTTGAGCAGGGCCCGGGGTCTGGGGTCGTCGTCGCGCTCCAGCAGGAGCCCCCGCGCTTCTGCCCAGCCCTGCAGCTCCTGCAGTAACCCCTGGGCATGGCCGGCCTCCAGCTCCCCCTGCCAACCCACCACGGCCATCGGGCTGAGCGGACAGCTGGGGCCGCTTTCCATCAGATGGCCCAGCTTGATGCGCTTGGCCTGGAGATAGGCCGCGTTGTACTCCCCTGCATCCATCACCAGGGGCACCCGGTCTTCCACCTGCAGGCCGTAGCCCCCCAGACCGGCGATCTTGCGGGGGTTGTTGGTGATCAGCCGCAACCGGTGTACCCCCAGGTCGCTCAGAATCTGGGCGCCCACGCCGTAGTTGCGCAGGTCGGCCGGGAAGCCCAGACGCTCGTTGGCCTCCACGGTGTCGAGCCCCGTGTCCTGCAGCGAATAGGCCTTGAGCTTGTTGATCAGGCCGATGCCGCGACCTTCCTGCCGCAGATACACCACCACGCCCTCACCGGCCTGCTCGATCATCCGCAGGGCCGCTTCGAGCTGGGGGCGGCAGTCGCAGCGCAGGGAGCCGAAGGCGTCGCCGGTGAGGCACTCGCTGTGCACCCGCACCAGCACAGGCCCGCTGGCGGTTTCGGGATGGCCCTTCACGATGGCCACGTGCTCGCTGCCATCCAGCTCGTTGCGGTAGCCGATGGCGCGGAAGTCGCCGAAGGCGCTGGGCAGGGCGGCCTCGGCCTGGCGCCGCACAAATCGCTCGGTGTCGAGCCGGTAGCGGATCAGATCGGCGATTGAAATCAGCCGCAGCCCATGGCGCTGGGCGTAGGGCACCAGCTGGGGGAGCCGGGCCATGGAGCCATCGGTGTTCTGGATCTCGCAGATCACCCCGGAGGGATACAGGCCCGCCAGCCGGGCCAGATCCACGGCCGCTTCGGTGTGGCCAGCGCGCTTGAGTACGCCGCCGTCGCGGGCCCGCAGCGGAAAGATATGGCCCGGTCGGCGCAGGTCGTCGGGCCGGGTGTCGGGATGGATTGCCACCTGAATCGTGCGGGCCCGATCTTCCGCCGAAATCCCCGTGCTCACCCCGTTTTCGGGCCCCGCATCCACGCTCACGGTGAAGGCGGTTTGGTTGTCGTCGGTGTTCCGATCCACCATCAGCGGCAGATCGAGCGCATCCAGTCGCTCGCCCTCCATGGCCAGGCAGATCAGGCCCCGGGCCTCGGTGGCCATGAAGTTGATCTGCTGCGGCGTGGCGAACTGGGCCGCGCAGATCAGATCGCCCTCGTTTTCACGGTTCTCGTCATCCACCACCACCACCATCTCGCCGTTGCGGATGGCGGCGAGCGCATCGGCGATCGCATCGAACTGGACTGGGTCGGGGGAGACGTCGCGGGTGACGGTCAAGGCAGGCGATCCCGGCCCATGGCCTGATGGCAAGGATCCTTTATAAAGCCCGGGTCGTTCCGGCTTGCCCCACGCCCCCATGGCCAGCACACCCCAGCCAGGCAAACGGGTCGCGGTGATCGGGGCCAGCGGCTATGGCGGCCTGCAGACCCTGCGGCTGCTGCAGGGCCATCCCGAGCTGGCCGTCACCTTCCTGGGGGGCGAGCGCAGCAGTGGCAAGCGCTGGAGTGAGCTCACCCCGTTTCTGCCCCTCCCGGACGACCCGGTGGTGCAGACCCCCGATCCCGACGCGATCGCAGCGGCCGCCGACCTGGCTGTGCTGAGCCTGCCCAATGGGCTGGCAGCCCAGTTGGCTCCTCCCCTGTTGGAGCGGGGCGTGAAGGTGGTGGACCTCTCCGCCGATTACCGCTATCGATCCCTGGCCCAGTGGCAGGAGGTGTATGCGGCGGAGGCCCGCCAGGTGCCCCGCAGCGACACCCACCTCTGCACCGAAGCGGTGTATGGCCTGGTGGAGTGGGAAGAGGCCCGCATCCGCGATGCCCGGTTGGTGGCCGCCCCTGGTTGCTTCCCCACCGCCAGCCTGCTGGCGCTGCTGCCCTTCCTGAAGCAGGGGCTGATCGAGCTCGGCGGCATCGTGATCGACGCCAAGACGGGCACCTCCGGCGGTGGCCGTGCCGCCAAGGAGCACCTGCTACTGGCCGAGGCCTCCGAGGCGGTGGCCCCTTACGGGGTGGTGGGCCACCGCCACACCAGCGAAATCGAACAGATCGCTGGCGCTGTGGCAGGGCAGCCGATCCAGCTGCAGTTCACCCCCCACCTGATGCCGATGGTGCGCGGACTGCTGGCCACCGTGTATTGCCGGCTGCGGGATCCCGGGCTCACCGCCGAAGACTGCACCACCCTGATCCGCGCCGCTTACCGCCACGCCCCCTGCGTGGAAGTGCTGCCGGTAGGCACCTACCCCTCCACCAAGTGGGTGCGCCAGACCAACCGCGCCCTGATCTCGGTGCAGGTGGATTCCCGCACGGGCCAGCTGATCCTGATGAGCGCCATCGACAACCTGGTGAAAGGTCAGGCCGGCCAGGGCGTGCAGTGCCTCAATCTGTTGGCGGGTCTGGAGGCCACCACCGGCCTGCCGCTGTTGCCCTTCTACCCCTAAAGCAGGCCTAGGCGCTCGGCCGCCAGCGCCACCCCCAGGGGCAGGACGCGGTGCTCCTGCCCGTGGATCCGGGCGCTGAGCGAGGCGTGGTCGTCGTCGGGCAACACCGGCACGGCCGCCTGCACAAGGATCTGCCCCGCATCCACCTCTTCGCTCACCAGGTGGGCGGTGCAGCCGGCGAGGGTGACCCCCGCCGCCAGGGCCTGGCCCACCGCATCCATGCCCCGGAAGCTGGGTAGCAGGGACGGATGGATGTTCACCAGCCGCTCGGGAAAGGCCCCGATCAGCGTGGGGGTGACGATTCGCATCCAGCCCGCCATCACCACCAGATCCACTGACGCTGCGCGAAAGCTGGCGATCAGGGCGCGATCCAGGGCCTCCCGATTCGGAAAGCTGCGGTGGTTGTGCAGCTGGCAGGGGATGCCGAGGCGCCGGGCCCGGTCACTGGCACCGCAGCCCGGGTTGTTCACCACCAGCAGGGCCACCTCCGCCGGGAGCTGCCCCTGGCGGCAGGCCATCGCCACGGCTTCGAAGTTGCTGCCGCTGCCGGAGGCCATCACCCCCAGGCGCAGCCGCTGGCCTGCTGGGGGCAGCGGGCTCGCTGTCTGTGCGATCGGCCACTGGACGGCCAGCCCGCGATCGCTAGGGTCGTTCAAAGCGGGCATTCGGCCATGTCCCACCTGTCCATCCTGCCAACCGTGCTCCGCGATGCCGACCTGCTGGCCGCGAGCCTCCAGGCCCTGGGCCATCAGCCCCAGTGGGGGGGCGAGCTCCGCGGGTTCGCCGACGACCGCCGCACGGTTCTGCTCCAGGTGCGGCTGCCGGAGGGTTTGAGCATTGGCTGGAGCCGCCAGAGCGACGGTTCCCTCGCCCTGGTGGGTGATCTCCAGCGTCTGAGCCGTTCGCGCTCGCTGCAGTCGCTGCTGGGCCGGCTCACCCGCCACTACGCCGCCCAGCAGGCGCTGCGGGATGCCGGCCGCGATCTGCAGGGGGCCGCGGTGCTCTTCGATTCCCCGCTGGCGGTCTGAGCTCCGCGCGTCCGTGCCCCACCTCGCGATCCGCCTCACCGAACCGCACCGTCAACTGGTGCAGGTTCGCCTCCAACACCAGCCCCAGCGTCCCCAGCTCCGGTTCGCCCTGCCCCAGTGGACGCCGGGCTCCTACCTGATCCGCAACTACGTGCGCCGGCTTGAAGGGCTGGAGTTGTGGCAGTCGGGCCAGTCCGTTGGGCTCCGCCGCACCGGCGTGGCCAGTTGGGAAGCGGAGCTGGTTTCACTGGAGCCGATCGAGCTTCGCTACGGCTTGGTGGCGCCGGAGCTCACCGTGCGCACCTGCCATCTCACGGTGGACCACGGTTTTCTGGCCCTCGCCGCCGTGGCCCTGGAGATCGAGGGGGAGCGCTGGAGCCCCCACAGCCTGTCGCTGGAGCTGCCGGCCGGCTGGGAGCCGTTCGTGCCCCTGCCTCGCGAGCCCGATGGCCACTGGCTCGCCGGCGACTTCGACCAGTTGATCGACACCCCGGTGGAGGCGGGGCCCCATCCCAGCCACGGTTTCGCCGTGGCCGGCGTTCCCCACCATTGGGTGGAGTGGGGCGGTGATCTACCGGCGGAGGATCCGGCCTGGCTGGCGGATGTGGAGCAGGTGTGCCTGGCCTGCTGCCGCTTGATGGGGGTGGAGCAACCCGCTGCAGCCAGCTACCTCTTCGTGCTGCACCGCACCGAGAACGGCTATGGCGGCCTGGAGCACGACCTCAGCACGGTGTTGCAGTTTGGCCGCCAGGCCCTGGCCAAGCCCGACGGGCGCCGCAAGCTGCTGCAGCTGGTGGCCCATGAATACCTCCACCAGTGGAACGTGCGGCGGCTGCGGCCCGCCGAGCTCAGCCCCTATGCCTACGGGCAGGCCGTGGTGGTACCCACGCTCTGGTTTGCCGAAGGCGTCACGAGCTATGTGGACCAGCTGCTGCCCCATGCGGCCGGCATCACCACTGAAGACGAGGTGCTCGCGGATCTCGGTGCCGATCTGAACCGCTATCTGCTCAGCCCAGGCCGGCGGGTGCAGAGCCTCCGGGCCAGCAGCGAAGAGGCCTGGGTGAAGCTCTATTTGGCCGACGCCCACAGCGCCAGCAGCCAGATCAGCTACTACCTCAAGGGAGCCGTGCTGGCGCTGGTGCTGGATCTGCGGCTGCGGCAGCGGGGCAGCGGTTTACCGGCGGTGCTGCAGGCCCTCTGGCGCAGCCACGGGGCGCTGGGCCGGGGCTACACCGAAGCCGATCTGATCGCGGCGTTCAGCCGCCATGATCCGGAGCTGGTGCAGCTGCTGCCCGCCTGGCTCGCCGCCACCGACGATCCGCCGCTGCACGAAGCCCTGGCCGTGGTGGGGCTGCGGCTGAAGCCTGAAACGGCGTCCTCCCCCTGGGTGGGTTGGCAGCTTGAGCTGCAGGCGGGGGTGCTGGCCGTGAAGCGGCTGGAGCGGGATTCCCCAGCCCAGCAGGCCGGGCTCACTGTGGGGGATGAGCTGCTCGCCCTCGACGGCTGCCGGTTGCGGGCTCCGGAGCACGCCGAGCGGGAACTGAAGCGGCTACCCGGCCAGGAGCGGGAGCTGCTCTGGGTGCGCGATGGCCTGGTGCGCCGCACCCTGCTGCAACCCCAGGAGCCCGCGGTGGAGCGCTGGGTGCTGGAGCGGGATCCTGGGGCCCCAGCCGGCACGGCGACCCAGCGGGCGGCCTGGCTGCAGCTGGCGATCCGATGAGGATGCACGTGGCTGTGGTGGCGGCCCTTGCCCTCAGCCTGGGCGGGATCGGCTGGCTTGCCAGCGACTGGAAGCAGCGGAACGACCTCAGCGCGCGGGATCCCTCCCTGCTGGAACTTTTCCAGGAGCTGGGGGCAGCCCCGATGGCGCCGCCGCCGGGGCGCCGCGATGCTCCCGCCCCACCGGCGGGGCCGGCCTGGAGCTCACCCCTGCGCCGCACCTGTACGGCGCCGGATGGTCCCCTGGCCCGGCGCCTGCGCCACCTGCTGGCGGCGCTGCCCAGTCAGGCCACCAGGGTGACCATCCATCCCACCAATTACGGCGAACGCTTCCGCCGCGACGCCTACGGCAACCGGGTGGATCCCACCCCGCAACTGGTGGTGCTGCACGAGACGGTGTACGGCATCAACTCAGCGATCAACACCTTCACCACGGCCCACCCCAGCGATGACGACCAGGTGAGCTATCACGCCCTGATCGGCCTCGACGGCCAGGTGGTGACGTTGCTCGATCCGAGCAAGCGGGCCTTTGGGGCTGGCAACTCCGCCTTCAATGGCCGCTGGGTGGTGACCAATCCGCGGGTGGGCGGTTCGGTGAACAACTTCGCCCTGCACGTGAGCCTGGAAACCCCGCTCGACGGCGAAAACGACGGCCTGGCCCACAGCGGCTACACCCGTGCCCAATACGACGCCCTGGCGGTGTTGCTTGCCGACTGGATGCGCCGGTTCCGGATTCCACCGGAGAACATCACCACGCACCGCGCCGTGGATCTGGGCGGCGCGCGGGCCGATCCCCGCAGCTTCGATTGGGGCGCGCTGCAGCAGCGACTCGGCCACCTGGGGGTGTTGTGCTAGCTGGCCTGCTGAGCTGATTGGTCTGCAGATCGGGCGCCGCTAGATCAGGGGCGGCAGGGCTGTCTTGCGGTTGCTGAACAGCAGGGCGTGGAGCTCGGGATCCTGCATGGAACGCAGGATCCGGCGCGGATAGTCGAGTTTGCCGTTGTGGAGGTAGGCCAGCGTGGCCAGGGCCTTGGCATCCCGTTGGCTGCTGCTGGCCTCCAGGGCGCGCCCCTCGGAGAGCCCAAGTTCGCGGCTGAGCCGGGCGAACTTGCCCACGAGCACGGTCACGTTGATTTCAGGGTTCAGCAGCTTGGTGCGGGCTGCGGCGATCTGCGCGTCGGTGGCGTCCCGAGGCAGCAGACCCTGATGCACCAATTCGCTCACCGCCACCTGGCCGGGGCCATGGGTGCTGAACAACCCGGACTGGGCCGCAATCGGGATGTCTTCGCCCGGCTTGGCGTGACGCATCTCATCGAACAGCACGGCCGTCACGAACACCGGGTTGACCCGCTGGCGTTGGCACTCCCTCAGGATCACGGGCCGCAGCTCCTCCAGGCGCTGCAGGGTGTGGTTGCGCAGGGGTTGGAGCTGGTCGATGCCCTCGGTGAACAGCTGGGCCAGGCGCGGTTGGGGCCCATGCACGCCGAACCGCCGCTGGAGTTCCCTCAACTCCTCGGGGCTGAAGTGGAGCGGATCGGTGGCTTCCGGAGCACCCAGCACGCCGCCGGCATTGGGCCTGCCGGCGGACACCGGCGGATCCAGTTCACGCCCGGTGAACGGCAGCAGCACCAGGGCCAGGGCCGCTGCCCCGATGCCGCATCGGCGGCGCCACCGCAGGCGGGGGAAGGCTGGGGTGGTGGGATCGCCGCTCGACATCGCCGCTGAAAGCCGCTCGGGCGATCGCCCCATCAACTCGCAGACAATCTTAAGGAGCGTGATCAATCCCTCTCCCCCACAGGCAGGACGGATCCCCGGCCCGGCCCCCCACGGCCACTCCAATGTCCGTGCCTGTTGACACTTTCCGTTGGAGGGATCCCACTAGGTTCGGCGCAGAACCCCCCATCCCATGGCCGAGACCACCGCAGCCGCTCTCTCCACCGCGGACCTGCCGGCCCTCGATCCCCACAATCCGGCACACCAGTGGAAGCGCTTTCAGCAGCTCCTCTGGTTTGACGACGGCCTCGGCACCTGGCTCGATGTGAGTCGCATGGCCATCACGGAGGCCCAGCTCGAGGCCTTGCGGCCCCGTTTCAGCCAGGCCTTCGCCGCCATGGCGGCCCTGGAGGGCGGTGCGATCGCCAACCCCGATGAGGGGCGCCAGGTGGGCCACTACTGGCTGCGTCATCCGGCCCTGGCCCCCGACCCCGAGGTGGGCGCCCATGTGGGCGCCGAGATCGATCGGATTGAAGCCTTCGGCCGCGAGGTGCTCAGTGGGGCGATCACCACGGGGGCCGGGCATCGCTTCACCGATGTGCTTTGGGTGGGCATCGGTGGCTCGGGCCTGGGCCCCCTGCTGATGGTGCGCAGCCTGCAGGATCCCGGGAAGGGTCTGCCCTTCCACTTTTTCGACAACGTGGATCCCGATGGGATCAGCCGCACCCTCGCGGCCCTGGGTGATCGGGTGCGCACCACCCTCGTGGTGGTGGTGAGCAAGTCGGGGGGCACTCCCGAACCGCACCTGGGCATGTTGCAGGCCCGCCGTGCGGTGGAAGCCCATGGCGGCACCTGGGCCTCCCAGGCCGTGGCCGTCACCATGGGCGGCAGCCGGCTCGATCAGACGGCCGCCTCCGAAGGCTGGCTGGCCCGCTTCGACATGTTCGATTGGGTGGGGGGCCGCACCAGCATCACCAGTGCCGTGGGCCTGCTGCCGGGTGCGCTGGTGGGGGCCGACATCCGCACCTTCCTCGATGGGGCTGCCGCGATGGATGCCTGCACCCGGTCCACGGTGCTGGAGACCAACCCGGCGGCCCTGCTGGCGGCGTCCTGGTACGTGGCTGGCGATGGCAAGGGGCGGCGCGACATGGTGCTCCTTCCCTACCGCGACCGGCTCGAGCTGTTCAGCCGCTACCTCCAGCAGCTGGTGATGGAAAGCCTGGGCAAGGAGCTCGATCGCGATGGCCAGGTGGTGCACCAGGGCATCGCCGTGTACGGCAACAAGGGATCCACCGACCAGCACGCCTATGTGCAGCAGCTCCGCGATGGTGTGGACAACTTCTTCGTGACCTTCATCGAAGTGCTCACAGACCCGCTGGATGTGCCGGCCGTGGCGGGCGAGAACCCGGCCGATTTCCTCGGCGGCTTCCTGCAGGGCACCCGCACTGCCCTGATGGAGAGCGGGCGCCAGAGCCTCTCGATCACCCTGCGTGAGCTGAATGCCCGCAGCCTCGGCGCCCTGATCGCCCTGTTTGAGCGCGCCGTGGGGTTCTACGGCGAACTGGTGAACATCAACGCCTACCACCAGCCCGGCGTGGAGGCCGGCAAGAAGGCGGCCGCCGGGGTGCTCGAGCTGCAGGCCCAGCTGGAGGCACTGCTGGCCGACGGCACCGCGCGCACCCTGGCCGAACTGCAGCAGCAGCTGGAGATTCCCTCGGCCGAACCGCTGTTCTGGATTCTGCGCCACCTCTGCGCCAATCCCCGGGGCTTCAGCGCGGAGGGCAACTGGGGCGAGCCGGCCAGCCTGCGGTTCAGCAAGCGCTGACGCCCTGGCCTAAAGCGCCACGAGCACGCCCCCAACGGCAATCAGCCCCACCCCGATCCAGGCCCGCAGGCCCAGCTGCTCCCCCAGCAGCAGGGTTCCCAGCAGGGCCACGACCACCACGCTCAGCTTGTCGATCGGGGCCACCCGGCTCACCGGGCCCAGTTCCAGGGCCCGGAAGTAGCAAAGCCAGGAGGCTCCGGTCGCCAGGCCGGAGAGCACCAGGGCCATCAAGCTGGTGCGGGGCAGCCCCTTGAGGCTGTCCCACTGCAGTTGCCCGTTCAGCAGCAGCAACAGGGCCAGGGCCACGAGCACCACGGCCGTGCGCAGCAGCGTGGCCAGATTGGAGTCAATCCCAGCGACGCCCAGCTTGGCCAGCACGGCTGTGAGGGCCGCAAAGCCGGCGGCCAGGCCTGCCCACAACTGCCAGCTGCCGAGCACAGGCGATCAGGGAACCAGATTCACCAGCTTGCCGGGCACCACGATCACGCGGCTGGGGGCCTTGCCCTCCAGCCACTTGGCGGCGACGTCGCTCTCCAGGGCGAGGCGTTCCAGGGTGGCCTTGTCGGCGTCGGCCGGCACCTCGAGGTTGCCGCGCACCTTGCCCTTGATCTGGATCACCAGGGGGATGGTGTCGCGCACCAGGGCCGAGGCATCGGCCAGGGGCCAGGACTGGCCGTGCACGCTGGATCCCGCCAGGGCATCGCCTTCCGAGCGGCCGCCCAGCTTGAGCCAGAGCTCCTCGGCCAGGTGGGGCGCAAAGGGGGCCAGCAGCACCAGCAGCGTGCGCAGGGCTTCGGTGGCCACGGCTTCACCGCTGGCCTCCAGGTGCTCGCCCATGGCGTTGCTGAGCTTCATCAGCTCCGACACGGCGGTGTTGAACTGATAGTCGCCGTCGAGGTCTTCGCTGATGGCGCTGATGGCGGTGTGCACGGCGCGGCGCAGCTCCCGCTCAGCGGGGGTGAGGGCGTCAGTGTTAATCGGTGCAGGGGGGCCAGCCAGGCTCAGGCCGCGGGTGTTGGCCCCATCCACCAGGCGCCAGATGCGCTGGAGGAAGCGGAACTGGCCCTCCACATCCGCGTCGTCCCACTCCAGATCCTTCTCCGGCGGTGCCTTGAACAGGATGAACATCCGGGCGGTATCAGCGCCGTAGCGGTCGATCACCACGGCCGGATCCACGCCGTTGTACTTCGACTTCGACATCTTTTCGTAGAAGGTGTCGAGCCCATCGCCCGTGATCGGATCGCGGGGATCGGTGGGATCGGCCACATCAGCCGGCGCGATGTACTTGCCGGTGCTCGGGTTCTTGTAGGTGATGCCCTGCACCATGCCCTGGGTGAGCAGGCGGCTGAAGGGCTCATCGAAGGCCAGCAGACCCCGATCCCGCAGCACCTTGGTGAAGAACCGGGAATAGAGCAGGTGCAGGATCGCGTGCTCAATGCCGCCCACGTACTGATCCACCGGCAGCCAGCTGTTCACCGCCTCCGCAGAGAACGGCAGGTCGATGTTGTGAGGATCGCTGTAGCGCAGGAAATACCAGCTGGAACACATGAAGGTGTCCATGGTGTCGGTTTCCCGCTTGGCCGGTTTGCCGCAGCAGGGGCACGGCACGTTCACCCAGCTCTCCAGCTGGGCCAGGGGCGAACCGCCCTTGCCCACGAGGCTGGCGCCCTGGGGCAGTTCCACCGGTAGCTGGTCGGCCGGCACCGGCACCACGCCACAGCTGTCGCAGTGGATCACCGGGATCGGGCAACCCCAGTAGCGCTGGCGGGAGATCAGCCAGTCGCGCAGGCGGAATTGCACGCGGCCCTGGCCCCAGCCCTCGGCTTCGGCGGCCGCGGTGATCGCGGCCTTGGCTGCGGTGCTGGCCAGGCCATCGAAACGGCCGGAATGGATGAGGACGCCGGCTTCGGTCCAGGCGCCGCCCTCGAAGGCGTGCTCGTCACTGCCCTCGGGAATGATCACCTGCTTCACCGGCAGCTCGTACTGGCGGGCAAACAGGAAATCGCGCTGGTCGTGGGCGGGCACACCCATCACGGCGCCGGTGCCGTACTCGGCCAGCACGTAATCGGCGATCCAGAGGGGAATCAGCTCGCCGTTGGCGGGGTTGCGCACCTGGGCCCCAATCGGAACCCCCCGCTTGGGCTTGTCTTCGGCGGTGCGTTCCTGCTCGCTCTGGCGGCTCACCAGATCGCAAAAGGCCTCCACATGGATTTGCTCCGCCTCGGTGGTGAGCGACGGCACCAGGGGATGCTCGGGGGCGAGCACCACGTAGCTGGCGCCGAAGATCGTGTCGGGACGGGTGGTGAACACGGTGATGTGCTCCCCGGTGGCCTCACCTGCCGTATCCACTACCTCAAACGTGAGCTCGGCACCGCTGCTGCGGCCGATCCAGTTGGCCTGCATCGTGCGCACCCGTTCCGGCCAGCCCTCGAGCTTGGGGAGGTCGTCGAGCAGCTGGTCGGCGTAGGCGGTGATCTTCAGGAACCACTGGCGCAGCTTGCGCTTTTCCACCAGGGCGCCGGATCGCCAGGAGCGTCCCTCGCTGTCCACCTGTTCGTTGGCCAGCACCGTCTGGTCGATCGGATCCCAGTTCACGGTGGCGTCCTTCTGATACGCCAGCCCCGCTTCCAGGAACTGCAGGAACAGCCACTGGGTCCAGCGGTAGTAATCGCTGTGGCAGGTGGCCACCTCCCGGTCCCAGTCGATCGAGAGGCCCAACTGCTTGAGCTGCTCGCGCATCGACGCGATGTTGCGGTCGGTCCAGGCGCCGGGGTCCACACCCCGCTCAATCGCCGCGTTCTCGGCCGGGAGGCCGAAGGCATCCCAACCCATGGGATGCAGCACCCGTTTGCCGCGCATGCGCTGCACCCGCGCCACCACGTCGGTGATCACGTAGTTGCGCACGTGGCCCATGTGCAGGTTCCCCGACGGATAGGGGAACATCGACAGGGCATAGAACGTGTCGCCGTTGTCCTGAAGCGCCGGCGTGGCGTGCAGGCCCTCGCTCTCCCAGGCCTGCTGCCAGCGGCTCTCGATGGCCTGGGGTTGGTAGCGGCTGGCTTCGCTCACGTCAGGCCTGGATTGGGCTTGTGGATGGTGCCACACCCGATCCGGCAGCTGGTGCGTTGTCCCTCAGCCCAGGGCCCGCAGGATGGTGATCGCACCGCGGTTCACCAGGGTGACTGGCCGGCCCTCCTGGCTGATCGCGAGATAGGAGAGGTCTTGCCATTGGATCAGACCCTCGATCTCAAGGCCGCCGTGCACCACCACGCTCACGGGGGTGCGGTTGCGGATCAAGGTTTGGATGTGGCGAATGCCGGGCTGGGTGGTGTCGAGCGTGGTGGCCCGCCGCTCGAAGAAGCTCTGCATCGGAGCCCATTCATAGGATTAGGGGCGAGCTGCCCTCGCCACCATCGTGCTCCAGTTCAGCAAGTATCAGGGCCTGGGCAACGATTTTTTGATGCTCGACGGCCGTGAAGCGGCCGATCCGGAGTTTTGTTTCGATCTCACCCCCGAGCGGGTGCAGCGCCTCTGCGACCGACGCTTTGGCGTGGGCGGGGATGGCGTGATCCTGGCGCTGCCGCCCCGGGAGGGCGGTGAGTTGCGCATGCGGATCTTCAATGCCGACGGCACCGAGCCAGAGATGTGTGGCAATGGCATCCGCTGCCTGGCCCGTTTCCTGGCCGACAGCGACGGTGATGCTCCGGGCCGCACCTGGCAGATCGAAACCCTGGCCGGGCGGATCGTGCCGGAACTGCAGCCCGGCGGCACCATCCGGGTGGACATGGGCGAGCCGTTCCTGGAGCCGGCGGCCGTGCCCACCACCCTGGAGATCGGCGAGGCCGGCATCCCCCAGGGGCTGATCGAGGCGGCGGGTGAATCCTTCGCCGTGGGCGCCGCCGGCATGGGCAATCCCCACGTGGTGATCCCCGTGAGCGATGTGGAGGCTGTGGATCTGGAGCGCTTCGGCGCTGCCCTGGAGGTGCACCCCACCTTCCCCGCAAAAACCAACGTGCACTTCGTGGAGGCCCTCAGCCCCACCCACCTGGTGATGCGGGTGTGGGAGCGGGGTGCCGGCCCCACCCTGGCCTGCGGCACCGGCGCCTGCGCCACCCTGGTGGTGTGCCATCGCCTCGGCATCGCCGAACGCCGGGCCCGCCTCGATCTGCCCGGCGGCCCATTGGAGATCGACTGGGACGCCTCCAGCAACCACCTGTTCATGACCGGCCCCGCCGAAGCCGTGTTCGATGGCGTGGTCACCCCTGAGGTGTGGGGGGACGGGCCCGACACCACGGTGTCCCTGGAGCAGGTGGCGGCGGTAGAGGCCCTCGCTCCGGTCCGTTCTGCCGCCGCCCCGCCGGCTGCCGCCTCTCCCTCGGTGGAGGCTGGCATCGACTGCGCCGTGGCCTGCGTGAACGGCTGCCAGCGGCCCGATGACTGCCCCAGTGCCGCCGCCCGTGCCCGTGCCCTGGAGCTGATCAACAGCAGCTCCCTCGATGATCTGGTGGCCCTGGCCGCCAATTCCCTGGAATCGCGCACCCGGGCCCGCTTCGAGCGCGACACGGGTCTTTAAACCGTGCCCCCCGGGCTCTACCTCGACGCCTGCGCCACCAGCCCTCCAGCTGCCGAGGCGCTGGCGGCCATGGCAGACGTTCATGCCCATGCCTGGGCCAACCCCTCCAGCCTCCATGGCCCGGGCTTGGCGGCCGCCGAATGGCTGGAGCGCTCCCGCCAGCAGATCGCCGCGTTGCTCGGCTGCCAGCGGGGGCGCCTGGTGTTCACCTCCGGCGGCAGTGAGGCCATCCACCTGGCCCTGCTGGGCGTCGCAGCTGCCTTGCCCAACGACGACGGCCCGCGCCGGCTCGTGATCTCCGCGGTGGAACATCCCGCCACCACAGCGGCCGCCCGCCAGCTGGAGCAGCAGGGGTGGCAGCTGGCGAGCGTGCCCGTGGATCGGCATGGCCTGGTGAATCTGGGGGCCCTGGCCGAGCTGCTGGCTCCGCCCACCCGACTGGTGTCGCTGATCTGGGGCCAGAGCGAGGTGGGGGCCCTGCAGCCGATCACGGAGATCGGGGCCCTCTGCCGCGGGGCCGGCATACCCCTGCATGTCGATGCCGTGCAGGTGCTGGGGCACCGGCCGATTGCCTTCGACGCGCTGCCGGTGGATCTGCTCAGCGGCGCTGCCCACAAGCTGCAGGGGCCCCGGGGTGTCGGGCTGCTGCTGGTGGCCCCCGGCATCCCGTTGGCTCCGCTGATCGGCGGCGGCGGCCAGGAGGGGGGTCTGCGCGGCGGCACTGAACCGGTGGCCCTGGTGGCTGGGTTTGCCGCTGCCCTGCAATTGGCCCGCGACCGGCTCAGGGTTGGCGGAGGCATCGACCCCATGGCCGGCCTGCGCGACCAGTTGCTGCCACGCCTCCTGGAGCTGCCGGGCGTTCGGCTCACGGGGCCCGATCCACGCCGGCATGGAGAGGCACGGCTGCCCCATCACCTGAGCATGGTGGTCAGCGGCTCCAACGGCGAGCCCCTGGCGGGTCGGGCGATGGTGCGGGAGTTGGCGGCCCAGGGGCTTGCCTGCAGCAGCGGCTCGGCCTGCAGCAGCGGTGGCTCCACCGCCAGTCCGGTGCTGCGGGCGATGGGCTTCAGCGAGGCCGAGGCTGGCAGCGGCCTGCGGCTGAGCCTCGGCCCCTGGCTCTCGGCGCAGGATCTGGAGCCCGTGCCGCTCCAGCTGGCGGAAGCGATCCGCCGGCTGGAGCGGCGAGAACCGTAGGGTCGGCCGACCCGCGCCCCACCCCATGCTTCCGGCCGATCTGCGCGCTGCCGAAGCCCAGGCCCTCGACGCCCTGCGCTCAGCCCTGGCCGCTGATGCCACGGGCCGCTGGAGTGTGGAGTGGCGGTTTGAAGGGCTGCGGGTGCTGCCGCTGGCCCTGCGTCTCACCCAGGCGCTGATTGATGCGGGGCTTGAGCCGAAGCTGCTGTTCCCGGATGCCGGGGCCGCTGCCCTGGCCCGCCGCGATGGGCCCCACCTCGCTGAGCGGGTCATGGATTTCGGGGCGTTGCTGCGGCTGCCTGAGGGCAGTCAGAGCGAAGGCCTGATGCTGGCCGTGGCCCCCTCCCCGGCCGACTACGCCGAGTTCGAGCAGATCTGTGGCAATCACCGTGGCCCGATGGTGATGCTCAATGGCCGCCTGGAGGATGCGGCGGTGGGGATTGGCAGCGTGGCCCGGGAGCGGCGGCGTGGCTTCCTCTCCCAGTGGCAGTCGGCCTATGCGGTGCAACCCGTCGATGGTGGTGCCCTGCGCCGGGCCCATCCCGGGCCCTGGGAGCTCTACCGCGAAGACGCCGATGGCTTCCGATTTGCCGCTGAGTTCGATCAGAAGCCCGATGGCGAGCTCCAGGCAGCGGCCCTGGCCGGGGAAGGCGGTGTGGGCCTCGGCGGCAACCTCAAGGCGCTGGATGCCTTCATCGAGGGCTTGAGGAACTGATCCGCCGGGCCTGGCTGGGCCTGGCCGGTCTCCGTACACTGCCACGAGTCTCAGCTCCTCCATGGCATCCGAGCCCGGAACCTCCCAGCCCAAGCGGTCCTGGAGCCTGGTGGATCTCGGAGCCGCGGCTGCCGTGCTGCTGGCCGCCGGTGGCGTGGTGTGGAGCCCGAAGCTCACTGGCGCCATCGCCAAGGCCACGGGCCGTGTGGTGCCCGTCACCGTGATGGTGGATGTGCGCGGTGTGCCAGCTGCTGATCCTGCCGCCCTGGTGGCCGGGGTGCGGCAGGAGGGCAAGGTGGCGATCGTGATCCGCAACCAGCCCCACGGCTCGGTGGGCGTCAAGGATGTGGTGCCGTTGCAGCGGCGTCTGGTGGCGGTGCAGCCCAACGGCACGGTGGTGACGGCCTCCGACCCCAACCAACAGGTTTTCAGCACGCTCGACGCCCGCTTTGTGCTGGCCGGCCAGGGCCGCCGGAGTGGCGGTGGCGTGGTGTTCGGCAACCAGAACCTCAAGATCGGTGCACCGGTGGAGCTGGAGGGCGAGAACTTCCGCGTCACCGGCACGGTGACCGGCCTCCAGGTGGGGGGCTGATCCGATGCGGGCTGTGGTTTCCGGGCTGGCGCTGCTGGGCCTGATCGGTGGCCTGCCGCTGGCGGCTGTTGCCCAGAGCACCCCTGCCCTCACAGACCTGCAGCTCACGCCGGCGCCCCTGGCCTCGCTGCCCCCCTCCCCGCCGCCGGTGGGTCTGCCCCTGCTGCAGACCCAGGCCAGCTGCCCCGCGTTGCAGCAGCGGATTCAGGCCGTTCTGGGGGGGAGCGCCTCGGTGTGGAGCATCACCGTGGCCGATCCCCAGGGACGGCTGCTCGCCGATGTGAACGGCACCCGGCCCCGCGTGCCGGCATCGAACCAGAAGCTGGTGAGTACCGCCTTCGCCCTTGATCGGCTCGGCCCTGACTACCGCCTCAACACCCAGCTGTGGCGTCTCACCGATGGCAGCTTCCGGCTCACCGGTGAGGGCGATCCCGACCTGGCCCTGCCCCAGCTGCAGCGCTTCGCGCGCCTGGCCCTGGCCAGCAGCGGTAGCGATGGCCGGCCTTCCCTCGTGCGGCTCGAGCTGGCGGAAGAGCCGGCCCAGGCCTGGTGGCCTGCTGGCTGGCATCCCGACGACCGCTACTACGCCTATGGAGCCCCGATCACGCGGCTGGCCCTCACCAGCAATGCGATCCAGTCGGCGGTGCCCAATCCGCCTTCTCGGCTCCGCACCCTGCTGAACAGGGCCCTGGTGCAGCAGGGGGGGCAGGCCCGGCTCACCCTGGTGTCGGCCCGCAATCCGTTGCCGGGGGATGCGGTGCTGGTGCACCAGGAGCCCTCGGCGCCGATGCACAACCTGCTCAGCCTGGCCAACACCGAGAGCCACAACTTCACGGCCGAGGTGCTGCTCCGCCAGGGCGCCGGCAGCTGGGATCTGGCCCAGGCCCGGCTGGAGGCCTACCGCTGGCTGAGCGAGCAGGGGCTGCCCATGGCTGGCGTCACCGTGGCCGACGGCAGCGGCCTCGACCGGGCCAACCGCCTCACTAGCCGATTCCTGGCGGCCCTGCTGCTGCGCATGAACCAGCATCCCTACGCCAATCAATACCTGGCGTCGATGGCGGTGGCCGGCCGCCGGGGCACCCTGCGCAATCTCTACATCGGCACCCCGATGGAGGGGCGCCTCTACGCCAAGACCGGCACCCTCACCGGCGTGCGCTCCATCAGTGGGGTCTTGCAAACAGCTGACGGGCCCCGCTATGTGAGTGCCATCAGCAACGGTGCAGGCTCGCCGAACGACACGATCGGGGCCGTGCTGCGCCAGGTGCTCAACACCCAGCTCTGCCCCAGCGGCCCCGCATAAGTCGCCCTCAGCTGAGCCGTTCGGCCACCTCCCGCAGGCGGTTCGCCACCCGGCGGCTGCGGCTGGAGGACTTGGGGGTGTCCCGTTCGGGCGTGGTGGCCTGGCGCTGCCGGTCGGCGGCGGTGATCTGGGCCGCCATCAGCCGCCCGAGCTCCTGGCGGCCGCCGAGCACCACCTGGCTGAGCTCCTGCAGCCGGCCTTCCAGCTCGCCCAGCACCTGCTCGGCGTAGTGGTTGGCCCCGTCCTGAATTGTGGCGGCCTCCTGGCGGCTGCGGGCCACCAGGGCATCGCACTGCTGCTGGGTCTGCTGGCGGAACTGGAGGGCGTCGTTCTGCAACCGCTCGGCTTCGGCCTGGCTGTCGCGCTGCACCCGCAGGCCCTCCTGGCGGATCTGCTCCAGCTCGGCCATGGCCTGCTGACGGTTGCGCTCGTGCTGGTCCAGCAACTGGCGATTGCGCTCGGCGGCCTCCTGCTCGAGCTGTTGGCGGCGGGCCGCAAACTGCTGCTCCATCTGGGCCAGCCGGGCCTGTTGTTCCTGCTCGGCCTGGGCCGCCTGCTGGCGGGCCTGCAGCAGCACCTGTTCACACTGCTGGCGGGTCTGCTCGCGCATCTCCGCCACCTGCCGCTCCGCCTCCTGGCGGATCGAGGCGGTGTTGATCAGCTGCTCGCGCTGCTGGCGCCCCTGGGTCACGATCTCATCGGCCTGGGCGCGGGCCTGGGCGATGAACTCATCGCGCTGGCGAATCAGCTCCACCGCTTGGGAGAGCTGGGGTGGCAGGGCCTCCCGGAGGGCATCCATCACCTCCACGGCGTCCTGTTCGTTAACCAGCCGCCCGCCGCTGAAGGGAATGCGACTGCCCTCCAGCACGATTTCCTCGAGCTGGTCGAGCTGCTCAAGCACGGTGATGGTGGGTTCAGCCATGGGCGATGCCGGTGCTGCTCGCGGAAGCGTCTCGATTAAAGAGCCTGGCCAGGTCGCTCGCCACACCTGGCGGCACCATGTGGCGCACATCCCCACCGAAGCGGGCCACCTCCTTCACCACCGAGCTGCTGAGGAAGCTGTGGTGCACCGCGGTGGCCAGGAACAGGGTTTCCACCTGGGGGGCCAGGCTCTTGTTGGTGTGGGCGATCTGAAGCTCGAACTCAAAATCGCTCAGGGCCCGCAGCCCCCGAAGGATCACCCCGGCGCCGCTGGTGCGCGCGTAATCCACGGTGAGCCCATCGAAACTGCCCACCGTGATGCCCTCGAGGTGGGCCGTGGCCTGGCGGATCTGCTCCAGCCGCTGCTCGAGGGGGAAGGCGGCGGTCTTGTTGGGGTTCTGCAGCACCGCCACCACCACGCCATCGAACAGCCGGGCACTGCGCTCGATCAGGTCGAGGTGGCCCAGGGTGAGGGGATCGAAGGAGCCGGGATAGAGGGCGCGCATGGGGCTCAGCCTATGGAGCGGGCCTTCCTAGAGTTGGTTTTTGCGCTTTTCCCGCCCATGGCCCTGGATCTCGACGCCAAGAAAACCCTGCTGCGCAAGATCCCCCACGGGCTGTTCATCTGTGGCGTCGCCGAAGGCGAGGTGGTGAATGGGTTCACCGCCAGCTGGGTGACCCAGGGTTCGTTTGAGCCACCCCTGGTGGTGATGGCCGTGCGCTCTGACAGCACCAGCAACGGCATGATCCAGCGCACCGGCAAGTTCTCACTGAACGTGCTCTCGGCCGACCAGAAGGACCTGGCAGCGGTGTTCTTCAAGCCCCAGGAAGGGGTGGGTGGCCGCTTCGAAGCTGCACCCTTCAAGCTCGGAGAGCTGGGCCTGCCGATCCTGGATGACGGCCTCGGCGGGGTGGAGTGCACCGTGGTGGGCCATGTGGCGGCCGGCGACCACACCGTGTTCGTGGGTGAGGTGAAGAGCGCGGTGCTGCATCGCGATGGCGCAGCCCTGGAGCTGGGCAGCACCGGCTGGAACTACGGCGGCTGAGGCTGGTGAACGCTTGAGCAGTTCCCCGGGGGCGGCCCAGCCGCTGATCCAGCAACCGGCCCGGCTGAAGGCCCGCCTCAAGGAGGTGCCTTCGGAGCCGGGCTGTTATCTCATGCGCGATGGGGAGGACCGCATCCTCTACATCGGCAAGGCCAAGGTGCTGCGCAACCGCGTGCGCAGCTATTTCCAGAGCGGCAGCGGCCACGGCCATTCGCCCCGCATCGCCCTGATGGTGCGGCAGGTGTGCGAGATCGAGTTCATCGTCACCGACAGCGAAGCCGAGGCCCTGGCCCTGGAGGCCAACCTGATCAAGAACCACCAGCCGCACTTCAACGTGCTGCTGAAGGACGACAAGAAATATCCCTATCTCTGCATCACCTGGAGCGAGGCCTACCCGCGCATCTTCATCACGCGGCGGCGGCGCTTTCGCTCGCCCCTGGATCGCTTCTACGGCCCCTACGTGGACGTGGGTCTGCTGCGGCGCACCCTCGGCCTGGTGAAGCGCGTGTTTCCGCTGCGCCAGCGCCCCCAGCCCCTCTACAAAGGTCGCACCTGCCTCAACTACGACATCGGCCGCTGCCCAGGGGTGTGCCAGGAAAAGATCTCCTCCGACGACTACCACCGCACCCTGCGCCAGGTGGCGATGGTGTTCCAGGGACGCAATGAGGAGCTGGTGGAGCTGCTCACCGAGCAGATGGAGAAGTACGCCGAGCGGCTCGATTTCGAGAGCGCAGCCCGGGTGCGCGACCAACTCCAGGGCATCGGCACCCTCACCGCCGACCAGAAGATGAGCCTCGGCGATAGCTCCGTGAGCCGCGATGTGATCGCCCTGGCGGCCGACGAGCGGGTGGCGGCGGTGCAACTGTTCCAGATGCGGGCCGGCAAGTTGGTGGGCCGGCTCGGCTACACGGCCGATGCGGTGGGCACGCCGGCGGCCGAGGAGGGTGCCGGTGGTGAGCTGCCGCCCTCACCGGAGCGCCGTGAGGCCCTGGGCCGGATCCTGCAGACGGTGATTGAGGAGCACTACAGCCAGGTGGAGTCCGTGGAGATTCCTCCGGAGCTGCTGGTGCAGCACCCCCTGCCCCAGCAGGCCCTGATCGAGGAATGGCTCAGCGAGCTGCGGGGGCGCAAGGTGAAGATCGCCGTGCCCCAGCGCCAGCAGAAGGCCGATCTGATCGAGCTGGTGGAGCGCAACGCCAGCTACGAGCTGCAGCGGGCCCAGCGGGCCAGCGAGCAGAACCTGCTGGCCACCGAAGACCTGGCCCAGCTGCTGGATCTGCCGGCCCCGCCCCGCCGGATCGAGGGCTTCGACATCAGCCACATCCAGGGCAGCGACGCGGTGGCCTCCCAGGTGGTGTTCATCGACGGGCTGCCGGCCAAGCAGCACTACCGCAAGTACAAGATCCAGAGCAGCTCGATCCGCGCCGGCCACTCCGACGACTTCATGGCCATGGCCGAGATCATGCGGCGGCGATTCCGGCGCTGGGCCCAGGCCAAGGCCGCCGGCGCCGACCTGCGGGAGCTGCGCCGCAACGCCGGCTCGGCGCTCCACACCGAGGGCCTGAACGACTGGCCCGATGTGGTGATGATCGATGGCGGCAAGGGCCAGCTCTCAGCGGTGATGGAGGCCCTGCGCGAGCTCAACCTCGATGAGGAACTGGTGGTGTGCTCCCTGGCCAAGCAGCGTGAGGAGGTGTTCGTGCCCGGGGCCAAGGAGCCGCTGGAGAGCGAACCCGAACAGCTGGGGGTGCAGTTGCTGCGCCGCCTGCGCGATGAGGCCCACCGCTTTGCCGTGAGCTTCCACCGCCAGCAGCGGGGCGAGCGGATGAAGCGCTCCCGCCTCTCCGATATCCCGGGGCTGGGGCCCAAGCGGATCAAGGAGCTGCTGGCCCACTTCCGCTCCATCGACGCGATTCAGCTGGCCAGCCCCGACACCCTGGCCCAGGCACCGGGCATGGGCCCCGGCATGGCCAAGGTGGTGTGGGAGTACTTCCACCCCGAGGCCACGGCCGAGCCCGCCGGGGCAGACAATGAACGTTCTCTGGAGCTGGCCGGTTGACCCGGATCCTCGCGGCCCTGCTTCTGGTGTTGGTGCTGGCCGTGGCGCCGATGGCCCAGGCGGCCCCCGGGCTGTGTGTGGGGCCGGTGTGTGGCGATGAGATCAGCCGCAGTGCCAAGCACCACTGGCAACTGCGGCTGCGGGTGAGTGACCAGATGGGGCACCACGAGCGGGTGGTGGTGGATTGCCGCGACGGCGTGATCAGTCCGCGGGCGGGCCAGGTGGAACGGGGCTATGCGGCTGCGGTGGCGCGGCGGGCCTGCCGCCTCGCTGGGCAGACACCGGGCTGATGGGGCTTGGAATCTGGGTATTGGGCGACCAGCTCCACCAGGCCCAGAGTGCCCTGGCGGCCCACCAGCCCGGCACAGCCAGGGTGGTGCTGATTGAGAGCAGTTCGGTGCTCGGGTGGCGGGCCTACCACCGCCAGAAGCTGGTGCTGGTGTGGAGCGCGATGCGCCACTTCGCCGCGGAGTTGCGGGCGGCCGGCTGGACCGTGGACTATCTGGAGGCCGAGGGCTTCACGTCGGCCCTGGCCCAGTGGGTGGCGTCCCACGGCATTGGTGAGCTGCACCTGATGGAGCCGGCGGAGCGGCCCTTCCGCCAACGCATCGAGGCGGCGGTGTCGGGGATGGCTCCAGGGGCTCCCCAGCTGGTGTGGCACGCCTCCAATGCCTTCCTCTGGAGCCCGGAGGCCTTCGCCGCCTGGGCTCGCCCCTATAAGCAGCTCCGCATGGAGCTGTTCTACCGGGAAGGGCGGCGGCGCTTCGACGTGCTGATGGAGGGCAGCGGCAAGGAGGCCGAGCCCCTCGGCGGCCAGTGGAACTACGACCACGACAACCGCAAGGCCCCGCCCAAGGGTCTGCAGGGCCCGCAGCCGCTGCGCTTCGAGCCCGATGCCATCACCGAGGCGGTGATCGCCAAGGTGGAAGCCCTCAGCGCCACGCGGGAGGCCGCAGGTCAGCCGCCCCTGCCCGGATCCAGCCGCCCCTTCCTCTGGGGCGTCACCCGCGGGCAGGCCTTGGCGGTGCTGGAGCACTTCATTGCCACCCGGCTGGATGGCTTCGGCCCCTACCAAGACGCCATGGTGAACGGCCAGCCCACCCTCTGGCATGCCCTGCTCTCGCCTTACCTGAACCTGGGCCTGCTCCAGCCGCTGGAGGTGATCCGCCGCCTGGAGCAGGCAGGGCTGGAGCGGGACACCCCGCTCAACTGTCTGGAGGGCGTGATCCGCCAGATCCTGGGCTGGCGTGAGTACACCCGCGCCCTCTATTGCTGGTTCGGCGCCGACTACGCCAACCGCAACCACTTCGAGCACACCCAGCCCCTGCCACCGTTCTTCGATGCCCTCGGCGGCAGTGGCATGCGCTGCATGGACACGGTGCTGGGGGAACTGGCCGAGAGCGGCTATGCCCACCACATCCAACGGCTGATGGTGCTGGCCAACTACGGCCTGATCGCCGGCCTTCATCCCCAGGCCCTCACCGCCTGGTTCCACCGGATGTTCATCGACGGCTACGACTGGGTGATGCAGACCAACGTGCTCGGCATGGGGGTGTTCGCTGACGGGGGCCTGCTGGCCAGCAAGCCCTACGCCGCCAGCGGCAACTACATCAAGCGGATGAGCACCTACTGCAAGGGCTGCCGCTACGACGTGAAGCAGCGCAGCGGCGAGAAGGCCTGCCCCTTCAACGCCCTCTACTGGGACTTCCTGGCCCGCCACGCCGAGGGCCTGCGCCGCAATCCCCGCATGGGGCTGGTGATGAAGCAGCTGGAGAAGATCCCGGCCGAGGAGCTCGCCCTGATCCGCGCCACGGCGGCCGAGCATCTGGCCCTGCCCACTCCCGCCAACCCAGCGGCTTAGCTTGAGCCGCGCCCATCGCCGGCGCGCATGTTCGCCTCGCTCTCCAGCCCCCTGCCAGCCCTGATGGCCTTCAGCTGGCCGCCCGAGGCCTACCTCTGGTTCAAGACCCTCCACATCGTGGGGGTGGTGGTGTGGTTTGCCGGCCTCTTTTATCTGGTGCGGTTGTTCATCTATCACCGGGAAGCCGAGGAGCTCGAGCCGGCGCTCAAAACGGCCTTCCAGGACCAGTACGCCCTGATGGAGCGGCGTTTGGCGAACATCATCACCACCCCCGGCATGGCGGTGGCCGTGGTGTGCGCCGCCGGGCTGTTGAGCGTGAACCCCGCCTGGCTGAAGCAGGGCTGGATGCACGCCAAACTCGCCTTTGTGGCGGCCCTGCTGGCTTACCACTGGTTCTGCTACCGGCTGATGGGCCAGCTCCGGAGCGGCACCTGCAGCTGGAGTCCGAAGCAGCTGCGGGCCCTCAACGAGCTGCCCACCCTGCTGCTGGTGATTGTGGTGATGCTGGTGGTGTTCAAGAACCAGTTCCCCACCGGCGCTGCCACCTGGTTCATCGTGGCCCTGGTGGTGTTCATGGCCGCCTCGATTCAGTTTTATGCGCGCTGGCGGCGGCTGCGGGCCGAGCGGCTGGCGGCTGAAGCGGCGGCGGCTGGATGAGCAGCGGCACCACGGCCTGGAAACGCCACGCCGCCCATCCCCTGGCGGCGGTGCTGAAGCAGGTGGAGCCCGGCAGCTGCCCCACCCGCTTCAACTTCCACTGCCACACCCACTGCTCCGATGGCTCCCTGGCGCCGCTGGAGCTGGCGAATCAGGCCCTGCACTTGGGCCTGGAGCATCTGGCGGTGACCGATCACCACAGCGTGAGGGCCTACCGGCCGATCGCCGAGCACTTCGAGCAGCTTGCGGAGCAGGGTCGCGCGGCGCCCACCCTCTGGCGCGGCGTGGAGATCAGCTGTCTGCTCGAGGGCTGCCTGGTGCATGTGCTGGCCCTGGGCTTCGGGCCGGAGCACGACAGCCTCGATCCCTATCTCCAGGGCAGCTCCGTCGTGGGACCGGCCCTGAGGGCCGAGGCGGTGCTGGGGGCGATCCACGCCGCAGGCGGCCTGGCGGTGCTGGCCCATCCCGCCCGCTACCGCCTGCCCTTCCAGCGTCTGATCGCCGCCGCCGCGGCGATGGACTTCGACGGCGCTGAAGCCTGGTACGACTACCAGATGCAGGAGCGCTGGGCGCCCACCCCGCTGGTGTGCGAGTCGATTGCGGCGGATCTGCAAGCCCGTGGACTCTTGTTGAGCTGCGGCACCGATACCCATGGTTTGTCCCTGCACGGCCGCTAGGGTTTGCCAACGCTTTCCCCTTGCCTGTCGATGGGTCTGTTCGATCGCCTGTTCAATTCCGGTGGTGGCCAATCCAGCCCCCAGGACAAGCCGAAAGCCAAGAAAGAAGCCGAAACCTTCTTCCTCGAGCCAGACGCGGCCAGCACCCTGGGTGACGTGAATTTCATGCGTCGCTCCAACACCATCCGCCACACCTTCCCGGGCACCGCGAGCAGCCCCGGCAACAAGGAGATGGTGGAAGAGGTGGCTTCCATGGAGGCCGAACTCAAGACAGTCAGCCCTGGTCTGGGTGGCGTGGAAGCCAAGGAAGCCGAGGTGAATCTCACCGGCGGCGTGCCCAAGCCGGTGAAGAAAACCTTCGCCAAGCCGATGTCCGCGGCGGAGCTGGAGCAGCGCAAGAAGGGTTCCGCCGTGGCCGTGAACGCCCCGGGGGCCGCCGCCCCCTCCCCGCGCAAGGAGGCTGATGCGGCCACCGCCCAGCCCCAGATCAGCCAGCTGAACACCGCCAAGCCCGGTTCGATCGATCCGTTCAAGCAGATGGTGAAAGACCTCAACTCCTGAGGTCTCTCGTCTGCGTTCCAGCCTCAGCGTTGTTCGATCAGCGCCTCACTCTCGAGCACCAGCTGGCGTAGATCTGCCAGTTGGTGCTCTTTTGCTGTGGCCCAGAGCCCGCGGTGGTGGGCCTCCAGTAGCCGTTCGGCCATGTCCCGCAGGGCCCAGGGATTGGCCTGCTCCAGGAAGGCCCGCACCCCCGGTTGCCGCAGCCAGGTGTCGGTGATGCGCCCATAGCTCCAGTCGGGCACGCGGCCGGTGCTGGCGTCGTAGGCAAAGAGGTAGTCGAGGCTGGCGGCCATCTCGAAGCCCCCCTTGTAGCCGTGGCGCTGCATGCCCTCGATCCAGCGGGGATTGAGCACCCGGGAGCGCAGCACCTTGTCGAACTCCTTTTCAAGCCGGTGCACCCGGGGCCGGCTGTGGCGGGAATGGTCGGCGAACCAAAGCTGCGGTGCCGTGCCGCTCAGGGTTTCCACCGCCGCGCTCAGGCCCCCCTGGAACTGGTAGTAGTCGTCGGAATCGAGCAGGTCGTGCTCGCGGTTGTCCTGGTTGTGCAGCACCACCTGCACGCTGCGCAGCCGCTGCTCCAGGCCGCTGCGGTCGGCGCTGGCCTCGATTGGACCATGGCCACTGCCCTCGGCGCCGCCGTCGTAGCGCCAGGCGCTCCAGTTCAGGAAGGCCTCGGCCAGGTCGGCGCGGCTGTCCCACTGGCCGCTGTCGATCAGACCCTGCAGGCCGGCTCCGTAGGCCCCAGGTGCCGAGCCGTACACGCGGCCCCAGCCCCCGTCCTGGCGGGCCACCGCCGCCAGGGGGTTGGCTTCATCGGGCTCCTCCAGGGCGGCGATCAGGGCACAGGCCCGGTTGAACCAACCCACGAGCTGGGGAAAGGCGTCGCGGAACAGCCCCGAGATCCGCAGGGTCACATCCACCCGTGGTCTGCCCAGCAGGGCCAGCGGCACCACCTCCAGATCCACCAGGCGGCGGGTGGGGCCATCCCACACCGGACGCACCCCCATCAGGGCCAGGGCCTGGGCGATGTCCTCGCCGCCGTTGCGCATGGTGGCGGTGCCCCACACGCTCAGCGCCAACCGCTGCAGGTGTTCGCCTTCGTCCTGCAGGTGCAGCTCCAGCAGCAGCTCGGCGCTGCGGCGCCCCAGATCCCAGGCGGCTTCCGTGGGCAGGCCGCGCAGATCCACGCTGTAGAAGTTGCGCCCCGTGGGCAGCAGATCGGGCCGGCCCCGGGTGGGGGCGCCGGAGGGACCGGCGGCGATCCGCCCGCCCGCCAGGCCCTTCAGGAAGGCTTCCCGTTCGGCGTTGCCGCAGGCGAGCAGTCGCGGCAGCAGCACGGTCTGCACCCGCTCCAGGGCGGCGGTGGTGCGGGGGCCCGGATTGGGGGGGCAGTCAGCGGCATTCAGCTCACCTGGCGTTGCCCCATCCACCAGTGGCGCCAGCAGTGGTGCCAGCCATTGCAGCGCCAGCTCCTCCAGCAGGGCCACCCCATCCCCAGCCAGCCGCAGGGGCTGTTCGCCTTTGAGTTGGGCGAGCGCGCCCTGATCCCCCGCGGAGAGCGGCTGCTCCTCTGGATCACTCCACGGATCCAGATCCAGGGCCAGGTCGCTGGCGATGGCCTGGGTGAAGCCGGGGTGTCCCTCCTGCGGGGGGCGGGCCAGGCAGAGGAGCAGTTCGGCGAGCGGAGCCGGTTCGGGCAGCTGGCCGTAGGTGTGCAGCCCAAGGCGGATCTGGGCCTCCTTGAGTTCGCAGAGATAGCCATCGGCCGCATCCAGCCGGTCATCGAGGTTGTCGCCCTCGCCGGCCAGGGGCAACTCCAGCTCCTTGAGCCGCTGCGCCAGGTGCTGCCGCAGCCCTGTCGCCCGCTCACTCCCTAGCTGCACCGCCTCCCAGTACTCATCCAGCAACCCCTCCAGCTGCTGCAGCTCCCCGTGGAGCCCGGCCCGCCCCAGGGGCGGGGTGAGGTGATCGAGGATCACGGCCTGGCTGCGCCGCTTGGCCTGGCTGCCCTCACCCGGGTCGTTCACGATGAACGGATAGAGGTGCGGCAGGGGCCCCAGGGCCCATTCCGGGAAGCAGCTTGGCGAGAGCCCCAGCCCCTTGCCGGGAAGCCATTCCAAATTGCCGTGCTTGCCCACGTGCACCACCACGTGGGCGGCGAACTGCTGGCGCAGCCAGAGGTACTGGGCCAGATAGGCGTGGGTGGGCGGCAGATCCGGTGAGTGGTAGTTGAGGCTGGGGTCGCGGTCGTAGCCGCGTTCCGGCTGCAGCAGCACCGCCACGTGGCCGAACTGCAGCCCTCGCACCGGAAAGGCCGGCATCCCAGCTGGGCCAGGCTCCAACCCCTGATCCGAATCCGGCGGTCCCCACACCGCCTCCAGCCGCCCGCGGCCTTCGGCTGGCAGGGCCGCATACCACTGCTGGTAGGCGGCCAGGGGCAGGTGGTCCAGGGGCGGCCGGTGGCCGCTCTCGGGGTCGTTGCTGCGGGTGGCCAGCAGGCGCTCGATCAGCGCCTGGCCATCGGCCGGCAGATCCCCTGCCGTGGCGTAGCCGGCCGCCTGCAGCCAGCCGAGCATCTGCGCGGTGGAGGCGGGGGTATCGAGCCCTACGCCATTGGCCACGCGGCTGTTGCGGTTGGGGTAGTTGGCGAGCACCAGCCCCACCCGCCGCTGGGGTGCCGGGGTGTTGCGCAGGCGGATCCAGTTGGCCGTGAGCTGGGCAATCCAGGCCAGGCGCTCCCGATCCGGCACATACCGCGGCAGGGCCGACACGAGCCGATCGCTGGCTTGGTTGCTGTCCTTGAAGGCCCCGATCCGGGTGGTGAGGCGTCCGTCGAGCTCCGGCAGGGCGATCTGCAGGCCCAACTCCGTGGGCCCCAGGCCGATGCTGCTGGCCGCCCAGCCCTCCCGGCTGCGGCCGCTGCTGAGCACCTGCAGCACCGGCACCCCCAGCTCCTCCCATAGCGGTGCCCCCAGGCCGGCTTCCGCCAGCTGCACCGAGGCGAAGGAGGTGCAGCAGAGCACCGCCTGCACCTGCTCCCGTGCCAGCAGATCGGCCACACCGCGCTGTACGGGGCCCTCCCGCAGGCCACTCACCCACAGGGCCCGCGGCGCCAGGCCGTGGTCGCGCAGGGCCTGCAGGCAGCCCTCCATCAGCCCCAGATCCCCGGCTTGGAGCAGGGCCCGATACACGATCAGCCCCACCCGCGGGCCGGGCTCCCCACGCCAGTCGTGGGGCAGGGGATCGGCCAGGGGCTCGGGGGTGGGCGGCGGCGGCTCAGCCCCCTCCAGCAACGCCCGCAAACTCGTGAGCACGGTGCGCAGGTTGGCCGGTCCGCCGATCCGCAGGCACTCCGCCAGGGCCAGAGCCAGTGCAGGGGCCGCCGTGCCGAGCTCCGCCAGGGCCCTGTCGTCGTCGGGGGTGCCGGCCAGCACCAGCAGGCTGCGCGGCCTGCCATCGGGGTGCGGACTGCGCACCCAGCGCTGCAGCGCATCCAGCCCGTAGCTCCAGTGGCCCCGCCCCCCCAGCAGGCGCACCACCACCAGCTCGGCCTGCCGCGCGGTGAAGGCCAGGTAGTGGTCAAGAACCGCCGGATGGCTGAGCGCTGCCAGGTTCAGCCCCCGCAGTTCACAGCCCAGCAGCTCCGGCTCCAGCTCCAGCCGTTGATCGATGGCCAGCAGGTCGGTGTCGGCACTGCTGAGGAACAGCACCGGGGCCGGCGGCTGTTCCACATACGCGCCGGCATCGGCGTCCGCCCCGCTTCCCGGTAGTGCCGCGAGCCTGTGCATGGCCCCATCCTGCTGGCTGCAGTGAGAAGATCGGGGGCTTCCAGGTAGAGCCAGCCGCGCCGCCCGCCATGCATCAGTTCCTGCCCTATGCCTGGTTTGGCGGCAAATGCGTTCCCTTTGCGGAGGCCACCCTGTCGGTGGCCACCCACGCCCTGCACTACGGCACCGGCGCCTTCGGCGGCATGCGCGCCCTGCCCAACCCAGCGGATGCCAACGAGATTCTTCTGTTCCGGGCCGACCGCCATGCCCGGCGCCTGAGTCAGAGCGCCCGTCTGCTGCTCACCGAGCTGAGCGAAGACACGATCCACGCCGCGATCGTGGAATTCCTGCGGGCCAACAAACCCGCCAAGCCCGTCTATCTGCGGCCGTTCGTGTACACGAGCGACCTGGGCATTGCGCCGCGCCTGCACAACATCGAAACTGATTTCCTCATCTACGGCCTAGAGCTGGGCGACTACCTCTCCCCGGAGGGTGTGAGCTGCCGCATCAGCTCCTGGACCCGCCAGGAAGACCGTTCCCTGCCCCTGCGCGGCAAGATCAGCGGCGCTTACATCACCAGCTCCCTGGCCAAAACCGAAGCGGTGAAGAGCGGCTTCGACGAGGCCCTGCTGCTCAACAGCCGCGGCAAGGTGAGCGAAGCCAGTGGCATGAACCTGTTCCTGGTGCGCGACGGCGCGCTGATCACCCCTGGCGTTGATCAGGACATCCTCGAGGGCATTACCCGCGCCAGCGTGATCGAACTGGCCAAGGCGATGGGCATTGAGGTGATCGAGCGCGCCGTGGACAAGAGCGAGCTGTTCGTGGCTGATGAGGTGTTCCTGAGTGGCACCGCCGCCAAGGTGACGCCGGTGCGGCGGGTGGAATCCACCGACATGCCCACCACCCGTCCGGTGATGGACAAGATCCGCGAGCGCCTGACGGCGATCACGGAAGGGCGCGATTCCGCCTATGACCACTGGGTGACGCGCGTGCGCATCGACGGCTGATGGTGGTGGCGAGTTCCGGGGTGAGTCAGGTGCGTCCTGCCGGCCAGCGTGTGGGCTTTCTGGAGCGGTTGCACGCTCCGGAGCGGCCGGTGCTCGTGTTTGACGGCGCCACAGGCACCTCGCTGCAGCAGATGAATCTCACCGCCGAAGACTTCGGCGGCGCGGCCCTAGAGGGCTGCAACGAATACCTCGTATTCACCCGCCCCGATGCGGTGCAGGCCGTGCACCGCCAGTTCCTGGAGGTGGGTGCCGATGTGATCGAGACCGACACCTTCGGGGCCACCTCGCTGGTGCTGGCCGAATACGACATCGCCGACCAGGCCTTCGCCATCAATCAGAAGGCCGCGGAACTGGCGCGGGAGATGGCCGATGCCTATTCCACGCCTGAGAAACCCCGGTTTGTGGCGGGGTCCATGGGGCCCACCACCAAGCTGCCCACCCTGGGCCACGTGAATTTCGACACGATGCGGGCTTCGTTCGAGGAGCAGGCCGAGGGCCTGCTCGCGGGCGATGTGGATCTGTTCATCGTGGAAACCTGCCAGGACGTGCTGCAGATCAAGGCAGCGCTCCAGGGCATCGAAGACGCCTTCACCAAGACCGGCCAGCGCCGGCCGCTGATGGTGAGCGTGACCATGGAAACCACCGGCACGATGCTGGTGGGCTCGGACATCGCCGCCGTGGTGGCGATCCTGGAACCCTTCCCCATCGATGTGCTCGGCCTCAACTGCGCCACCGGGCCCGAGCAGATGAAGGAGCACATCCGCTATCTGAGCGCCCACAGCCCCTTCGTGGTGAGCTGCATCCCCAACGCTGGCCTGCCCGAAAACATCGGCGGCGTGGCCCACTACCGGCTGACACCGGTGGAAATGAAGATGCAGCTGCTGCACTTCGTGGAAGACCTGGGCGTGCAGGTGATCGGTGGCTGCTGCGGCACTACCCCTGCCCATATCCAGGCCCTCAGCGAGCTCTCCAGCGAACTCCAGGCCGCCCCGCGGCCAGTTCGCCGTTCCGATCTGCCCAGCGATCCCCACGGGGAGTCCGGTCCGCGTCCCCTGCTCCAGGTGGAGCCCTCCGCAGCCTCGATCTACGGCACCACGCCGTATCACCAGGACAATTCCTTCCTGATCATCGGCGAGCGCCTGAATGCCAGTGGCAGCAAGAAGGTGCGCGAGCTCCTGGCCGAAGAAGACTGGGATGGCCTGGTGGCCGTGGCCCGCGGCCAGGTGAAGGAAAACGCCCACGTGCTCGACGTGAATGTCGACTACGTGGGGCGCGACGGCGAGCGCGACATGCGCGAGTTGGTGAGTCGCCTCGTCACCAACGTGAACCTGCCGCTGATGCTCGACTCCACCGAGTGGCAGAAGATGGAGGCTGGCCTCAAGGTGGCCGGCGGTAAATGCATCCTCAATTCCACCAACTACGAAGACGGCCCTGAGCGCTTCTTCAAGGTGCTGGAGCTGGCTAAGCGCTATGGAGCCGGGGTGGTGGTAGGCACCATCGATGAAGACGGCATGGCCCGCACGGCGGCGAAGAAGTTCGCCATTGCCCAGCGCGCCTACCGCGACGCCCTGGAATTCGGCATTCCTGCCCACGAGATTTTCTACGACCCCCTCGCCCTGCCGATCTCTACGGGCATCGAGGAAGACCGCGAGAACGCCCTGGCCACGGTGGATGCGATCCGCCAGATCCGGGAGAACCTCCCCGGCGTGCACGTGGTGCTCGGGGTGAGCAACGTGAGCTTCGGCCTCTCACCGGCGGCCCGGATCGTGCTCAATTCCGTGTTCCTGCACGACTGCTGCGAGGCCGGCATGGATGCCGCGATCGTGAGCCCGGCCAAGATCCTGCCCCTGGTGAAGATCACCGAGGAGCACCAGCAGGTGTGCCGCGATCTCATCCAAGACCGGCGCCGCTTTGACAACGGCATCTGCGTCTACGACCCCCTCACCGAGCTCACCAAGCTGTTCGAAGGGGTCAGTGCCAAGGAGGCGCGGGCGTCCGGTCCGTCACTGGCCGATTTGCCGGTGGATCAGCGGCTCAAGCAGCACATCATTGATGGTGAGCGCATCGGCCTGGAAGGAGCTCTCGATGAGGCGCTGCAGAGCTATCCGCCCCTGCAGATCATCAACACTTTCCTGCTCGATGGCATGAAGGTGGTGGGCGAACTGTTCGGTTCCGGCCAGATGCAGCTGCCCTTCGTGCTGCAAAGCGCCGAAACGATGAAAGCGGCGGTGGCCCACCTGGAGCCCCACATGGAGAAGGTGGAGGGTGAGAGTTCGGCCAAGGGCAAGTTTCTGATCGCCACGGTGAAGGGCGATGTGCACGACATCGGCAAGAACCTCGTGGACATCATCCTCACCAACAATGGCTACGAGGTGATCAACCTCGGCATCAAGCAGAGCTGCGAGGCAATCATTGAGGCCCAGCGGGAGCACAACGCCGACTGCATCGCAATGAGCGGTCTGCTGGTGAAATCAACCGCCTTCATGAAGGACAACCTGGAAGCCTTCAACGAGGCCGGCATCTCCGTGCCTGTGATCCTGGGCGGCGCCGCCCTCACGCCGCGTTTTGTGCATGGCGACTGCCGCGCGGCCTACAGGGGCCAGGTGGTGTACGGCCGTGATGCCTTTGCCGATCTGCGCTTCATGGATGCGCTGATGGAGGCCAAGGCTGGTGATGCCTGGGACAACCACCAGGGCTTCCTCAATGGCATTCCTGAGGGCGTGGGCCTGGCTGAGGCGGCTTCAGCCGACGCCAGCGACGCCGCAGCGCCAGCCAGTGATCCGACACCCGCCCCGGCGGCGGAACCGGCCGCCCCGGCTGCTGCCGCCGCCCCCAACGACCATCGCTCCGAGGCTGTACCCGAGGAGCCGGCGCTGGCGCCGCCGTTCTGGGGCACCCAGGTGCTCACCGAAGAGCAGATCAACCTGGAGGAGGTGTTCGCCTACCTGGATCGCAATGCCCTGTTTGCCGGCCAGTGGCAGCTGCGTAAAACCCAGCAGCAGAGCCGGGAGGACTATGAAGCCATGCTCGCCGACAAGGCCGAGCCGGTGTTGCAGGCATGGAAGCAGCGCTGCATCGAGGAGCGGCTGCTCACCCCGCGGGTGGCCTACGGCTACTTCCCCTGCGGCCGTGATGGCAACAGCGTGGTGGTGTTTGATCCAGCCGGGCTGGCGGCTGGTGCCGATCCCGGAGCTGCTGGTACGCGGCTCGGTGCGTTCGCCCTGCCGCGGCAGCGCTCCGGCAACCGCTACTGCATCGCTGATTTCTATCGCGACCTGGTGCCCGGCCCCGACGGTGCTCACCTCCCCGCCGACGTCCTGCCCATGCAGGCCGTGACGATGGGCGAGCGGGCCACCACCTACGCCCAGGAGCTGTTCAAGGGCGATCAGTACAGCGACTACCTGTATTTCCACGGCCTGGGAGTGCAGATGGCCGAGGCCCTGGCCGAGTGGGTGCATGCCCGCATCCGCCGTGAGCTGGGCTTCGCCGATTCGGCCGCCATGCCACTGCGCGATGTGCTGGCCCAGCGCTATCGCGGCAGCCGTTACTCCTTCGGCTATCCGGCCTGCCCGAACGTGGCCGACTCCCGGCCCCAGCTCGACTGGCTGGGCGCGGGGCGGATCGGGTTGTCGATGGATGAGAGCGATCAGCTGGAGCCCGAACAGAGCACCACAGCCCTGGTGGCCCTGCACAGCAAGGCGCGCTACTTCAGCGCCTGAGGCGCGGCGCCTAGCCTCGCGGGGCCCTTGCCCCCAACCCATGGCGATTGCTGGCCCCGATGGCGTCGACGCCGCGATCCAATCTGGCGTGGACCTCGACGGAACACCGATCCCCGCCGAGATGCTGGCCCTCTACAACGAGGTGATGAACCTCGAAAGCCAGCGCGCCCGCAGCGGAGTGAAGAAATCGATGCGCAACCGGATCGTCAAAACCGGGAGCAAGCACTTCGATCAGGCCACCCTCGACGCCCGGCTCAAGGCTGCCGGCTGGGAAGGCCTGAAGGAGAAGGAAATCGCGTTCTTCTACAGCTGAAGAACCAGCAGCTGGCGATTCAGCTGCACATCTCCTCGAGGGCCTCGATCACCTCCTGCTGGAACTCCTCCAGATCGGAGGAGTCGCTCAGGTCGAGGCCCTCGCCGGCGGCGTTCTGGGTGAGTTCCTGAAAATGGAACGCCCCTTCGCCATGGGCCAGAAACTCCACGGCCGAGGGTTCACCGCTCTCCTTGTAGGCGTCGCAGAGGGCCAGGAAGGCCGCATCTTCGGTGAATTCCCAGCTCATGAATAGGGTTGCCGCGACGGAAACAGTGAGGTTCGCTTCCCGACCTTTAACGCCTACCCCCCGGAATCCGTCAACCTCCCCGCAGCAATTGCTGGCCTGATCGCGCCGCCCACCAGGGCCCGACAGACTGGCGGCGAGCCCTGAATCCGTCATGTCCCTGGCCAGCAGCGGCACCCCCCTGAATGTGCTCGGGGAGCCCCTCGTCGTGTGCAGCTGTGCGCCGATGACCGGTTGGTACCGCGATGGCAGCTGCCGCACCGATGCGGCCGACATGGGCCGCCACACCGTGTGCTGCGTGGTGAACGACGCGTTCCTCAGCTACAGCAAGGCCCAGGGCAACGACCTCTCCACCCCGGTGCCCGCCTTCGACTTTCCCGGCCTTAAGCCGGGGGATCACTGGTGTGTGTGCGCACCGCGCTGGCTCGAGGCCTATGAGGACGGCATGGCCCCGCCCGTGCGTCTTGAGGCCACGGAGATGAGCACCCTCAACGTGATCCCGCTCGAGGTGCTGCGCCAGCACGGCGCCTGAGGACTACCAGGGGATGGGCTGCCCGTCCCAGGCCCAGAAGCTGCCGCTCTGCTCCGGGGTGCGCGCGGCCACCACATCCAGCAGGTGGCCAGCAGAGCGCTCCGGGGTGAACAACCGCTCGGTGGGAACTCCGGCCTGAAACGGCTCGGAGAGGGCCGTGGCCGTGGTGCCTGGGTGCAGCAGACACACGCAGGCCCGGGGTAGGCGCCGCTGCCATTCGACGGCCAGGGTGCGCAGCAGTTGGTTCTGGGCGGCCTTCGCCGCCCGGTAGGCGTACCAGCCGCCGAGGTGGTTGTCGCCGATGCTGCCCACCCGGGCGGAGAGGCTCGCGAAATGCAGCGGCAGATCGCGCTGCAGGAGCGGTTCGAGGGCCTGGGCCAGCAGGATCGGCCCGTAGGCATTCACCGCGAAGCTGCGCTCCAGGTTCACCCGGCTCAACCGGGCCAGGCGCTTCTCGGGTTGCAGCGGGCCGTCGTGGAGCAGGCCCGCGGTATTGATCACCAGGCGCAGTGGCGGCATGCCGGCCAGCTGCTGGGGGAGGGCGGCGAGGCTGGCGTCATCGGTGAGGCTGAGCTCCACCCTCTGCACCCCGGTGGGCAGGGGTGTGCCGCTGCCGGGGCGCTGCGCTCCCACCCGCTGCAGCTGCGGCGCCCGCTGGCCCAGCAGCTCCAGCAGGGCGCGGCCGATGCCCCCGCAGCCCACCACCAGGGCTGAGCCGCTCCAGTGCTCCAGGGGCTCTGCGCCCGCCGGGCTCGTAGTGGGATCCAACGGGGCCACTGGCGCATGATGGCGTGGCCAAGGCGCCGCCGATGACCCTCACCATCGCCGTTCTGGGGCTGGGCGCCTGGGGTCGCACGCTTCAGGCCCTGTGGGAACGCCAGGGGCACCGGGTGTTCGGCTGGACCCGCCGTGAGGGTGGGGATCCCGCCCAGCTGCTCCCCCAGGCGGATCTGGTGGCTGTTGCGTTGGCGATGGAGGGCATTGACTCCCTCGCGCGCCGTCTGGCGCCGGCCTGGCCTGAGGGGCTGCCGCTGCTCAGCTGCAGCAAGGGCATCGATCCCGAGCGGCTGGCCACCCCCTCCCAGCTCTGGGCCCAGCAGGTGCCCCAGGCTCCGTTGCTGGTGCTGAGCGGCCCCAACCTCGCCGGGGAGCTCGCCGAGGGACTCCCGGCCGCCAGCGTGGTGGCCTCCCGGGACCAGCACCTGGCCGGCCGGCTGCAGGAGCAGCTCAGTGGCGGGTCGTTGCGCCTGTATCGCAGCGACGATCCGGTGGGCGTCGAAGCGGCCGGCGCCCTCAAGAACGTGATGGCCGTGGCGGCAGGCATCTGCGACGGCCTGGGCCTGGGAGCCAATGCCAAGGCTTCCCTGCTCTGCCGCGGACTGGCGGAGATGGGCGTGGTGGTGGAGGGGATGGGCGGCCATTCCACGAGCCTGTACGGCCTGGCTGGCCTCGGCGACCTGCTGGCCACGGCCAACAGCCCCCTGAGCCGGAACTACCGCTGCGGGCTGCTGCTCGCGGAGGGCCTGGAGGAACGCGAGGCGATGGCCCGCATCGGCGCCACGGTGGAGGGCCCCCGTACGGCGCGGGCGGCCCTGGCCCTGGCCCACCGGCAGGGGTGGAGCCTGCCGATCTGTGATCAGGTGCTCGCCGTTCTCGAAGGGCGCACCCAACCGGCCCGGGCCGTGCAGGCCCTGATGCAGCGGGGGCTCAAGTCGGAGTGGAGTGCATGAGCGTGAAGGCTGTGCTGATCGAGGCCTTTGCCGCCGCCCCCTGCCAGGGCAACGGGGCGGCGGTGGTCTTGCTCGACCATCCGCTGAGCGCCGCTGCCATGCAGGCGATCGCCGGCAGCCTGCGCCAGTCGGAAACGGCTTTCCTGTTGCACCGCAGCGGCACCTGGCTGCTGCGCTGGTTCACGCCCACCTGCGAGGTGCAGCTTTGCGGCCATGCCACCCTGGCTGGCCTGCTGGCCCTGGGCCATTGGGGGGAGCTCCAGCCCGGCGCCAGCCTGGCTTTCCACAGCCGCAGCGGCCCCCTGGCCGTGGGCCTGGATCCGGAGCGACCGGGCCGGGGCGCGATTGTGTTGCCCGCCTACCCGGTCCATGGCGCCACCCCGGACGCGGCCCTGGCGACCCTGCTCGAGCGCTGCAGCGGCGCTGCGGTGTCGGGGTATTGGACCAGTGACCTGGGCTATCACGTTGCCCTGCTGCCCCCCGGCACCTCCCTGGCGGGGTTGGATGGCCTCGCCTCCCAGCTGCAGGGTGCGGAGCGCCAGGGTTTGGTGGTGATGGCCGGTGTGGAGCGGGGCCGCCAGGACGCCCCCCAGCTTGAGGGCATCCCGGCCGACTACCAGCTGCGCTTTTTCGCCCCCGGTCTGGGGATTCCGGAGGATCCCGTCACCGGCTCGGCCCATGCCCTGGTGGCCCCCTACTGGCTCCAGCACAGCGGACAGGCCACGGTGGTGGGTTGGCAGCCGTCCACCCGGCCCGGCGGGATGGTGTGCAGCGCGGCATCGTCGGGCATGATCCGTCTGCTCGGTACGGGCCATCTGCTGTGGGAGGGCACGCTCCACTTCGGGCATTCCGCCAATGGGGACAGCGGCGTCTCGCCGCCGTCCGCCTGGGAGGGCTGGCAAGCCTTGCTTCCCGCCGACTGAGCGTTGGCGGAGTGCCCCGGCGGATTTGGCTGGGTGCACCGATGGCTCTGAGCGCCGTGGCCATCGGCTTTGCGGCCCAGGGCCTCACCCCCCAGCCCTATGCCAGCGGCCAGAGTGCCCTGCTGGAGGCCCTGGTGGATGCCCCCGCACCAGCCCAGGACACCCGGATGGAGGCGGAGTCGCTTCGGCGGGTGCAAAGCCAGCGCCTCGGCCTGCAGGAACCGGCTGCCGGCAAGCCAGTGGATCTCGAAATTCGTGTGGCCCTGCTGCGGGCTGGGGCCATGCCGAGCCTGAGCGCCACGGGGCCCTGGCAATTGGTGGGCCGCGATGGGCGGCTGTTGCAGCAGGGCACGGCGGGTGAAGCCGTGGAGGCGGGCTGGATGGCGGATGCTGCAGAGGCGTGGCTGCAGGCCCCCGGCGCCACCCTCCAGGTGAACGGCCAGCCCTACGGCGGCCGGCTGCGGTTGATCAGGCAGGACAACGGCGTGCTGGTGGTGAACCACCTGCCGCTCGAAACCTATGTGGCCTCGGTGGTGGGCGCGGAGATGCCCAGCAGCTGGGAGATGGAAGCGCTGCGGGCCCAGGCCGTGGCAGCCCGCTCCTATGCCCTGGCCCACATGGCCCGCCCGGCCAGTCGCCACTGGCATCTGGGCGACACCACCCGCTGGCAGGCCTATCGGGGTCTCACGAGCAGCAACAGCCGCACCCGTCAGGCCGCGGGGAGTACGGCCGGTTTGATCCTCAGCTACCAGGGCGGCATCGTGGAGAGCCTCTACGCCGCGAACCGGCAGATCACCCTGGAGGCCCATGGCCATCTGGGGGCCAGCATGAGCCAGCACGGGGCCCAGGACCTGGCCAGCCAGGGACTCCGGTACAACGAAATCTTGGGGCGCTATTACCAGGGCGCCTCGTTGGCCCGGTTGAAATCCGGTGCGGGCTGAAGCGGTGCAGCCCCCGGCGACCCGACCGGAACGCTATTGGCGTGGGGCCCTGGCCGTCTCCGAGCGGGCGTTGGAGGCTGGTGCCCTCGTGCCCCTGGCTACCGCCGTGGTGGAGCAACCGTCGCTGGCACCCTTCCAGCTCCGCCGGCTGCTGAGCCGCACCCCCAAGCACCTGCGGGCCGGTGGGCCCAAACCCAACCCCTTCCTCCCCTGGGAACCGTCGCTCGAGGTGGCCCGCCCCAGGCCAGGGCACGTGCTGTTGCTCAACAAGTTCCCGGTGCAGGCGGGACATGTGCTGCTGATCACGGATCACTGGGCGCCCCAGGCCGGTTGGCTCGATGCCCACGACTGGGCCGCCACGGCCACCGTGGCCCGCGACACCGGCGGGCTCTGGTTCTTCAACAGCTGCGCCGCCGCCGGGGCCAGCCAGCCCCATCGCCATCTGCAGCTGCTGCCCAGGGCAGCAGGCCAGCCCAGCTGTCCCCTCGCTCCCACCTTCCTGGCGGCCCTCGCCGCTGGCGATCGGGGGGGGGGCCGGGGCCTGGCCGAGGGTTTTTCCTGGGCCTATCGGCTCAGCCCCCGGCAGGATGCTGTGGCCCACTCCGATCTGGCCAGTCTCTACACCGAGCACATGGGCGCCCTTGGCCTGGGCGATCCCGGCCGCGACCGCCAGCCGCGGCATCCCTACAACCTGCTGTTTGACGACCAGTGGTTTCTCACGGTGCGCCGCTGCCGGGAGCATGCCGCCGGATTCAGCATCAACGCCCTGGGCTTTGCCGGCTGCCTGCTGCAGACCGAACGGTCTGATCTGGCCTGGCTGGAGCGCCATGGGCCCTGGGCGCTGCTCCAGGCGGTGGCGGCCCCGGCCCTGGCCTGAGCAGGGCTGCCGATTCCGTGGTTTCACGGTTGTGCCGAGGTGGCCTGAAGCCCGTGAGTGAAAGCAGGCCCCCATGGGCCCGCCGCCCTGCGGCTTCTATTTCTGCTTCTACTACCCATGTCCGTCAGCCAACGGGCGATCCGCCACCGGAATGGCCGCGTCGATCGCTATCGCCAGCTTGTCCGGCCCATCGCCCTGCATTACGCCAGCCGCAGCCCGGAGCCCCTCGATGACCTGATCCAGGTGGGTCTGATGGGGCTGTTGAGGGCTGCCGAGCTCTACGAGGCCGCCAGTGGCACGCCGTTTTCAGCCTTTGCCCGGCCCCACATCCGCGGCTCGATCCTGCATTACCTTCGCGACCGCATCCAGCCGATCCGCCTGCCCCGGCGGCTCCAGGAACAGCTGGACCGGCGCCGTCACTGCCTTGCCCACGGGCTGCTCCAGAGCGGCGTGCCGCCCACCGATGAGCAGCTCCGCCTCGCCATGGGGCTCTCGCCGCAGCAGTGGAACCAGCTGGAGTGCGCGCGGTTGATCAACAAGGTGATGCCGCTCGACAGCGAGCTCGAGGAGTCGATCGCCGATGGGAGCGCTGTGGGGGTGGAGCGCTGCGAGGGGGAAGGGGTGGCCCTGGAGGCCCTCGCCCGGCTGGAACCCGCCCTTGCTGCCGTGGTGCAGCGGGTGGTGCTAGCTGGCTGGAGCTACCGCCGCACGGCCCAACAACTGGCGATCAGCCCGATGACCGTCCAGCGCCGTCTCCACAGGGGTCTGGCGCTGCTGCGCGAACAACTCGGCCTCAGCCTTCGGCCGGGGCTGAATCGCGCTCCATCTGCCGCTCCAGCGTGCTGATGGCAGCCTCTGCGGCCGCCAGCTGACGCTCGAGGCCGTCACGCCAGTAGCGCAGCATCCGCAGCTTGCGCTCCTGGTGGTGGTGCCAGGCGTGGCGGCCGTCTGCACCGGTGCCGCAACAGGCGAATGGGGGGAGCATGGGAAAATGCATGGGTGCAACCCGGTTTTAGCGATCTGAGCCGGTGGTTCGCGTGTCGTGTCTCCCCCCCAGCAATGGTCGAGCAGCACGCGCTGGAGTCCCGCACAGCACTGGCTTGGCGGCAGGACAAAGCCAAAGGCATTCAGTGGCTGGAGACCCCCTTGGTTCACCCTGATCGCAGGATGAGACCAGGTGGCCTTTCCGGTCTCATGCGTCGCGCTGTTCTGGTGCTGGTGGTGCTGGCCGGGCTGGGTGGCCTGCCGGCGCGGGCCTATGTGGCCCTGATGGCGGGCCAGTCCGCCAAGCCGCTCAAGGGCACCTTCAACAACGTGCCGGTGCTCCACTCCAACCAGCCGGAGGAGGTGGAGGGGCCTGGCATCCTGATCAGCACAGCTCCCGGCGTGGCCTATGCAGCTGAAAACGGCCAGCCCCTGAGCAATGCCGAGTTCACCTTCAACGGTGAGTTCGGCGTTCATCTCCACCACAAGTACCTCCCGCCCTATCGCGCTCGCATCCGGGCCGGCCAGCGCCGCACCGAGCTCACGATCGGTTTGATCCTGATCAACCCGGGCTATCAGCCGGTGACGATCCGCTTTGAGCGCGGAGCGGTGCGCAACAGCTTCGAGGCTCCCTACCTGGGCAACGCCAAGATCGGGGTGCGCCCGCTGGGGCCCCGGCCCTGGAACACCGGCCCTGGCGACGCCACGGCGGTTCAGATGCTGCGCGGCCAGCTCGACCGGCGCCTGCAGGACGAAGTGGTGATACCACCCCGCAGCCGGCTGGTGCTGTTCAGCACGGAGATCCCCGCCCTGGGCATTGCCAACGGGCTGCTCAGGGGCAACAGCAACGGCCCGTTCCAGATGGCTGTTGTGGCGGCGAGCAACCCGCGCGGCGATCAGGATCTACTGGCCGTGCTGGACCAGGGCCAGTTGGCCCCCGGGCGTGTATATCTCAACCGCATCACGGACATCAATAACCGCCGGGTGTTCTCCCGGGTGGGCGGTGTGGCCCTGGGCGATGCCTACCAGGCTTCGGTGAGTCACGACCTCAGCAGCCAGGGCCCCCTGCATGTGCCCCTCACCAGCACCAACCGCCACAACTTCGGCACCGGCGAGATCCAGGTGAATCCACTGGTGAGTCGCATGCTGGATTCATCCCTCGACAACGTGGGCACCTACGGCGTGCGCTTCGACGTAGACCTCGACCTGCGTGGCAATGGGCCCTACGAATTGGTGCTCAGCCATCCTTCCCCGGTGGGCGGCAAGCACTTCACGGCGTTCCGCGGTTCGATGCAGGTGCGTACCGCCGATGGACTGCAGGAGATGCATGTGGGCATGCGCTCCGGCCAGAGCATGGCCCTCACCACCCTGAACCTCAAGCCGGGGGTCTCCAACCCCGTGCGCGTGAGTCTTGTGTATCCCGCCGATGCCACCCCAGGCCATCTGCTGAGTGTGGTTCCCGAGTCCCAGCTGGCCCGCGTGCGCGACCAGGAGCGCCAGCTGGAAGTGGCCCGGGCTGGCGCCGCCAACCGGCCCACCCTGGCCCCCCAGCTTCTGCCGCCCATCGAGCTGCAGGAGGCGTGGCTTCCGATGGCCCCCCCGCTGGGGGCTCCCGATCTGCAGCAACTGCCCCCGCCGCCGCCGCCGCCGCTGACCCTGCAGCTCTCACCCGTGGTGCTCCCGCCGGCCCGCGCCGACCAGACCCTGGTGGATCGCTACCAGCAGGCGCTTGAGGCCCAGCAGCAGCGGATGCGCGGGCTGATGGGGAACTGAACGGCAAAGCGTGGGGGAATCGACGCAGCGCAAACGCATCAGCATTGAGCTTCCGGCCGACCTGCTGGAGCACCTCGATGCCCTCAAGGGCGAGTGGGGCCTGCGCAGCAGGGGCGATCTGTTCGAGCGGCTGCTGGAAACGGTGCTTCCTGGCCAGGCGTCAGGGGAGGACGCCGTGGAGGAGACAGACCGTGACGACGAGGCAGGCGGATTTGATGAACAGGGTGCCCTGGTGCTCGTGGCCGGCCATGGCAAGGCCGAACTGCTGGCCGACTTTGACGGCCTTGGCGCGGATCCGGAGCTGAGGCCGGCAGCGGAACCGCGACGGCCCAAGGGTGGTATCGACCTTCCGGGATTTGTGCGCCGCCAGTCTGCCCAGCTCAAGCGCAGTCTCCAGCCCACCCACGCCAGCCGGGAGCCGAATGAGCTGTTGCCTGGGGTGTCGGCGGAGCAGGTGGCGGCTTCCCTGCAAACCGCCAGCGACCACTGGCATGAGCTGTATGGCAGCGCACCAAATGACGCCGTGCTCGAGGCCGCGATGGTCTGGCTGGCCCAGGACATCTGGCCCCAATCCGATCAGAGCGACGGGCAACCGTTCACCTGGTCGTTGGCGCTGGATGTGGTGCGGGGCTTTGCGCCCGCGTTCCCGGAAGGGCCCGCCAGTTTCGAACGGGTCATGGTGGTGGCCGGCCTGCTGGAGGATCCCTTCAGCGCCGCAACGCTGGACCTGAGGGTCCCCACCCTGATCCGCCGCTTCGTGCACCGGTTCCGCAAGCGCCGCAAGGGCACGTCATTCCAGACCCTCGAGCACACCATGACCCTGCATGGGGCCTTGAAGCTGCTCCAGCTGCCGACGGCACCGGGCCATCGGCTCACCCTGCGGGAGATTCGCGAGGCTTATCGGCAGATGGCGGTGGGCGCACACCCCGACAGTGGTGGCTCCACGGAAGCCATGCGCCGCCTCAACGAGGCCTACCAGCTGCTGAAGGAGCTCTACCGAACCGCGGGCTGACCAGCCCTTGACGCTCACGACGAGCACCGGAACATCCAGAGCGTCATCGAGAAAACCAGATGAGACTCCTGGATAGACCTGGTGAGAGTCCAGCCTGAGATCGAAGAATTTAAGTGACTCTCTTTGGTCTCTTCGTAGGACTAGATATGCGTCTTGTTCTCCAGTATTGCGACAAATGCTCGCGTCGATGGAGGCTCTCAGGATTTGGCACAGCCAGGTGTCACGAGTGTCCACGGCGCGACGATGCGAAGACTTCTTGGTCTCAATTAAGTTGCAGGTCTGGACTCACTAGCGGTCGCAGTGGCGACGACCGAGAACCCAAAAAATCGTCGATTCTGGATCGCCGCGATGATTCAACTCCCGTGGCGAGCGTGGGTCGCATGGGGAGGTTCTGGATGGGAGCGCTTGACCCTCCCCGTCTGACTGGCTGTCCGCTGCTGTGTCCAGTCGCTCTGGCCAAGCCAGAAAACCAAGTGGTGAGAGCACTCCTGGTTCCTGCGTACCTGTGTCTGATGCAGGTACGCCTGCCTGGACAGAAGCTGGAGGACGGCGATTGATGCCCTCGGGGCCATATCACCCCTGACCCCGAGCGGAGACACAACACCGAGTCTCGCTCTGCTCATATGGGGCGCGTTAGCAGACCCGCCGAGTGTCGCATCTGAGATGACCGGGCGTGGGTCGGCGAGCCCTGGGACGCGCGTTGTCGCAACGAGCCGACGGGGATCCCGAAGACTGCGCACTAGTCCAGCCTGGGACTAGCTAGTAGACCCGGTACGAGTCTCACATAAGACTTCAGAGCGAGCCTGTCGGGACGCGCAGCGGAGCGCCTGCGCCAGTAGGTCTCAATCGGGACGCGTGGCGGGTCCAATAAAAAGACCCGACTGAGACAAGAGATCAGTCGGGTCTGGTTGGTGAGCGCTGTTGGATGGAGGCGCAAGGCCCTCCGTCTTCAGCTGGGGGTTTGCATGCCCTGGATCAGAAAATCGAAGTACGGGGCTGCCAGCGCCACCTGATCGGTGCTCAGCAGGGCCAACGATGCATCTTTCATGGTGCGCATCGCCTCCACCATCCCCGGCATCGGAACGCCGAGGCTGTTGTACATCTCGCGGGCGCCGATCAGGCCGATCTGCTGGATCATCTCGGTGCTGCCGGCAAGCACGCCGTAGGTCACCAGGCGCAGATACCAGCTGTAATCACGTAGGCACTGGGCACGCTGCTTCTGGCCGTAGGCATTGCCGCCGGGGGCCACGTAGTCGGGTTTACGGGCGAAGAGCTGCTTGGCGGCCTCGTCAACGATCTTCTTCTCGTTGTCGGTGAGCACCTTGGCCACCGCCAGGCGTTGGGCACCACCGCTGAGGAATTCCACCATCGAGCGGAGCTCTCCGCCGGTGGGGTAGCGGAGTTGATCATCGGCCTGAAGAATCAGATCCCGAACGACGCTCATCGCAGCGGCCACACGCAGGCCGAACTCTATCGACCCCAGCCCGCTCCTACCAGGAGTTTCTGCCAGGTGTTACGCCCCTTTGCACGGTTTAGGGTCGAACCGGGGCCAGACGGATTGAGGCAGGGGATGGGTGAGCTGGCAGTTGGCCAACGTTGCGAGGTGCTGATCAACGACCTGGGCCATGAGGGCCAGGGCATTGGTCGGTGTGGAGAGGCCGTGGTGTTCGTTCCAGGGGCGCTCCCCGGCGAACGGGTTCAGGCCCGCCTGGTGCGGAAGGCCAGGCGCCATTGGCTGGCCCAGATGGATGGGGTGTTTGACGCCAGTGCTGATCGGCGCCGGGAACCCTGCATCTTGGCCAGCAAGTGCGGGGGCTGCTCCCTCCAGCACCTGGCGCCCCAGGCCCAGGTGCAGTGGAAGCACACCGTGGTGGTGAATGCGCTGCAGCGTATCGGCGGACTCCAACCCACGGTGGAGCCGGTGCTGGGTGCACCGGAGACCCTCGGCTATCGCAATCGGGCGATTATTCCCCTGGAGCGCCTCCCCGACGGCACGGTGCGCAGCGGCTACTACCGCCGCGGCAGCCACCGGATCGTGAATCTCAACCAATGTCCGGTGCTCGATCCGCGCATCGACGCGTTGGTGCAGCCAATCAAGGCAGATCTGGAGGCCACCGACTGGCCCATCGACCGGGACTGCCGCGATGGAGGCGGCCTGCGCCATCTCGCCCTGCGCGTGGGCCGACACACCGGCGAGGTGCTGATCACCCTGATCAGCAGCCATGACCGACTCAGCGGGCTGGCCGATCTCGCCGAGCACTGGATGCAACTCTGGCCTGCCGTGGTGGGCGTCACCCTCAACCTGCAGCCCAGGGCCAACAACGTGCTGATGGGCCCGGATACCCGTTTGATCGCCGGCCAACCCACCATCCAGGAGCGATTCGGCGGCCACCAGCTCGAGATCGCCACCGACACCTTCTTTCAGGTGTTCACCGAGCAGGCGGAACGGGTGATTCCCTTCCTGCAGGCGGCCCTAGCCGACCAGCCCAGGGTGGGGCTCGCCATCGACGCCTACAGCGGCATCGGCACTTACAGCCTGCCGATGGCCGCCGCTGGCTGGCGGGTGGAGGGCCTGGAGGTGAACCCCGAAGCCGTGGTGCAGGCGCGCCGCAACGCAGAGGTGAATGGGCTGGCTGGCCTGTGCTCGTTCCAGACCTGCGACGTGGCCGAGGCCCTGGCCGAGCGGCTGCCGGAGGCCGATCTGCTGTTTCTAGATCCCCCGCGGCGGGGGCTCGATCCGGCGGTCGTGGCCACGATCCTGGCCAGTCCGCCGGATCGTCTGCTGTATCTGAGCTGCGATCCCGCCAGCCTGGCTCGCGATTTAGCGCCCCTGGTGACTGGGGGCGCCTACACGTTGCAGACCGTGCAACCGTTCGACTTCTTCCCCCACACCACCCACGTGGAAACCCTGGCGGTGCTCCAGCGCCGCGGCTGAGGCCGCTGAGGCTTCAGACGCGCAGCTGCACGCCAGGCTGTTTCTCCAGGGCGGCGCGGATGGCGGCGTGGGCCTTTTCCACGTCGTCCTCGGTGAGGGTGCGTTTGGGATCGCGGTAGCGAAGCCGGAACGCCTGGCTGCACAGTCCTTCACCCACCTGGGCACCGGTGTAGCGGTCGATCAGCTCGGCATGCTCCAGCAGCGGCCGGCCGGCCTTGCGGATCACCGAGAGCAGCGCAGCAGCGCCTGTGCTTTCGGGCACCACCAGGGCCAGGTCGCGCTCGGAGGCCGGCACGGTGGCGAAGGGGGCGAAGGCCGGCTGCCAACGGTTGCGCCGGGTGGCGGCGGTGAGGAGTGCGGCCAGGTCCAGCTGGAACACGTGGGTGGCCTCGGGCAGGTCGAGGGCTTCGCACTGCTGGGGGTGCAGCTGGCCGAACCAGCCGGCGGGCCGCCCCTCCACCACAATCTGGGCCGCCCGGCCGGGATGCAGGAGGGGGTGATCCTTCAGCGCCCGGTCTTCCGTGGGGATGGCCAGGCTGCTGAGGGCCTGCTGCACCACGCCGCGGGCGTGGAAGTAGCTCGGGGGCTGGGGCTTGCCGCTGGTGGTCCAGCGCTCGGCCCGCCGTTCCCCGGCCATCACGCCCGCCAGCAGCAACCGCGAGGCCCCTCCATCAGCCGCGTGGAAGACGGCACCGATCTCAAAGGCCCAGAAGCCGTCGGCACCGCTCTGGAGATTGCGCCGCGCGGCGCCCAGCAGCTCCTCCAGCAGGTCGTCGCGCAGGTGGCCGTAATCGGCCAGCAACGGATTGGCCAATGGAATCCGCCCTGGGGCGGCGGGCACCAGGGAAAAGCTGCAGGCTTCCTGCAGACCCGCCGCCACCAGGGCCCGGCGCAGGCGGCGTTCCGCCACCTGCTCAGGCTCCAGCCCGCCCGGCTCGATCGGGTCGGGCAGATGGCAGGCGAAGTGGTCGTAGCCGACCAGTCGCGCCACCTCCTCGATCAGATCCACCTCCCGATGGAGATCGATGGCGCGAGAGGGCGGCACCTTCACGTGCCAGCCCTCACCCTGCTCCTCGAGGTCGCAACCGATGGCCTCCAGGGTGGCCACGATGCGCGCGTCGCTCAGATCCTCGGGTTCACCCTCCACGAGCACCGGCCCCAAGAGGTTGTGCAGGGCATCGCGCCGCAGGTGCAGCGGAGCCGCCGGCTGCTCAGCCCGGCGGTGCACCCAGCGTGCCGTTACCTCAGCGCCGCAGAGCTCCTGCAGCAAGGCCACAGCGCGATCCGAGGCCGCCAGGGTGGCTTCGGGCGGCAGACCCTTTTCAAAGCGGCTGCTGGCTTCGGTCCGCAGGCCCACGCTGCGGGCGGACCGCCGTACCGCCATGGCCGGAAACACGGCGGCCTCAAGCCAGATGGTGCCGGTGGTATCGGAGACGGCCTCCTCCGCCCCACCCATCAGCCCGGCGAGGGCAATTGCACGGTCGCCATAGGTGACCAGGAGGGCCTCAGGGCCCAGCTCGCGCATCTCCCCATCGAGGGTCGTGAGGGCTTCACCGACCCGTCCGTGACGCAACCCAAGCGACCTGGCCTCGGCCTGGCCGCCGCTGGCAGCTGCCAGCCTGTCGCGATCGAAGGCGTGCAGGGGTTGGCCGGTTTCGAGCATCACCAGGTTGGTGATGTCCACCACGTTGTTGATCGGCCGAATCCCGGCTTTCTCGAGCCGCTGCTGCAACCAGTCCGGCGAGGGCGCCACCTTGATCTGGCGCAGTTCCGTAACGCTGAAGAGGCCCCCCTGCTCCATCAGGGTGCGGGAGGCGGCATCGCAGTCCAGATCTGAGGCTGCGATGGCCTCAGGACTGCTGGGGAGATTGGTGCGTCCGCCCACGATGGCCGCCACTTCGCGGGCGATGCCGGCCATCGACAGGCCGTCCGGGCGGTTGGCGGTGATCGCCAGCTCCAGCACCTGATCGTCGAGACCTACCAGGGGCCCCACTGCCGTGCCGAGGGCCGGAACGGCAGCCAACAGTTCATCGAGCACGGCGATGCCATCCACCGCACTGGGCAGACCCAGTTCGGTGAGCGAGCAGATCATGCCGGTGCTGGCCACGCCCCGCAGCTCAGCTGGCTTGATCGTGAGATTCACCGCCGGCAGGGTGGCGCCCACCAGGGCGACGGGCACGTGGATGCCGGCCCGCACATTGCTGGCTCCGCACACAATCTGCAGGCGCTCGGCTGCGCCCACATCCACCTGGCAGACGCTCAGCTTGTCGGCATTGGGGTGGGGTTCCCGCTCGCACACGAACCCCACCACCACGCCGGCGGCACGGGCGGCGAGATCCTCGATGGCATCCACTTCGAAGCCGGCGATCGAGAGCCGTTCGGCCAGGGTGTCGACCCCGAAGCTCTCGGGCGCGGCGGCCACCAGCTCCTGCAACCATTGGAGCGAGACCCGCATCTATCCGTGCCGTCAGGGAGGCCGGATCCTAAGGAGCCGTGGGGGGCGTGAAACCCCAAGAGGTATGGTGTCCCATTGTCACTTCGCATCGCTCAAGCGGCGCAACGTCCTTCATGGCTAAGAACAAGGGCGTCCGGATCGTGATCACTCTCGAGTGCACCGAATGCCGGTCCAACCCCGCCAAGCGTTCTCCCGGTGTGTCCCGCTACACCACCGAGAAGAACCGCCGGAACACCACTGAGCGGCTGGAGCTCAAGAAGTTCTGCCCCCACTGCAACAAGTCGACCGTGCACAAGGAGATCAAGTGAGCTTCGGCTCCTGATCCAGCCAGCACTGTCCGGGTTTTTCTTCTTCTCCACCGTTCGCCATGTCTAGTTCCTTCTTCAAGAAGCGCCTTTCCCCGATCAAGCCGGGTGACCCGATCGACTACAAGGACGTCGATCTCCTTAAGAAGTTCATTACCGAGCGCGGCAAGATTCTTCCCCGCCGCCTCACCGGCCTCACCGCCAAGCAGCAGCGTGACCTCACCAATGCCGTGAAGCGCGCCCGCATCGTGGCACTGCTGCCCTTCGTGAATCCCGAAGGCTGAGGCTCCTCTGGCGCCTTCCACCCACCACCCCGGCGATCTTGTCGGCCTCCTGAGCGAGAAGGGTCCGCAACTGGCCCTGGTGGTGGGAGTGCAGGGCTCCAAGGTTCAACTCCTACCGGGTTGGCGCCCTACAGCCCCGGCCCAACACCGCCCCCTCACCCTGCCGCTGCGCAGTGTGGAGTGCATTTGCCCCCTGCCCTCCGGTGCTTCGGCTCCGGAACGGCCGGGGGTTTTTCCTTGGGCCTTCACCCCCGAGGATCTCGCCGCGGCGATGCCCGGCCGCCGGGATGCGTCTGCCGCCTGGCTGCTGCTGAACGAGGAAGCTGGGGGGCTTGGTCTCGCCGACTGGGTGGGATTGCTCGAACCCGAGCCTGGTGCGGTGCATCTGGCGGCCGGCTGGCTTTGGTTGCAGGGCCCCCAGCAGCTGTTCCGCTGGCGCCACCAGCAGGTGAGTGCGCGCCCTCCGGATGAACTGCGCGTCCTTCGCCATGGACGGCGCCGCAGTGCGCTGGCCGAGCAGGCCCAGGCGCTGTGGCACGGCCTGATCCGCCAGCGCCAACCGATCGATGCCCTGCAGCTGGGCCCCATCCAGCAGCAGGAACTTGCCCTGCTGCACGACTGGGCTGGCGGGGATGCCTCCCAGGCGTTGCCCCCCGAGTTGCGCAAGGCCCTGCAGGCCGCCCACTGCTCGCCTGACACCGGCTCGATTCGCCATCTGCTGCTGGATCTCGGGCAATGGGAAGCCCATCACCTGCCGTCGCTGCAGGCCACCCCATGGCAGCTGGGCTTCAGTCCGGAGCTGCAGGCCCTTGCCCAACAGCTGGTGGCCAGCCACGGTGAACCCCGTCCAGGGGACGAGCAGCGCCTGGATCTCACCCATCTGGCGGCCGTCACGATCGACGACGCCGACACCCAGGACATCGACGACGGGCTGGCCCTGGAGGAGCGCGAGGGTGGGGTGTGGCGGCTGTGGATCCATGTGGCCGATCCGGGCCGACTCGTGGCGGCGGGGGATCCCCTCGACCTGGAGGCCCGGCGCAGGGCATCGAGCCTCTACCTGAGCCGGGGCAATCTGCCGATGTTCCCGCTGGAACTGGCCACAGGGCCCTTCAGCCTGCGCTCCGGCTGTCGCTGCGCCGCCTGGAGTGTGTGGGTGGAGCTCGCCGACGACGGCGCGATCGCCGCCAGTGGCGTGCAGCGCAGCTGGGTGAAGCCCCGCTATCGCCTCTCCTATGACGACGCCGACGAGCTGATCGAGCTGGCGCCCCCCCAGGAGCGGGAGCTGGAGCAGATCCACGGCCTGATGGCCCGCCGGCGCCAATGGCGGGTGGGGCAGGGAGCCCTGCTGCTGGATCAACCGGAGGGGCGCATCCGGGAGCGGGAGGGAGAGCCCTGCCTGGAGATCACCGAACCCAGCCCTTCGCGGCTGATGGTGGCCGAAGCGATGATCCTGGCGGGTGCCGTAGTGGCCGAACTGGGCCGCAGCCAGGGCTTGGCGTTGCCCTTCCGCTCCCAGTTGCCGGCTGAGTTGCCACCGGCCTCCGAACTGGCGCAACTGGCTGATGGGCCGGTGCGCCACGCCGCGATCAAACGCTGCCTGAGCCGGGGCCTTACGGGCACCAGCCCGAGCGCCCATTTCAGTCTGGGGCTGCAGGCCTATGTGCAGGCCACCTCCCCGATCCGCCGCTACGCCGACCTGGTGGTGCAGCGCCAGCTTGAGGCGCTCCAGGCCGGCGGCCAACCCCTCGATGCGGCGGCCCTGCAGGAGCTGCTCAGCGAGCTGGAGGGGCCGCTGCGCCAGGGCATCCAGATCTCCCGGGAAGACCAACGCCACTGGCAGCAGGTGTGGTTTGAGCGCCACAGGGGCGAGCAGTGGCGGGCCCAGTTCCTGCGGTGGCTGCGGCCCCAAGACCGCCTCGGACTCGTCCACGTGGAGGAGCTGGCCATGGATCTGGCCGCCGAATGTCCAGCCGATGCCGATCCCGGCGATGGGTTGCTGCTGCGGGTGCAGCTGGTGGACTCGCTGCGGGACCAGCTGCGGTTGCGGGCTTCAGCCTGATCGCCTGGAGGCCCGCAGCCAGGGCCCCCAGGGGTTCAGGCAGCCGATCAGCTCCACCGCGCGGGGGCGCTCCAGCTGCCGCAACCAGTGGTGCAGTGCTGGCTCCAGGGTGATCACGGGCCAGCTGCCGTCGACGCCCTCCAGCTGATAGCCCCCTTGGCCATCTGGGATCAGGGTGCCGCGGAACTGGCGCTCCCTCGGTTCGGCCGGACCTGGCGGATCGGAGGCCAGGGCCGCGCCAGCACCTCCCGCGAGGTGTCCATTGGCACCGAGGGTGGTGGGGTCCATCAGGGCCCGCTGCTGGCGTTCCCGCCACTGGGGGTGATGCCAGGGGGTGTCCCAGAGCGGCATTGGCCCGGCCGGTGCCAGGGGATCACCGATCAGGTGCTGCTGCAACTGGGCCACCGGCAGCTCTGCCGGGGCCAGACCCAGCTGCACGCACAGGGCTGCCGCCACACCAGCCGCCTGCCCCACGTTCATCACCAGGGGCTGCAGGCGTGTGGCGCCATTGGCCATGTGGCTGGTGCCGATGGCCTTGTCGGCGGCGAGGAGGTTGATGCAGTGGGCACTCACCAGGGCGCCGTAGGGGATGCAGAACGGGGTGCCACTCCAGCGGCCGCCCCAGCGGCAGCTCTTGGGGGCCAGGGGCCAGTCGGGCCCGGGGTAGTGGTGGTCGTTGGCGTAGTTGCCCACGGCAATGGCATCCAGCTGGCCGTCGCGCCAGGGCAAGGGCGCGATGCTGGCGCCGGGCTCCTGGGGCAGCAGATCGCCTTCCACCACGGTGGTGAGTGCCTGGAGTCGGCGGCCTTCCCGCCAGTAGGGCATCAGCGCCAGGGCGCTGGCACCCTGCAGGGGTGCGGCGGCACCTGCATCCGCTGCGGCTTGGAGTTGGCTGCGGTCTGGGAAGCAGGCACCGGCGCTGAGCCATCCCCCGGATGCCGCCTCCAGGGCCTGGGCAAAGGCGAGGGAGTGCTCCTGCATCGCCTGGTTCAGGGCCTGTTCATCCGCCGCCTCGCCGCTGAAGGCCCGCTCCAGGCCGTGGTGCCAATCGTTGCCATGGAGCGGCCAGTTGAGCATCACCAGGCCACCCGGCAGCCGGCCATAGGTGATCGTTTTCTCCAGGCCAAAGGCTGTTGCCGCCTGCTCAAACGGCTCCGGCAGCAGCCCTTGGCGCGCCACCAGCTCCCGGCTGGGATCCAGCTGACCCATCGCCACCCAGGTGGGGGATTGCACGGGCTGGTGCTGGAAGAACGGCTTGCTCTCCAGATCCTTCAGGGGTGGGGCACTGGGTTCATCCCACTGCTCGCGCGCTTCCCAGCCGAGGCGATGGGCCAGGCCATGGGCGAGCAGGTCGCCCCGATCACTGCCGTCGATCACCAGCTGGGGCTCCACCCGCAGCTGGCGGCCGCCCTGTTCCACCACCACCGCGACAATTCGATCGGCCTGCTGCTGCACCTCCTTCAGGAGGCAATGCGGCCGCCAATTCAGAAGAGGCGCGTCGGCAACCCAGCGCCGGAGCAGAGCCTCGGCGGTGGCCGGGCGGTAGCCGAAGCAGCTCACCCAGTTGTGATCCAACCCCTCGGGTTCAGCCTGGGCCAGCCCCCGCAGGAAGGCCCCCCACAGACCGGTTTGCCAGGGGGTGAGCTCATTGCCATCGGGGCAGCACACCCCGGCGCTGCTCACCATCCCCCCGAGCCAGCCGCCAGGGGTGAGCAGCAGGGTGGAGGCGCCACTGCGGGCTGCCTGGATCGCTGCCGCCACCCCACCGGTGCCCCCGCCCCACACCAGCACGGGCACCTGGATCAGCTCGGGCTGGTGCATGGGTTCGATCTGAACAGGATGGGTAAGATCCGGCCTCGGCACAGGGCCGCTCCGGCGGCGCAGCAAGCCCGAACGACCCACGCCGTGGCCCAGGCCGAATGGTCTACACCCTCACAACCCCGCTTTACTACGTCAACGATCGCGCCCATCTCGGCAGCGCTTACACCACGCTGGCCTGTGATGCGATCGCTCGGCACCGGCGGCTGAACGGTGAGCCGGTGGTGTTCATCACGGGCTGCGATGAGCACGGCCAGAAGATTCAGCGCACGGCTGAGGCCGCCGGCGTGTCGCCCCAGGCCCACTGCGACGCGGTGAGTGAGGGCTATCGCGATCTGTGGAACCGCTGGCAGATCAGCAACGACCGCTTCATCCGCACCACCGATCCGCGCCACCGGCGGATCGTGGAGCAGTTCTTCTCGCGGGTGGAGGCCAGCGGCGATGTGGTGGAGGGCCGCCAGCAGGGCTGGTACTGCGTGGCCTGTGAGGAGTTCAAGGACGATCCCCACGAGGCCCAGGATCCGGAATGTGCCATCCATCGGCGCCCCCTGGAGTGGCGCGATGAGGTGAACCTCTTCTTCCGGCTCTCGCGTTACCAGAGCCAGATCGAGGAGCTCATCCAGCGCGAGGGGTTCATCCAGCCCGCCAGCCGCCGCCGCGAGGTGGAGAACTTCGTGGCCCAGGGGTTGCGGGATTTCTCGATCTCCCGCATCGATCTGCCCTGGGGCATCCCGGTGCCTGGCCATGGGGGCCACACGTTTTATGTGTGGTTCGACGCGCTGCTGGGCTATCTCACTGCCCTGCTGGAACCCGGGGACGAGCCCAGCCTTGAGCTGATCCTGGAGCGCGGCTGGCCGGCCAATCTGCATGTGATCGGCAAGGACATCCTGCGCTTCCACGCGGTGTACTGGCCGGCGATGCTCCTTTCAGCGGGATTGCCGCTGCCGGAGAAGGTGTTTGGCCATGGCTTCCTCACCCGGGAGGGCCAGAAGATGGGCAAGTCGCTCGGGAACGTGCTCGATCCCGAGGTGCTTCTGGAGAAGTGCGGCCGGGATGCCGTGCGCTGGTATTTGCTGCGCGACATCCCCTTCGGCGACGACGGCGATTTCCAGCAGCAGCGCTTCACCGATCTGGTGAACAACGATCTGGCCAACACCATCGGCAACCTGCTCAACCGCACCAGCTCCATGGCTCGGCGCTGGTTTACCGAGGCCGTGCCGCCGGCTGGTGAGGGGCGCTCCAGCGAGCACCCCTTGGCAAAGGCTTCCCAGCAGGCTGGTTCGGATGCCCGGCAGGCCTGGGAGCGTCTCGATTTCCGCGCGGCGGCGGAGGCGGCCCTCCAGCTCGCCATCCAGGCCAACGGCTACCTGAACGACCAGGCCCCCTGGAAGGCGATGAAGCAGGAGGGCGCTGAGCTGGCCGTTGCGGCGGATCTCTACGCGGTGTTGGAGGCGGCCCGGGTGGTGGCTTGCCTGCTCGCCCCCCTGCTGCCGGAGCTGTCTGGACGGATGCTGGCCCAGCTGGCCCAGCCCGAGACACCCCAGTGGCCCGAGTCTTTGGCCTGGGGCCTGCTGGAGCCGGGCGTGGCTCTGCCCGAACCCCAGCCGGTGATGGCGCGGCTTGAGCTCGACGGTCCGCTCTGAGGCCGTCGCGATGCCAGCGCTTGCACGTCGATCCCCGGTTCTCGCCGTATGCCTGCTGGTGCTGCCTGCGCTGGTGAGTTGCCAGCAGCGGCTGGAGAAGGAGGAGCCTGCAGTGCCCTTCGTGTTCCGTTCGCTCAACCTGCGTCAGCAGGATCCTGAGGGCCGCCCGGCCTGGCAGCTCACCAGTCCGGAGGCCCGCTACGACCTCTCCCGCAAGGTGGCCCAGGCCCGTGACCTGCGCGGCACGATCTTCTCTGGCGGCAAACCCCTCTACCGGCTGAGCGCCACCAGCGGCACCGTGCTCAATGACGGCGCCCTGATCCAGCTGGAGGGTCTGGCCACGCTGGAGCGTGTCGGGCCCCAGCCGGTGGTGGTGCGTGCGCGGCGGGTGCGCTGGTATCCCCGCCAGGAGCGGATGGAATTCGACCAGCGCCCTATCGCCACCGATCGGGATCTGCAGATCAGTGCCGATCGCGCCGTGTTCCTGATCAACCAGGACAAGCTCGAATTGCGGGGATCGCCCGCCTTGACCCGTAAGGCAGAGAACCGCAAGGCAACAGATGAGATCGTGCTCACGGTGCGCAGTGCCGACTGGTACCCCACCAATGGCGCCCTCAGTGCCCCGGGCCCCGTGAAGGCCGTGCGCCGGGTGCGTCCTGGACAGGCCCCGCAAATCCTCACGGCACCCTTTCTCCGGGGCAACAGCGTTCAGCAACAGTTGGTGCTCCAGGCGCCGGTGCGCTTCAGCGATCCCGCTGCCAAGGCGCAGCTGCTGGGCGGGGTGACCTCCATTGATCTCGACCGGCAGGTGGTGCAATCGCGTGAGCCCTTCAGCGGCTCGATCGACAAGCTCCGGCTTGCCGGTGCGGGCTTCCAGCTGATCAATGGCCAAAATCTGGCGGTGATCAGCCCTGGCTGTGTGCTGCAGCAACCGGGTGAGAGCCTCACCGCCCAGCGCTGCCAGTGGAACTGGGCCACCCAGGCCATCCAGGCCCGCGGTGATGTGGTGCTCCGGCGGCAGGCCAACGACCAGATCACCCGGTCGCGGCAGCTGGATGGACGCATGGGCGGCAATGGCCTGGCGGTGTTCACCAGTCCGGGGAGTCGCGTGAATACCAGGGTTCGGGTGCCAGCAGCCCAGCCCACCCCTCGCCCTACGGGCCAGGGTGGCCAGCCGCGTCCAGTTCGCCCGCCAATCGCGCTGTAAGCCGCAGTGCCCACCCCTCCAGCCACTGGAGGTCGCTGCGACTGAAGCAGCGCGGGCTCCATCCCCCCAGCACCACCCAGCCGCGGTCAGCCAGGGGCTGCACCACGGCTGCCGGCAATCCGGGCAGCAGGGCATCAAATTCGGCGCGGCCGGGATAGAGGTTCAGATCCACCAGGGAAATGGCTGCCCCCTTGGCCCGGGCCCTTGCGCACAGCTCGCCCGGGTTGAACGTGCCCGGTGCCAGCAGCCCCCGCTTGAGTAGGACCTGACCATCCCAGAGCACCACCAAGGTGGCTGCCGGCGTGGCGGTGAGCAGCATCTGGCTGCCCCAGCCCAGTTCTTCGGCCACCCCAGGCGGCAAGCCAGCGGAGAGCTCCAGCCCCTCGCTGCCCTGGAGATCGGCGCGGGCCGCCGCTTCCGGCACCGCCCGAGTCCAGAGGGCGGCCACCAGCATCAGGCCCACGGCCAGGGCACCCGCCAGCACGCTGGCCCGCTCCAGGGAGGGATTGATCTCGGGGGCCAGCCACTGGTTGAGCACCACCAGCAGCAGGGCGCCGATGCCGACGCCCAGGGCCACCCGCGCAGGCCAGGGCAGGGCCACAGGCGACAGGGCTTGGTTCAGGCGGCAAACTAGGGCCACATCCGCCCTGATCCGTTGGCCACAGCTGCCTGCAAGCCCCGGAGAGCCGCCGGTCTGTGGGGTGTTGTTCTGTTGCTACTGCTCACTGTGGTGAGCTTGGGGCCAGGGAATGCCGCCTTCGCCGCATCGGCCTCCACCTACGCCGACTCCCTGCCCCAGCAGCGCCTGATCGATCCCGCCGGGGTGTTCAGCCGCGCCGCCGCCTCTGATGTGAGCAGGGCCCTCGACGACCTGGCGGCCGACCATGTCGATGCCCGTCTGGTGACGGTGGAGCGGCTCGACTACGGCATCACCCTCAACCAGCTCGGCCAGCAGCTGCTGGATCGCTGGGGTGGCCAAACTGCCGACGGGAACCTGCTGCTGTTCCTGATCGACGCCCAGACCAACGGGGCAGCGATTGTGGCGGCCCCAGCCCTGGCGGGCGAACTGGATCCCGATCTGCTGCGCAGCACCGCCCGCAGCACCATGGCCCTGCCCCTCCGCGAAGGGGGCCGGTATCGCCAGGCCAGCCTGGATGCCATCAGCCGCCTGCGCACTGTTCTCGAGGAAGGTGCCGATCCCGGTGAGCCGGTGATCATCGAGGCGGAGCGGCCTGGCACCAACGTGCCGAGCCGCGAAGAAACCCAGTCGAGCAACGCCTTCACCTGGGTGGCGGTGCTGCTGGTGGTGGGCACCATCGTGCCGATGCTCACCTGGTGGGTGTTCTCTCGCTGATCGGGTATGCCACTCACCGACTGGATGGGAACTTTCGGCCGCGCCCAGGCCCTGGATGTGAGCCACGACCTTGAGCGTGGCTATGAGTCGGCCCTGCTGATTCAAAGCATCGAGTTGGAGCACTACAACGACCGCCCCGTGCGGCCGGAACTCGAGCTGAGCATCCCGAAATCGGCCCAGGCGCGCCTGATTCGACGCTTTCGGGCCGCCCTCTCGGTGTGTCGCCAGGCCCTCGATTCAGTGGAGCCACACCGGGCTGAACTGGCCGGCCAGGAACTCCGCCAGGTTCAGCTGATCGAGGCCGTGGTGGCCCGCTACGACGTGAACCGGCGGGTTTTGCCCTCGATCAGCCGCTCACCCGAGGTGCTGCCCCGCAGCCTGCTGGGCGTGGTGGACCAGGTGCGCCGCCAACTCGACCCGGAGGCCGAGGCCAACGTGGTGGCCGGATTCCGGCGCCGGCGGGACTCCACCCTGGTGTCGCTGCGCATCCTGCTGCTGATGATCCTGGTGCCGGTGCTCGTGCAGCAGGTGAGCCGCACCTACATCGTGTCGCCGCTGGTCGACAGCTTTGCACCGGAAAGCGCCTTCCTCACCTATCCCAAGCCCCACCTCGAAGAGAAGGCGGTGGAGAAGCTCAGGGTGTTCCAGGCCGAAATCGAATTCGATGCCCTGCTGAAGGGTGAGGCCCTGCCCACCCGCGAGGAACTGCAGGCGCGCCTGGCGGACCGCGCCCAGGAGCTCAAGGATGAGGCCGATCTGGAGAGCACCCATGCGATCAAGAACGTGCTCTCCGATCTCTGTGGACTGATCGGATTTGTGCTCGTGTGCCTGCTGGGTCGCCGTGATCTGCAGGTGCTGCGAGGTTTTCTCGATGAACTGGTTTACGGCCTCAGCGATAGCGCCAAGGCTTTCGCGATCATTCTGTTCACCGATATCTTCGTGGGCTTCCACAGCCCGGAAGGCTGGACAGTGCTGCTCGATGGGATAGCGAACCATCTCGGCATCCCAGCGCGCGAGAACTTCATCATGTTGTTCATCGCCACCTTCCCGGTGGTACTGGCCACGATCTTCAAGTACTGGATCTTCCGCTACCTCAACCGCGTGTCTCCCTCTTCTGTGGCCACCTTGCGCAACATGAATGGCGGCGGCTGAGCCCCTGCCTTCGCTTCAGCTGGTGCTTGGCCCCGCCCGCAGTGGCAAGAGTCGCTGGGCAGAGCACCTGGCGGCCACCAGTGGCTGCCCTGTTGTGTACGTGGCAACAGGCCCGCTGCTGCCCCACGACGATGCCTGGCAGCAGAGGCTCGATCGCCACCGCCGCCGGCGTCCCTCCCACTGGACCACGCTGGAGGCCAACACCCCAGGCGCCCTGCTGCCCGGCCTGATGGCCCTCTCGAAAGACGAGGTGGCCCTGGTGGATTCGCTGGGGTCGTGGGTGGCCGCTGGCCTGGAGTGCGACCAGAGCGCGTGGGAGAGCCTCTGCCACCAACTGCTGGAGCAGCTCAACGCCCTGCGGTGCAGCCTGATCGTGGTGAGCGAGCAGACCGGCTGGGGCGTGGTGCCCCCCACCGCCATCGGGGGGCTGTTCCGTGATCGGCTCGGCACCCTGGAGCGCCAGCTGGTGGCCCGCGCCCCCCTGAGCTGGCTGGTGGTGGCGGGCCAGGCCATCAACCTCAGTGCCATCGGCCAACCTGTGCCGGCCGACTGAGTTCCGCCATGCCCCGAGTGGTGCTGTTCCAGCCCCAGATCCCCCCCAATACCGGCAACGTGGCCCGGTCATGTGCCGCCACAGCCACCGAACTGCACCTGGTGGAACCCCTCGGCTTTGAAATCAGCGACCGCACCCTGAAGCGGGCAGGGCTCGACTACTGGCCCTGGGTGCCGCTGCACCGGCACGCCAACTGGACGGCTTTTCTGAGCCACCGCCAGGAGCGCGGCGGCCGACTGCTGGCCCTCAGTCGCCACGCCAGCATCAGCTATCTCAGCTGCGACTACAAAAGCGACGACTGGCTGCTGTTTGGCCGCGAGACCGATGGCCTGCCCATTGATGTTGTGGAGCAGTGCGACCAGCGCCTCACCATTCCCATGCGCTGCTCGAGTGATCGGCCCGAGGGCGGCGTGCGCAGCCTCAACCTCTCGGTGTCTGTGGGGATCGTGCTGTTCGAGGCCCTGCGTCAGCTTGAGCTGACCTCTCCCTGATCCCTGTGACCGACATGGGTCTCATCGCTTCAGTTGGATGAGTGGTGACCTGGATAACTTGTGCCCTGAGGTTCAGTCCGCTACTGTCTGCGCGCCTGGCGATGTTGGCTTCTCTCCAGGTTTGTCCGATGGGTGATCAATTCGTATGAAGCCTTGGCGATTGTGTCTTCGATTGAGTTTGTGCCTGCCGGCCGCTGTGCCCCTGGCCGTTGGAGCGCTTGCTCCCGACGCACAGCAGTCGGCTCCGGCTCTTGACTCTCTCGTTGCCGCCCTGCCCTCCCCCAGCAGCGAACGGGTGTGGGTGCGGGTCCGTAACGCCATCAGCAATGAAGATCTGGCCTCCCGTCTCTCCATTCCCGAGGAGCGCCTTGCCCAGCTCAACGATGTGAATGAAGACCACCGCTACGACAGCGGTGACTGGCTCGTATTGCCCAGCCAGAAGGTGCGCGGGGCCAAGCAACTGGCTTCCCTCGACACCACCGACCTGCGCCGCTCCCCACCGCTGCAGGCACCGCCACCGTTGGACGACTCCGCGGTGGTTCGCTTCGGCGACACGGTGTTCAAGATCGCCCAGCGCTACGGGCTCACCCTCGCTGAGCTGCTGCGCCTCAACCCCGGCATGGAAACGGCCCGGCTGGTGGTGGGCAGTCCGATTCGCCTGGCCCAGTCGGCTCCGATGCGTCCGCGCATGGTGCTTGGCCTACGGCCCAGTGGCAGCGGTGGCATCAGCTGGCCGGAGCTGCCCGGCTTCGGCAACCAGCGAGACTTCGACCTCGACGGCTCGCCCTCATCCACAGGCTGGATCTGGCCCACCCGCGGCCTGTTCACCTCTGGTTTCGGTTGGCGTTGGGGCCGGATGCACAAGGGCATCGACATCGCCAACAACGTGGGCACCAATGTGGTGGCCGCCAAGGGGGGGCGCGTGGCCTTCTCCGGTTGGCATGACGGCGGCTACGGCTATCTGGTCACCATCCAGCACCCCGATGGCAGCCGCTCGCTCTATGCCCACAACAGCCGGTTGCTGGTGCGGGAAGGGGAGGAGGTGGCCCAGGGCCAGCCGATCTCCCACATGGGCAGCACGGGCCGCAGCACGGGCCCCCATCTCCATTTCGAGATCCATCCGCCTGAGAGGGGCGCGGCCAATCCGCTCACCTTCCTGCCACCCCGCGCCTGATAAAGTCGCCAAGTGCGCGGCGCCATCCGGCCCATGCCATCCCGTTGAGGTTCAACAGCCAGCACCTCTTTCGGAACTTTTCGGCTCGGTAGCTCAGCTGGTTAGAGCGTGGGATTCATAACCCCAAGGTCGGGAGTTCAAGTCTCCCCCGAGCCATTTTTGTGCAATCCCTCCTGAGCTGGGATCACTCAGGCTGTTTTTGTGCCCAGTTGGCTTCTTCCCTGTTGAGGGTGCTTCTAGGTGATCCCGTTGTAGGGGCCGTTATCCCTAGGGTCGCGCCATGGTTCCAGATTCCCGCGTGGTGACCAGGCCTCTCCCGACCACCGGGGCCGTGACTGGCGTGCTGGAGGCCCTGGCGTTCTTCCGGGAGCCTGAGTTCGCCCAGCGCCGTTTTGATCAGTTCGGCGATGTGTTCGAAACCTCGCTGCTCGGCCAGCCGATGGTGTTCATCCGAGGCGCTGGGGCGATTCAGGATCTGCTGAGCCAGGGCGAGGCCGTGGAGGGCTGGTGGCCCGAGAGTGTGCGCCAGCTCCTGGGGAGCCAGTCGCTGGCCAACCGCAATGGCCCTGCCCACAAGGCACGGCGGCGGGTGGTGGGCCAGTTGTTTTCCGCAGCGGCTCTGCGCCGCTACAGCCCCCGGATTGTGGCCCTGGTGAATGGCCTGGCCCTGGAGTTGCGGCAGGCAAGCGCACCGGTGCCGCTGGCAAATCGGATGCGGCGCTTTGCCTTTGCGGTGATCGCCGAGGTGGTGCTCGGCCTGGAGGGTGGCGATCGCGATGATCTGTTTGCCGACTTTGAGATCTGGACCCGGGCGCTGTTCTCCGTGCCGGTGCCGATTCCCGGCAGCCCCTTCGCGAAGGCCCTGGCCGCCCGGCGCCGACTGCTGCAGCGGTTGCAGCAGGTGCTCGCAAAGGGGTCCCAGGGCAGCGGTGGCCTCGATCTATTGGCGGGCGGTCTGGATGAGCTCGGTGTTCCCCTCACCGACGACGACGTGGCAGAGCAGCTGTTGCTGCTGCTGTTTGCCGGTTACGAGACCACGGCGTCGTCGCTGAGTTGCCTGGTGCGGGCCCTGCTGCTCCATCCGGAGGTGAAGCACTGGTTGGGGGAGGAGCTGGATGCGCTGCCCTGGCCGCCACCGCCCGAAGCGGCGCCCAGTGCCTACGACCCCCTTCAGGCACCGCGGCTCGATGCGCTGGTGCAGGAAGTGCTGCGGTTGACCCCGCCGGTTGGCGGTTTTTTCCGGCGCACCCTGCAACCGGTGCTGCTCGATGGCGTGGAAGTGCCCGCCGGGAAGGTGGTGCAGGTGGCCCTGGCCGCGTCGAACCGCTACGACGCCACCCAGGCCTCCGTAGACCTGGAGACATTCCGGCCCCAGCGCCACCTGGAGGCGGCCGGCGGGCTGGCTCTGTTGCCGTTTGGCGGTGGAGAGCGGGTGTGCCTGGGCAAGGCCCTGGCTGAGCTGGAGATCCGGCTGATGGTGGTGGGCCTGCTGAGCCAGGTGCACCTGGAGCTGGTGGCCGATCAAGACCTGAGCCTGCAGCTTCTGCCCAGCCCCGCGCCCCGGGATGGCCTGCTGGTGCGGGCCAGGGCGGCATGAATGCCGCAGCGGGCGGCCTGCAGGTGGTGTGGTTCAAGCGCGATCTGCGCATCACCGACCACCGGCCCCTGCTGGAGGCCAGCCGCCACGGCCCGGTGCTGCCCCTGCTGGTGGTGGAGCCGGAGCTGTGGCAGCAGCCGGATCTCTCGGCGCGGCAGTGGGCCTTTGCCGCCGAGGGGATCGTTGAACTGCGCCAGGCCCTGGCAGCGCTCGGCCAGCCGCTGGTGGTGCGGGTGGGCGAGGTGGTGCCTGTGCTGGAGAAGGCCCGCCAGCTCCTCGGCATGGCAGCGCTCTGGAGCCACGAGGAAACGGGCAACGGCTGGACCTACAGCCGCGACCGGCGGGTGGCCGCCTGGGCGCGCGAGCACGGGATCCCTTGGCATGAATGCCCCCAGTTCGGCGTGGTGCGCGGCCTGCGGCAGCGCGATGGATGGGCACGGCGCTGGGAGGAACGCATGGCCGAACCCCTCGCGCCCCCTCCGGCTGCCCTGCCCGCCTTGAAGGGAATCAACCCCGGCCCGATCCCCTCGGCCACGCAACTGGGCCTGGCGCCCGATCCCTGCCCGCAGCGCCAAGCGGGGGGCCGCCAAGCAGGGCTGGCGCTGCTCCAGAGCTTTCTGGCCGAGCGCGGCAGCCGGTATCACCGCGAGCTCTCCAGTCCGCTCACGGCCTTCGACAGCTGCTCGCGGCTCTCCCCCCATCTGGCCTGGGGAACCCTTTCACTGCGGGAGGTGGTGCAGGCCAGCCGTTCACGGGGCCCCAGCCGGGCACGCCGCGCTTTTGAGGAGCGGCTGCACTGGCACTGCCATTTCATCCAGAAGCTTGAAAGCGAGAGCGATCTGGAGTTCCGCGAACTGCACCCCCTCACCGCTGGCCTGCGGGATGGGGAGGCGGACTGGCTCGCTCTCCCCCAGGCCGAACGGCTGGAAGCCTGGGCGGCAGGCCGCACGGGACTGCCGTTTGTGGATGCCTGCATGCGGGCCCTGATCGCCACGGGTTGGATCAATTTCCGGATGCGGGCGATGGTGTTGTCGGTGGCCAGCTACCACCTCTGGCTGCCCTGGCGCGCCACGGGGCAAGTGCTGGCCCGCCGCTTTGTGGATTACGAGCCGGGCATTCACTGGTGCCAGGTGCAGATGCAGTCGGGCACCACGGGCATCAATGCCATCCGCGTGTACAACCCGATCAAGCAAGGCAGCGACCACGACCCGCAAGGGGTGTTCATCCGGCAATGGGTGCCCGAATTGCGCGCCTTGCCAGCGATCTACATCCACGAGCCGTGGCGGCTCGAGCCCCTTCAGCAGCAGGCCCTGGGTTGGGAGCTGGGGCGCGACTATCCCCAGCCGATCATTGACGTGGCGGCCGCGGGACGCGCAGCGCGTGACCGCATCCACGGCCGCCGCCGCGAGCACGGCTTTGCCGAACTGGCCCAGGGGATCCAGCAGCGCCACGGTTCGCGCCGGCAGCGCCGCCAACAAGCCGGTACCGCCCTCTTAGCTGTTTCAGATCAGCTGGCACTCGATCTGGGGTAGGCACGTTGTGCTGCTTCAGCAGATGCCGGTCTGCAGGCAGATCGCCAGACGCCGGGAAGGATTGGGGCCGGATTCGATCAGCCCACCGCGGTAGATGGTGCCGCTGTTGAGATCGATCGAGCGGCGGTTGATCGGCAGGGTGAGCTGCTCCTGCAGCATCCGCCCGGGATTGGGGCCCTCCAGGATGATTCCGCCGCGACCGCGAATGGAGCCATCGGGATAGAGCAGGCCCCACTGCTGTGCCAAGGCAGGCGTGGTTGATGCGGCGGCGAGGAGGCAGGCGGTGGTGCTGGTGATCAGGAAGGCAAGTCGTTGCATCAGGGGCGATGGCCTGGGCCATCCGGGGTGAACAACGACCTCTTGTTCCCAGGCCCCGGTGGTGATTCCAGAGCTGTACTTCAGGGAGTCTTGGTTT
>JBBASQ010000002.1:0-37078 GCA_040399185.1 Prochlorococcaceae cyanobacterium
AACTGTAACGGAAGATTGCGCGGATTGTGAAGGGGGTTCGTCAACGGCGGGGTGCGAACGCCCTTCCCGTGGCCGACTTCGCCTGCCACTGCTAGGAGTTGCCCATTCACCGGCCCCGCCGCATGGCCCGCCTCCGCCGCCCGGCCTCACCGATTCAGCCCCGTCCGCTGGTGGTGGGATTCCCGCTCCTGGCCGTGCTCGCCCTCGGTGCGGGCTGTCAGAAACTGCCCCAGCAGGACATCCAGGTGCTGCAGCAGCGGCAGGAGCAGCTCCAGCTCAAGATCCAGCAGCTGGAACAGCGCCTCAATGCGGCCACGCCCGGCGCCGCCGACCCGAAAGGCAAGCCACCCGCCGGCCCCGTGAAGTCCCTCACCTTCCGCAGCGGCAGCAGCGACGACCGGCTGCGGATCTATTGGGCCGATGGCAGCACCAGCGACCTGCCCTGCACCAAGGAGCAGGGCACGCTGGTGTGCGGTTGAGGGCGCCAGGAGCTAAGCCTGGGCGGATTCGTCCGCTGCCTGAGTTCCCGATGCGCCGTTTCGCTCTTCTGCTGGCGGGTGGCCTGCTGGCCACAACCCCAGCCCTGGCCCAGTCGGCCGTGCCCTTCAGTGCCGTTCGCGCCATCAACCTGGCCCGCAACACCGCTGTTCAGCTCAACGGGGGCCTCAGCGTGTATCGGCCAGCGCAGTGCATGTTTCAAACAGCCAATGCGGAGAACCCCTGCCTGATCGCCAACGACAGCAACGGTTACACCTTCCGCTTCCTGGGGGGCGACCCCGGCTGGCAGGCACTCAACCAATCGCCCACCCGTGAAACCGAAATCCAGGTGGCGCCGGACGGCCGCACGGTGGCCCGCGTGATTTACAACGGCGCGCCCCGCTGAAGCAGGGCCGTGAGGGCCTCGCCCCAGCCCGGCTCCACCGGCCAGATCTCACGGCTGGTGAGGCTGAGGGCGATGCCCTTCTCGCCGTAGGCGGCCTCATTGATGAACACCGGCCACACCGGCTGTTCCGCCAGCTCTGCGCAGGGCTCGTAGCGGATCGGGCGCCCGTGGCGATGCCGGAATAGGGGATCGCCGGCCCGGATCGGCTGCCAATCGCGCCCCTGGCGCTGGCGATCCACACAGCCAGCCGGGCTGCCATCGGCTTCCCGGGGCACGTCCACGCTGCCGCGGTGCCGGTGCACCACCAGTCGGCGGGGCAGCCGCAGTGTCCCCTGCAAGGCCTCGGCGATCACGGCCAGGCAGGCCTCCACGCCGAGCTGGGTCTGCCGGCAGATGGTGGAATCCACCACCCCCTGGGCCACCGGCCCCACCTCGATCACCAGGCCACAGGGCCAGCGCTCCACCAGAAAGCCGGTTTGGGCGGCATCGGCTTCGTGGAGATAGATCGGCAGCCCGAGCCGCCCCTGGATGCCAGCGGCGAAGGCCAGATCGGTGGGCCGGCGGCCGTACACCACCAGGGAGTTGCCCATGGCGCTGGTGGTGCTGTGGAGGTCGATCACCACGGAGCAGGGCTGCGCCCCGTCTGGACCAACCTGCGCCAGCAGCTCGCGGGCCCGACCGATCTCCCGCTCAGGGCGACTGGCATCGGCGAGAAGATCGGCTGAAAAGCTGCGGTTCAGGTCGCGGTCGAGATAGCGGCGGTTGGCCGCGTAGGCCGCAGGGTTGCCGATCTCCAGGGCCAGCTCCAAACCCTGGCTGGCCAGCCCGCTGGGGTTCTGCCGCCAGCTCTCCAGCAGCCAGGGGGCATTGCGCTCGTTGCCATGGGTGGCGGCCACCACCAGCACCCGGGGCCGGCTCATTGCTGGTGCTCTGCATGGGCTCGCGCCAGCCTGGCAGGGATCCACGGCCGCCGCCCATGCCGATCCCGCCCCTGGTGGTGAGCACCGCCCGCTGCGCCTGGCACTGGCAGTGGCAGCAGCTGATGGGGGGCCTGGGCCCCGCCGATGCCGAAGGGAACTACCGCCGCCCGTCGAGCCCCTTCGCGCAGCGGCCTGCCCTTCCCACCACGGCCGGAGAGCCGGGCCGGTACGTGCTGATCGTGGGGCGCAGCTGCCCCTGGGCCCACCGGGCCTGGCTGGTGTGGGCGCTGCGGGGGCTGGAGGCCAGCATCGAACTGCTGGTGGTGGACCCCGATCCAGCGGCTGGCCGCTGGGTGTTCACCGAGCCATTCCTGGGCTGCGCCACCCTGCAGCAGCTCTATGCCCTGGCCGGTGCCGATCCCCAGGCCCGGGCCACGGTGCCAGTGCTGGTGGACCGGCAGGAGCACCGCATCGTGCTGGGGGAGAGCGCCCGGCTGATCGAACTGCTCAACCAGTGGCCGGCCGCGCCTGAGGCACCGGATCTAGAGCCGAGTGGGCAGGCCGAGGCGATCGGCACCTGGCGCGAGCGGCTGCAGCACGATGTGAACGACGGGGTGTATCGCTGCGGTTTCGCCCGCCACCAGGCCGCCTATGGCCGGGCCGAGGCAGCACTGTTCGATGCGCTGGAGCAGGCCGAAGCCGCCCTGGCCGCCCAGAGCTGGCTCTGCGGCGCGGCGCCCAGCCTGGCCGACGTGCAGCTGTTCCCCACCCTGATCCGGCTGGAGCTGGTGTACGCGCCCCTGTTCGGGGTGAGCCGCCGGCCGCTGTGGCAGTTCCCGGCCCTGTGGCAGTGGCGCGGGCGGTTCTGGCGGCTGCCGGGGGTGGCCGCCAGCTGCTTCCCCGACGCCTGGCGCCGCGACTACTTCGGTGCCCTGTTCCCGCTGAATCCCTCCGGCATCATTCCGGCGGGGCCTGAGCTGGCCACACTGGTGGGTGCTCCGCCTGCAGCAGCCAGCTGATGAGCGATCCGGTGTTTGAGGGCGCCTACGGCCCGTTCACGATCACGGGCGATGACCGGCGCGAGGTGCTCGGCTACCGCCTGGCCCTGCTCACCGCGGCCATCGCCCAGGCGGCCCTGCTGGCCCAGTGGCATTGGCTCGGGAGCACCTGGCTGTGGCCGTGGCTGTTGCCCCTGGCGGCCGGGGTGGGGCTGGCCCTGCGCTGGATTCACATCTATCTGCGGCCGCTGCACCGGGCCCTGCAGCTGTTCTGGCTGCTGGGCTGCCTCGGCTTCAGCGGCCTGGCCCTGGTGGCCGGCCCCTCCCAGATGGCCGAAGCCCTGGCCGGGGACGGCCGCTGGATCTGGGCAGTGGGGCCTTTCTTCGCGGCGCTGGCCGGCATCGGCTTCAAGGAGTTCTTCTGCTTCCGACGCCCCGAGGCCATTGGCGTCACGCTGCTGCTGCCGATCGCCCTGCTGGGCCACCTCAGCGGCCTGCTCGAGGCCGCCGCCACCGGCTGGCTACTGGCGATCGAGGCCGCCCTGCTGCTGGTGCTCTGCCTGCGCAAATTCCCCATGCCCGCCGCGGCCGACGTGGGCGATAAGAGCGTGTTTGCTTTTCTGGAGGAACAGCGCCGCCAGTCCGCTTCTGGGGCGGCCTCGGGAGCCTGATTTGAGCCTGATCAGCCTGGTGGGGGTCCGCAAGGACTTCGGCATCCGCACCCTGTTCGAGAACCTCACCCTGCATGTGGGCGAGCGGGAGCGGTTGGGGTTGATCGGCCCCAACGGAGCCGGAAAGAGCACCCTGATGCGGCTGCTGGCGGGGCTGGAGCCTCCGGGGGAAGGGGAGCGGCGCGTGCTGCCCCAGGCCCGGGTGGTGCTGGTGAGCCAGGAGCCGGAGATGGATCCGGAGCGCACCGTGCTGGATCAGGTGTTCGAGGGCAGCGGCGAAAAGATGGAGCTGCTGCGCCGCTACACGGCCGTGAGCGACGCCCTGGCCCACGCCCATGCCGAGGGCAGTGACGACACGGCCCTGATGGCGGAACTGGGCGAGCTCAACGCCCGCATGGACCAGAGCCAGGCCTGGGGCCTGGAGCAGCAGATCCGCGAGGTGCTGGGCCGCCTGGGGGTGGGCGATGTGGGCCGCAAGGTGGGTGAGCTCTCGGGCGGCTACCGCAAGCGGCTGGCCCTGGCCTCCGCCCTGGTGGCCGAGCCGGATGTGCTGCTGCTCGATGAGCCCACCAACCACCTCGATGCCGACTGCATCCAGTGGCTGCAGGGCTACCTGGCCCGCTTTCCCGGCGCCCTGGTGCTGATCACCCACGACCGCTACGTGCTCGATCAGGTGACCAGCCGGATTGTGGAGGTGGACCGGGGCGAGGCCAGCAGCTACCAGGGCAACTACGCCTATTACTTGGCCCGCAAGGCCGAGCAGGAGGCCAGCGCCGCCGCCAGCGAGGCCAAGTTCAAGGGGGTGCTGCGGCGCGAGCTGGAGTGGCTCAAGCGCGGCCCCAAGGCCCGCAGCACCAAGCAGAAGGCCCGCATCCAGCGGATCGAGGCCATGCAGGAGGCCCCGAAGCGCCAGGCCAAGGGCGACCTGAGCCTGGCCAGCAACCAGCGCCGCCTGGGCAAGCGGGCCATCGAGGCCGAAGACCTCGCGATCTGGGCCACCGCTGAAGCCAAGGCCGCCGGCGCCGCCCCCCTGCTCAAGGGCTTCAGCTACGACTTCAGCCCGGAAGACCGCATCGGGATCATCGGCCCCAACGGCTCCGGCAAGAGCACCCTGCTGGATCTGATCGCCGCCCGCGGCGAGCGGCCCCACGAGGGGCTGCTGGAGCTGGGCAGCACCGTGAAGCTGGCCTACTTCGATCAACACAGCGACGTGCTGGGCGATGAACGCGATGCGGCGGGCCGGGAGCGCAAGGTGATCGATGTGGTGAAGGAGGCCGCCAGCACCGTGGAGGTAGACGGCAGCACCCTCAGTGCCGGCCAGCTGCTGGAGCGCTTCCTGTTCCCGCCGGCCCAGCAGCACCAGCCGGTGAGCAAGCTCTCGGGCGGCGAGCGGCGGCGGCTGCACCTGTGCCGGCTGCTGATCGAGGCCCCGAATGTGCTGCTGCTCGATGAGCCCACCAACGACCTCGACGTGCAGACCCTCACCGTGCTGGAGGACTTCCTCGAAGACTTCCGCGGCTGCGTGGTGGTGGTGTCGCACGACCGCTACTTCCTCGATCGCACCGTGGACCGGCTGTTCGCCTTCGAGAACGGTGAGCTGCAGCGCTTCGAGGGCAACTACAGCGCCTATCTCGAGAAGCAACAGCAGCAGAGCCGGCCGCAGCCGAGTTCCACTGGCAAGGCCGAGACCCAAACCGAACCGGAGGCCGCTGCAGCAGAAGCGCCAAGCGCAGCCAGGGCAGTCGCCAAACCCCGGCGCCGCAGCTTCAAGGAAACGCGCGAGCTGCAGACCCTGGAAGCCGAGCTGCCCCAGTGGGAAGCCCGCCGCAGCGAACTGGAGTCGCGGCTGGCCGGCGGCGGCAGCGACTACGCGGCCCTCGAGGCGCTCACCCAGGAGCTGGCGGCCCTGAGCGAGCGGATCCTGGAGGGGGAAGAACGCTGGCTGGAGCTCAGCGAACTGGCGGGCTGAGCGCCGGGGCCCCGCTCGCGCACCCGCGGCGGCGGCGGGTGCCATGCACCACCTCGTCGCGGCCGGCGCCGGTCGCCCCCACCAAGGGCTGGCGGGGCGGCAGGCCGCACACGGGCCCACTGGCTTCGGGAAGCAGCCAGGGCTGGCGCCGCACCGGCGCCCCACAGGCCTCCGCCTTGGCCATCGCGGTGGGCTTGTAATCCAGGAGCGAGCGATGCAATTGCATCTGGTCGCCCATGCGGCGCAGGTAGAGGTCGGAGCTCCAGTGCACGAGACCGTGCTCAAAGGCTTCGCAGGCCTCGCGGGGCGAGTGGAAGCGCTGGCTCACCACCCCACTGGGGGCACATTGTTTCCAATCCAACACATCATCAAAACTGAGTCCGGCCCGCCACTGGCGCTGCTCGGAGAGATAGCAGTGCCCCTCCGGCCCGTTGATCCAGTACAGACGCCCGTTCTCATCGATGAAGTGGCGTCCTCGCCGTTGCCGGATCCTTGCCATGGCCTGCCTCCAGGGTTGCCCTCTCCAGCAGCTAGCAACGGCTGGCCGTGTCGGCAGCCGCCCACCGGCTGCCTCCATGCCCTCCCCACGCCCGTAGGGTGGCCCCGATGAGCTCCGGCCTGCCCGGTCCGGTATCCGCATGAACACGATCGACGAGCACATCCAGAAGGATCAGAGCGAGATCGAAGCCGCCCGTGAGGCCGGCGACATGGCCAAGGTCCGCCACCTGGAAGAGGAGCTGGCAGGCCTCAAGGAGTACAAGGATCACCACCCCGAGGACAGCCACGACCCCACCGCCCTCGAGGTGTACTGCGACATGAACCCCGACGCTCCCGAGTGCCGGGTCTACGAGGACTGATTCCTCTCCATCCCCTGGACTCAGGCCTGAATCCCGAGCTGCTGCCACACGGCTGACAGCAGCTCCTTCAGGTTCATGGCCGCCGCCGCGGAGATCGCCAGCACCGGCTGGCCGGCGGCCTGCTCCAGCTCCTGCCGGAGAGTCCCGAGATCGTCGGGGTCCAGCAGTTCAATTTTGTTCAGTGCCACCAGCCGCGGTCGATCGGCCAGGCCGTGGCCGTAGGCCTCCAGTTCATCGGTCACCACCTGGAAGTCGGCCGCCACGGTTTCGGAACTGGCGTCGATCAGGTGGATCAGCAGCCGGGTGCGCTCGATGTGGCGCAGGAAGTCGTGCCCGAGGCCAGCCCCCTGGGCCGCGCCAGCAATCAGGCCCGGGATGTCGGCGAAGACAGTGCCGTCACCACTGGGCCGGCGCACCACCCCCAGGTTGGGCACCAGGGTGGTGAAGGGATAGTCGGCGATCTTGGGCCGGGCGGCGCTGAGCACCGAGATCAGGGTGCTCTTGCCGGCGTTGGGCAGGCCGATGATGCCCACCTCGGCCAGGAGCTTGAGCTCCAGCTGCAGCATCCATTCCTCCCCATCGCGCCCTTCGGTGCACTTCTCAGGGGCCCGGTTGCGGTTGCTCAGGTAGTGGGCGTTGCCAAGGCCGCCGCGGCCGCCCAGGGCCACCATCAGCTCCTCACCCGGCGAGGTGAGGTCGCCCAGCAGGATGCCGGTGCGCGCATCGCGCACTTCGGTGCCGCAGGGCACCTTGATCCGCAGATGGTCGCCGCTGGCGCCGGTGCAGCGGTTGGGTCCGCCACGCCGGCCATCGGGAGCATCAAAGAGACGCTTGTACTTGAAGTCGAGCAGGGTCTGCAGGTTGGCGTCAGCCACCAGCAGCACATCGGCACCGCGGCCACCATCACCGCCGGAGGGGCCACCCGCCGGCACGTACTTCTCGCGACGGAAGGCCACGATGCCGTCGCCGCCGCGGCCCGCCTTCACGGCGATGCGGGCCTGATCAATGAACTGCAAAGCTGATTCGCGGGGCCTCAGGACACGGCGACCTCGCCCTGTCCAGTGAATCCGTCAACCCTAGGATTCGCCGGTCGGAGAGCCCATTTGGCTGAGGTTCGCTTCCAGCAGGTCAGCAAGACCTACCCGCCCCGCCAGGCCGGCGGTGAGCCGGTGCCGGTGCTGGAAACGCTGGATCTCACCATCCCCGACGGCGAATTTCTGGTGCTGGTGGGCCCCTCGGGCTGCGGCAAGAGCACCCTGCTGCGCATGCTCGCCGGGCTGGAGCAGCCCAGCAGCGGCGAGATCTGGGTGGGGTCGCGGCCGGTCACGCGGCTGCGGCCGGCCCAGCGCGACGTGGCGATGGTGTTCCAGAGCTACGCGCTCTACCCCCATCTCACCGTGGCCGACAACATCGGCTTCGGCCTGCGCCGCAGCCGCCCACGCACGCCACTGCAGATGGCGCAGGACGCCCTGCACCGCAGCAGCCGTCCCCTGCCCAGGCCCCTGCAGGTGCCCTCGCCGCGCGAGGAGCGGATCGAGCGGCGCATCGCCGAGGTGGCCGGGATGCTGGAACTTGGCCCGCTGCTGCAGCGCCTGCCCAAGGAACTCTCCGGGGGCCAGAAGCAGCGGGTGGCTCTCGGCCGGGCCATCGCCCGCCAGCCGGCCGTGTTCCTGATGGACGAACCCCTCAGCAACCTCGACGCCAAGCTGCGCACCGGCACCCGCGCCCAGATCGTGGAGCTGCAACGGCGGCTGGGCACCACCACCATCTACGTGACCCACGACCAGGTGGAGGCGATGACCATGGGCCATCGCATCGCCGTGCTCAACGCCGGCCGGCTGCAGCAACTGGGCACCCCGCTGGAGCTCTACCAGTGGCCCGCCAACCTCTTTGTGGCCCAGTTCATCGGCAGCCCGCCGATGAACCTGCTGCCGGTGGAGGTGATCGGCGGCAGCCAACTGCAGCTGGGGAGCCGGCGCTTTGGCCTCGAAGGCCCCATGGCCGACGCCGCAGCGCCGAGGGCGGGGCAAGCCCTCACCGCCGGGCTGCGCCCCGAGCACCTGCGCCTGGCTCCTGCCACCAACCGCAACCTCAAGGCCGAGGTGGTGCACCAGGAAGCCCTGGGCAACGAGCAGCTGCTCACCTGCCGCCTGGCCGATGGTGATCACCTCCTGCAGGTGCGCAGCAGCCCCGACCACACCGTGGTGGTGGGCGAAACCGTGCACCTCGACCCCGATCCCCGGGGCTGGCGCCTGTTCGATGCCGGCGGCAACGCCATCCCCCGCCCCGAGCCCGTGAGCACCGAACCGGTGCTTCCCAATCTGGGCTAGGGCTACTTGAGGTAGATCACGCTGCAGCCCTGGCCGCCGTCGCCCTGGGCCGCATCGGCCACGCGCTCCACATAGGGCACGGTGTCGAGCCAGGCCCGCAGGCCGCGCTTGAGCTTGCCGGTGCCGATGCCATGGATCACCCACACCGGCCCATTGGCACCGCGCAGGTGTTCCTCCACCGCCGCCTCGGCCTCATGCACCCGCAGGCCCCGCACGTCCACGGTGTTGCGCTCCGTGCGCACATCGGGGGCTCGACCGCCCATGCCCCGCTGACCCTTCACCACCACCTGGGGCTTGGGCGGCTCCGGCTTCTCCCCGTGGAGGCCCTCGATCGCGGCGAGTTCCACGGTGGTGCGCATCACGCCGCAGCGCACGGTGAGCTCGCGGCCATCGGAGGAGATGGCAAGCACCTCAGCGGCTTTCCCCAGCGCCAGCAGCCGCACCCGATCCCCCACCGAGGGCATCCAGCCCTTGTGCTCCCGCCGTTCAGGGGTGGGGCGATGCTGCTGCTCCAGGCCCTTGAGCCGCTGGCCGGCCTGGCGCGCGGTTTCACCCAGGCTGCGGCTGTCGCCGCGGCCCCGGCCGCGCTCGCCCTGGCGCAGCCGCCGGATGATGCGACGCACTTCCTGCTGGCCCTCGCGGATCGAGTGCTCCAGGTGCTGGCGGCGCTGCTCCTGCAGCTCGGCGCTTTGGTCTTTCTGCTGCTGCCAGCGCAGCAACAGCTCTTCGTGCAGCAACTCGGTGCGGGCCAGGATCACCGCGGCCTCCTCGGCCGCCTCCTGCTGGCGCTGGCGCTGGGCCTCAAGGCCGGCGATCACCTGGTTCACATCGCCTTCCCCGAGGGGCGCCAGCTGGAGTTCGGCCTGGTGCAGCACCCCCTCCTCCAGCCCGAGGCGCCGGGCAATGGCCAGGGCATTGCTGCGGCCGGGAATCCCCCACTGCAACCGGTAGGTGGGCGAGAGGGTGTCCACATCGAAGGCCACCGAGGCGTTCTCGAAGCGGGGATCGGCGTATTTGAGGGCCTTGAGCTCACCGAAGTGGGTGGTGGCGATGGTGAGCCGGGCCCGGTCGGCCAGGTGCTGCAGCAGGGCCGTGGCCAAAGCCGAGCCCTCGGTGGGATCGGTGCCTGCTCCCACCTCGTCGAGCAGCACCAGAGACGCTGAATCGGCTGCCGCCGCCGCGGCAGCGGCTGGCAACACCTCAAGGATGCGGGCGATGCGCCGGATGTGGCCGCTGAAGGTGGAGAGGCTCTGCTGCAGCGACTGCTCATCGCCGATGTCGGCGAGCACCAGGCCGCACCAGGGCAGCTGGGGGGTGCCGCTGCAGGGCACGAACAGGCCGGCCCGGGCCATCAGGGCCGCCAGGCCCACGCTCTTGAGCGTCACGGTTTTGCCGCCGGTGTTGGGGCCGGTGATCGCCACCACCCGCAGCTGCTCGCTCACCGCCACGGTGACCGGCACCACCGCGGCACCCTGCTCACGGCGCTGCTGCCAGAGCAGCAGGGGATGGCGCAGATCGGCCAGGGCGAAGGGGGCTGAAGGCGCCTCGGCCAACTCGGGCCGCACGGCCCCCAGCCACTGGCTGTAGCGCGCCCGGGCCAGGGCCGCATCGAGCCGCAGCAGCACCTGCTGGAGATGGGCCAGGGCATCGGCCTCCTCCCCCACCAGCGCGCTGAGCTCGGCCAACACCGCCTGCTCCAGCTCCCGCTCCTGGCCTTCAAACTCGCGGATGCGGTTGCCCAGGGGGATCACGGCCTGGGGCTCGATGAACACCGTGCTGCCGGAGGCGGAGCTGTCGTGCACCAGGCCCTGCACCTGGCCCGCCGCACCCACCTTCACCGCCAGCACCGGCCGACCATTGCGCTCGGCAATCACGCCGTCCTGAAGCATCGGTGCCCAGCGACGCAGCAGCTCCTGCAGCCGCTCGCGCCGTTCGGCCCGGGCGCCGGCGAGCTGGCGCCGCAGCCCCTGCAATGGCGGACTGGCGCGATCGGCAATCCGCCCGCCTTCCTCGATGCAGAAATGCAGCCGCTGCTCCAGCTCCGGCAGGGTGCGCAGCTCCTCCACCAGCGCCGTGGTGACGGGCCTGAGCTCCGGCTCATCGATCTGGCGCCGCAACCTCCGGGCCGCCGCCAGGGTGGTGGCCAGCTCCAGCAGCGCCTCGCCGCCGGCAATGCCGCCCTTGGCGCAGAGCTGCACGGTGACGTGAATATCAGCGACGCCCTGGAAGCTGAGGCCGCCTTCGGTGAGGCCATCGAGGGCCAGCAGTTCCGAGGTTTCAGCCAGCAGGGCACGGCTGCCCTGGAGGGAAGTGCCGAGGGGAAGCACCTCGCAGTGACGGCGCCCGGCGGCCGTGCTGGCAAAGCTGGCCACATGGCCGCAGAGCCGGGGCCACTCCAGCAACCCCAGGGCTTCCTGCTCGATGCTCGAGAGAACGCTCACCCGAGCGCCGGAGCCGGAATCGCCGCCTGGCCGGGCACGTTGGAGGGAATGCCCTCTGCCGGCTCGTAGAGCAGCTCCAGCCAGTTGCCTTCCGGATCCTGCATGTAGAAGCTGGCGGTGCCGTCGCGGTGGTCGTGCACGGGCCCGCAACGGTGGCCATCGGCCACCAACTGGCCATGCACCCGGTCCAGCTCAGCACGGTCGCCGGTGTGGAAGGCGAAATGGGGGCCAGCAGCCTTGTAATCGGGGCTGAGCAGGGCGATGCCATCGCCGGTGACGGGCGACTGGAGATAGGCCCAGTCGTCGGCATCCCAGGTGAGGCGAAGCCCCAGGGATTGATAGAACGCCTTGGCGCGCGGCATGTCGTCCACACGGATCGCCACGTGGCCCAATCGGTTGACAGCCATCAGATCCAGCCCCTCGCCTCTCTCTGTCCTAGCCGTGCTGCAGCCAGCGCGCGGCGTCGCAAGCGTGGTAGGTGAGGATCAGGTCAGCTCCGGCCCGCTTGAAGCAGAGCAGGGTTTCGAGCACCACGGCGCGCTCATCGATCCAGCCCCGCTCAGCGGCCGCCTTCACCATCGCGTATTCACCGCTCACGTTGTAAGCAGCGATCGGCAGTTCACTTTCGCTGCGCAGGCGGTGAATGATGTCGAGGTAAGCCAAACCCGGCTTCACCATCATGATGTCGGCCCCTTCGGTTTCATCCAGCTGGGCCTCCGTGATGGCTTCGCGGGCATTGGCCGGATCCATCTGATAGGTGCTCTTGTCCTTGGGGATGGGCTTGCCAGCTGCGGCGCGGGGTGCTGAATCGAGCGCTTCACGGAAAGGCCCGTAATAGGCGCTGGCGTACTTGGCGGTGTAGCTGATGATCCCCACATGCTCGAAACCCTCTTCATCCAGGGCTTCGCGGATTGCACCCACGCGGCCATCCATCATGTCGCTGGGGCCGATCAGATCCGCACCGGCACGGGCCTGGGCTACGGCCTGTTTGCAGAGGATGGAAACGGTCTCGTCGTTGATCACCACCCCCTGCTCACTCACGATGCCGTCGTGGCCGTCGCAGGAATAGGGATCGAGGGCCACATCGGTCATGATCGCCATCTCGGGGTGCACCTCCTTGAGGCGACGGATGGCGCGGGGAATCAGCCCGTGCTCGTTGAAGCACTCAGCCCCGTCTTCTGTCTTCAGGCCGTCGGCCACCTTGGGAAACAGCACCACGCAGCGGATGCCCAGATCCCAGGCGCGGCCCACCTCATCCACCAGGCCTTCCACGCTCCAGCGCTGACAACCGGGCATCGCACCGATCGGCTCATTCGTGGCGCCCTCATGCACAAACAGCGGGTAGATGAAGTCCGCAGGGCTGAGGGAGGTTTCGCGCACCATCGCCCGCAGGGCCGGGGTACGGCGCAGCCGGCGGGGGCGATAGGTGAGCTCCATGGGGGGTGCGTGGCTGGGCCGGATCCTAGTGATGGCCTGCGCCGAGCCCTCAGAGGGTGGCGGACTGGATCCAGCCCGCGCGGGGGTCGGAGCTGCGGGCGGCACGCAACTGCTCCAGCAGGGCCCGCTCCTGATCACTGAGCCGCTCGGGCAACTTGAGCACCGGGGTGAGCAGCAGATCGCCGCGGCCGGCCTTGCCGGGCCAGCCCTTGCCCTTCAGCCGCAGGCTTCGGCCCAGGGGGATGCCGGCCGGCACATTCACCGTGGCCTCGCCATCGGGCGTGGCCACCCGCACTTCACCGCCCAGGGCCAGCTCATCAATGCTCAGCGGCAGATCGGCCCGCAGCTGTTCGCCGTCGAGCTTCCACACCGGGTGCTCGGCCAGCTTGATCGTGAGATACAGATCACCGCGGCGGCCGGTGCCGGGCTGGAGGTTGCCCTTGGCCTTGAGCCGCAGGCGACTGCCACTCTTCACGCCGGGGGGGATGCGCACCTGCACCCGCTCCTCATTCACCGCCAGCGTGCGCTCGCAGCCCCGGAAGCCATCGGCGAAGCCGATCGTGATCGTGGCCTCGGCATCCAGGTTCGGCGCGGCTGCAGGCCCGCCGAATCCGCCACCAAACCCACCCGGGAACCCCCCGCCGGCGAAACCGGCCCCACCGGGGAAACCAGACCCAAAGCCAAAGCCCCCGGGTGCGGCACCGCCAGCCCCGCCAAAGCGGCCGAGCAGGTCGTTGATGAAGTCGTCGAAGTTGCCGTAACGGCCGAAGTCCACGTCGGCGCCGCCGGCACCGCCGCCACCCACCTGGTTCCAGTACTGGCCGAACTGCTCGTAGCGCCGGCGCTTGTCGGGATCGGAGAGCACCTCGTAGGCCTCGCTCACCTCCTTGAACTTCGCCTCGGCACCCTTGTCACCCGGATTCACATCCGGGTGGTATTGGCGGGCGAGCTTGCGGAAGGCGCGCTTGATCGTGTCGGCGTCAGCGCCACGCTCGACGCCGAGCACCTTGAAGTAATCGCGGTAGCCGTTTGCGCTCATGGGCACCAGTGTCTCAGCCCCAGCGGCGGGCTGGGGAGCGGACTACCGCACAAATGGCACCAATCTCTGGTCGCCCCTGGGGAACGCCCCTAGCGTCCGAGGTCTTCACACCCCGCCTCCATGCTGCGCACCGGTCTGCTGATCGCCCTCACCACCGTGGCAATCGGCGGCGCGATCACCGGCAGCGGGGTGGCTGGAGCCCAGGCCGAAGCCCAGCTGGCGGCCGGCGCCATCCCGGAAGGGGCCGCCACTTCCGCCAGCCCCTCGAGCCCGGAGCAGCTGGCCGTGAGCACTTACCTCACCAAACGGGGCGCGATCTTCTACGGCGCGTGGTGGTGTCCGGCCTGTGTGGCCCAGAAGGCGCTGTTCGGCCAACAGGGGGCAACCCAACTTCCCTACGTGGAGTGCGACAAAACCGATGAGGGCCGCCAGCGCTGCATCGCCGCCAAAATCCGTGCCTTCCCCACCTGGGAGCTGGACGGCAAGCGGCTCGAAGGGGTGCAGAGCGTGGAGGAGCTGAAGGTGTGGAGCGGCTACCCGGGCAGCAGCGCTAAAGCGAACTAAAGCCCCGGGAACCGAGCAACAGGGCGAAGAACAGCGCCACCGCGGCATTGATGCCGCGGCGATGGCCGGCCACAAAGCCGTTGAGCCGCTGCAACTGGGCGCGACCTCGGGATCCGGTGGCCATCACCAGGGCCGGCGGCACCCAGGCCGGCACCAGGGTGATCAGCACCAGCAGCCCCAGGGCGAGCCCCTCCTGGCCAGGCCGAAGGCCTGAACGCCCCACCTCCTGGGCCGCCGGCAGAAACAGCACAAAGGAGGTCACGTTGGCCGCCATGCTGCCCAACCCGAGGCCAAACGCCCCCAGCAGCGGATGGCGACCCGGCGGCCGCACCGGCTCCTGGGGCACGGCAGCGAGGGGGGTGCGCATCGCTCGCAGCGCCAGACTGAGGAGCACCAGGGCCAGCACGATTTCCAGGTGGGCGGCCACCGGATCACTGCCGGCCTGGCGGGGCGACAGATGGTGACCGAGGCTGCGGCCCACCACAGTCCAGCCCAGCAGCACCAACAGATTGCCGGCCACAAACGCCCAGCTGCTGGCCAGCCGTGCCCCTGGGCGGGCCATGAGCATCAGCTGCAGGATCAGCACCAGCGGACTCACCGCCGCCCCCACTGCCAGCGGCAGCTCCTGAAGCAACAGCTGGCTGAAGGCCATCCCTTGAAAAACGTGAAAGGGGGCCTTCCAGCCCCCATGAGTCATTTGGGTGATAAGGCTGACTTCACCCCATCTCCGTTAAGAGTGTCAGGCAGCCACAGGGGCGGCTTGACGGGAGAAACGAACGATGTTGTTCGCGTTTACGGGTTCGCTCTTACCGAGCAGGCTTCAGTCACCCTCCTCATACCCCGTCGAAACCATTGCAGCCCCATGAAAGGTCCCGCTGAAGGCGGGTCTGGGAAAAGCAGTGGAGCTGAGCGGAATCGAACCGCTGTCCGAAGCACCGGTGTGGATCACCTAGTCCGGCCGAAACCGGACTCGTTCATTGTGGCAGGAGCGGGCGAGGGCAGCCGGGGTGGGCATGACCGAACAGGGCCACGAGAGCTCCAGCTTCAACTGCATCGCCGTGCTCCCGCCCGGGCTTGAGGAGGCAGGCGCCCACGAGCTGGCAGCGCTGGGGGCCGGGGCCGTGCAACCCCTGCGACGGGCCGTGCGCTGCCGGGTGGATCGGGCCACCCTCTACCGGCTGCATCTGCAGGCGCGGCTGCCGTTCCGGATCCTGCGGGAGCTGGCCCGCTTCCCCTGCCGCGGCCGTGAGGAGCTCTACCGGGGCGTGCAGCAAGGGGCCAACTGGGGGCAGTGGCTGCCGCCCGAATGCAGCTTCCGGGTGGATGCCAGCGGCACCGCCCCCGGCCTGAACCACAGCCACTACACCGCCCTGCAGGTGAAAAACGCCGTGGTGGACTGGCAGCGCAGCCAGTGGGGCGAGCGCTCGTCGGTGGAGCTCGACGATCCGGATCTTGCGCTGCACCTGCACCTGAGCCCGGGCCGACCGGGCCAGACGGCCGAGGCCACGCTGAGCGTGGATGGCAGTGGCGAGAGCCTGCACCGCCGCGGCTATCGGGCCGCCATGGGCCTGGCCCCGCTCAAGGAAAACCTGGCCGCCGGGCTGATGGCCCTCACGGGCTGGGATGGAACGGTGCCGCTGGTAGACCCCCTCTGCGGCAGCGGCACCCTGCTGATCGAAGCGGCCTGCCGGGCCCTGGGGCGAGCGCCGGGGATCGGCCCTGAAGGCCCGCGGCACTTCGCCCTGGAGCGCTGGCCCGACTTCGATCGAAACCTGTGGCAGCAGGAAGTCTCCACAGCCCGGGCGCTGGCCCGGGCTGGCCTCGGGGACGGGCAGCCGCTGGCGCCGATCGTGGGCAATGAACATGATCCGGAGGTGCTGGCCCAGGCCCGCAGCAACGCCGCCGCAGCCGGGGTGGGTGGCGCCGTGGAATGGCGGGGCGGGGATTTCCGCGATTTCCAGCCACCCGAGGGCCCGGGGGTGCTGGTGTGCAACCCGCCCTACGGCGAACGCATCGGCGAGCGCGATGGGCTCGAAGGGCTCTACGCAGACCTCGGCCGGATGGTGAAGGAGCGCTGCAGCGGCTGGCAGCTGTGGCTGCTGAGCGGCAACCCCGAACTCACCGGCGCCCTGCGGATGAAGGCCAGCCGACGCATCCCGGTGAGCAACGGCGGCATCGACTGCCGCTGGCTGCTCTACGAAATCCGCTGAAGGCAGCGCCGCCGACAGCGGAGTTCAGCCCCCCGCCATACGATTCCGGCCAGCCCAACCCGTCCCAATGCCCAGCGGCCTCGCCCAGATCCCCACGGAGGCGCTGGTGCTGTTCATCGGAGTGGTGTTTTTGGGCACCCTGATCATCAGCCGGTTTTCGATCCGCATCGGCATCCCGGCCATCCTCGGCGTGCTTGTTCTGGGGCTGCTGATGAACATCGAATTTCTCGACATCAACCCTGATGAGGTAAGCCGACTGCAGGTATTCGCCCTGGCCCTGCTGCTGTTTTATGCCGGCCTCAAAACCGATCTGGCAGCCATCCGCGGCTTTCTCGCCTACGGCCTCCAGCTGGCGATCGGCGGCGTCCTGATCGCCACGGTGAGCCTGGGCGGCGCCATCTACTGGCTCACATCCCACAACGGCGGGGAGCTGTCACCGGGGTTTGAGAACGCGATCCCCCTGGGCGTGGCGCTCCTGATTGCGGCCTGCCTGGGCTCCACCGATGCCGGCGCCACCCTGAGCGTGCTGGAACAGGTGAAACGCCGGGTCCCGGAACGGGTACGCCACCTTCTGGAATTCGAATCCTCGGTGAATGATCCCTCAGCGCTGATCATCTATGGGGTCTGTACCAGCCTGTTCCGGGTGAGCGGGAGCTCGGATTCGCTGCCCAGCATGGTGCTGCAGGGTGTCCAGAGCCTGATCCAGCAGTTCGGCACCGGCCTGCTGGTGGGGCTTGGCTTCGGGGCGGTGGCCAAGTTGGTGATCGACCGCTTCGTGATGGATCGGGCGCAGTTGCTGATCGTGGCGATGTCGATCGCCTTCATGGATTACGGCAGCGCCTTTTTCCTGGGCGGCTCAGGGTTTGTGGCGGTGTATGTCACCGGCGTGGTGATGACCAACGTGCAATACCGCAACCAAGAGTTCAACCATGAATCCATCCAGAACGCGCTGGTGCCGTTCAACACCATGACCGAGATCAGCATCTTTCTGCTGTTCGGCCTGCTGGTGAATCCATTCGACCTGCTGCCCTCGCTTCCGGTGGGGCTGGTCACCGCCCTGGTGCTGATGCTGGTGGCCCGGCCGCTGAGCGTGCTCTGCTTTCAGCGATTTTCACCATTCAACTGGCGCGACTCCGTGCTGATCGCGTGGTGCGGCCTGCGGGGAGCGGTGCCGCTGGCGCTGTCGTTCAACGTGATCAAGGAGATCCCCACACTGCGCGGTGTGGAGCCCGGCATCGCCCAGTCCCTGGCCATGAATGCCCAGAGCATTGTGTTCATCGTGGTGATCGTGAACCTGCTGGTGCAGGGGCTCTCGCTGCCCCCGTTCTGCCGCTGGCTCAACGCCCCATCAGCGCCCGGGTTGTCTTCGTGAGGCCCGCCATGGTTTCCGGCAGGTAGGGCCCCTTCAGCATCCGGCCGCCCACCCGCAGGAACAGACCCGCCACCACCAGATCGATGGCAGCCACCACCAGCACGGCCTGAATCCAGCTCCAGCCCAGCCCCTGGTGGAACCACAGCAGCAGGGCCACCTCGGCGGCGATCAGGGCCAGCAGCAGCAGGGCCAGACCGCCACTGACCAACAGGGCACCACCGATCAGGCGGCGTTTCTCGCGGTCGGCCTCCTGCAGGGCGATGCGCACATGCAGATCCATCACCGAGGTGAGGAGGCCGCCCAGGCGACCGGCGGCAGCGCGGGCAACACCACTGCCGCCAGCGGCCGCACGGCTCCTGGGCGTGTTGTCGCCGTCTTGGGTGGGCTCGGGCATCGGGCTCAGGCGGAGCGGCGGGCGGAGCTCAGCAGCAGGCCCGTGATCAGGCCCACCCCGGCGGCAATCCCCAGGGCCAGCAGGGGCCGCTCGCGCACGGGCTTCTCGATCCGGGGGCGCAGGGTGGCATCGAGCTCATCCAGCAGCCGCTCGAGCTGATCTTCCAGGGGTTCGAGCTCGTGGGCCAGGCGGTGGGTCTGCGCCTCCGCCACATGCAGCAGCTCCAGCAGCTGGCCCTGCACCACGGTGGCGGTGCGGCCGGTTTGGGCCGCGATCACCGAAGCCACTTCATCGAGGCTGCCGCGCGTAGCCTCCAGGGTGTGGCGCGCCACCTCGGGCCATTCGCGCTGAATGGTGGGGATCAGCGCTTCGAAGCGCTCGCGAAAGGCCTCATAGCCGCCAGGGGGCTGGGGGGCCGGCCCGGACTGCTGCCCATCGTGCGGCTGGGCTTCGGGCTGGGGAATCTCCCGCTCGCTCTGCGGATCCATGGGGCCAGGGGCACCGTTCACGCCACAACCTATAGAGGCTCTTGAGCTTCCGTAGGCCTCCGCTACATTTCAGCTGCTCGGCGCCTCGGGCCTGTTGGTTCACATCAATCAGGTCGAGCTGACGCACTTCAAATCGTTCGGGGGATCGATGTCGATCCCGCTCGAACCGGGGTTCACGGTGGTGACCGGCCCCAACGGCTCCGGCAAGAGCAACATCCTCGATGCGGTGCTGTTCTGCCTGGGCCTGGCCAGTAGCCGCGGCATGCGCGCCGAGCGCCTGCCGGATCTGATCAACAGCGCCATGCTGCGCGCCGGCAAGGCCGCCGAAACGGTGGTGAGCGTGCGCTTCGACCTGGGCGACTGGCAGCCCGATGAGGCCGAAGCCGGCCTGGAGGCCCCGGAGGAGGGGCCCTGGATCAAACCGGGCCAGACCACCTGGACCGTGAGCCGCCGCCTGCGGGTGGCGCCCGGCGGCACCTACGCCAGCAGCTTCAGCGCCGATGGCGTGCCCTGCAACCTGCAGCAGCTGCAGACCCAGCTGCGCCGGCTGCGGGTGGACCCCGAGGGCAGCAACGTGGTGATGCAGGGCGATGTGACCCGCATCGTGTCGATGAGTGCCCGCGATCGGCGCGGCATCATCGATGAGCTGGCCGGCGTAGCCCTGTTCGACAGCCGCATCGAGCAGACCCGCGGCAAGCTCGAGGAGGTGCAGGAGCGCCAGGAGCGCTGCGCGATCGTGCAGCAGGAGCTGCTGGTGAACCGCCAGAAGCTCGAACGCGACTGCGCCAAGGCCCGCACCTATCAGGATCTGCGCCAGCGCCACCACACCGGCCGGCTACAGGAACAGGTGTTGGCCTTCGAGGCCGCCGAAACCGGGCTGCGGGAGCTGGAGCGGCGCCAGACCACGCTCACCCAGCAACAGGACGGGCAGCGGGTTGCCATCGCCGCCGAGCAGGAGCAGCTCACGGCGGCAGCCAAGGAGCTGGACGCGCTCCAGGCCGAGGTGAAGGCCCTGGGAGAAGACCAGTTGCTGGCCGTGCAGGCCGAACTGGCCGGCCTGGAGGCCAGCGGCCGGGAACTGGCGCGCCAGGCCGAAAAACACCAGAGCGAGGCCGAGGCCCTGCAGCGCCAGCGCCAGGAGCTGGCGGCGAACCAGAGCGAGCTGCGCCGCCAGCAAAACGAGCTCAACGCCGGCAGCGACGACGTGCCCCTGGAGCGGGCCGAAGCCGCCTGCCGGGATGCCGAGGCCGCCGTGGAGCTCTCGCGCCGGCGCCTGGGGGAAGTGGCCGGCCGCAGCGGCAGCTGGCTGGAGGAGCAGCGCCAGCGCAGCCAGCAGCGCCAGCAACTCGGCGAAACCCTCTCGCCCCTGCAGGCCGAGCTCCAGCAGCTGGGGGAACGGCTGCGGCAGAGCATCGAGCGCCAGGGCGAACTCACCGCCGAGCGCCAGGGCGAGGCCCAGGCCAGCCAGAGCGCCAATGCCCAACTGGAGGGGGCGGAGCGCGAATGGCAGCAGCTGCTCCGAGACCTAAAGCAGAATCAGCGCCAGCTGCAGGAGCTGGCCGACGCCCTGGGCCTGCAGCAGCGCACCCGCAGCCGGCTGGAGCAGGAGCAGGCCCAGCTCGAGCGCGAGATCGCCCGCCTCGACAGCCGCCGCGAAACCCTGCAGGAAAGCCGCGGCACCGGCGCCCTGCGGGTGCTGCTGGAGGCCGGGCTGGAGGGCATCCACGGGCCGGTGGCCCAACTGGGGGAGGTGGAGGAGCGCTACCGGGTGGCCCTGGAGACGGCCGCCGGCGGCCGCCTCGGCCAGGTGGTGGTCGATGACGACCGCATCGCCGCCAAGGCGATCGAGCTGCTCAAGCAGCGCCGCGCCGGCCGGCTCACCTTCCTGCCCCTGAACAAGATCCGCGGCGGCGGGGGCAGCAGCGGCAGTGGCGCCGCGGCCCTGCAGCGGGGCGGTGGCCCCGGCAGCACCGGTGCCGCCGGGCTGGTGGGCAAGGCCGTGGATCTGGTGCGCCACGAGCCGGTGTACGCCGAGGTGTTCCGCTACGTGTTCGGCGACACGCTGGTGTTCTCCGACCTGGGCAGCGCGCGGCGCGAGCTGGGCCGCTGCCGCGCCGTGACCCTCGATGGCGAGCTGCTCGAGAAGAGCGGCGCCATGACCGGCGGCAGCCTGCAGCAGCGCGGCAGCCAGCTGAGCTTCGGCAGCAGCCAGGAGGGCGACGAGGCCGAACCCCTGCGGCGCCGCCTGCTGGAGCTGGGCGAAAGCCTGGTGGCCTGCCGGCGCCAGGAATCCGAGCTCGGCCAGAAGCTGGAGGCCCTCCGGCCCGAACTGCAGCGCCAGCAGCAGCGCCAGGCCGCCCTGGAGGCCGAGCGCAGCGCCGCCCAGCGGGCGCTGGCCCCCCAGCAGCAACGCCAGCAGCAGCTCAGCGATCGCCTGGCCCAGCTCGCCAACGCCATCGACACCGACAGCAAGCGCCAGGCCGAGCTGGAGGCCCTGATCGCCCCGCTGCAGCAGCAGCTCGCCGGCCTGGAGCAGGCCGAAGCCAATGCCGAAGCCTCCGGTGACGCGGCCCGCTGGCAGGGGCTGCAGCAGGAACTCGAGGCCGCCGATGCCGCCCTGGCCGCCGCCCGCCAGCAGCGCGACAACCTGCTCGCCGCCCGGCGCGAGCGGGCCCTGGCGGCCGAACGCCTCACCAGCCAGCTGCAGGCCCTCACCGGCGAGGAGCAGCGGCTCGTGCAGGCCGTACAGGCCCTGGTGGCCGAGCGGGCCCAGTGGAAGGAGCGCCAGCAGGCCGATCAGCAAAAGCGCCAGGAGCTGGAGGCCCGCCAGGGCGAGCTGCAGACGCGCTTTGGCGAACGGCGCCGGGCCCGTGATGCGGCCGAGGCCCAGCTGGGAGCCCGGCGCCAGGCCCTGCAACAGCGCCAGTGGGAACTGCAGCGGCTCGGCGAGGAACTCCAGGCCCTGGCCGAGGAACAGCGCATCAGCCGGCTGCGGCTGGAGCAGATGGAGCGGGAACTGCCCGAGCCGCGTCCGGAGATCCCCGAGGAGGTGCGCGAGAACGGCCTGGAGGCCCTGCAGGCCGAGCTGCGCAGCCTGCAGCAGCGCATGGAGGCCCTCGAACCGGTGAACATGCTCGCCCTGGAGGAACTGGAGCAGCTGGAGCAGCGCCTGGCCGACCTGGAGGAGCGTCTCGAGGTGCTCAGCAAGGAGCGGGAGGAGCTGCTACTGCGCATCGAAACCGTGGCCACCCTGCGCCAGGAGGCGTTCATGGAGGCGTTCACCGCCGTGGACGGCCACTTCCGCGAGATCTTCGCCGGCCTCTCCGATGGCGAGGGCTACCTGCAGCTGGAGAACCCGGAAGCGCCGCTGGAGGGGGGCCTCACGCTGGTGGCCCATCCCAAGGGGAAGGCGGTGCGGCGGCTGGCGGCCATGAGCGGCGGGGAGAAGTCGCTCACCGCCCTGAGCTTCCTGTTCGCCCTGCAGCGCTTCCGGCCCTCACCCTTCTACGCCCTCGACGAGGTGGATTCCTTCCTCGACGGCGTGAACGTGGAGCGGCTGGCGGCCCTGATCGCCAACCAGGCGGGCGATGCCCAGTTCCTGGTGGTGAGTCACCGCCGGCCGATGATCGCCGCCTCCACCCGCACGATCGGGGTCACCCAGGCCCGCGGTGCCCACACCCAGGTGGTGGGGCTTCCACCCGCGGCCTGAGATGGCGGGCTGCGTCACAATGGCCCGATTGGGCCCCCGGCCGACTTGACCTCCTCCATTCCTCCCTCCGCCGATCCCGGGACCGCTGCCCCCAGCGATCGGCTCTGGCTGCGATCGGAGTTGATGGGCACCCAGGTGATCACCCGCGACACGGGCCGGCGCCTCGGCGTGGTGGGCGAGGTGGTGGTGGACATCGACCGCCGCGAAGTGGTGGCCCTGGGCCTGCGCGACAACCCGCTCACCCGCTTCCTGCCGGGGCTGCCCCGCTGGATGCCGCTCGATCGCATCCGCCAGGTGGGCGACGTGATCCTGGTGGACTCGGCCGATTCCCTGGCCGAGGGCTTCAACCCGGATCGCTACAGCAAGGTGATCAACTGCCAGGTGATCACCGAGGCCGGCGAGCAGCTGGGCCGGGTGCTGGGCTTCAGCTTCGACATCGAAACCGGTGAGCTCAGCACCCTGGTGATCGGCGCCCTGGGCGTGCCGCTGCTGGGCGAGGGGGTGCTGAGCACCTGGGAGCTGACGGTGGAGGAGATCGTGAGCTCCGGCCCCGACCGGATCATTGTGTATGAGGGTGCCGACGAGAAGCTCAAGCAGCTCGGCACCGGCCTGCTGGAGAAGCTGGGCATCGGCGGCCCCAGCTGGGAGCAGGAGGAACGGGAGCGCTTCCGCGGCACGATGGTGCCGGTGGAAAACCAACTGGCCCCCGGCCAGGCCGTGGCCACTGAACAGCGCCGCATCCAGCCCGCCACCACCAGCAGCTTCGAGCCCGAAGAACAGCTCGAATACGTGGAACTCGAGGAGCGCCGCGCCAGCCAACCCCTGCGCCAGCGCCGTTATCTCGACGAGGACGAGCCCCGCTACGACCGCGAACCCGGAGGTTACGGGCGCGACCGCTACGCCGAACCCGAAGACCGGGAGCCCCCCTACCGGGATGCGGACTACCGGGAACCGGGGTATCGCGACCAGCGCTCCGGCGGCCGGAGCCTTGATGCCCGCCCGGCCCCGCGCCGCGTCGAGCCCAGAACCGAGCCCCGACAGGAGCCCGGCAACCGGGACTACGACGATCCCTGGTGAAGCGCGGCAGCGCTGATCAGCGCTCCTCGAACTGCAGCGACGCGGAATTCACGCAATAGCGCAGCCCCGTGGGCGCAGGGCCATCCGGGAACACGTGCCCGAGGTGGGCGTCGCAGGCGGAACACTTGATCTCGGTGCGCACCATGCCGTGGGTGGTGTCGTCGTGGAAGGTGATCGCGCCGGGTTTGGCCCCGTCCCAGAAGCTCGGCCAACCGGTGCCGGACTCAAATTTGGTATCAGAAGTGAACAGCTCACTGCCGCAGCACACGCAGCGGTACATCCCCTTGGCCTTGTTGTCCCAGTAAATGCCGGTGAAGGCGCGCTCGGTGCCGCCCTGCCGGGCAACGGCGAACTGTTCGGGGCTGAGCTGCTGGCGCCACTCGGCGTCGCTGCGCTCCACCTTCTGCAGGCTCTCGTCCACCGGAATCAGTTGCGGGAAGGCGGCAGGCTAGGCAGCAGCGCCTCCACCATGGCCGCCAGCGACGCCACTGCGCCGGGCTGGCCCCGCAGGCTGCGCAGGTCGTCGCGCATACCCTCCAGCCGCTCTGGGCTGGCCAACCAGTCGGCGGCTTCCTCGGCAATGGCTGCCGGGGTCACGGCCCCCACCCGTTCGGGCACCACCATCCGGCCGGCGGCGATGTTGGGCCAGGCCAGGAAACCCCGATGGCGCATCCGCCAGGCGGTGAGGGCCACCCCCACCAGGCGACGCAGCAGCGGCAAACGCGCCAGCAGCCCGAGCCAGCCATCCCAGGCCTGCATCACGTGCAGGTGCTGGGTGGGCACCAGCACGATCATTGGCACCCCCAGGGCTCCGAGCTCCGCGGTGTTCGCCCCCACGGTGGTGAGGGCCAGGGCGCATTGCGACAGGGCGCTGTGGGCTGGCTGCTCCACCACCAACTCGATCGTGGTGCCCGCGGGGGTCCGCAGGGCCTCCCCCCCAGCCAGGGCACCGGCCACCGGCTCGGGTATCCCGGCGGCGTAGAAGCGGGCCAGAGGATTGGCGCTGCCGGCGTAGCCAAGCAGTTCGGCCGGGGAGGTGGTGGGAGCCACCGGCAGCAGGAAGCGGCAGCCGGGGCGCAGGGCCGCCAACCGATCGGCAGCCTCCAGCAGAAACGGCATGCCCACCTGCAGCTTGGCCCGCTTGGATCCCGGCAGCAGGGCCACCCACTCCCCGGCAGGCAGGGGCGCACGGCTGCGGGCATCGGCCGAGAGATCGGCCATCAGATCCCCCACCACCGTGCAGCGCTGCCGCCAGCGGGGAGGCAGGCGATCAGCGGCCGCGGGGCCCATGGCTGCGATGCGGTCGTTCCACTGGGGCCAGCGGGCCACCCACTCGGCATAGGTGAGATGGCGATAGCCGAGGCGGGCGGACAGCAGCACGCTCCAGAACTGGTCTCCCCCCAGGAACACCACCACCCCCTGGCGAGGCCAGCGGGCATAGCGAGCCGGCCGCAGCAGCAGTGGCCAGAACTGACTGGCCCGGGTGATCCGCTCAAACAGCCCCCACCCCTCGGCCACCCGGTGCTCCATGCCGGTGGCATTGGGACAAGGCACCAGCACCAGCCGAAGCGCCAGCGCGGAGGCCGGCACCAAGGGGCGCAGAGGCAGGTCGTTGTGGAGGCGCTGCACCAGCGGACGCACCCAGGTGCTCAGCTCACCGGGGCCATTGCTCACCAGAACAATGGCGGCCTCCGGCGGGTTCGCTACCCCAGCAACGGGCACCGCGCTGGCAGGTGGGATCACGCCTGGCGGTGCAAAAGAAAAAGTGCGGATGGCGAGACTTGAACTCGCAAGGCCGAAGCCACACGCCCCTCAAACGTGCGTGTCTACCAATTCCACCACATCCGCATGTGATGCGAAGGCGCCTGGCCTTCGCGGCGAACTATACCCATCGGCCCTGCCCCGGAAGGCCCGGTGAGCGCTGATACAGTCCGCCGATGCCCATCAGCAAGCTGCTGATCGCCAACCGCGGCGAGATCGCCCTGAGAATCCTGCGCAGCTGCAGGGAACTGGGCATCCCCACGGTGGCCGTTTACAGCACCGTGGACCGCAACGCCCTGCACGTGCAGCTGGCCGACGAGGCCGTGTGTGTGGGTGAGGCCCCCAGCTCTAAGAGCTACCTCAATATTCCGAACATCCTGGCCGCCGCCACCTCCCGCGGCGCCGATGCCATCCACCCCGGCTACGGGTTCCTGGCGGAAAACGACAAGTTCGCCGAGATCTGCGCCGACCACGGCATCACCTTTGTGGGACCGTCGCCCGAGGCCATTCGCTCGATGGGCGACAAGTCGACGGCCAAAGCCACGATGCAGAAGGTGGGGGTCCCCACCATTCCCGGCAGCGAAGGGCTGCTGCAGAGCGTGGAGGAAGCCCGGCGCCTGGCCGAAGCGATGGGCTACCCGGTGATGATCAAGGCCACCGCCGGCGGTGGCGGCCGGGGCATGCGTCTGGTGCCCGGCCCCGACCAGCTCGAGAACCTGTTCAAGGCCGCCCAGGGCGAGGCGGAAGCCGCCTTCGGCAACCCCGGCCTCTATATGGAGAAGTTCATCGACCGGCCCCGGCACGTGGAAGTGCAGGTGCTGGCCGACCGCCACGGCAACGTGGTGCATGTGGGTGAGCGTGACTGCTCGATCCAGCGCCGCCACCAGAAATTGCTGGAAGAGGCCCCGAGCGTCGCCATCGACGCCGACATCCGCCGGCAGATGGGAGAGGCAGCCGTGGCCGCCGCCCGCACCATTGGCTATGAGGGCGCCGGCACCGTGGAGTTCCTGGTGGACCGCACCGGCAACTTCTATTTCATGGAGATGAACACCCGGATCCAGGTGGAGCATCCGGTCACCGAAATGGTGACCGGGGTGGATCTGATCGCCGAGCAGCTGCGGATTGCCGGCGGCGAGCCGATCTCCTTCCGCCAGGAGGACATCCAGCTCACCGGCCATGCCATCGAGGTGCGCATCAACGCCGAAGACCCCCGCCAGAACTTCCGGCCGGCCCCCGGCAAGATCACCGGCTGGTTACCTCCCGGCGGTCCGGGCGTGCGCTTCGACAGCCACGTCTACACGGGCTACGAAATCCCCCCCTTCTACGACTCGCTGATCGGGAAACTGATCGTGTGGGGGCGCGACCGCGACCACGCCCTGCGGCGGCTGCGGCGGGCCCTGTCGGAATGCGCCGTGACCGGCATTCCCACCACCATCGATTTCCACCTACAGCTGCTCGATCGCCCCGAGTTCCAGGCCGGCGAAGTGCACACCAAGTTCGTGGAGCAGGAAATGCTCCCGCCCCCGGGGAAGTAAGCCTCAGGCCACTGGCGGCTGGGCCAGCATCAGCTGGGTCACCAGGCCCTGCTGACCAACCAGCAGCTCGCGCACCAGGCTGATCAGCCCCACCCACACCACTGGAGTCACGTCCACGCCGCCGATCGGTTGGATCAGCCGGCGGGTGGGAGCGAGCAGGGGCTCGGTGGGCCAGCCGATCAGGCGCATGGCCCCACTGTTGAGATCCACCTGGGGATACCAGGTGAGCACGATGCGGAACAGGAACAGCAGCGTCCAGGCTCCGAGCAACAGGCCAAGCACCAGGTGGGCGATGGCCAGCGGTCCACCGGTGAACAGCCCCGTCACAAAGCTCTAAGCAACGTTGGGCTCAGCGTAGGCAGCGACCGTCGCTGCCTAGGATCCCCCCACCGCCTGAGCATCGGGACGCGCGCGCATGACCCCTTCCCTCGCCAACTTTCTGAGCAGCCTCGTGTGGGGTGCAGTGATCGTGGTGGTGCCGATCACCATTGCCCTGATCCTGATCAGCCAGAACGACCGGGTCGACCGCAAACTCTGATGGTGCCGGGCTGATGGCACCGGGGCCTTTGCTCCGCTCCCAGCCGGGCTGACGGCACTGCCTAGAGTGGCCTGAACGACCCTGACGGGTGAACGCCCGGGTGAGCCTCGATGGTTAACGCCAGCCTTAACTGGGCCAGCATCGTTGGCATCGTGCTGGCCGTCGGTGGGGCGCTGCTCTACTTCATGCGCAGCTTCAAGCCTGCGCTCGCCAGGGATTACGACGTCTTCTTCGCCGCCGTGGGCCTGCTCTGCGGCGGCATTCTCTTTTTCCAGGGTTGGCGCCTCGATCCGATCCTGCAGTTCGGCCAGTTCCTGCTGGCGGGCACCACGGTGTTCTTTGCCTACGAGAGCGTGCGGCTCCGGGGCGTGACCACCGAACAGGCACGGCGCTCCTCCTTCTTCGACGACGACGACGAGCCGCCGGCCCCCTACCGCCCCCGGATGGGAGGTGGCGCCTGGGCCGAAGAGCGCGAGCGTCTCGACGAGCCCCAGCCGATCCGCCGCCGCATCCGCTCCCGGGCCGAGGAAGAGGAAGCCGACGACTTCTACCGGCCCCGCCGCGCCGCCAGCCGTGCCGCCATTCCCGAGCGGGCAGCCAGCCGCCGGGGTGAGTCCGACGAATGGGATCGCCCCTCCCCCGGTGGAGATCGCGAAGCCAGCGATCGCTTCCCCGCCGGTCGGGAGCGGGATGACGCTGCAGCACGCCGCTACACCCCCAGCTCCCCCCGCGGCAACGCCCCTGAGTTCGGCGCCCGTCGCCGCGAGCGGGATGGCGGTAGCGAGCCACGCCGCGGCAGCCGCCCCACCCCCGGGGCCGAGGCGATGCCGCGCTCCAGCCGCCGCGGACCCGTGCCCGGGGCCGGGGCCGGGGGAGCGGGTTCGGCGGCTTCCTCACCAGCTCCTGCCGGCGTTCCCCAGGGTTCACCGATCCGCGGCAGCCGTCCTGCAGCAGAAGTGAGCGACGCCAACTTCACCCCCATGGGGACGCCCTCCGAGCCGCGTCCCCGCGATAACAGCTCCCGTTTCGACGACTGAAGCTTGCGATCCTGCTGAGCCGCCCCAAGCCAGACCTCCTGATCCCACGGCTGCTGGTAGCAACCCTGGCAATGGCCCTGCTGGCCGGCGGGTGCAGCGCGGGGCGGGGCTGGTTCGGCCGACGCAGTGCCGGTGGGGCCGGATTTCTCGATGCCAGCAACCGCCAGGAGCCGGCACTCAGTGGCAATGGCCAGTGGCTGGCCAGCGTGATCGAGCGCAACGGGCGGCTCAGCCTGCTGCTGCAACGCCAGCCCGATGGCCAGATGGTGCCGCTACGCCACATCCGCGGCCATGAACCCCACAGTTCACCGGCCCTCAGCTGGAACGGCCGCTACGTGGCGGCCCTGATCCAGCAGGGCTCCCAACGGGTTCCGGTGATCGAAGACCGGGCCAACGGCCAGCTGCACCGCATCCCGCTGCCGGGCGACCGCACCGCCGTGCGGCTCAGCCTCAGCCCGGATGCCCAGCGCCTGGCCCTGGAGCAAATGCAGGCGGGCCAGCGGCGGGTGGAGCTGTTTGATCTGGGCGGGATGCTCGAGCCCGACCGGCCCGCCGGCCAGGTGGTGAGGGGTGGCGGGCTGGAAGCGCAGCCGCCGCAGCCATGAGTTGCCGCCATGCCCTGGCCACCTGCACCAGCGCTGCGCTGCTGCTGGGCGGCTGCACCGCCGGCATGCCAGTGCCGCTGGCGGGGCTCAACCGCCAGCTGGACCAGCAGGGCGCCAGCCGCGAACCGGCCCTGGCCGATCGCTGGCTGGCGCTGATCACCGGCCGGGGCGGCAGGGAACAGGTGCAGCTGCTGGATCTCGAGCGCCAGCTACCGGTGCCCCTGCCCAACCTCAACCGGGCCGATGCCCAGCCCCTGAGCGTGGCCGTCGACGATGCGGGCGAGCGGCTGGCGGTGGTGCGGCAGCTGGAGGGCCGCACCGAGCTGGTGCTCTACCGGCGCTCCCTGGCGAGCGTGCAGCTGATCCCGATGGTGCCGGCGGGGGTGCCCCGGCAGGTGAGCCTGCGGGCCGATGGCCGCGAGCTGGCGGTGCAGGTGAGCCGCAACGGGCTCTGGCAGGTGGATCTGATCCAGCTGCCCTGAGGCTCAGGGCACCAGGCCAGCCCAGTGCAGGAAGGTGTCGCCCGTGAGGGCCTCGATGATCAGCACAGCCGAGAAGCCCACCATCGCGAAGCGGCCATTCACGCGCTCGGCATAGGCACTCCAGCCAAAGGCCGGCACGTCGTTGGTGGTGGCGCTGCGCTCCGGAGGGGTGGCGCTGGTCGTGGGGGTTTCCATCGGCTCAGGCATGGCGGCCAACGTCATAGCCCGCGGCGGGGAAGAGGCGCCAGTTTCCGGTGCCGTCGAGCTCGAGCACGGTGTCGTGGAACTCGGTGAGGGTGGGGCGGTGACCCACGCTCACGAAGGCCATCTCCCGCTCCGTGAGCAGGCTGTAGAGATGGCGCTCGGTGGTGACATCCAGGGCACTGGTGGCTTCATCGAGCACCACGAAACAGGGGGAACTCAGCAGCAGGCGGGCAAAGGCCAGGCGCTGCTGCTCGCCGAGGGACAGCAGCCGGGGCCAGTCCTGCTTGATGTCGAGGTCTGGGTAGCGCTGCACCAGCTCCGGCAGGCGCACCTGCTCGAGCACGTGGCGCAACTGCTCATCGCTGAAGCGGCTCGGATCCTGGGGGTAACAGAGCTGCTCCCGCAGGCTGCCCAGCAGCATGTAGGGCTTCTGGGGGATGAACAGCAGGTCGCCCTCCGGTGGGCGCTCCACCACGCCGGCGGCTGGAGGCCAGAGGCCGCTCACCGTGCGCAGGAAGGAGGTTTTGCCGCAGCCGCTCGGGCCCACCACCAGCAGCCGCTGGTTGGCGGTCACCTCCACGCTGAGGTCGCGCACCAGCACCCGGCTGCTGCGGGGCGGCAGCAGATCCACATGGCTCACCAGGATCGAACCGTGCCGCTCGTCGCCCTGGGTGGGTTCTTCCGCCCGCTCCAGCAGCGCCATTTCGGCACTGATTGATTCCACCTTGCCCTGGAATCCCTCCAGACGGCTGATCGACGCGGAGAAGGCCGCCAGCTGATCGATGTTGTTCACGATGTAGCTCACCGAGAACAGCACCTGGGAGAAGGCGATGCTGGCCTGACCGAACACCCCGAAATCCACTTCCTTGGCGAAGTAGATCGGTGCGATCACCAGCCAGGGCAGGAAGCGGGAGAAATAGTCGTAGGAGCGCTGGATCACACTGATCAGCGCCTGCCAGATGATCAGGCGATTGAAGTTGCGGATTGCACCGCCCAGCCGGCGATCGGCCTCGGCGAATTCCTGGCCTTCGCCGCGGTAGAAGGCAATCGACTCCGCGTTGTCGCGGATATGCACCAGGCCGTAACGGAAATCGGCCTCGAGCTTGAGCTGCTGGTAGTTCAGGGCTACCAGGCGGCGGCTGGCGAACACAATCAGCGCCGTGCCCAGCACCGAATAGGCCAGCAACCAGATCGCCAGCTTGGAGCTGATGCTCCAGAGCACAATGATGAAGCTGAAGAAGGTGAGCAGGGCGGAGAAGATCTCCACCGTCACGCTCAGGCTGGTGGTAGTAAAACTGGCAGCGTCCTGGGAGATCCGTTGATCCGGGTTATCGATCTCCTCGGCCGTTTCGTCGTTGGGATTGAGTACGTAATAAGCCCGGTTGGTGAGATAGCGACTGAGCAGACGGCCACTGAGCCACTCCCGCCACAGCAGGCCGAGCTTGGGAATCAGGTAGCTCTGGAGGGCACGGATCGGCAGGGCCAGCACCAGGCAGAAGGCGTAGATCGCCACCGTCTGCCAGAAGTCGTCGGCCTTGTAGGCCACCAGGGTGTTGTCAACGTTGCGGGCGATGTAGCTGATGCCCACATTGATGCCGTTGATCACCAGGATCAGCAGCACGATCACCCCCAGCAGCAGCCAGGGCAGCCAACGGCCCTGGCGCAACTTGCCCCGCAGCGCCCCGAAGCAGGCCAGGCCCGCCGCGGTGAACACCATCACCACCACGCCGGCCGGACTCTTCCAGATGGCGGCCACCTGCTCCGGCACCCCCGGCAGGAACCGGCTGCGCAGCTCGGGCACCAGGGCGCCGGAGAGCTCCACGGCCCCGGTGAGCAGCAGCAGGGTGGTACCCACCACCACGGCCAGCATCGCCACCACCAACAGCAGGAACTGCCAGGCGTGGGTGTCCTCCACCGGGAGGAAGTAGGGCTGGGCCAGGCGCTGCAGCTTGCCCAGCTGGCTGCGTAGGGCCTTGAGCGGATTCATGGGCCGGGGCGGATATGGGCATTGTCGCCGCCACCCCCACCTGCCTGGGGTGATGCGGCTAGCCCGGCGGCCAGGCCAGGGGGCGCCCCCCGATCACGTGCACATGGAGGTGGAACACCGTCTGGCCGGCCTCGGCGCCGGAATTGATCACGGTGCGAAAGCCCTCCAGCCCCTCCTGGCGCGCCACCTTGGCCGCCACGAGCAACAGATGGCCGAGCAGCTCGGCGTGGCTGTCGTCGGCCTCGGCCAGGTTCACCACGGGCTCCCTTGGGATCACGAGCACGTGCACCGGAGCCTGGGGGGCCACATCGCGAAAGGCGATGCAGCGCTCATCGGAATACACCTGGTCGCAGGGGATCTCTCCCCGCAGGATCTTGCCGAAGATCGTGTCGTTGGCCATGGCACCCCGAGCCGGGTGGTGGAACTGCTGAGGCAGTGAGCCCTGGGCGTGATGTTGGCACGGTGCAGCAGTGGAGCCCTGGTGGGGCTGGAGGCGGAGGCGATCACCGTGGAGGTGGCGATCGCGCCGGGATTGCCAGCACTGGCCGTGGTGGGGCTGGCCGATGCGGCGGTGCAGGAGGCCCGCGAACGGGTGCGCTCCGCCCTGCGCCATGCGGGGCTGAAGGTGCCGCTCACCCGGGTGGTGGTGAACCTGGCGCCGGGCCATCTGCGCAAGGAGGGGCCGAGCTTTGATCTGCCGATTGCCCTGGGGCTGCTGCTGGCCAGCGGCCAGCTGGCGGCGGAGGGCCTGGAGCAGGTGTGGAGCCTGGGGGAACTGGGCCTCGATGGCCAGCTCCGGCCGGTGCGCGGGGTGCTGCCGGTGGCCCTGGCCGCCCGCACCGCCGGGGCTCGGGCCCTGCTGGTGCCCGCAGCCAACGGCGCCGAGGCCGCCCTGGTGGAGGGCCTGGCGATCTGGCCGGTGGCCCATCTCACGGAGGCCGTCGCGCTCCTGCGGGGGGAGATGGCTGCTCCGGCCCGGCCCCCAGGCCCCGCCGCCCATCCCCAGGGCGCGGGGTCACCCGATCTGGCCGAGGTGCGGGGCCAGCCCCACGGCCGCCGGGCCCTGGAGATCGCCGCGGCCGGGGGCCATCACCTGTTGCTGGTGGGCCCACCGGGGAGCGGCAAAACCATGCTGGCCCGGCGGCTGCAGGGCCTGCTGCCGCCGCTCACGGGCCAGGAATCACTTGAGGTTACGGCGATCCAGTCGGTGGCGGGGTTGCTGCATGGAAGTGGGGCGCTGGTGCGGCAACGGCCCTTCCGCAGCCCCCACCACAGCTGCACCGCAGCCGCCCTGATGGGGGGCGGGCCGGTGCCCCGACCGGGCGAACTGGCCCTGGCCCATCAGGGCGTGTTGTTTCTCGATGAGCTGGCGGAGTTCCGGCGGGCCGTGCTCGACCAACTGCGCCAGCCCCTCGAGGAGGGCAGCGTGTGGATCAGCCGGGCCCGCCACCGCAGCCGGTTTCCCTGCCGCACCACCCTGGTGGCAGCCACCAACCCCTGCCCCTGCGGCTGGTTTGGAGCACCCGAGGCCACCTGCCGCTGCGGCGAGGGTCTGCGCCGGCGCTACTGGGGAAGGCTGTCGGGCCCCCTCCTCGACCGGATCGATCTCCAGGTGGTGATGCGGCGCGTCACGGGACCAGAGCTGGGGGCCCTCTACCGCGGGGGCTCGGCCGCCGGCGAGGGCAGCCCTGAAACCAGCGCCCAGGTGGCCGTGCGAGTAAACCATGCCCGCAGGCGGATGGCCCGAAGAAATCCGGGAGGCTGCACCAACGCAGCCCTGGCCGCGCAGACCCTGCGCCAGGTGCTGCAACTGGAAGCCAGTGCGCTTCAACTCTGGGAAGGAGCGGTGAACCAGCGGCAACTCAGCGCCCGCGGCGCCGAACGCCTGCTGCGGGTGGCACTCACCATCGCCGACCTGGATGGCCGCCACCGGGTGGGGCCTGAATCCATAGCCGAAGCCCTCAGCTACCGGTCGTTCGACCAGGCAGCTGAGGGCTCAGATCCCTGCCCGGGCGGGGGCTGAAACCGGAAGACAGAAGGCCGTCGCGATCAGCGGCGGCGGCGGCGCTGCTGGGCCTTGCGCTTGTACTTCTCGGTGGGGGTCTCGTGGTGACGCAGGCGCTTCAGATCGGCGAAGATGCCCGCCTTGGACACCTGACGCTTGAAGCGGCGCAGCGCCGATTCAATGCCTTCGTTTTCGCCGACGGTGACCTGGGTCATGAACGAGCGGGTGAGCTCACAGAGCTATCCAATGTAGCAATCGCTTCAGCCACCCCCCTCAGCGGGCTGCGGGAGGGGGCGTCACCGCGCTTGCACTCACCTCTGCGTTGGGCGTGGGCACGACCTCAGCGGTGGCCTCAGGCCAGGCCGCGCGATACACGTAGACGTGGCCGAGGGCGCGACCGCCGAACGCGCGGCGCTTGAGCTCCCAGCCCGGCTCAAACACCAGCTGCAGGAAGCCACCACCCACGCCCATGGTGCGGGCCACCACCATCTCCGGGCCAGCGCCCGCCTTGGTGGGCATCGCCACCAGCAGGGTGTCGTCGTTGGTGCGCCTCACCGAGAGGCGGTAGCTGGTGGCCAGGTCGGCATCACCCACACGCACCGAGTAGCCGTTGGCATCGATGTATCGGCTGCAGATGCCGGTGAAATCGAAGCTGGCCAGCAGCGGATCCACCGCAGCCGGACTCTGCCCCGCCACCGCGAAACAGGGGCGGGTGTTGCGCACCTGCTCGTAGATGTTGAGCTGGGCCTTGCTGCCATCGCCGATCGGCGCAGCCACCAGCACGAAGCGGGTCTGCTCCAGCGGCAGGGCCTGGAACAGGGCCGTGCTGGCGGCTCTGGCACCCATGGGGGCCAGGGGAGCAGCCAGGGCGGCGCCTGCCAGGAGGGCAAGGCAGCGGCGCTGGCGCAAACCGTTCAGGCGCGACACAGGGGCTCGAAGCAAGGGTGGAGAAATCGTATGCACCCCATCCGGGGCAAACCAGTGGGGCTCAGGCCGGTTTGTTGATCCGGATCGCCACCAGCAAGGCCACCACGGTGCCGGGGAGACTGGCCCCCAGGATCAGGCGGGTGGTGGTGAGGCCCAGGTCGGGATCGCCGTAGGCCAGCTCGAACACCGAGCCGGTGGCCGCAATGCCCAGCACACAGGCCAGGGCCAGGAACAGCCCGGCCAGGGGTTTCATCGGCATGTCTGGAAAAGCCTCAGCGAATCGACTGCACGGCAGCCCGATCGAAGCCCTTGTCCTTGAGCTCCTCGTTCAGGCTGAGTTCATCGGTGACCCGATCCACGAACAGCACCCCGTTGAGGTGGTCCATCTCGTGCTGGATGCAACGGGCCAGCAGGCCGTCGGCCTGGATCTTCTGGGGACGGCCGAGTTCATCGCGGAAGCTCACCTCCACCACCGAAGGGCGCACCACGTCGAGATACACGCCCGGGATGCTGAGGCAGCCCTCCTCGTAGGTGTCGATGGCGGCCCCGAAGCTGGAGATTTCGGGGTTGATCAGCACCATCGGAGGAGCGGCCTCGTTGTCGGGCTCCAGGTCGATCACCAGCAGCTGCTTGTGCACCCCCACCTGGGGAGCGGCCAGGCCAATGCCCTTGGCGGAATACATGGTGCGGAGCATGTCGCGGGCCAGCTCCCGCACCGACTCATCCACCTTGCTGATGCGCTTGGCGGGCTTGCGCAGCACCTGATCCCCCAGCTGGTGAATGGGGAACGGGGGGTTGTCCATCGCCACCTTGGGCACCTGCACCCCACGGCTGGCCTGCTCTGCCGTGCGGGCCATCTGGGCGAAGCTGCGCGCCAAGGGCTCACCTAGAAACGTTGGAAAAAGTGTAGGGCTGGCGCCCGGGAGCAAGACGGCGTGGCGGATCAGCAAATCCCGGCGGATCCCCGGCCGGCCCAGGGCGGGTTACCGCTATCGGCCGAAGCGGTGGTGGGCCGCACGCCCAGCGTCAAGGAACCGCTGCTGGAGGGTGGCCGGCTGTTCTGGCTGGAGCAGCGCCCCCATGAGCGCGGTCGCACCACCCTGCTGGTGGCACCGCCCGATCAGCCCGAGGCCGCCATCGAGCTCACCCCGGGCGAGTGGAACCTGCGCTGCCGGGTGCACGAATACGGGGGCGGGCCGACCGCCGTCGCCGGCGGCGATCTGGTGTGGGTGCACGACGGCGACCGCTGCCTGTGGCACCTGAGCCTTGATCCCAACACCGGCGCCCCCGCGGGCGACCCCCGGCGTCTCACCGAACCGGCCAGCGAGCGGGCCTTCGCCGATGGCCTGATCGACACCCACCGGCAGCGCTGGATCGGCGTGATGGAGCAGGGGGGCCGCGACCACCTGGTGGCCGTGCCCCTGGCGGGCGGCGAACCCCAGCTGCTGCACCAGCCCGCCGACTTCTGCGGCTATGCCGTGCTCGGCCCGGACGGGGCGCAGCTGGCCTGGGTGGAGTGGGAGCAGCCCTGCATGCCCTGGGAGCGCAGCAGCCTCTGGCTGGCGGCGATCCGGCCCGACGGCCTGCTCGACACCCCGGAGATGGTGGCGGGCTCCCGGCCGAGCGCAGGCCAGGGGATCTCGGTGTTCCAGCCGCTCTGGATCGGCCCCGACCAACTGGTGGCGGCCAGCGATGCCACCGGTTTCTGGAACCTGCAGCTGCTCAACACCAGCAGCGGCAGCTGGCGCACGCTGCTGCCGATGGGGGCCGAGTTCGCCATGCCCCAGTGGGTGTATGGGATGCGCACCAGCGCCTGGGACGGCCAGCAGCTGCTGGCGGCGGCCTGCCGTGACGGCGCCTGGGAGCTGGGACGGGTGCTGCTGGAGGCCCCGGATCCGACCGAACCCACCAGTGCCTGGCAGCCGCTGAATCTTCCCTTCGATGACTTGGCCGGCCTCAGCGCCGAAAACGGCCGCCTGGTGGCGGTGGCCAGCAACCCCAGCACACCCCAGGGCCTGCTCAGCCTGGATCTGGCGAACGGCAGCTGGCGGCACAAACCGGTGGCGGCCTGTCCGCTGGCCCCAGAGGCCATCAGCGTGCCCGAGGCCCTGTGGTTCGCCGGCCACGGCGACCAGCCCACCCACGCCTGGTTCTATCCGCCGGCCGGTGGCGCCCATCCCCAAGCCCCCCTGCTGGTGAAGGGCCACAGCGGGCCCACGAGCATGGCCCGCCGCGGCCTGAGCCTGAGCATCCAGTTCTGGACCACCCGCGGCTGGGGGGTGGTGGACGTGAACTACGGCGGCTCCACCGGCTTCGGCCGCGCCTACCGCGAGCGGCTGGATGGCCAGTGGGGGGTGGTGGACGTGGCCGACTGCGCGGCTGCTGCCCAGGCCCTGGTGGCGGCCGGCAAGGCCAGTGCCGAGCGCATCGCCATTGAGGGCGGAAGCGCCGGTGGCTTCACCGCCCTGGCGGCCCTCTGCTTCAGCGAGCAGTTCCGGGCGGCGGCCTGCCGCTACCCGGTGACCGATCCGGCGGCCCTCGCCGCCCATGATCACCGCTTCGAAGCCCGCTACCTCGACGGGTTGATCGGCCCCTGGCCCGTAGCAAAGGCCACCTACGAAGCCCGCTCACCCCTGCA
>JBBASQ010000002.1:37178-97832 GCA_040399185.1 Prochlorococcaceae cyanobacterium
TGATCGGCCCCTGGCCCGTAGCAAAGGCCACCTACGAAGCCCGCTCACCCCTGCAGCATGCCGGCCGTATCCACTGCCCGGTGATTTTTTTCCAAGGCCTCGACGACCTGGTGGTGCCGCCGGATCAAACCGATGCGATGGCCGCAGCCCTGGAGGCCAACGGCATTCCGGTGGAGGTGCACCGCTTCGAGGGCGAGGGGCACGGCTTCCGCTCCAGCACCGTGCAGATCGCCGTGCTGGAGCGCACCGAAGCCTTTTTCCGCCGCCATTTCGGCCTGTGAGCATCCTTCTGGGCCTGGCGGTGCTCACGGTGCTGCTGCTGATCGGCACGGTGGCCGGCAAGGCGGTGGGCATGACCCGCTGGGGCGTGCCGGAGGCCCTGCTGGCCGGGGCCCTGGGGCTCCTGATCGCCCCCACCGGGCCGCTGCCGCTGCTGCCCCAGGGGGTGATCGACTTCTGGAGTGAGCTGCCCCTGGTGCTGCTCACCCTGGTGTTCGGCTCCCTGCTGCTGGGCAAGCCCCTGCCCCAGATCGGGGTGCTCTGGCGGCCCGTGGCCTCCCAGCTGCTGCTGGCCCTCACCCTGGCCTTCGGCCAGTTCATGGTGGGCGGGCTGGCGGTGCTGCTGGTGCTGGGGCCCCTGGTGGGGGCACCGCCGGTGATGGCTGCCCTGATTGAGGTGGCCTACGAGGGCGGCCATGGCTCGGCAGCGGCGATGGGGCCCACCTATGCCCGGCTGGGGCTGGAGAGCGGCGAATCCCTGGGGCTGGCCATGGCCACGGTGGGGCTGCTCACCGCCACGCTGGTGGGGGGCCTGGTGGTGGTGCTGGGCCGCAGCCGCCGCTGGCTGCTGGCCAGCACCCTGCCAATCGCCCAGGAGGCCAGCGCCACCGCCGATGCCCCCACCGATCTCGCCGCTCCAGACACCCCGGAGCAGGAGCAGGAACCAATGCTGGCCCGGCTAGGGCAGGGGCTACAGGTGTGGCTGCCCAACCTGGCCCTCACCGGCATGGCGGTGCTGCTGGGGGTGCTGATGCTCAGCGCCCTGCAGCTGCTGGCGGCGCGGCTGGGGGGCGGATTCGCCCTGGTGATCGACGGACTGCCGGTGTTCCCGCTGGCCCTGCTGGGCTCCCTGCTGGTGCGCCTCGCGCTGGAGAAAACCAACGGCACCCAGTGGGTGGCCCCCGCCGTGCAAAGCCGCGTGGGCACCCTGGCGGCCGACCTGCTGATCACGGCCGCCACCGCCTGCCTCGATCTCGCGCTGTTGGGCCAGCAGTGGCTGCCGCTCACCGTGCTGGCGGTGGCCGGCCTGCTCTGGAATGTGGCCGTGGTGCTGCTGCTGGCGCCCCGAATCCTGCCGCCCAACTGGTTTGAGCGGGGGCTGGTGGAATTCGGCCAGGCCACGGGCGTGGCCGCCAGCGGCCTGCTGCTGCTGAACATGGTGGATCCGGGCGACCAGGGCGATGCGCTCACCCCCTTCTCGATCAAGCAGCTGCTACTGCAGCCCTTCATCGCCGGCGGAATCATCACGGTGATCGCCCCGCTGGCCATCAACGGCTGGGGGCTGAGCACCTGGACCGGCTTCTGCCTGGGGCTGGTGGTGCTGTGGGTGAGCCTGGGCCTGTGGCTGGGCCGCAGCCACCCGGACACTCAGCCGCCTTAGTCAGCCCCCGTAGAGCAGGGTGCGCATCTGCTCCAGCACCCGCCCCATCTCGGCATCGCCCAGCAGCGGCGGCTCGCCCAGCCGGCTGGCCTCCAGATACATCGCCGCCAGGGTTTCCACCTCGATGGCGATGCGCAGGGCCTGCTCGAGGCTGCGGCCGAGGGCCACCTGGCCGTGGTGCGCGAGCAGGCAGGCCAGCCGCCCCTCCAGGGCCTCCACCGCCAAGCGGGAGAGCTCCGGGGTGCCGAAGAGGGCGTAGGGGGCGCAGCGGATGTCGGGGCCGCCAGCCACCGCCGCCATGTAGTGAAAGCTGGGGATGCCTCGGCTGTGGCAGGCCAGGGCTGTGGCGCGGGTGGAATGGCAATGCACCACCGCCTCCACCTCCGGGCGCTGGCGCAGCACATCGGCATGGAGCCGCCACTCCGACGACGGCCGCCGCTGATCGGCTGGGGCAGTGGCCAGGGGCTGGCCCTCGAAATCGAGCGCCACCAGATCGGCCGGCTCCATCCGCTCGTAAGGGAGGGAGGTGGGGGTGATCAGAAAGCCACCGGGTACCCGGGCCGAGAGGTTGCCGGAGGTGCCCTGGTTGATGCCGGAGGCATTCATGCGGCGCGCCACCGCCACCATCTGCTCCCGCAGGTCTTGGTCGGTGGGCACGGCAGTGGGCACGGCGCCGATGGGCAGGGCCGTCGACGCTAGGAGGCTCGCATCAACTGGGCGAAGGCCTCGGGCTGCATCGGCCGGGCCAGGCCGTAGCCCTGCATGCGGCGGCAGCGCAGCCGCTTCACCAGCGCCACGTGCTCGGGCGATTCCACCCCCTCCGCCGTTACGTCGATCTCGAGGGCATGGCCCATGCCCACCACCAACCGCAGCAGCCGGGTGGTCTCCACGCAGCTCAGGGCCGGGATCACCAGGCCCTTGTCCACCTTGAGGCCATCGGGCTGCACCGCCATCAGGCTCAGCACCGAGGTATGGCCGCTGCCGAAGTCATCGAGCTCGATGCGGACGCCGAGCTGCTTGAGCTCCTGCAGGGCCGCCAGCACCGAGGGGCTGGGCTGATCGAGGTAGATCGACTCGAGCAGTTCCAGGCTGAGCACCTCGGGGGGAATGCCAAGGGCCTTCACCTGCTCGGCAAAGCCGGCGCTGCAGAGCTGCTCGGCCGACACGTTGATCGAGAGTTTCTGCACAACGATGCCCTCGGCCAGCCAGCGCTGGTAGGTGCGGTCGATCAGCTGCAGGGCATGGGCATCCACCTCGCCCAGCAGACCAGCCTTCTGGGCAATGGGGAGGAAGCTGCTGGGCTCGAGGATCCCGAGCCGGGGATGGTTCCAGCGCAGCAGGGCCTCCACCCCCACCAGGGCCCCGCTCTCCACCAGGAACTGGGGCTGGTAATGCACCGCCAGCTCACCGCGCTGCAGCGCCACCGCCAGCTCATCGGCCAGCCGCTGCTCCTCCCGGATGGCGGCATCGAGCTCCTGGGTGTACACGGTGAAACAGCCCTTGCCGCGGCGCTTGCTCTCGTAGAGGGCCACATCCGACTGGCGCAGCAGGTTGGAGGCGCGGGGATCCTGGGCACTGCCGAGGGCGATGCCGATGCTCACGCCGAGGCGGCACACCTGCTCCTGAATCAGGTGGGGACGCGACACCCGGGCGATGATCCGCCGCGCCAGGCCCTCCAGGGCGGCGCGGTCGTGGGCCAGGTCGGTGAGCACCACAAATTCATCGCCACCGAGGCGCACGGCGAGATCGTGCTCGCGCACGGTGTCGCGCAGGATCTCGGCCACCTGCACCAGCAGCTGATCGCCCACCTCATGACCAAGGCTGTCGTTGACGGCCTTGAAGCCATCGAGATCGAGGTGCAGCAAGGCGAGGGGCTGGCGTTGGCCGGCGCTCCCATGGCCGCCGTCGCGGAGGCGCTCGTAGAGATGGCGCCGATTGGCGAGCCCGGTGAGCGGGTCGTGCAGAGCGGCATGGAGCATCTCCTCATGGGCCAGCAGGGCCTGGAGATGGGAGCGCTCCAGCTCGAGGGCATCCAGGCGGCTGCGCAGGATCCAGTGGGCCTGCTTGAGCGCATCGCGCAACTCCAGCGCCACCCGGGGAGCCACCGAGGGCCAGGGGTCGCTGTCGCCCCGGTGCTCCCGCAAAAACAGCTCGAAGGAACTGCGCGGATCGAGCCGCTCCGAGCCCGGCACCCGTTGCACCCGATGGTCGGGATCACCGGCCCAGGTGCTGGGCTGGGGGGAGGGCCGGCGGAACAGCAGCAGCAACGGGGCTGTGGCCGTTCCCCCCACCGCCACCACGCCCGCCGCCTTGCGCGCATCGGCCGGCGCCAGATCCAGGCCATAGCCCTGCAGCTCGCTGGTGACGAGCGCGGCACGGCCGTGCTCGCGGCTCCAACGGCCATAGAAGTTGGCGATGGCCTCGATCGCAGCCTCGCTGGGTGCCCCCGGCGAGCGATAGAGCCGATCGCCGTCGCGGTAGGCCACGCTGTCGCAGCCGAGCAGGGGCCGCAGGCGGCCCTTGAGCCGCTGGATCACATCGGTCTGGAAATCAGGCCGCCGACTCACCGTGATCCGCTGCTGGAACCACTGGCCCACATGGGTGGCCCGCTCCAGGATCTCGTGTTCGTCCCGTTCCACCACCCGGGCGAGGGCCAGGGAGAAGATCTCGCTGAGGCTGCGGAAGAGCGCCAGCTTCAGGGGATCCACCTGGCGGGGTTCGCTGAGGTGATGGCAGGCCACCAATCCCCAGAGGCGGCCATTCACGGAGAGCGCCAGGGTGAGGCTCGCGCGCACACCCATGTTGCGCAGGTAGCTGCGGTGGGCCTCCGCCACGGCCCGGTAAGCGCAGGCCGCCAGATCGGCGCCCCGGGGCTCACCCTCGGCATACAGCAGGGGCTCCGGCTCGGCCTCCACATCGATGGTGGGCCGCACGGCGGTGAGCTGAAACAGTTGGCGGGCCTGGGGCGGAATGTCGGAGGCGGGGAAGGTGAGCCCCCGATAGGAGCTGGCCACCCCGCCCCCCCGCGACTCGGCGATCACCGTGCCGTTCCAGTCGGGATCGAAGCGATACACCATCACCCGCTGGAAGCCGATCACCTCCCGCATCAGATCGGCCATGCGCTGGGAGAAGGCCTCCAGGCCATCGCTACCACCGGCCGAGGGGCCACTGAGGCTGCCCACACCGGCCATGAGGGCTTTCAGCGCCGGATCCCAGTCCACGGGAGCCGCCACGGCAACCGTGGGATCAGGCAGAGGCTCGAGCTGCAACCCAATCCGGCCCTCACTGCTGAACCGGCTCACCCAGAACGACTCCCCCAGGCGGCTGGTGAGCGCCAGGCCAAGGGGATGGCCCGGGCGGCTGCCCAGGGCGTGGCGCAAGGCTTCCGTGCTGGCCTCGCTCCAGAGCCCACCCAGGGGCTTGGCGAAGCAGCCCGCCAGGGATCCACCAGCAAGATGGCGGCAGCCAGCCGATAGCGCCAGCACCCGCAGGCTGCGGGGCTCGAGCAGCACCACATGAACACCGGCCTGCACGGCATCGGGCCGGGCCAGGTCGGGAGGATCGCAGCCCTCAAGATCGAGCGGCGCCTCCGGGAGATTCGCGGGGGAATATCCGGCAACCACCAGATCAGCAAACAAGCGCTGGGCGCAAGCTAATGAGCCGCAGTAATCCCTGCTACCGATTGATCACAAAGCGCGAAATCAACCCACAATCGCCAGCAAATCCGAAGAACTTCGCCGAAGCGGGCCCAAAGCACGACGATCAATTCGAAAGAAATTGTGAAGCGCTGAATTGCAGCATTTTGCCCGCCACGAATCCGATGACAACCCACAAGACCACCGCCAAGCTGAGGGCTTGCCTACGCCCCAACGGCCGTGACGCCCACCCTCACGGAACTTCAGAGCGGCACCCAGCCCTTCGTGCTGGCCGACGAAAACGGCCTGATCGTGAACATCAACGGCGCCTTCCAGCGCACCTACGGCTGGTCGATTGAACAGCTGCGCGGCCACACCCTCAACCGCATCCTCCCCAGCGCGTTCCACATGGCCCACCAGCTGGGCTTTTCGCGCTATCGGCTCACCGGCCAGTCCACGATCCTGGCCCACCCCCTGCAGCTGAAAACGGTGTGCAGCGACGGCCGGGAACTGCTCTCCGAGCACTTCATCGTGGCCGAGCGGCACGGCGAGAGCTGGCGGTTCGGCGCCACCCTCACCCCCCTGGAGGGCGTGGCGACTTGCCTGGAGGGCGTACCAACTTGAGCGAGATCCCCTCCCCTCCCCACCATGGGGCCCTGGCGGAGCTGCGGCTCAGCCTGGGTCGACTGGAGGCTGCACTGGGGGTGATCAGCGATGCCCTGGTGATCAGCCAGGGCGATGGCACGGTGGTATGGAGCAATCGGGCGTTCCAGCAACTGGTGGAGAAGCCAGGCCTGGCGCTGCTGGGGCGGTCGCTTGCCGAGGTGCTGGCCGGCACGGTGCCGCCGGCCCTGCTGGAGCGGCTGGCAACCGGCAGCTCCAACCATGAGCGCCTGCTGCTGGAGGGAGATCCACCACGGGCCTTCGAACTGGAATGGCGGCCCGTGCCGGCCGAGCAGGTGCCGGCATCAATCCTCTGCCTACGCGACATCAGCGCCCAGGTGCAGCGCAACCAGCTGAGCAACCGCCTGGCGGACCTGCGCAGCGGCAGCGGTCCGGAAGGGGATGAGCGGCGCTCCCAGGTGCTGCAGCAACTGGCCCTGGCCACCCAGATCCGCGAATGTGCCATCACCGGCCTGCCCAATCGCCGGGGCCTGGTGGAAGACCTCGGCGAGGAGCTGCGCCGCATCCAGGGCCGGGGCGGCCTGCTCGCGGTGATGGTGTGCAACCTGGAGCGGTTCCAGGAGATCAACGACCTCTACGGCCACGCCTGTGGAGATGCCTTGCTGATCCAGCTGAGCGCGCGGCTGCAGGCGGCCATCGGCCCCCAGGATCTGGTGGGCCGCCTCTCCCACGACGACTTCATCGTGGCCAGCGCCAGTGCCGGCTCCACCGCCGAGGCGGTGCACCTGGCCCTGCGCCTGCAGCACGCCATCAATGCCCCCTGGCCCTATGAGGGCCGCCAGCTCACGCCGGCGGCGCGCATCGGCCTCAGCTGCACCACCGGCATCAGCCTCCATCTGGAGGAACTGCTGCGCCAGGCGAGTGTGGCGATGCTCCAGGCCCGACGCAGCGGCGGTGTGGCGCTCTACGAGCCGGGTTTCGATGAGCTCCTGCAACGCCGGGCCCGGATTCGGGAGCAGCTGGAGCTGGCCCTCGGGGGGGAGGGGCTGTTCCTGGAGATGCAGCCGATCGTGAACCTGGCCGACGGCAGCACCGTGGGCATGGAGGCGCTGGTGCGGATCCGCCGTCCCGGCGGCCACACCCTGGCGCCAGGACTGTTCATCCCGGAGGCCGAGAGCACCGGCCTGGTGGTGCCCCTGGGCCAGTGGATCATCAAGCAGGCCCTGCAGGATCTGCGGCAGCTACGGGCCCGTGGGCACAGGCACCTGCGCCACGACCACTACGTATCGGTGAACGTGAGTCCCCTGGAGCTGCACCAGCCCGGCTTCGCCGAGCGCTTCCTCGCCGAGAGCCACCGGCAGGACGTCGATCCACGCCATGTGGTGGTGGAGGTCACCGAGTCGATGCTGATCGAGCAGCCCCACACCGCCCGGCGCGAGCTGCAGCGCCTGCGTGATGCCGGGGTGCGCGTGTACCTCGATGACTTCGGCACCGGCTTCTCCAGCATGAGCTGGCTGGCCGAGCTGCCGGTGGATGCGGTGAAGATCGACCAGAGCTTCATCCGCCCGATCGCCTCCGACCGGCGCCAGGCCCAGCTCACCCGCCGCATGGTGGAGCTCTGCCACGACCTGGGCCTCAAGGTGGTGGCCGAAGGCATCGAGCAGCCCGAGCAGCGGGAGCTGCTGCTGGCGATGGGCTGCGAGATGGGCCAGGGCCACCTGTTCAGTCCGGCCCAGCCCGTGGCGACAGGCCGCTGGCCTAGCCGGCGTAGAGGGCCTTCAGGCCCGCCTCACTCGCCTCAGCCACACCCCGCTCGGTGATCAGGGCGCTCACCAGCCGCGCTGGGGTCACGTCGAAGCCGGGGTTGAAGCCCTTCGAGCCATCGGGACTGAGCTGCACGCTGGCGATCTCACCGGCCCCAACGCCGCTGAGCACCCGGCCCTGGATGGCGGTCACCTCCGCCTCGCTGCGGGCCTCGATTGGGATCTCGGCCACGCCGTCATCGATGGTCCAGTCGATGGTGGAGGCGGGCAGGGCCACGTAGAAGGGCACGCCGTTGTCGCGGGCGGCGAGGGCCTTGAGATAGGTGCCGATCTTGTTGCACACGTCGCCGCGGCGGGTGGTGCGGTCGGTGCCCACGATCACCGCATCCACCTGGCCGTGCTGCATCAGATGGCCGCCGGCGTTGTCCACAATCACGGTGTGGGGCACGCCCTCCTTGCCCAGCTCGAAGGCGGTGAGGCTGGCGCCCTGGTTGCGGGGGCGGGTCTCATCCACCCACACGTGGACCTTCATTCCAGCCCGGTGGGCCTTGTAGATCGGCGCCAGGGCCGTGCCCCAATCCACGGTGGCCAGCCAGCCGGCATTGCAGTGGGTGAGCACGTTGAACGGCTGGCCCTGGCGCTCAGCCGGCCGCGCCGCCGCCAGCTCCTGGAAGATCTTCAGGCCGTGCTCGCCGATCGCCTCGCACATCGCCACGTCTTCATCGGCGATGGCGGCCGCCTCCGCCTTGGCGGCTTCAGCCCGCTCGGCCTGCGGCAGCGGTGCCACCCGATCGCGCACCCGCTCCAGGGCCCAGCGCAGGTTGATCGCCGTGGGGCGGGTGGCATTGAGCTGCTCGAATGCCGCGGCCAGCGAGGCGTCGCTTGGATCGGCCTGCAGGGCCAGCATCAGCCCGTAGGCGCCCGTCACACCGATCAGCGGAGCCCCGCGCACCACCATCGTGCGGATCACCTCGGCCGCCTCGTCACAACTGGCGATCGAGCGCGTGGTGAAGCGATGGGGCAGCTGGGTCTGGTCGATCACCCCGATCGAGCGCCCGCCCTCCTCCAGCCAGATCGTGCGCCAGGCCTTGCCATCGATGTTCATGAATCCCGTTGCTGCGTATGCCGTGCCTCGATCATCCCTGGCGGGGTTCAGATCGGCCGGTAGCCGAACCAGTCGGGCACCTGGGGCTGGCTGAGGCCTTCGGGGTGGGGCTCCAGGTGCACATGCCAGGCCCCCTCGCCATCGAGGGCCAGCTGCTCAATCGCCAGGCAGTCGTCCACGGCGCAGAGGTCGTCCTTGTGCTGCTGCAGCGCACCGGCCAGCCACTGCCGCTTGGCTGCCGCCTTCGCCGCCTGGGGGGATCGGGCCACCACCAGACCGAAGTGGTGCAGCTCGGCGAGGGAGTCGGGGCGGTAGGCGCCCAGGTTCACAAACCACAGCCGCTCGCTCCGGGGCGCGGGCGGCTCGCGCCGCAGCGTTACCGCCCAGCCATCCACCGCCCGCACCGCCATGAAGCTGTCGAGGTGCAGGCCCTTGCGCATCCCAAACCACTGCCGCCGCAGCTCCGGCAGGGTGTCGTCAATCGCGTGGCCGGCCACAAAGCGCACATCGTGTAGCTCGATGTGACTGGCGGCCGTGCGGCCGCCAAGCACCACCAGGAAGAGGATGGGGGCCGCAGCGGGCTCAGACGCGATGGCGGTCATGGGTGGGTCGCCACGTATCAGCGCCCGCCGGCGGTGGGGTTGAGCTTGCGGAAGCTGGCAAAGAACACCACAGCTCCCTTGCCGCTCTGGGTCGCTTCCAGCTCAAGCACAGGCTGCCCCTGGCGCAGCCGCACCCAACCGCTGAGGGAGCCCATGTCGTTGTCTTCCACCAACAGCAGCCGGCAACTGCTGGGGTTCACCAAGCCCAGCACGCTCTCGCGGTTGGCACTCACAGGCTCCCCCTTTCTGTTTCTGCCCTGGGCGGCGTTGGCACCACGATCCAGCACCTCCCAATCACGATGGCCGCGCACGGCGCCGTTATCACTCACCTGCAGCACCAGGGTTTGCAAGCTGCGGCCCACTCCACCCACCGAGTGGGCGAGGGCTTCGGCCTGCCAGGCACCCGAGAGCTGGCTCAGGGGCCGAGGGGCTGCACAGCCGTTGGGGGATGCAGCCTCGGCACCGGCCGGCCCCGCCAGCATCAACGTGCCGATCAGGGCCAGGCCGCTGCAACGGCAAGCACTCCTCAAACTCCCAGCCCGCAAGCCGCCCATCACCCGTTGCCCCATCCGTTCCTGAGGCGTTGGTTTAGCCCAGATGACCGCCAACAGTGGTGGTTCAGCAGGATGACTCCACCAGCAGCGTGGCAATGGAGTTCTTCAACCGGCAGTGGGCCTCCTACCGGGCGATCGTGGAGCACGACCTGATGGAGCACCGCTCCGTGGCCGCTGCCACATCCCGGGCGCTTGAAGGCTGGCTGGCGGAGCGCGACGCCGAGGCGCCGGCTCCGGTGATGGTGGATCTGGGCTGCGGCGATCTGGCCCTGATCGGGCCCCTGCTGCGCAGCCTGCCGCTGGGCTCCTACACCGGCCTGGATCTGGCGGGCGTGGTGCTGCCCCTGGCCCAGCAGGCCCTGGGCGAAGTGCCCTTTGCCACCCACTGGGTGGAAGGGGATTTGCTCGCCTGGGCCACGGGCGAGGAAAGGGCTACGGATGCCAACACACCAGTGGACATCCTTCATTCAGCCTTCGCCATCCACCACCTGGATCAGCCGCAAAAGGAGGCATTCCTCGCAGCCGCTCGCCAGCGCATCAACTCCAGCGGGATCTTCGTGTGGACCGATGTGTTCCGCGAACCCGGCGAAACGCGCGACGCCTACGTGAAGCGCTACACCCGCCGCATCCGCACCGGCTGGCAGCCGCTCAGCGCGGAGCAGCAAGACCACGTGATCAACCACCTCAGCAGCTTCGACATGCCGGCTGATCGCGCCGAGATCCAGGCCGCCGCCGAGGCTGCGGGGTGGACCTGGCGCTGGGCCTGGGACGGTGCCCACAGCGCCGAAGCCACCGCCGTGCTCAAACCGGCCTAAGCGGAACTGACCTAGCTGTGCTCGCGCAGGAACTGGATGGTGCCCTCCAGTTCCTCGGCGAAGCGGTCGATCTCCTCAGGCGTGGTGGTGAAGCTGAGGCTGGCGCGGGCCGTGCCGCCCAGGCCGTAGTGGCGGTGCAGGGGCTGGGTGCAGTGGTGACCGCTGCGGATGCAGATCCCGGCCGAATCCAGCAGCGCAGCGATGTCGTTGGCGTGGAGGCCGTCCACGTGGAACGCCGCGAGGGCACCGCGGTGGGGCTGCTGCTCGGGGGTGGGGCCCAGGATGTGCAGTCCGTCGATGGCCTGCAGGCGCTCGAACAGCTGGCGGGTGAGCTGCTGCTCCCAGGCGTGGATGCGCTCCAGCCCGATGGCGTTGAGGTAGTCGAGGGCGGCACCCATGCCGATCGCCTCACCGATGGCGGGCGTGCCTGCTTCGAACTTGTGGGGCAGCTCGGCCCAGCTGCTGTGATCCAGATAAACGTCTTGAATCATCTCGCCGCCGCCCAGGAACGGCGGCATCGCCTCCAGCAGGGATTCGCGGGCCCAGAGGAAGCCCATGCCGGTGGGGCCGCAGAGCTTGTGGGAGCTGCCCACCAGGAAGTCACAGCCCAGCTGGGCCACGTTCACGGGCATGTGGGGCAAGCTCTGGCAGGCATCCACCAGCACCAGGGCCCCGGCAGCGTGGGCCAAGGGCACCACCTGGCCGATTGGATTGAGGCAGCCGAGGGTGTTGCTCACCTGCACCAGGCTCACCAGCCGGGTGCGCTCGCTGAGCTTGGCCTTGAAATCCTCGAGATCCAGCTCACCGGTTTCGGTGAGGCCCACATGGCGCAGCACGCAGCCGGTGCGGGCGGCCACCAGCTGCCAGGGCACCAGGTTGCTGTGGTGCTCCATCACCGTGAGCAGCACCTCATCGCCCTGGCGGAGGTTGGCCTCACCCCAGGTGCGGGCCACCAGGTTGATCGCTTCGCTGGCGTTGCGGGTGAACACGATCTCCCGCGCGCTGGCGGCACCCACAAACGCGGCCGCCTTCTCGCGTGCACCCTCGAAACCTTCGGTGGCGCGGGCGCTCAGCTGGTGGGCGCCGCGGTGCACGTTGGCGTTGTCGTGGTCGTAGTAGTGCTGCAGGGCCTCCAGCACCTGGCGCGGCTTCTGGCTGGTGGCAGCGTGATCCAGATAGATCAGCGGCTGGCCGAGGCAGGCCGTCTGCGCCAGCAGGGGGAAATCGGGGCGGGTGAGCGCCGCCAGGTTGTCGGTACCGCCCGCGGCCGCCTGCCCATCAGCGCCAGGAGCCATCACCTCCAGGGCGGGAGCCACAGCAGCCGGGGCGTCGAGGGCGGGAGAGGCGGTCATGGGGATCAGGCCTGCGCCAACAGATGGGCCAGGGGGGTCCAGCCTGCCGCGGCAGCCGGCAGTTCGCGCAGCACCTCCTCGCAGAAGGCCCGCTTGAGCAGCGCTGCGGCCTGATCGGACGCGATGCCACGGCTCTGCAGATAGAACAGCTCGTCTTCCCGTAGCCGGCTCACGGTGGCGCCGTGGGCACACTTCACGTCGTCGGCCACGATCTCCAGCTCGGGCTTGGTGTCGATCCGGGCCCGGTCGGAGAGCAGCAGGTTGCGGCTGAGCTGGGCGGCATTGGTGCGCTGGGCGGCGCGGGGCACCTGCACGGCACCGTTGAACACGCTGCGGCCCTGGCCATCGGCCACGGCCTTGTGGAGCTGGTCGAGCGTGCCCTCGGGGCCGTCGAAGCGCACGAAGCTGTGGGTGTCGCTGATCTGCTGGGCGGCGGCGGCCTGAAGCGCCCGCAGCTGGGTGTGGGCCGCGCCTGAGCTCTGCACCACCCGCGGCTCGAAGCGGGCCAGATCCCAGCCGCTGATGGCACTGGTGAGTGACAGCTGGCTGCCCGGCTCCTGCACCGCCAGCCAATGGGCCAGCAGGGAGGCTCCGGCCTGGCCCTGGGCCAACACACCGGCCTTGAGGCTGGCACCTTCACCGAGCTGCACGGCGGTAAGGGCACAAAGCGCGGCACCCGCCTCCAGATCAACGTCGGAGGGAACCACCTGCAGCAGTTCGAGGCTGGCACCGGGCTCGAGCACCAGCACCAGCTGGCGAGCCTCCAGACCAGAGGAGAGAAGGCCGCGGGCCAGCACCAGGGGGTCGGCCACCACGCCACGCACCCGCAGGGCTAGAACACCGGTGCCGGCTTTGGCGATGGCGGCCCGATTGAGCTGCACCGGCCAATGGGCCGAGCTGCCGGTGGCATGCACCACCTGCTCCAGGACCTCTGCGGCCGCAGCGGCATCCAGCAGCTCCACGCCGGCGGGCAGCTGGAAGTCCGCCGCATGCAGAGCCCCTTCCGCCAACCGGGGGCTGATGGCCGTGAGCGGGGAAAGATCAGTGAAGCGCCACTCCTCCACCCGGCGACCGGGCAGGGGGGCGCCAGCCAGGTCAGCCAGCCAGGCGGCTGTGCCGCTGGCTGCGGGCGCCGCAACGGGGGCCGCCACCATCAGCCCACCTCCACAGGGGTGCGGCCGCCCTCCAGGCGGGCCAGTTCCTGATCCACCCAGTCGTAACCGGTGCGCTCGAGCTCCAGGGCCAGCTCCTTGCCACCGGTGCGCAGGATCCGGCCTGCAGCCATCACGTGCACGTAATCCGGGGTGATCAGATCCAGCAGGCGCTGGTAGTGGGTGATCAGCAGGGTGGCGTTGTCGGGGCTGGCCAGCTGGTTCACGCCGCCGGCCACGATGCGCAGCGCATCGATATCCAGACCGGAATCGGTTTCATCGAGAATCGCCACCAGCGGCTCCAGCAGCGCCATCTGCAGGATCTCGTTGCGCTTCTTCTCGCCGCCACTGAAGCCTTCGTTCACGGAGCGATCGAGGAAGGCGGGATCCATCTGCACCACCGCCAGGCGCTCACGCACCAGATCTTCGAAGGCAAAGGTGTCGAGCTCCTCCTCGCCGCGGTGCACGCGGCGGGCGTTGGTGGCCACCCGCAGGAACTCGAGGTTGCTCACCCCCGGGATTTCCACCGGGTACTGAAAGCTGAGAAACACACCACTGCGGGCGCGGATCTCCGGATCGAGCTCCAGCAGGTTCTCGCCCTTGTAGGTCACCGAACCGCTGGTCACGGTGTAGGCGGGATGGCCGGCCAGGATCTTGCTGAGGGTGCTTTTACCACTGCCGTTGCGGCCCATCACGGCGTGGATTTCACCGGCACGGATGGTGAGGTTCACCCCCTTGAGGATGGGCTGATCGTCGACGCTGGCGTGCAGGTCGCGGATCTCAAGCAGCACCGGAGCGTCGGGACGAATCACGGAAAAGAAATGAACAGACGGCGAAACGATCAGATCGGGAATGGCTGCTCAGGGTGCTGAAGCAGCCCATGGAGCTCAACCCACGGAACCCTCAAGCTTGAGCGCCAGCAGCTTGTCGGCTTCAGCGGCAAACTCCATCGGGAGCTGGTTGAACACATCGCGGCAGAAACCGCTCACCATCATCGACACCGCTTCCTCAAAACCGATGCCCCGGCTCTGCAGATAGAAGAGCTGGTCTTCGGAGATGCGGCAGGTGCTGGCCTCATGCTCCACCGCTGCATCGGGCTGCTGACTGCGGATATAGGGGTAGGTGTTGGCGGCGGCCTGATCGCCGATCAACATCGAGTCGCACTGGCTGTAGTTCTTGGCCCCAACAGCCTTCGGACCGATCTGCACCAGACCCCGGTAGCTATTGGAGGAGTGGCCAGCGCTGATCCCCTTGCTCACGATCGTGGAGCGGGTGCGGGGGCCCACGTGCACCATCTTCGTGCCGGTATCGGCCTGCTGTTTGTTGTTCGTGAGCGCCACGGAATAGAACTCACCCACCGAATCAGCACCCTGCAGCACACAACTCGGGTACTTCCAGGTGATCGCCGAACCGGTTTCCACCTGGGTCCAGCTGATCTTGCTGCGGGCGCCGCGGCACTGGCCGCGCTTGGTCACGAAGTTGTAGATGCCGCCCTTGCCGTTCTCATCCCCGGCATACCAGTTCTGCACGGTGGAGTACTTGATCGAGGCGTCATCGAGGGTCACCAGCTCCACCACCGCGGCATGCAACTGGTTGGTGTCGAACATCGGAGCGGTGCAACCCTCCAGATAGCTCACCGATGCACCCTCTTCGGCCACAATCAGGGTGCGCTCGAACTGGCCGGTGTCGCCGGAATTGATGCGGAAGTAGGTGGAGAGCTCCATCGGGCACTCCACACCCTTCGGAATGAACACGAAGGAGCCGTCACTGAACACCGCTGAGTTCAGGGCGGCAAAGTAGTTGTCGTTGCTGGGCACCACCGTGCCGATGTAGCGCTCGATCAGCTCGGGATGCTCCTTCACCGCCTCGCTAATGGAGCAGAAAATCACGCCGTGCTCGGCGAGCTTCTCCTTGTAGGTGGTGGCGATTGACACGCTGTCGAACACCGCATCCACCGCCACATTCGAGAGGCGCTTCTGCTCACTCAGGGGAATGCCGAGCTTGTCGAAGGTTTCCAGCAGCTTGGGATCCACCTCATCGAGGCTCGCCTTTTTCTCCTGCTGCTTGGGCGCCGCGTAATAAATGATGTCCTGGTAGTCGATCTGGGGATACCCCAGCGCTGCCCAGTCGGGCTCCTGCATCTGGAGCCACTGGCGGTAGGCCCGCAGGCGGAACTCCAGCAGGAAAGCAGGCTCCTCCTTCTTGGCCGAGATCAGACGCACCACGTCCTCACTGAGGCCCTTGGGGATCTTTTCGGTTTCGATATCGGTCACGAAGCCGTACTTGTACGGCTGCGAAACCAGATCCCCAACAGTGGCGGTGCTGCTCATGGCCTGATGAAGAGGGGAAAACGGATCACTGAGCGGCCGTGGCGGCCTTGATCTCGTCCATGGAGATGGTCTGACTGTCGCCGCGGAAGGGGTTGTCTTCGGTGAGGAAGAGCATGCAGTGGCACTCCTTGCGCTCACGCATCGGCACGCAGGGACAGTTCCAGAAGGCCTGGGCCACCTCCGCCTCCTTGTCTTCGTAATGACGGCAAGGGCAGAGGGCACCACCCAGTTCGTCCTTGTGGCGAGCAAGGCCCTCAAGCACCACGGCGGTAACACCGGGATCACTGCAGAAATAGGTGCCCGTGCGCTGGGCGTAGGTCTCGGCGAACTTGCGGATCACCTCCAGGCTGTCGGAAGTGGTTGCGGCCTGGTTGGCGGCGGTGTCAGCCATGGAAAGGGAACCCGTGAAAAGACAGACGAGAATTGGAACCCGGTGCGCGGAACCCCTTTACGAAACGTTTGGGTTTCCTTTTGTCGCAGCCTAGGGCAGGGCCCCGAAGGCTGGGGGTCGGGGCCATTGTGCCCGCCTTGGGGCGGCAAGCCGGATGGGCGATCCCCACTTCAGGCTTGTGCGTGGCATGGTTGGGCTTGTACCGGCAAGTCCGCCGACGCCTCCCCCAAGGACGCCCCCGCAACGGACACCCCAGCAGCGATGAGCGCCACTGCCCTCCACGCCAAGGCCCAGGTCGGCGGGGCACCATCACCCACCCGGGATGCCGCCCTCGCCCTGCTCCTGCGCCATGGCGACTGCACGGCGGCAGACCTCGCCAGCCAGCTCGGGGTGTCAGTGCAGGTCATGCGCCGCCATCTGCGGGGCCTGGAAGACGAGGGCCTCGTGGCCTCGAGTGCCTCCACCGAAGGTCCTGGACGGCCCAGCAACCACTGGCGTCTCACCAGCAAGGGACGCGGCCGCTTCCCCGATGGCAGTGAGCACTTCGCGCTCGGCTTGATGGAATCGCTGGCCGGCAGCCTCCCAGCGGAGGCCGTGCAGGGCCTGCTGGAGCAGCAAGCACGCCAGAAGGCCACCGACTACGTGCAGCAGATCGGTACGGGCTCCCTCGAGGAGCGGGTGCAGCGGCTGGTGGAACTGCGCCGCAGCGAGGGCTATGTGGCCGAATGCGAGCCCGACTCGAGCCACAACCCCGGCAGCTGGATCCTGAGCGAATACCACTGCTCAGTGATGCGCATCGCCGAGAAGTTTCCCTGCGTCTGCGACCAGGAGCTGCAACTCATCCGCCACACCTTCCCTGACTGCACCGTGGAACGGGTGCACTGGCGCCTGGAGCGGGGCCACTCCTGCGGCTTCCGCCTGATCCCCACGGCCGGCGCCTAGACGCCGTTTTGCAGGCCGAGCCCGCCGAATCCATGGACAGTCCGCTCACCACGGCCGAACTGGCCGAGCTGGAATCCACCCTGCTGCCGGCCCTGGAGCGCCACCACCTGCGGCTGCTGGCCCACGGTCTGCGCACCCTGCAGGCCATCGCCGGCCGGGAGGAGGGCCCGCCGCCGCCCCTGGAGGCGATCGAAGCCTGGATCCTGCAGCAACCCGCCATCGCCGGCGATGCCCCATTTGCCCGGGCCTTTGCCGCTCAGCTGAAGGCCACCGGCGCCCAGCTCACGGCCATCGGTGAGGCGAGCGGACGCAGTGCCCTGGCCCTGGAGCTGGATGCACTCATCACCTGGGCGCAGGCCCAGGCCGATGGCCGGCTTCAGACCGCCACCAGCGCCACCCCCGCCAACGCGAACAAGGCCGCGATCAACCCAACCCTTCCTGGCTGATCCCCCTCCAGGGGCGCCAAAGGCACGGCCATCACCGGTGCCGTGGCCAGCAGGGCCACGGCCAACCCACCCTTGAGCCGGTCGAGGGCCAGCTGCTGCAGCACGATCCCGGCACTGGTGCCCAGCACTGTGGCCACCAGCAACGCGGGCCAGCGGCTGCGGGCAGGCCGGGGGAGGCGTCCCGGGGGCGGCAGGCGCCCCAGCAGGGGCAGCAGCACCAGGGCCGCCGCACCGAGGCGAATCGTGGCCGAGTGAAGCGGTGACAGGAGGGTGTCGCGCAGGGCCGCGCGCGCCAGCAAGGCCCCGCCGCCGCCGCACAGCAACGCCGCCAGGGCAAACACAATCCCAAGCCCCTGCTGGCCCGCCAGTCCAGTGAGCCCCTCGCTGGGTTTCTGCCGTGCCACCAGCAGCACCGCCAGGCTGATCAGGGCAATCCCAAGCCACTGACGGGGCGCCGGCACTTCCGCCAGCAGCACCGCTCCGGCGGCGGCGGTCACCGCAGGGCCACCGGCATCGAAGGTGAGCGTGCGGCGCGTGCCGAGCCGGCGCAGGGCCGCGAAATAGAAGCTGTCGCCCAGGGCGATCCCCAGCACCCCGCTGAGCAGGAGCAGGAGCACTGGAGCCGCCGCCGCCGAGCCCCGGGCACCGAGCACCAGCAGCAGCGGCAGCTGGAAGGCCAGGGCTACCAGGTTCTTGAGCAGGTTGAGCTGGGCTGGCCCAAGCGAGGTGGGCAACCGGCGCCATAGGGCACTAGCCAGGGTCCAGCAGAGTGCTGCCGCCAGGGCAGCCCCCACCCCGATCGGATCTCCCATCGTCTGCTCCGATCCCCCCGGCCTGCGCCCCGTCTTGCGATCATCGCGGCAGCAACGCCCGGGGCGAACGCCGTGAGCCAGAGCATCGCCGACGCCATCAGCTTCTTCCGGCTCAGCTGCGGCCGCTGGCGCTCCCAGCGCAGCAGCCACCACCTGCTGCACCGCCGCGCCGAGGCCGGCGGGTCCTACATCCAGGTGGTGGAACTGGAGGTCAGCGACCCGCGCCTGATCGCCGTGGCCGAACTGCATGGACAGGATCCGGCGGGCCTGGTGGGCGGCTGCCGCGTCACCTGGAATGCCTCGATGGCCTGGGACCAGGCGGGGGAGGCCCACGAAGGCGAGAGCGTGTTCGGCCTGATCCCCACCGACGAGCGGGGCCGGGAGGGGCTACTGCTGCGCGATCGGGGCTACGCCGAAACGGCGCCGGTGGCCGGTCACTTCGCCATGGATGAGCGCGACGGCCTGCTGCTCACCACCAGCTACGAAACGATGAACAGCCTGGAGCGCTTCAGCTTCGCCGGGCCGAACGTGCGCCTGCGCACCAGCACCGTGGAGGGGCTCTCCAACACCGCCTCCTTCTGCGTGGAGACGCGCATTGTGGAGGGGGAGCCCGGCAGCAGCGCCAGCAGCGAGAGCGAAGCTGACACGGCTCTCTCGCCCCTGGGGTGGTGACGGCGAACGGTGGCGAACGTTACGGACTGTGAGCCCTCTCTCAGCCCGCCAGGAAGCACTCCAAACGCACTTCTACGATCCCCAGCGACGGATGCCGTAGTCGCGTGGCCCTGCCCCTCCTGAAGTACGCACCCACCACCCAGAACTCCCGCGTGGATTCTCTGCGTGTGGGTTCGGATGAGGACCCCAAGGCCGTATCCATGGATAAGGCCATGGATCGCGAAGATCAGAACTTCGTGATCGAAGCGGCCTACCGCCAGATCTTCTTCCACGCCTTCAAGGTCGATCGCGACCGCACCCTGGAGTCGCAGCTGCGCGACGGCCAGATCACCGTGCGGGATTTCATCCGCTCGCTCTGCCTGTCGGACACCTTCACCCGCAGCTTCTACAACCTCAACAGCAACTACAAGGTGGCCCGCCACCTGGTGGAGAAGCTGCTGGGCCGCCCCACCCACGGCAAGTCCGAAGAGATCGCCTGGTCGGCGGTGCTGATGACCCGCGGGGTCAAGGGGATGGTCGACGACATCCTCGACAGCCAGGAGTACCTCGACAACTTCGGCTACGACACCGTGCCCTTCCACCGCAACCGGGTGGTGGGCAGCCGTGATCTGGGCGAAACCCCCTTCAACATCACCAGCCCCCGCTACGACGAGTACTACCGGGGCATCCTGGGCTTCCCCCAGGTGGTGTACACCGGCACCGCCAAGACCTACCCCGAGCGTGCCCGTCAGCGCCGCGGTGGCTTCCCCGAGGACTACCTCCCCTGGGTGCGCACCATGCCCGCCATGCGTGCCACTGGCGCTCCCGCCGGCACCACCAGCGGCGACTACCTCTCCAAGGTTCCCTATCGCAGCATCGGCCGCTGATCGGCTGATCCCACATCTGGTTCACCGGGGCGGCTCAAGGGCCGCCTTTTTGCTGCAGGCGATTTCCGCCCAGGCGCCCTTGCCCCTGTGTCCAACGCGACCGAAGGGCGTCAGTGGATGCTGACTGCCCCAGCCGGCCGCCATTCGCATGGAGGAAAGTCGACCAAACTGATCCCAAGCGAAAGCGGAAGCCGTGAGTCAAGCCCTCTCTTCGTTGGCACGCATGACCCTGCGCCAACTGCGCCAGGTAGCCAGCGACCTGGGGGTGTCGCTGTACAGCCGCAAGTCGAAGGATGAGCTGATGGCCGCCATTGGCGAGCGGGGGATCAGCTCCGAGGCCAGCCTGAAGGCGATCGAGGCCGAGATGAGCCCCGCACCCCGCCCGGAGGCCATCACCAATGTGGTGTTCCTGCCCCGCGATCCCCAGTGGGCCTATGTGTTCTGGGAGATCTCCGAAAGCGACCGCGATCGGGCCCTGGCCGCCGGTGCCTCCCAGCTGTGCCTGCGGGTGGCCGACGTGACCGGCCTGGCCGGCGGCGCCGCCCATCCCCACACCCTCCAGGAGGTGGTGGTCGATAGCCATGCCACCGAGTGGTATCTGCCGGTGCCCCTGAGCGACCGGGACTACCGCGTGGAACTGGGCTACCGCAAGGGCAGTGCCGGTGGCTGGATCTCCCTGGCCTTCTCTTCGGTGGCCCGCGTGCCGGCACTCCACCCGAGTGAGCAGATCCTCGATCAGTTCGTGCCGTTCTCCCTGGAAACCATGCCCACGGCGCTCCCCACCCCGGTGGAGCCCGCCGATGCCGGCCTGCACGAGCGCCTCTATCAAACCGCCACCTCCCGCTGGCGCCGGGTGGGCCACGGCTCTGAAGCCTTCCACGAGCTGGAAGACTCGGGCTTGCTCTCGGGTGAGCGCACCGATTCCGGTGCCGGCATCTGGGCCAGCGGCCGCAACGAATCCGGCGCGGGCGGCGTTGCCCCACGCCAGCGCTCCTTCTGGCTGGTGGCCGATGCCGAGCTGATCGTTTACGGCGCCACCGACCCCTCCGCCCGCCTCACCATCGGCGGGGAAGAGGTGCCCCTTTCAGCCGATGGCACCTTCCGGATCCAGGTGCCGTTCCGCGATGGGGAGCAGCTCTACCCGATCGAGGCCGTGGCTGCCGATGGGGTGCAGAAGCGCAGCATCACCATGGAGTTCCGTCGCTCCACCCCGCAGGACCACAGCAACCCCGCCGACCAGGCCACCGCTGAGTGGTTCTGATGGCCATGCAGGGCAAGAAGCTGCTGGTGGCCATCACCCCCGTGGCCGGCGCGCTGGCATTCCCCCTGGCCGTGCCCCTGGTGATGAAGCATGTGGGCATCCCCGCCGCCGTGCTCACCGCCGTGGTGGTGGGCACCCTCTGGTTCGTGGCGATGCTGCGCACCTCAGAGTTGCCCCAGCACTGAGCGACCGCACCCCGTCCTGAGGCGCGCCGGGATGTGGGAACCCTGAGGTTGGTGACCTTGGGGTTGCATGCCCTGGTTTTCTCGTCGATGGCCATCAGGGGTGGCCAGCCTCGTGGCGCTCAGCCTGGCGCTCGTGGGCTGCCGCGGAGAAGCGCGACTCACCGGTTCGCCGCCCACGGCGGGCCCACTGCCCCCCGGGTTCTCGCTGGTGTTCAACCACAACGAGAACCAGCGCTACCGCAGCCCGATCAACGGCCAGTGGCGCCGCGGCGACAACCTTGAAGCCTTCCTGCTGAAGGGCATCAGCGAGGCGAAGACTGAAATTCTGGTGGCGGTGCAGGAGCTCTCACTGCCCGGGGTGGCGGAGGCGCTGGCCCAGCGCCATCGCGAGGGGCTCCGGGTGCGGGTGATCCTCGAAAACACCTACTCCACGCCCTGGAGCCAGGAGCATGCGGCCGATCTGAACCGGCATCAGCGCACCCGCCATGGGCAGCTGAAGGCCCTGGGCTGGGGTGATGCGGTGGCGATCCTTCAACGCCAGGGCGTGCCCCTGATCGACGACACCGCCGATGGCAGCAAGGGCAGCGGCCTGATGCACAGCAAATTCATGGTGATCGACGGTCGCAGCGTGATTACCGGTTCGGCGAATTTCACGCCGTCGTGCATCCATGGCGATCCGGATAACGCGCGCACCCGCGGCAATGTGAACCACCTCCTGCGCATCGACAGCCCGGCCCTGGCCGCGCTGTTCACCGCGGAATTCAGCCGGATGTGGGGCGACGGACCGGGCGGTGCGCCCGACAGCCGCTTCGGGATCGCCAAGCAATCGCCACCCCTGCAGATGGTGAAGGTGGGCCCCACCCCTGTGGCCGTGGTGTTCGCCCCCCATCGGCGCCGTGATCCCAACCACGGCCTGGCCCTGATCAACACCCTGCTGGCGGGCGCGAAGAAACGGGTCGACCTGGCCCTGTTCGTGCTCTCCGAGCAGAGCATTGCCAACACGCTCGGCCAACTCCATCAACGGGGCGTGAAGATCCGGCTGCTGGCAGATCCGGGCTTCGCCAACCGATCCTTCAGCGAGGTGCTCGATCTGCTGGGCACCGCCCTGCCCGATCACCGCTGCAAGCTTGAGGCCGGCAACACACCCCTCAAGCAGCCCATCGATGGGGTGGGCACTCCGCAACTGGCGAGCGGCGACAAGCTGCACCACAAACTCGCTGTGATCGACAACCACCGCGTGATCACAGGGTCCTTCAACTGGAGCCCCTCCGCAGCCCATCAGAACGACGAAACCCTGCTGGTGATTGATTCACCCCTGCTGGCGCGGCACTTCACCGCCGAGATCGATCGCCTCTGGCGCGGTGCCGAACTGGGCGTATCAGCGCGGCTGGCGCGCAAACAGGCGCGGCAGCGGGCGTTGTGCGGGAGTGGCCAACCCATGGCCCCGGCACCCGCCAGCCCCCCAGCCACATCGGGCACATCCGCCAACTGAGCCCGCGCGAAGAATCCAGAAGCATTGCTGTAACGAGAGCGACATTGTGGCCACTTATCTGGCTTCGGAATCATTCGGGTGCGCTCAGCCAACAAGGGGTAAGTTCCTGCCAACCGACAGCTGAGGCCTTGATTCCCCTCGATTGCCTGTCTTGTCTTGACGGCCTGCTCTGGCTCCGCACCCAGGAACAGGTGGCACGCAAGATGCATCTGGCGCAGTCGTCGGTGAGCCGCAATGCCAGGCGCTGCTGCGAAGTTTTTGGGGTAAACCTGGTGAAGATCGGGCAGGATTATCATCTCACCGGCGATCTCACCCTGCTGCACATGGAGCGAGATGTGCACCAGTACTACGAGTGGAATGCACCTCTACCACTGCGCATTGATGGCCAACGGGATGTGCATCCCCACCTCCAGGCGCAGATCAATGAAGACTGGGTGGCGGGGAACTTTGATTATTCAGAGATGGAGCATCCGCTCACGCTGCTGCGCCGCGGCATTGTGGATGTGTGGATCACCCATGGTGCCCTGATTCCGGCCGAGCATGATCATGAGCTCGCCAGTGTGGCCCTGATGCCAGACACACGGGCCGAACAGCTGGTGGTGCGACGCCGCTATGTGGATCATCCACGCTTCCTGCGGCTGCGCGAGACCCTCAGCGCCCTGCTGGCCCCGGCCGAGGAGGAGGCGAAGGGCTGTTCAGCCGGGCGATGAGCCGTACCATCGGGGCTGACAAGCGGCCGTGCCATGGAGCCCCAGTCCGCCTCAAGGGTTGATTCCGCCACCCTGGACGCGATTCAGCTGATGCTGCGGGATCTGCACACCCGCCACGAGGAGATTCGCCACAAGGCTGCGTTCCGCGGCTGCACCAACGAACTGCTCTCGCTCCAGCAGGAGCTCGTGGACTACCTGCTGCGCAAGAAAAGTGAGCTGATGGGGCAGCAGCAGAACGGCAATCCAGCCCCCAACTACAACTCCTTCATCTGAGCCCATGGGGCTCGTGATCGTGGGGGCGGGCCCCTGTGGTGCCGCCCTGGCCGTGGCCCTCAGCCGCGCGGGCCTAGCGGTCACGCTGGTGGAAGCGTCAGCGGGATCAGGCCGCACCTTTCGGGGAGAGGCCCTGATGCCATCGGGCCTGGAGGCCCTGGAGCGCCTTGGGCTGCTGCCCCTGCCCCAGGGCGTGCCCCAGCGGGCCCTAACCGGCTGGCGGGTGGCGGTGAACGGCCGCAATCTGTTTGCGCTCCACGAACCCCTGGAAGGACCGGCCGGCCAGCCCTGCACCCTGGTGAGCCAGCAAGCCTGGCTCGACGCGCTGCTGCGCCCAGACCATCGGCCAGTCGGCCTCACGCTGCTGGCGGGTACGGCAGTGGCGGATCTGCTCCGCGGCCCCAGCGGCCGGGTGGAGGGGGTGGTGCTGGCCGATGGCCGTCAGCTGATGGCCGATCTGGTGGTGGGCTGCGATGGGCGCGGCTCGCTGCTGCGCAGGCGAGCGGGCGTGGCTCTGCAAGGCCAGGAGCGCCCCATTGATGTGCTGTGGTTCCGCTTCAGTGCTGCCGCCGACCCCCTGCCGGATGGGGGCTTCACCACGCTGGTGGGGCCCGGTGGACTGGCCAGCCTGTTCATCGGCGCCGAAGGCCGGGTGCACCTGGGCTGGGCCATCGCGCCGGGGGCGGCCACCCCACAGCTGAACCACCAGGCCTGGATGGAGCAACTGGCACTCCAGAGCCCGCCGGATCTGGCCAGCTGGCTGGCGCGCAACAGCTCCCAGCTGGGGGAACCGGTGCGCTTCAGCGTGCAGGTGGGCATGGCCGAACGCTGGTGGCAGCCTGGCCTGCTGCTGCTGGGAGACGCCGCCCACCCGATGAGTCCGGTGCGGGCGCAGGGGATCAACATGGCGCTGCGTGATGCCGCCATCGCCGCGGAAACCCTGCTGAACCCCACCGCCAAGCTGCCCCTCTCTGGAGATGCCCTCGATGGGGCGCTGGCTGCCATCGAGGCCGCACGGCGTCCGGAAGTGGAGCTGCTGCAAGAGCTGCAGGCCGAGGAACTGCAGCGTGGAGCGCTGCTAGAGAGCCAGCCATGGCTGCGCCAGCTGCTGGCCATGGCTGCGCCCCTGGTGGGGAGCGCGGTGGGCACCCACTGGCGCCGGCAGCAGCAACAGCTGCGCCACGGGATCGCCTCCCTGGCACCCCGGCGATGATGGGGTGAAATCTCGTGCAGCCATGGGCCGGCTCCGTCCCCCCGTCAGCCCCAGCCTCAAAACCCGCCAGGGCAGAACACGCCTGGCCGGCCTGGGAGCGCTTGCCGCGCTCGGGCTGCTCCATGCCACGCCCCTGATGGCAGGACAGAAGGAGGCCACCTATCCCTCCACCGATCTGTTCCGACGCCTGCAGCTCGATGTCCTCGACTGCGGCCGGGAGAACAACGCCGCCAGCTGCGATGCGGCCCGCAAGGTGGCCGATCCCCTGCTGGATCACCCCCGCGTACCGGCCAGCTGCAAAGACCTGCTCTGGACCATCCGCGAAAAGGCCGTGGTGGCTCCCACCAACAGCTTCAACCGCCGCGAGCAGCTCAACAAAGCCGCCGCCGACGTGATGCCGATCTGCCGGGAGCGCGACGTGGTGAAACCAGCGGCCAAACCCGAAGACAAAAAAGGGCCATCGCTGAAGTTCTGAGCACAGCAGGCCTGCGGCCAAAACGCCGATAGCCTTGCCGGGCCCGCCCGCCGGCCCGCCATCGTGAGCGTCCAGCACGTCAGCCTCGCCCAGCCCTTCACCGACCAGAAGCCGGGCACCTCGGGGCTGCGCAAGAGCTCCCGCCAGTTCGAAACGCCCCACTACCTCGAGAGCTTCATCGAGGCCGCGCTGCGGGTGATCCCCGGCGTAGCCGGGGGCACCCTGGTGGTGGGGGGCGACGGCCGCTACGGCAACCGCCACGCCATCGAGGTGATCTGCCGGATGGCGGCCGCCCACGGCATCGCCCGGGTGGTCACCACCACCGGCGGCATCCTCTCCACCCCCGCGGCCTCCCACCTGATCCGCAGCCGCCAGGCCATCGGCGGGATCATCCTGTCGGCCAGCCACAACCCCGGCGGCCCCGACGGTGACTTCGGCGTGAAGGTGAACGGCGCCAACGGCGGCCCCGCCCCCGAATCAATCACCGACGCGATCTACGCCCAGACCCTCAAGCTCGACGGCTACCGCATCAGCAGCGAAACCGCACCGCTGGATCTCGCCGCCACCGGTGAGCAGCGGGTGGGCGATCTGGTGGTGGAGGTGATCGACGGCGTCGACGACTACGTGGCGCTGATGCAGCGCCTGTTCGATTTCGACGCCATCGGCGCGCTGCTGCGCAGCGACTTCCCCATGGCCTTCGATGCCATGCACGCCGTGACCGGCCCCTACGCCACCCGCATCTTTGAGGGATTGCTGGGCGCGCCGGCCGGCACCGTGCGCAATGGCGTTCCCCTGGAGGATTTCGGCGGCGGCCACCCCGACCCCAACCTCACCTACGCCCATGAGCTGGCAGCCCTATTACTGGGCGGCGAGAACTACCGCTTCGGTGCCGCCTGCGATGGCGATGGCGACCGCAACATGATCCTGGGCCAGGGCTGCTTCGTGAACCCGAGCGACAGCCTGGCGGTGCTCACCGCCAACGCCACCCTTGCCCCCGGCTACGCCGATGGCCTGGCGGGTGTGGCGCGCTCGATGCCCACCAGCGCCGCCGCCGATGTGGTGGCGAAGGCCCTGGGCATCCCCTGCTTCGAGACGCCCACCGGCTGGAAGTTCTTCGGCAACCTGCTCGATGCCGGCCGCATCACCCTCTGCGGCGAGGAGAGCTTCGGCACCGGCAGCAACCACATCCGCGAGAAGGACGGCCTCTGGGCGGTGCTGTTCTGGCTGCAGATCCTGGCGAAGCGCCGCGAGCCGGTGAGCAGGATCATGGCGGAGCACTGGAGCCGCTTCGGGCGCCACTACTACTCCCGCCACGACTACGAGGCGATCCCCAGCGAGGCCGCCCACGGCCTCTACAACCGCGTGAAGGACAGGCTGCCCTCCCTGGTGGGCCAGCCCTTCGCCGGCCGCAGCATCGCCACCGCCGACGACTTCGCCTACACCGACCCGGTGGATGGCTCGCTCACCAGCGGCCAGGGCCTGCGCCTGCTGCTCGATGAGGGCAGCCGGGTGGTGCTGCGCCTCTCGGGCACCGGCACCCAGGGAGCCACCCTTCGCGTGTATCTGGAGAGCTATGTGCCCAGCAGCGGCGACCTCCAGCAAGACCCCCAGGCTGCCCTTGGCGATCTGATCACCGCGATCGACGGACTGGCCGAGATCAAGGAGCGCACCGGCATGGAGCGCCCCACGGTGATCACCTGAGCTGGATCAGGTTGAGGCGGTGGTGGCGGGAGCCTCGTCTTCGTCACCACCGCGGCCGGATTCTTCGCCGAACCAGCGGGCTTCCAGGTGCTTGATCGCCACATAGAAGGGCGGCACCACGCCGAGCGAGAGAACCGTGGCCACCAGCAGGCCACCGAAGATCACGGTGCCCAGCGACTGCTGGCTGTTGGCGCCGGCGGTGTTGGCCACCACCAGCGGCAGGAAGCCGGCGAGGGCGGCGATGGCGGTCATCAGGATCGGCCGCAGCCGGGATTCAGCCGAAGCGAGCGCAGCTTCGCTGGCGCTCATCCCGGCTTCCATGTGCTGCTCAGCCACCTCCACGATCAAGATCGCGTTCTTGGCCGCCAGACCGATCAGCGTCACCAAGCCCACCTGCACATAGATGTTCAGGTCGATCGAGCGCATGGCGAGGAACACCAGCGCGCCGAGCATGGCCAGCGGCACCGTCATCAGGATGATCACGGGTGTCACGTAGCTCTCGTATTGAGCTGAGAGCACGAGATACACCACCAGAACACCAAGGCCAAACACCAGCACGCTGGCGCTGCCGGCCGAGAGCTGCAGGGCGGCGAGGCCGGTGAAGGCATAGCCGATGTTGTTGAAGTTCTGGGCGTTGAAGATCTGCTGAATTGCAGTGAGCGCCTGACCGGAGCTCTTACCGATCGCCTCAGCCCCCTGTACCAGGATCGTGCGGTAGAGGTTGTAGTGGCTGATCACCGGCGGAGCGCTAGAGAGCTCGGCCTCGGCGAACTCCGACACCTGAATCAGCTTGTTGTCGCGGTTGCGTACGTAGTAGCTGAGCACGTCCTCCAGACTGCTACGCCCGGAAGCCTCCGACTGCACGTAGATGTTGCGCACCTGGCCGTTCTCGTAGGTGAGACCGGAGTAGTTGCCGCCTGCCAGCACCGCGATGGTCTGCATCGCCTGCTGGAAGTCGATATCCAGGGCACCCATGATCGAGCGGTCGATCTTCAGGCCGAAGGCCGGGGCACTGGGGATGAACTGGGTGTAGAGGGTGGAGAACTGACCGCTGGCGGTGCCGGCAGCCACGAGCTGCTGGGCCAGATCGTTCAGTTCGTTGAACGAATAAGCGCCATTGCTGAGGTCGTTGAACTGGAAGTAGAAGCCACCCTGGGCTGAAAAACCCGGAATGGCGGGCGGCTGGGCCGCCACCGCCAAACCTGAGCTGAGCTTGGAGAGTTTGGCGTTGAGTCGCTGAACAATCGCCGGGGCCTTCTGCTCAGCGGCCTTGCGCTCCTCAAGGGGCTTGAAGCCGTAGAAGAACACGCCCTGGTCGGGGCTGGAGCCGTTGAAGCCGTAGCCACTCACCACGGAGGCGGCGATGATCTCGTCTTCCTCCCGCAACACCGCAGCGATCTGCTCACCCATCTTCTGGGTCTGGGTGAGGGAGGCGCCGTTCTGCAGCTGGTAGATGCCCAGGCCATAGCCCTGGTCTTCCTCGGGGATGAACGCCGTGGGCAAGGCCGTGAAGGCAATGGCCGTGAGCACGATGCCCCCGCCGAGCCCAGCCAGGATCAATCGCCGCTTGGTGATCAGGAAGGCGAGCAGCCGCGCATAGCTGGTCTCCAGTTGGGAGAAGAAATGGTTGAAGCGCTCGAAAATCCAGGCCAGGCGGCTGCCGGCGAAGCCGAACACCACCACACCGAACGCATAGGAGCCCACACCAAAAGAGGCTGCGCTGAAGCGACCAAAAGCCAGACCCACCAGGATGCCGCCGATCGCCCAGCCCCAACCCTTCGGGAGGGGAGGCTTCTCGGATTTGAGCACCAGGGCCGCCATCATTGGCGAGAACGTGAGGGCGTTGAAGGCCGAGATCGCGATCGAGAAGGCAATGGTGAGTGCGAACTGGCGGTAAATGATCCCGATACCGCCGGGATAGAAGGCCACGGGCACAAACACCGCCATCAGCACTAGGGCTGTGGCGATCAGGGCACCGATCAGCTCACCCATACACTCGAGCGCGGCCTTGCGCGGCCGCATGCCCTTCTCCAGGTTTTTGGACACGGCCTCGATCACCACGATGGCGTCGTCCACCACAAGACCGGTAGCCAACACAAGACCGAGGAGGGTGAGCTGGTTGATCGAGAAGCCGAACGCCTTGATGAAGGCGAAGGTGCCCACCAGCGAAATCGGAATCGCCAGCGTGGGCACGATCGTGGCCCGCCAGTCCTGCAGGAAGAGGAACAGGATCAGCAGCACCAGCACGATCGCCAGGCCGAGGGCATCCACCACACCCTCCACGGCCGATTGAATGAACTGGCCGATGTTGTAGATCTCGGTGAGGGTGACGCCAGGCGGCAGCTGCTGGGTGAACGCATTCATCACCTCCACCACAGCCTGGGACACATCGAGGGCGTTGCTTTCCGGCGTCTGGAAGACGGCGATGGTGATCGAGGGATACCCCTGGATATCGACAGCCTGCTGGGCAAAGGTGTTGAAGCCATAGGTGGCTCCGCCCACATCTTTGAGGCGTAGCAGGTTGCCCTGGGGCGATTTACCAACGATCAGGTTGTTCAGCTCCTCAATCGAAATGAGGTTGCCGTTGTTCTCCACCAGGATCGGGTAGGCGAACTTCTGATCACCGCCGGCGGGCGGACCACCCACCAAACCACCAATCGCCACCGTGTTCTGGCTCTGCACGGCGGTCACCACCTGATCCGCGGTGAGCTGGTTGGCGGTGAGCTTCTGGGGATCCACAAACAGCCAGAAGGCTGGGTTGCTGCCACCCAGGAGGCTCACACTGGCCACGCCGGGAACCCGGCCCAGCTGGTAGTAGAGGTCGGCGTAGATCAGGCCATTGAGATAGGCCGAATCGAACTGGCCCTGCGTCGAGGAGAGCTGATAGGCCAGCAGGATCGACGGCGTGTTCTGCATCACCGACACACCGGTGGCCTGCACCTGCTGCGGCAGCTGGGGCATCGCCAACGACACCCGGTTCTGCACGTTCACCTGGTCGATATTGATGTCGGTGCCTTCCTGGAAGTACACCTGCACCGTGCTCTGACCAGAGTTGGTGCTGAAGGAGGAGATGTAGGCGGCACCTGGCACGCCGTTGATCTGCTGCTCCAGCGGGTTGGTCACCGCTTGCTCGGTGACCAAGGAGTTAGCCCCGCCGTAGTTGGCCGTCACCTGAATCAGGGGCGGCGCGATGTTCGGCAGGTTTTCAATCGAAAGGGCGGGGATCGAGATCAACCCCACCAACACGATCAGGATGCTGCAGACGGTGGTGAGAACCGGCCGCTTAATAAAATTGTCGGAGAGCGACATGTCGGCAGTTCCCTAGTTCGCAGCGGGGGCGATGCGCACCGGCATCCCCGACCGGAGCAGGGCCGTGTTGCTCACCACGATCTTGTCGCCGGCCGACAGCCCTGAGATCAGCGGGTAGCGGCTCTTCTCGAGGGTGCCGAGTTGCACGGGGGTCTGCACCACGATCGATGTGGTGGGTGGCAACTTCTCCAGCTTCTCTTTCTGGGCCTCGGGAATGGTGGGCGACGCCTTGATCTTGGGCAGGGCCGCCGACAGCGGCACGATCCGATACACGAAGGGCTGCTGGGCCTGCATCATCACGGCTTCCACCGGCACCGACAGCTGGCGCTTGGTGTTGGTGATGATCCGGTTGCGCACGTACTGACCGGTCTTGAGCTTGCCGTTGAGGTTGGGGAAGCTGGCCTTCACCAGCACCGTATTGGGAGAGGAGGTATCGCCGCTCACGCCGTAGTACGGGGAGATGAACACCACCGTGCCCATCCCGGTCACGCTGGGGGTGCCCTGGGTGGTGAGCTGCACCTGCTGCCCAAGACGCACCCGGCCAGCCTGGGTGGCCGGCACGTCCATCAGCGTCCAGAGGTTGGAGTTGTCGACGATGCCGGTAATGGCCTGGCCCTTGCGCACGAAGTCGCCGAGCTTCACCGTGTCGAGGTCACCGATCTCGCCGCTGATCGGCGCGGTGACGTACTTGTATCCAAGGGTTGCGGCAGAGGCACGCACCTGATCCCGGCTCGTGAGCGCCTGGGTCACGTAGTAATCCCGATCCCGGGTCGACGCAGCTCCCTGCTGATTCAAAAAGATGTAGCGCTGAGCATTCACGTAATCGCGACGTGCTTGCGCCTTGCTGGCATCCAGGGCTGCCGTTTCCTGCACGTTGTCGAGCACCAGGATTGGCTGGCCCGCCTTCACCTGCTGGCCCTGGGTGGCGAGGATCCGCACCACCCGGCCGTCGATCTCGGGCCGCAGGGCCACGTCCGTGGTGGAGGCCAGACGACTCACCACCTCGATCGAGGGATTGAAGGTGGCCTCGCCCACGGTTTCGGCCTGAACGGACAGGAGAGGCCGCGATTCCTGCTTGGGGGCACAGGCCGCCACGGCCAAGAGCCCAATCAACGGCAGGGCGAGCCGGCTGGTTCTGAACACAGATGCAGCACTATTGGTGCAACCGTACCGGAACTCCCCGAGCAAGCCAGGGCACAGGGGCAGCTCCATCAGGGCTGGGGGTCAGCAGCCACCTTCACCGGCGCCCCATGGCGCAGGTTCAGCACCCCGCTGACGATCACCGGTTCCCCCAGGTCCACGCCAGCCTGCACCGGATAGAGGTTGTTCTGCAGAGCGCCCAGCCGCACGGGCGTCTGGAGGGCGAAACGGGTGCGGGGTGGCAGGCGCCGGAGCTCCGCCAGGGGCGCCTTGCCGGGCTGGCGTTCCAGGGCCGCCAGATCGCCCACCCGGTACACGAAGGCCTGGCCGGCCTGGCTCGTGACAGCGGGGAACGGCACCGCCGGCAAGGTGCGGCGATCCAACAGCAACCGGGCCCGCAGCCGCATCCCCGCCCGTAGGCGCCGCTGGGGATCCTGCACGGCGGCCCGCACCAGCAACACCTGGCTGGCACTGCGCACATTGGGATCAATGCCGCTCACCACGGCCCTCGCAACGGCACGGCCGCTGGCATCCAGCAGCTCCACCCCCTGGCCATCGCGCACCTCCATCGCCTGGGCCGCCGGCACATCGAGCCGCACCAGCAAGCGGTCATTGCGCAGCAGGGCGGCGATCGGCGCGCCGGCGCTGAGCACATCGCCGGACTTCACCCGCAGATCGCCGATCGTGCCGTCGATCGGGGCCCTCAGATCCTTAAACGCCAGATCCGCTTCCCGCGCCACCAGGGCCTCCCGGGCTGCCACGTAGGCCTGGCGGAACTGGTCACGGTCGATGGCGCTGGCCGCCCCCATCCGCACCAGATAGGCATAGCGCTCGTAGTTGAGCTTGCTGGTTTGCATCTGGGCGCGCAGGCTGGCCACCTCGGCCCGGAGCTGGGTCTGATCCAGCACCAGCAGCAGCTGCCCGCGCCGCACCCGATCGCCCTGGCGCACCAGCAGCTGCTGCACCCGGCCGCCGGCCTGGGCCGCCAGTTGCACCTCATCCCGCGCCTCCAGGGTGCCGATGGTCTCCACCGTGTCGCTGAACACGGCCGAAACCACCGGCTGGGTGATCACGGTGGGGATGCGGCGCCGCTCCTCGGCTTGCTGACAGCCGGCCAGCAGCGCCGGTGCCAGCAATAGAGCGGCAAAGGTGGGGGCTGAGCGCATCGCGGGAGCGTATCGCTGCCGGCCCGATGATGGCCGGAGCATCTGCGGGCCCACGCCCCCCGTTGTGTCTTGGGCGACCTGTTCAGCCATCAGGGGGAAATCACCCGGGCCCGCATCGCGCCCCTGGCCGATCGGATGCGGCCCCGCAGCCTCGACGACTTCGCAGGGCAGGAGGCAATCCTGGGCCCCGGCCGGCTGCTGCGCCGCGCCATCACCGCCGACCGGGTGGGCAACCTGATCCTGCACGGGCCACCCGGCGTGGGTAAAACCACCCTGGCGCGGATCATCGCCGGCACCACCCGCTGCCACTTCAGCTCGCTGAACGCCGTGCTGGCCGGCGTGAAAGACCTGCGCGCCGAGGTGGATGCGGCCAAGCAGCGGCTAGAGCGCCACGGCCTGCGCTCCATCCTGTTCGTCGATGAGGTGCACCGCTTCAACGCCGCCCAGCAGGACGCCCTGCTGCCCTGGGTGGAAAACGGCACCCTCACCCTGATCGGCGCCACCACCGAGAACCCCTTCTTCGAGGTGAACAAGGCGCTGGTGAGCCGCTCGCGGCTGTTCCGGATGGTGCCGCTGGAACCCCAACACCTGCACCAGCTGCTGGAGCGGGCCCTGGCCGATTCGGAACGGGGCTATGGCGATCGGGCCGTGGTGATCAGCGCCGAAGCCGCCGATCACCTGGTGAACGTGGCCGGCGGCGATGCCCGCAGCCTGCTCAACGCCCTGGAGCTGGCGGTGGAAACCACGCCGCCAGGCGCAGATGGCGCCATCACGATCGATCTCGCCATCGCCGAGGAGTCGATCCAGCAGCGGGCGGTGCTCTACGACAAGCAGGGCGACGCCCACTTCGACACGATCAGCGCCTTCATCAAGTCGCTGCGGGGCAGTGACGCGGATGCGGCCCTGTTCTGGCTGGCGCGGATGGTGGAGGCGGGCGAGAACCCCCGGTTCATTTTTCGCCGCATGCTGATCGCCGCCGGGGAAGACGTGGGCCTGGCCGACCCCCAGGCGGTGGTGGTGGTGGAAGCCTGCGCCGCGGCCTTTGAGCGGGTGGGCTTGCCGGAAGGGCTCTACCCCCTCGCCCAGGCCGCGCTGTATCTGGCGGGAACCGAGAAGAGCAACAGCGTGCTGGGGTTCTTCGATGCGCTCAAGCAGGTGCGCGCCACCAGCCGCCAGCAGGTGCCGGCCCACCTGCGCGATGCCAACCGCGACGGCAAGGCCTTCGGCGATGGCGTGGGCTATCGCTATCCCCACGCCTATGCCGAGCACTGGGTGGCCCAGCAATACCTGCCCAGCGGGCTGCAGGGCCAGGTGTACTGGCAGCCGGGCCAGCTCGGCTGGGAGGGAAGCCTGCGGCTGCGGCTCCAGGAGCGGCGGGCGGCCCAGCTGGCCGCCGCGGCCGAAACCGACCTGGAGCAGAGCGAAGTGATGAGCGCCGGACCGGAGGACCCCGAGCTGGAGCGGTGGCTGCGCCGCCAGGCGGGCGCCGAGGGGGAGCGGCTCGATGCCCTGCGGCGCCGTTTCTGGCAGGACGCGGCCTTCCAGCGCCACGAACGGGTGCTGCTGCTGGGGGGCCGTTCGCTGCTCTGGGCCCTGGATCCCCTGGCCGCCACCCCCGAGGGCGAAGTGGTGATCAGCGTGCCCGGCAACGACGACCGCCAGCGGCTGGAGGCCCAACTGCAGGTGCTCGACGCCCTCCGCCGCCCCCGGCTGCTCACCACAGCCGACGACGCGCCCGAGACCCTGCAGCTCGAGGGCCAGTTCGAATGGGTGGGGGCACGGCAACCCTTCCGCGGCCTGGAGGAGCCCGCCATCGCCGCCTGGTTTCAGGCCGTTGAACCCCACCTCGCCCCCGGTGCCCGCTGGCGCCTGCTGTTCAGCCAGCCGCGGCTCGGGCCAGCGGGGGCCCTACTGGTGCAAACGCCCGATGCCGGCGGTCCCCTGCACGCATTGCTGGCGGAACTGGCCGCCATCGAGGCACGGGCACTCGCGCTGGAGAGCGCACCGGCCGGCATCAGCCAGCAACTGCTGGAGCAGCACAAGCTCCACACCACTACGGAGGTGTGGGAAGAGCAGCTCAGCCTGGAACTCACTCCGGCGCTGATCGCCCGTTGGCTGGCAAGGGACAGCCCCTGGCGCCGTCAGCTGCAGCAGGTGGGGGCGCGCAAGCTCAGCGAGGTGGAGCTGGAACAGCTGCGCAGCGGCTTCAGCGGGCGGCTGGGGCAACAGCTGCCGCAGCGGCTGGAGCACCGGCTGCTGTGCGCCCACCCCCAGCTTCGGCATGGGCTCCGGCCTGAATCCGGGCCGGCAGGAACACCCACCAGCTGAACAGTGGCGGACAGGCACCGGAGGCCGCCTTGCAGCCAGGTGTGACCCGCATGTTGGTGGGAAGGCTGGCCAGGATCGAGGCCGAGGAGATCCGGCCATCGGCCGCATCCGTGAGGATCGCTGCCCGCAGGGCCTGCAAGCCCGTGCGCCCCTGGCTCCAGTAGGGGTAATAGGTGCGGGCCTCGCCCTGCAGCATGGCCTCGCCGGCGGGCGAGCTCAGGAAGCGGCCCACCCCGGCCAGGTCCACGCTGTAGAGCTTGTTCATCGCGGCGCGGATGTCTCCGGGGCTCCAGGCCGCACTGTTGAGCCCGCCATCGAGCCCCCGGTCGGTGATCGATCCGGTGCGAAGGAACGTGTCGATGGCCTGCTGCGGCGTCGACCACACGGCAGCGCCGGTGGTCCAGCGCATGGGCAACTCCGAGGCCATGGCAGCACCCGCCATGGAACCCAGGCCAGAGCCCAGGCCAGCCGCCAGACCAACCATCCCCGCCGCAAGCGGGCCGAAACGCTGACGGATCACAGGCAGGCCCCGGCACTCAGCCCGGATTCTGCTCGGGATCGGCGGCATCCACCTGCAACAGCCCGATGGGCGCCCCTTCCCCCACCACACCCCACAGCCACCCGTGGTGGACACCGAGACGCACCGCCGGCGTGATGCCATCGCCGCGGTGGTGCAGCACCCCGGCGCGGTGGCGGTAGTGCCAGCTCCCCAGCTCCTCGGCCAGGCTGCGCTGACGCCACTTGATCGCCGCCTCCTTAAGCACCCAGCTGCGGAGCACCGCCTGGCGCAGGGTGTTGGGCGGGAGCTCCTGGAGCTCGGCCCACTCCTCGGGCGGGAAATGGCGGCGGGCAATCGCCGCAGCCGCCAGGGGGCGATCGGCCCGCTCCAGATCCACCCCCACCGGCCGAGCCGACCAGGCCACCAGCAGCATGGGGCCGCTATGGCTCAGGCTCACAAAACCGGCACCGGCCTCCAGATTGGGGGCAGCACCCGGCGGACTGTGGAGCGGCACCTGTTCTGGCCCACAGGCCAGGCAACGCGCCACCAGCTGCCGCAGGGCGGCCCGGCTCTGCCAATAACGGCGGCGGATCGCCGGATCCAGCTCCCGCCCCCAGGCCCGTTCCTGGTGCGACAAGCCCACAGCGCACACCCCCTGCAGGGGCCGTAACCACAGCTGCGGCGCCGCCTCCAATCCCACCCCTAGGCTCTCGCCATTGTTGTTGCCCGCGCAGCCCGATGGCCCTGCAGATCGGTGATCCCGCCCCCGATTTCACCCTGCCCGACCAGGACAGCAACCCCGTGTCGCTCTCGGGCCTGAAGGGCCAGCGCGTGGTGATCTACTTCTATCCAAAGGACGACACCCCGGGCTGCACCAAGGAGGCCTGCAACTTCCGCGACCAGTGGGGTGCGTTTGAGCAGCACGGGATCAAAGTGCTGGGCATCAGCAAGGACGGCGCCGCCAGCCACGGCAAGTTCATCGCCAAGTACTCCCTGCCGTTCACGCTGCTCACCGACGAGGAGCCCTGCCCGGTGGCGGCCAGCTACGAGAGCTACGGCCTCAAGAAGTTCATGGGCCGCGAATACATGGGGATGATGCGCCACACCTTCGTGGTGGATGCCGAAGGGAATCTCGAGCGCGTGTACACCAAGGTGAAGGCCGAAACCATGGCCGACGACATCCTCAAAGACCTGGGCCTGGCCTGAGTTCCGCCAAGGCGTCCAGCACCAGCCCGGGGTCCAGCCGCCAGGGCTGACCCCGCGCCTGCAGCACCGACTCCAGCAGAGGGGCATCGCCGCCCGTGAGCCAGAGCCGGCAGGGCCCGCCGGCCCATGACTCCAGCTCAACGGCTGCCCCGGCGAGGGCCGCGGCCAGCCCCTGCACCACACCCACGGCCATCGCCGCGGCCGTGGGCGCCGGCCATCCATGGGCGGCGGCCCCTTCCGCCAGCGCCGCTGGATCCAGGCAAGGGAGCGCCGCCGTTCCCTGCCCCAGGGCCTGCAACTGCAGCCCGGCACCGGCCATCAGCCGCCCACCCGCAAAGCGACCATCGGCCCCCACCCGGGTCAGGCTGAGGGCCGTGCCGGCATCGGCCACCAGCACCGGCTGCCCGTCACTGCGCCGCCAGGCACCCCAGCCCGCCAGGGCCCGGTCCACCCCCAACCAGGGCGGTGCATCGGCCAGGGGCACCTGGGCCGTGCTGACCTGCCGCCGCTCGGGCAGCAGCGGCAGCAGCGCCGCGGGCACCGCGCCCACCGCCGCCCAGCCCAACAGCTGCTGTGCTGCCAGCCCCTGCAAGCGCTGAGCGCCGGCCAGGGGCGGCTCACTCCAGCCGCCCGGCCCACCATCGCCAGGGTGCGCAACCCAGTGCCAGCGGCTGTTGCCGATCAGCAACCAGTGCGGCGCCGTGGCGGCGCTCAGATGCCCTCGCCCATTACGCCGGGCAGGTGAATGCCACATTCCTGCTTGAGACCGCCGAAGCGGGTGGCCCGGCCGCTGGCGTCATCACCGTCGGGGGCGCTGGAGTGCCAGTCACCCACGGTGGAATACCCCTGTTCGAACAGGGGGTGCTGGGGCAGGCCGTTGTCCTGCATGTAGTAGTACACGTCTTTCTTGCTCCAGCTCAGCAACGGCCGCAGCGACCAGCGCTGGCGCACCGGATCCAGCGGACGCATGGCGCGGCGGTGGTCGGTCTGGTTGCCGCGCACTCCGCTGGCCCAGCAGCTCACCTGCAGGTCGGTGAGCATCCGGTCGAGCGGCTCCACCTTGCGGATGCGGTGATAGAGCTCCAGATCGGCAACCTCGCCGGTGCTCCAGAGCTGCCCATGCAGGGCCTCCATGCGCGCCGGACTCATCGGCGACTGGGCCACGTGGAGATCCAGTTCGAGCAGCTGGCAGAGCTGGTCGGCATAGCGGTAGGTCTCAGGGGGGAGGTAGCCGGTGTCCACCCAGATCACAGGCACCCGCAGCCCGGTGCGACGCCCCAGCTCGCTCACCATGTGCAGCAGCACCGCGGCCTGGATCCCGAAGCTGGTGGTGAGGGCAAAGCGCTCGGCAAAGCTGGCCTGGGCCCAGGCCAGCCGTTCCTGCGGCGGGAGCAACTCGAGCTGCCCGCGGACCGCCTCCAGCGCGATGGGCTGCCCCCGCTGATCGGCTGGAAGTCCTGCGGCGGGAGTTTCGGGCGAGGTCACCATCCCCCCATCTTCACCTGAGGCGGGGCTCGCGAGACTCGCCCCGGCTTGCGCTGGTTAGGGTTTGCGCAGGCAGGCAGAGGCACCGGCAGCTTGAGCCCCACCGCGAGCCCCACAGTGAACAGCTCATCGGCGAACAGCCCATCGGCTCCGGTGGTGATCGTGGGCGGAGGCTTCGGGGGCCTCTACACGGCTCTGGCCCTGGCGGGGAAGCGCCAGCACCCGCCCCTGCTGCTGATCGAACCCAACGAGCGGTTCCTATTCCTACCCCTTCTCTATGAGCTGCTGAGCGGGGAGCTGCGCAGCTGGGAGGTGGCCCCCCGCTACGACGCCCTGCTGGCGGGCCGGGGCGTGGCCTGGCTGCGCGACCGCGCGCAGTCCATCGACGCCAGCGCCTCCACCCTGCAGACCGCCGGGGGCCGGAGCCTGCCCTTCTCCCGCCTGGTGGTGGCCACCGGCGGCGAGAGCGAAAGCTTCGGGATCCCGGGGGTGATGGAGCACGCCCACTTCTTCCGCACCCTCCACGACGTGGAGCGGCTGCGGCAACTCGTGGCGGCCCTGCGGCAGCGCCGAACCTCGCTGCAGCGCATCGCCGTGGTGGGAGCCGGGCCCAGCGGCGTGGAGCTGGCCTGCAAGCTCGCCGATCTGCTCGATGGCAGCGCCGTGGTGGAACTGATCGAGCAGGGACCCTCCGCCCTGCCCCTGTCGAAGTCGTTTAACCGCGAGCAGGCCATGGGGGCCCTGCAGCGCCGTGATGTGCGCCTGCGCACGGGCCTGGGCGTGACCGCCGTGGAGCCCCAGCAGCTCCGTCTCAGCGACGGCAACAGCCTGGGGGTGGAGGCCACCGTGTGGACCGCCGGTCTGCGCCTCAACCCGCCGCCGATCACCCCGGCACCGCCCCGCGACAGCCGCGGCCGACTGCTGTGCGGCCCGGAGCTGCAGCTGCTCCAGCACCCGCACCTCTTCGCGGTGGGCGACGTGGCCGCCCTGCCCGATGAGCCCCTGCCGGCTACCGCCCAGGTGGCCTTCCAGCAGGCCGACTGCCTGGCCGACAACCTGATGCGCGCCGAGGCCGGTGAGCCCCTGCGGTCGTTCGCCTTCAACGACCTCGGCGAGATGCTGAGCCTGGGGGTGGGCGAAGCCACGCTCACCGGCAAGGGGGTCACCCTGGCGGGCAAGGCGGCCTTCCAGATCCGGCGCCTGGCCTATCTCACCCGCCTGCCCGGCACCCAGCACCAGCTGCGGGTGGCGGCCGGCTGGCTCGCCGACTGGGGCCGATGAGCGGCATGCCGGAAGCCCTGCTGCTGGATGCCATGGGCACCCTGATCGGCCTGCGCCGCTCGGTGGGCAGCAGCTACGCCGCGCTGGCCGCGGAGTTTGGCCTCGAAGCCGACGCTGACGCCATCGATCGCGCCTTCCCGGCGGTGTACCGCCAGGCGCCGCCCCTGGCCTTCCCGGGTTTGGCCGGGGCAGACCTGCGCGCAGCCGAAATCCACTGGTGGGGTGAGCGCATCGCCACCGTGTTCCAGCAGGCCCTGCCCAACGCGCAAGACCAGCTAGCAGAAGGACTGCCGACCGGGCTGGCGGAGGCCCTGTTTGAGCACTTCGCCGATCCAGGCCTGTGGCGGGTGTACCCCGAGGTGCCCCCATGCCTGCAGCGCTGGCGGCAGCGGGGGCTGCGGCTGGCCGTGGTGAGCAATTTCGACAGTCGCCTGCCCGGGCTGCTGGAGGGCCTGGGCGTGGCAGAGCACCTGCACACGGTGGTGGTGTCGAGCGCGGCTGGGGCCGCCAAGCCCGATCCGGCCCCCTACCGACAGGCCCTGGAAGCCCTGGGGCTGCCGGCCGAAGCGGTGTGGCACGTGGGTGACAGCCCGGAAGACGAAGCTGGAGCCGATGCCGCCGGCATCCGCTGCCTGCTGGTGCAACGCCCTTGAAACAAGGCGTTCTGGCCGGCCGCACGGCCGGGCTTCGGCCCTCCCAGAGACGGCGCCTGGAGCGCCTCTGCCACCGGCGCCATCCCGAAGACGCCGCCGCCGACCTGCTCACGCTGCAGCGCCTCGGGGCCGAAAGCCATGAACTGGAGCTGCCGCTCACCCTGGTGGTGGATGGGCGCGGCCTCTGCCGGCTGCTGTGGGTGGGGCCCCTGGAGCAGTCGGGCCGGCTGCTGGAGAAGCTGCCGGGCTCGGAGCGACGCCAGGGCAGTGAGTGGCGGCTGCTGAGCTGCTGCGGCCGGGCCAAACAACTGCTGCCCGGCAGCCAGGAGGGCGTGGTGGGGCTGGATCTGGCCCCCCAGTTCTGGCTGCGCTTCAGCGACCAGCCCAAGGCCGGCGGCCTGTGGCCAGCCCAGCTGCTGGTGGCCCAGGGCAGCGGCAGCGAACCCTGGCAGCCCGTGGAAGAGGGGGATCTGGCCGAGCTCTGCAGCCGCGATCCCTTCACCATCGCCCCGGCAGCCGATCAGGCCGAAGCCATCGCGGCGGCCGGTCCACCCTCCCCGCCAGGGGTAGAGCGGGTGCTGCTGCTGGCCCTTACCCCTGGCGACCGGCAGGCCGCCCAGCGCCTCATCGCCGAACTGGAGGGGCTGGTGCGCAGCGCCGGCTCCGAACCCGTGGGGGTGGTGGAACAGCGCCGCAGCACCATTTCCCCGCAGACCATCTGGGGCGAAGGCAAGCTCGCCGAAGCGGCCCTGGAGGCCCGGCGCCTGGGGGCCACCCTGGTGGTCACCGACCGGGAACTCACCCCCGTGCAGGCCCGCAACCTGGAGCGCCTGCTGGATCTGCCGGTGAGCGACCGCAGCGAGCTGATCCTCGACATCTTTGCCCAGCGGGCCGCCAGTGCCGCCGGGCGCCTGCAGGTGGAGCTGGCCCAGCTGCGCTATCGGCTGCCGCGCCTGAGCGGCCGGGGTCTGAGCCTCTCGCGCCAGGGCGGCGGCATCGGCACCCGCGGCCCCGGTGAAACCCAGCTGGAGAAGGATCGCCGCGCCATCGCCCGCCGCATCGAGCGCCTCCAGCGCGATGCCCGCCAGCTGGGGGAGCACCGCGCACGCCTGCGCCAGAGCCGCCGCGGCCTCAAGCGCTTCGCCCTGGTGGGTTACACCAATGCGGGCAAGAGCTCCCTGCTCAACGCCCTCACCAAGAGCAGCGGCGGCGCGCCGGTGCTGGCCGAGAACAAGCTCTTCGCCACCCTCGATCCCACCACCCGGCGGCTGGATCTGCCCGATCCCGAAGGCGGAACCACCACCACCGCCCTGCTCACCGACACGGTGGGCTTCATCCGCGAGCTGCCGCCCCCGCTGGTGGAGGCGTTCCGCTCCACCCTGGAGGAAGCCCTGGAGGCCGATGGCCTGCTGCTGGTGGTGGATCTGGCGGATCCCGCCTGGCCGGAGCAGCTGCGCACCGTGCACGCGATCCTCGACGGCCTCGATTCCAAGACGCCGCGGCGGCTGGTGGCAAACCAGATCGACCGCTGCCCGGCCGGGGAACTGGAGCGGGCCCGGGCCCTGGAACCCGATGCGCTGTTCGCGTCGGCCACCGCAGGCCTGGGCCTGCAGCGCCTGCGCCAGGACCTGCGGCACTGGCCAGTCCCGCCCCCCAAAGCAAGCCAGGACACCACATTCCCGACGGGCTTACCGCTATAAGTGGAGCCAGGTCCGTCCACTCCCTTCCCCAGAAGCCATGGCCCTGCAGCTCGGCGACACCGTTCCCGATTTCACCCAGGACTCCCAGCTGGGTCCGATCAACCTCTACGACTTCGCTGGCGACAGCTGGGTGGTGCTCTTCTCCCACCCCGCTGACTACACCCCGGTGTGCACCACCGAGCTCGGCGAGGTGTCGCGCCTGCGTGCCGAATGGGAGAAGCGCAACGTGAAGACCATCGCGCTGAGCGTGGATTCCGCCGAGAGCCACAAAGGCTGGATCGGCGACATCAATGAAACCCAGTGCACGGTGGTGGACTACCCGATCCTCGCCGACGAGGACAAGAAGGTGGCGGATCTCTACGGAATGATCCACCCCAACTCGCTCAACAACCTCACCGTGCGGTCGGTGTTCATCATCGATCCCAGCAAGAAGCTGCGGCTGCAGATCACCTATCCCGCCAGCACCGGCCGGAACTTCCACGAGATCCTGCGGGTGATCGACTCCCTGCAGCTCACCGATCACCACTCCGTGGCCACCCCGGTGAACTGGAAAGACGGCGACGACTGCGTGGTGGTGCCCTCGATCCCCACCGAGGAAGCCCGTTCCAAGTTCCCCAAGGGCGTCACCGAGATCAAGCCCTACCTGCGCATGACCCCGCAGCCCAACAAGTGAGCCGCTGCCATTGAGCGCCGGCCCCCGGGAGAATTCCCGGGGGCTTTTTCATGGGCGGCGCATGCGGGTGTTGGGACTGATGAGCGGCACCAGCGCCGATGGGGTGGATGCGGTGCTGGCGCAGTTCAGCGGAGCGCCCCAGAAACCGCGTTGGCGAATCGACCACAGCAGCTTCCACCCCTATCCGCAGGATCTACGCCAGGAGTTGATCGCGGTGGGGCAGGGGGAGCCGCGCTCCAGCGCAGCCCTGCTGGAGCTGGCCGAGGCCGTCACCGAAGCCCAGGCCGCCGCGGCCCGCAGCTGTGATCCCACGGGCCAGGCCGCCCTGGTGGGCTGCCACGGCCAAACCATCTGGCATCGCCCGGCCGGTCCCAGCCGGCGGGGCTCCAGCTGGCAGCTGCTGCAGGGGCCGCTCCTGGCCCGGCTGGTGGAGCGCCCCGTGGTGTTCGACTTCCGCGCCGCCGATCTGGCCCTCGGCGGCCAGGGTGCCCCCCTGGTGCCGCCGTGCGATGAGGCCCTGCTGGGACGCACGGGCGGCTGGCGGGCCCTGCTCAACCTGGGCGGGATCGCCAACCTCACCCTGATCGCCCCGGCCTCGGGCCCCGGGAGCAACGAACCGGTGCGCGGCTGGGACTGCGGCCCCGCCAACACCCTGCTGGACCTGGCCGTACAGCAGTACAGCGGCGGGCGAGAGAGCCACGACACCGGCGGGGCCTGGGCCCAGCGCGGCCAGGTGCATGAATCCCTGGTGCAGCGCTGGCTACAGGAGCCCTACCTGCAGCAGCCCGCCCCCAAATCCACGGGCCGCGAACTGTTCGGCCGCGCCGATCTACAGCGGCGCCTGGCCGAACTGGAGGCGGCCAGCCCCGACCCCGCCGACGCCCTGGCCACCCTGGCGGCCTTCTCCGCCGCCGCCGTGGCCCAAGACCTGGCCCGGGGGCCGCGGCCGATCGAGTTACTGGTGGCCGGCGGCGGCGCCCGCAACGCCGCCTTGATGCAGCAGCTGCGCCGGCGCTGCACCGGGATCGCCGTGCGTCCCCTGCACGACCTGGGCATCGCCGACAACCAGCGCGAAGCCCTGGCCTTTGCCCTGCTGGCCTGGTGGCACTGGATTGGGGTGCCGAGCTCGGCGCCGTCGGTGACCGGCGCCGAGCGAGCCGCGGTGCTGGGGATCTGCGCCCGACCCTGATCCCCAGGATTGGATCAGCCGGGGCGCTGGAGTCGCAGCCTGCGCGGTGCACCGCGCAGGCGCTGGGTGCCCGTGCGCTCCTGCTGCTCGAGGACCTGGCGGAACTGCTCCGGACTGGCGGCGGCGCTTCCAGCCGAGCCGGCGCGGGCGGCCTCCAGCCGCTCCACACCCTGCTGGATCAGCACCTTGGCCAGGTTGCTCACGGTGCGGCTGTCCTCCTCGGCCAGGGCCGTGAGCCGCTGGCACAGGTCCTCCGGGAGCACCACCTGAATGCGGGGCGACTTGGGGCGGCCGCTGGAGGAGGTCTGGCGGGTGGCCACGCCGCTGGGTGCTCGGGTAGCCCCGAGTGTACAAAGATCGCCATGGATAGTATCCAGCACTATGCTGGTGGCGCTGTTCCTTCCATCCCCGTTCCGCCATGGCTCGCAGCACCAGCGCGGTCCAGGCCGCGGCAACACCCCGGGCCGGCCGCTCCACCCGCCCGTCCACGGCGCGCAACGAGGCTCCCAGCAAGCGCAGTGCCGCCGAGTCCAGCGACGTGCTGGTGTCGGCCGTGATCAGCCCCTACCTGCTCACCCACCTGCACCATGTGCTGCAGCGGGCCGAATTCGGAGCCCAGCAGGAGGGCCGCACGGCCCTGGCGGCGAACTACGCCGAACTGCGCAAGGTGCTCTGCCTGGACGCCCGCAGCATGGAAGATGCCTTTGCAGCAGGTACTCCCGAAACCGATGCGCCCCGCGCCGCCTGACGCCGTTGCCGTCGGCCACCCGCGCGGGTAACGGCCAGCAACAAGGCCCGCCCTGGGGGCTGCGCGATGGCAGCTGCCCCCATAGGGTCGGAGCAATCGGTCTTGCGCCATGACCGCCAGTCCCGCATCAGGCACCGGCAACGCCCCGGCCCTCTACGCGCGCATCAGCGCCGACCACGACCTCACCCAGGCCCTGTTCCGCCAGGCGCTGCAGGATCCCAAGGGGGCCCTCAGCCGCATTGTGGAGCTGGGGGAGACCTGCGGCCTACCCGTCACGCCGGATGAGGTGCAGGCCCACCTGGGCTCCCTCGATGACGCGGCCAGCAGGCAATGGCTGATCAAGGCGCGCGGCGGCCTGTGAAGCCGGCCGCTTCTGCTGGCCGGGGCGATTGATGCCACCGCCGCCGGCCCAGCTGAAGAACAGCCAATAGCTCACGATCGCCAGGCCGGCCGCCACCACCAGGGCCGCCACCTGTTCCAGGCGTTTGATCATCCCCCTCCCCCCGGCGCGGTCCGCACGCAGCATCCGGGAGTCTGCCCGACCCCCCTGGCGGGGATGATGAGGGCGGCCCCTCCTACACGCGCCCTTTGCTCCGCCTCGAACGCATCGGCAAGATCTATCCCACGGGGGAGGTGCTGCGCGACGTCACCTGGGAGGTGAAGCCCGGGGATCGCATCGGCCTGGTGGGCGTGAACGGGGCGGGTAAATCCACCCAGATGCGGATCATTGCCGGCCTGGAGGAACCCTCCAGCGGCCAGGTGGTGAAGCAGGGCGAACCCCGCATCGCCTATCTGCAGCAGGAATTCGACGTGGACCCGCAGCGCACGGTGCGGGAAGAGCTGTTCCAGGCCTTCGGCGAAGCGGCAGTGGTGCTCAACCGCAAGCATGCGGTGGAACACGAGATGGGCAGCGAGAAGGCCGCCAACGATCCGGATCACCTCGAGGAGCTGATCCACGAGCTGGGCCACCTGCACGAGCGCTTCGAGGCGCTGCACGGCTACGAACTCGACGCCCGCATCGACAAGCTGCTGCCCACGATCGGCTTCACGCCGGAGGGTGCCGAACAGCTGGTGGCCGACTATTCCGGCGGCTGGCAGATGCGCATCGCCCTGGGGAAGATCCTCCTCCAGGACCCGGATCTCCTGCTACTCGACGAACCCACCAACCACCTGGACGTGGAGACGATCCAGTGGCTGGAGGGCTATCTGCTCGAACAGAGTGCCGCCATCGTGGTGATCAGCCACGACCGCACCTTCCTCGATCGGGTGTGCAACCAGATCGTGGAAACCGAGCGGGGAATCTCGCGCAGCTACCTCGGCAACTACAGCCAGCATCTGGAGCAGAAGGCCCTCGAACGGGAGGCCTCCCAGGCCGCCTTTGAGCGGCAGCAAAAAGAACTGAGCGCCCAGCAGGCCTACATCGACCGCTTCCGCGCCAGCGCGACCCGCTCCACCCAGGCCAAGAGTCGGGAGAAGCTGCTGGAGAAGGTGGAGCGGATCGAGGCGCCGATCGAAACCGTGGGCGGCCCCCGCTTCCGCTTCCCCGAACCTCCCCGTTCCGGCCGGGTGGTGGCCGAAGTGCAAAACCTCACCCTCAGCTACGGCGACCAGATCCTCTTCCTCGGGGCCGATCTGGAGGTGGAGCGGGGCGATCGGATCGCCTTCGTGGGCCCCAACGGCGCAGGCAAGTCCACCCTGCTGCGGCTGATCATGGGGACCGAGCAGCCAGATGAGGGCCGTGCAGGCCTGGGCGAGCACCAGGTGATCGCCGGCTATTTCGAGCAGAACCAGGCCGAAGCCCTCGATCTCGACAAGACCGTGATCGACACGATCTTTGAGGTGGTGCCGGACTGGACCCAGACCCAGGTGCGCTCCCTGCTGGGAAGCTTCTGCTTCTCCAATGAGAGCGTGTTCAAGGAGGCGGGCAAGCTCAGCGGCGGCGAGAAGGCCCGGCTGGCCCTGGCCCTGATGCTGCTCAAGCCCTGCAACCTGCTGGTGCTGGACGAGCCCACCAACCACCTCGACATCCCGGCCAAGCAGATGCTCGAGGACGCCCTGATCGAGTACGAAGGCGCTGCGCTGCTGGTGAGCCACGACCGCTACTTCATCGGGCGGGTGGCCAACAAGATCGTGGAACTGCGCGACGGCGAACTGGTGCTCTACCGCGGGGATTACGCCTACTACCTGGAGAAGAAGCAGGAGGAAGCCGAAGAGCGACTGGCGGAGGAAGCCGCCAAGGCGAAGGCTGCAAAACAGGCCGCCAACAAGGCCCGGCAGACAGCCAAGGCGGCGGAGAAGAAGGCCGAGAAAAAACAGGCCAAGGCTTCGCCAGGCACCGCGCAATAGAACTTCACGGCGCCCTAGGCACACCCACTCATTTCCAGGGGCGAAGCACTGTTTGCCCCGAAATGTCTGCATAGGCTGACAACACCCCATCCGCGCCTCCACGCCCTGGAGCCAGCCCCATGCAGAGCGCCTTTCATGAGCTGTTCGAGGCCGACACCCCGACCACGAGCTCCCACCAGCACGCTCAGACCACCCACGACGCCGTGGAGACTTACTTCAGCTGCATCACCACCTGCTCCCTCGATGACGGGGAGTGCGTGACCCGCTGCGTGGAGGAACTGCGCGAACAACCCTGAAGCGCCCTGGAGGAACGGGCTGCAACCCCGCAAGCCTTCGCAACAGTTCGTAGTGTTACGAGCGACCGGCTCAGCCGCTTTGCTCGCCATGACGGAACCCCTCGCCCTCAGCCTCGGCCAGCAATTCGAACTGGAGCGGATGAACCGGGCCATTGAGGCCACCTCAGACCCGGAAACGCTGCAGGGCATTGCCAAACAGCTGCTCCAGGCCTGGCACAGCCAAAAGGCCGCCACCCAGTGGGTGATGCGCCAGCAACTCGGCGCCCCAAGCCGGGCGGTCCCGGCAGGGCTCGCCGATCAGCTCCCCAGCTGAGCTGGCGTCACGGCGATCTGGAGCGTGGTCCCGCCCCGGTTCACGGTGAGGGTGAGCGAACGACCCACCCCGGCCCGCTCCACGGCAGCCACCAGTTGGCTGGGGCCCTGCACGGGCTGCCCACCCGCCGCCACCACCACATCGCCCTGACGCAGCCCGGCGCGGGCGGCGGGTCCATTCGGGGCCACCGACACCACCCGCGCCCCCGGGGCGGTGCCGCCATCGCTGGTGCGTACCGCATCCAGGCCCACACCGATGAACGGGTGCGCCACCTTGCCGCTGGCGATCAGCTGGGAGGCGATCTGGCGGGCCCGGTTGATCGGGATTGCGAAACCGAGGCCAGCCCCCGGGCCTGAGCGCACCAGGGTGTTGATCCCCACCACCTCGCCATCGGCGTTGAGCAAGGGGCCTCCCGAATTACCCGGATTGATCGCGGCGTCGGTCTGGATCAGGTCGAGGCGCTTATCGGTGATGCCGAGCTTGCTGGCATTGCGATTGAGATTGCTCACGATGCCCAGGGTCACCGTGTTGTCGAGGCCGAAGGGATTGCCCACGGCAATGGCCCAGTCGCCCACCTGAAGGGCATCGGAATTGCCGAGCGGCGCCACCGGCCACACGCTGCCGCCGGCCAGCCTCACCACGGCCAGGTCGGTGAGCGGATCCAGTCCCACCACGGTGCCGGCCACGCGCCGCCCGTCCTGGAGGCCCACGGTCACCTTGTCGCTCTTGTCCACCACGTGGGCATTGGTCAGGATCAAACCATCAGCCGTGAAGATCACACCGCTGCCCTGACCCCGCTCGGTGCGCTGGGAGGGGGGCAGCTGCTGCGGCACGCCGAAGAACTGGCGAAACAGAGGATCCATCAACAGGGCCCGCGGCAGCCCCCCGGCCGGACCACCCGGCACCACCACGGTGCGCTCCGTGTCGATGGTGACCACGGCAGGGCCGGCCCGCCGCACGGCCTCCGCCACGAAGGACTGCCGTGCCATGGCGGCACTGGCAGCCCCCTGGGCCCGCGCCTGGAGTGGCAGTGCCATCCCAGCCCCCGCCAGGCCACTGCCAAGCCCCCCGAGCAGGGCCGCTGCCACCAGGGCGCGGGAGAGCTGAGGGCGGGAACAACGGGCGCGGGAGGATGGGGATTGCATGGCCAGAAGCGCGCCGAGGGCGGGCAAGGCGAAGAAAAACCGTAGGAGCTCCAAGCGACCTAGGGTTGGTGAACTTTTCTATCTCCCTATGGACACCAGTCGCCTGCTGCTTGCCTTTCTGAGTTTCGGCGCCGCCTGCATGACCCTCTGGGCCTGGATGCTGGCCAACACCACCGGTTCCGGCAGCGGAGCTCCCCAGCAACGGCCACCACAGGCTTGAGGACCAGGCAATGATGGGAGATATGGACGCTCTGATCTCCCAGATCTTTCCCCTGATCTACGGGGCCTGCTTCCTGCTTCTGCTCTGGCAGGCCTTCAAGGTGATGCGCCGGGGCTTCAGTGCCGTTCCCCGGCCTGGCGATCCCAGCGCCGACACCCAGCTGGGTGACCGCACCGGACGGCCCACGATCCATCCGGAGCTGCTGGATGCCGAGGGGCGGATCACCCAGGAAGACCTACTCACGGTGCGCTTTGGCGATGAAAACGGGGATTCCGCTGATCGCGCCACCCCCGCTGAATAGGCTTCTGGCAGTGAACCGCTGAGGCGTTGGTGGAGAAGACGGACGAACAGAAGGGCGCGGAGCGCACACCTGAGCAGCGGGCGATCGAACAGCGCACCCGGATCGTGGCCGCCGTGCTCCGCAACCTGAAGCTTCCTCCCCGCTTCCGCCTCAAGCTGGTCAAGGAGGATCCCGTCCGCCTGGAGCTCAGCATCACCCCCGCCTACGGCAAGGCGCCGATCCTGGTGGGCCTGGTGGAATCCCAGGATCTGGTGGCCCGCCGCGACCGCGAGGGCCGGGTGCCGCGGGATCTGCAGGGCACCTGGGACTGGACCGTGCGTCACGGCAAGGTGAGCACCGGCGGCTGGAACCCCTTCCTCAAGGAAGCCCTTCAAACGATGTTTGAAACCGGCCTGCCGGCCATCGTTTACGAGGAAACCACCAACGAGGTGTATTACCCGGTGGACGGCGTGCGCCACGTGCGTTGAACCCGGGGCATTGAACCCAGCCCGAGCCCCGCTGCCCATCGATCCCCTGCTGGGGGAGGTGGTGGATGCTCTGGCCGCCCCGGGAACCACCCTGGTGCTGCAGGCTCCGCCAGGGGCCGGCAAAACCACCCGGGTTCCCCTGGCCCTGCTCAAGGGCCTGCCCGCCGCGGCCGGCGCCATCTGGATGCTGGAGCCCCGCCGCATCGCGGCCCGCACAGCGGCTGAACGGCTGGCGGCCGAACTGGGGGAACCGGTGGGGCAACGGGTGGGCTACAGCGTGCGCCTGGAGTCGCGCACCTCAGCGGCCACGCGGGTGGAAGTGCTCACCGCTGGCCTGTTTCTGCGGCGGCTGCAGGCCGATCCAGCCCTGGAGGGGGTGGGCTGCCTGCTGTTCGATGAATTTCACGAGCGCAGTGCCGATGGCGACCTCGCCCTGGCCCTGGTACGCCAATCCCGCGCCCTACTGGCGCCGGAGCTGAGGCTCGCGCTGATGTCGGCCACGCTCGATGCCAAACCACTGGCGGCCGCCCTGCCCGGTGCCCGGCTGCTGCGCAGTGAGGGCCGCAGCTATCCGGTGGAGATCAGCCATCAACGCCCCAGGGAGGGGGAACGCCTCGACCGGCAGGTGGTGCGCGCCCTGGAAGAGCACTGGCTCGACCGACGCGTCGCCGCAGCAGAGCCTGGAGCCGCGGGGCCCACTGCGCTGGTGTTCCTGCCCGGGCAGCGGGAGATCCAGGCCTGCCTGCGGGCCATCGGCGAAACCACCTGGGGCCAGGAGATCACCTGCGTGGCCCTCCACGGCAACCTGCCGCTGGCCGCCCAGAGCCGGGCGATCGCCCCGGCAGGCGATGCCAACGGCAAGGTGGTGCTGGCCACGTCGATCGCCGAGAGCTCCCTCACGATTGCCGGGGTGAACCTGGTGGTGGATGCCGGGCTGAGTCGGCGCAGCCGTTTTGATCCCGCCACCGGCATGGAAGGGCTGGTGACGGTGCCCGCCAGCCTGGCCAGTGCCGAGCAGCGCGCCGGCCGGGCCGGTCGCCTGGGGCCTGGGCGCTGTGTGCGGCTCTGGAGCCCGGCCGAACAGCAACGCCGGCCCGCCTTCGATCCCCCCGAACTGCAGGACACCGATCCCCTGCCGGTGGCGCTGCAGCTGGCCCAGTGGGGCGATCCCCTGGGCACGGATCTCGACTGGCTGGACGCCCCACCGCCCAGGCCCCTGCAGGAGGCCCGGGGGCTCCTGCAGCAGCTCGACGCCCTCGACGCCGGCGGCCAGCTCAAGGCCCATGGGCGCCAACTGGCCGCCCTCGGCCTCCACCCACGCCTGGGCCACCTGCTGGTGCTGGCCCATCACCAGGGCCTGCTGGAGCTCGGTTGCTCCCTGGCCGTCTTGCTGAGTGAACGCGATCCCCTGGATCGCCAGGACGCCGGCTGCGATCTGCTCCGCCGCCTCGACTGGCTGAATCGGGGCGGCCGCGATTCCCAGCGCCAGCGCATGCTGCAGCTGCGGGAACAACTGCGGCGCCAGGTGCTGAGCGCCTGCCACCACCCGTCGGGCCCAGACCAAGCTCCCTCGCCAAACCCTGGCCCCGGAGATGGGGCCAGCGAGGCCGCTCGCCTGGTGGCCCTCGCCTATCCCGAACGCTTGGCCCTGGCGCGCCCGGGCCAGCCGGGCCGTTTCCTGATGCGCAGCGGCCGTGGAGCCCAGGTGCATGGCGCCGATCCCTTGGCCGGCAGCGAAGCCCTGGCCATCGCCGGTGCCGATGGGGAAGGCAGCGACGCACGGGTGCACCTGGCACTGCCCCTCTCCGCCGCCAGCCTGCGGCAGCTGGCCCTGGAGGCTGGTGCCCGCTGGCAGCGCCGCGCCGACTGGGACCGGGAGGCCGGCCGGGTGCGCCGCGAGGAACGGCTCGTGCTCGATGCCCTGGTGCTGGAGCGGCGGCCCTGGAGCGGCACGCTTTCGGAGGCCGACGGGGCCACGGTGAGCGCCGCCCTGATCGGAGGCATCCGCGAGCGCAGCCTGGCCTGCCTGCCCTGGACCAGCAGCACCACTCAACTGAGACAACGGCTGGCCCTCGCCCACCAACACCTGGGTGATCCCTGGCCGGACACCACCGAGCCCACCCTGCTGGAGCAGCTGGAACAGTGGCTGGGCCCCCACCTCAGCGGCCTGAGCAGCCTGGATGAGCTGCAGCGCCTGGATCTGGGCGAGGCACTCTGGGGCGACAGCCCCTGGGAGCTCCGCGTGCAGCTGGATCGGCTGCTGCCGGTGGCCTGGCCGGTGCCATCTGGCCGCCAGGTGCCCCTCGATTACGGCGGCGCCAGCCCCGTGCTGGCCGTGAAGCTGCAGGAACTCTTCGGCGCCACCGCCACCCCAACGCTGCTGGATGGCCGGCTGCCGGTGACCGTGCACCTGCTGACGCCGGCGGGACGGCCCGCCGCCATCACCCAAGACCTCGCGGGGTTCTGGGAGCGGGGTTACGCCGAGGTGCGGCGGGATCTGCGCGGTCGCTATCCCAAACACCCCTGGCCCGACGATCCACGCCAGGCGGTCGCCACCAGTCTCACCAAAGCCCGCCTGGCCCAGCAGGGCTAAGCGTTGTCGAGAGCCTCCAGCAGCCCGCCAAGCAAACGGCCGAAGCCATGGTGCGCCAGCCCCTCGGCGATGCCCTGGCAGCCGTGGCCCCGGGCTAGGTAGGTGCGCGGCAACTCGGGCAGGTGCCGCAACAGCGCAGGTTCGGCGTTGCCCACCATCACTCCGGCCAGGCCGGTCTGGAACATGGCCAGGTCGTTGAGGGTGTCTCCGGCGGTCACCACACGCTCGATGGGCACCTGCAGCCAGGCCAGCAGGTCGAGCAGGGTGCTGCCCTTGTTCACCCCAGCCGGCAGTACGTCGAGGTATTTGTTGTCGGAGAGCAGGCAATCCACCCCATGGGCCTCGATCCGGGGGATGAGGTCGTGGTCGAACGCGTCGGGGTCGTAGTAGTACGCCAGACGGCGATCGGCGCTGATCGGCTGGGGGGAGAGCCCGGGAGCCCCGGCCAGCAACGGGCCCACCCGATCCGGCTTGCCGGCCCAACGGGCCTCGATCGGATCCACCGCCGGGGGCAACGGGGCCAGGCTCGCGCCGCAGGCCACCGTGCAGCCCACATCACCGATCACCAGGTGGGGCGCCTGGAGGCCGTGGGTGGCGTCATCGGCCAGCAGAGCTGCCACGGAGCGCAGATCGCGGCCGGTGCAAAACACGTGGAGCACCCGGTGCCGTTCCTGTGCCAGCCAGCCGTAGAACTGCCGCCGCCAGAGGGGCGAGCCCCCCAGGAGGGTGCCGTCGAGGTCGGTCACCAGCACCAGCTCGGGATCGGCCGGGAGCTCGGCTGCCAGGTGTTCGCTGACACCGCTGCGGCCGGTTGCCGTCATGGGCCACTGCCTGCAACGCCAGGCCATCCTGGCGGGGCCCCTGCGAGAGTGGCGGGCTCCGCCTGCAGGGGTTGGCCCGCTTTTTTGCCAAAAACCGCCGCGACGGCGCCCGCCTGCTCAGCACCATGCTGGTGATCACAGGCGCTGGTGTGGTGCGCCTCGATCACCCGTTTGGTCGGGGCGTTGCACTGGTGGCGGGCCTGGTGAGCCTCTACTGGTGGCTCTGCTACCGCCAACTGCAGCGGTGAGTGAAGCCGCCGGCGGGATTCCCCGCTACAGCATCAGTGAACTGAACCAGGCGATCGGCAGCCTGCTGGAGCGGGGGTTCGCACCGCGCTTCCTGCTCGATGCCACGGTGAGCCGGCCCCAGCTCAAGAAGGGCCATCTCTGGCTCACCCTGGTGGATGACCAGGCCTCGATCAGTGGGGTGGTGTGGGCCTCGCAGCTGAACCGCCTCAGCTATGTGCCGGAAGAGGGCGATGGCGTGGTGGTGGTGGGCAAGCTCAATTTCTGGGCCAGCCGCGCCACCTTGAGTGTGCAGGTGCTCGACATCCGCCCGAGCCTCAGCAGCGTGCTGCGCCAGTTCGAGCGCGTGCGAGAGCAGCTGGAACCCGAGGGACTGTTCGAAGCCGCGCGCAAACGTCCCCTGCCCGCCATGCCGGAAGCCGTGGCCGTACTCACCAGCGTGCCCAGCTCAGCCCTGGCCGACCTGCTGCGCACGGCCGCTGAACGCTGGCCCGCCACCCGCCTGGTGGTGGTGCCGATTCCGGTGCAGGGGCCGGTGGAGGCCCAGATCTGTGCGGCATTGGAGGCCACCTGGCAACAGGCGGAGGCCCTGGGGCTGGAGGCGATCCTGCTGGCCCGCGGCGGCGGCAGCCGCGAAGACCTGGCGGTCTTCGACGGCGAAACCCTGGCGCGCTGCCTGGCCGCCTGCCCCCTGCCGGTGGTGACCGGCCTGGGCCACGAAGACGACACCACCATCGCCGACCTGGTGGCCGACTACCGGGCCGCCACCCCCACCGCCGCGATGGTGGCCCTGTTGCCGGATCGCCGGGCGGCTCTGGCCCACCTACAGCAGCTGCAAGGGCACCTGGCCCAGGTGATCCACTTGCGCCTGGCCGGCGAACGGCAACAACTCCAGCAGAGGCTGCAGCGGCTCACCGATCTGCATCCACGCCAGCTGATCTGCGAACGGCGCCGCGATCTGCAGCAAGCCCTGGCCCTGCTGCGGGCCCTCTCACCCCAGCACCTGCTCGAGCGCGGGTTCTGCCTGGTGCGCCAGGACAGCGGCCAGCTGGTGCGCTCGGTGATGGCCGTCGCCCCTGGCGAACGCCTCGTGCTGGAGCTGGCGGACGGTCAGGTGCACACCGAGGTGCGCGAGATTCAGCGCACGCAACCGGCACCGTGATGGCCACCCGTCAGCCCCGCAGCAGCGCCAAGGGCGCCGCCGGCCCCCGCAGCCAGGCCAAGGCGGAGCCGGAGGATGTCGCAGACAGCATCGCCAGCGACCTGAGTTACGCCGAGGCGCGCACGGCCCTTGATCTGGCCCTGGCCCAGCTGCAAGCCACAGACCTCGATGTGGAGGCGATGGCGGGGCTGTTCCAGCGGGCCCAGAGCTACGCGCGCCGCTGCGAAGCTCTGCTGGCGGAGGTGGAGCAGCAGGTGCTGCTGTGGAACAGCACCGAGCCGGCCAGCAAGCCCCAGCCCTACAACCCCGAGCAGGCCTGAATGGAACAACCCACGGCACTAGCGGCCCCTCGCCGACCATCCGCCATCGAATGGGTGTACCTGGTGCTGGCCGTGGCCGGTGCGGTGCTGCCCTGGCTGGCCAACATCGACTACATCCGCGAAGCCGGCGGAGCCTTTGACATCGCCCACTTCGTTGCCCAGGCCAATGCCAACCCCGCGGCAGCCTCGCTATCCCGGGACCTTGGGATCGGCGCCACTGCGGTGGTGATCTGGATGGTGCGCGAAGCCCGCCGGCTCCAGATGCGTGGGCTGCCCTGGGTGCTGCTCAGCTGCGTCACTGTGGCCTTCGCCTGCGCGGCGCCCCTGTTCCTCTACCTGCGCGAACGGCGACTCGCCGAGCTCGCGCGGGAAGCAACCTCACCTGCTGCCGTTACCCCCTTAGGGGAGTGAGGTCTCAGCTGCCTCCAGGATCGGCCTTCGAGGAGCCCTGACTCACATCCGTGGCCGTCACATCGATGATCACCTCGCGCGCGTCGATCTCCATCGTGCGCTGCACCCCGGAGGCCTGGCCGCCCGCGTCACTGGCGTAGGGGGTACCGCAGGCGGGGCAGAGGTCCCCGCCCATGCTGGTGAAACCACAGGCCTCGCAGGTGCGCAAACGGCGCTGGAGGATTTGCCAACCCACCCAGCCGGCCACACCCAACAACAGGGGCAACAGCAACAAGGTGAGCGTCAGCCCACCGAGCACGTCGATCAGCAATCGCCCTGCAGGGCCTGGCCCCAGCAACAGAAGGGCGCCGATGGCAATCCAGAGCCAGGGAATGGAGCGCTGCTGCATCGAGACGGCAAGCGGAGAACGGCGTATCAGCCGCCACCATCCTGAGGCGGATCAGCCCGGATGCAGGGCTCGCACATGGACGGATAGCCCCCTGCGGCGGCGATCCAGCACTATGCAGAGACATTGGGCGTAATAGAGAACGGCTGCTACAAGCCACACCCAGAGGCTGAGGAGCAGCACACCGCCCACCACGCCGTAGGCCTGATAACGCACACCCAACGCCACAAGCACCCGGCCCAGCACCAGGCTCAAGGTGGTGAGTGCAACGCTCATCAAGAGTGCACCCGGCACCAGTGGCCGCAGACGGATGCGACGTGACGGCAACAGCCACAACACAACCCAGGAGGCCAGGAAGGCGAGCACGAGGGAGATCAATAAATCCACTCCCGATGACACCGGCCTCTGGAGCCTGAGGGCCTCGGGCAACAACGACATGGCCCAACTACGCAGGCCAGTTGAACCCTGCAACCGCATCGAGGAGAACAGTTGATCAATCACCGCCAACAAGGCGCACAGAGCCACCAGTCCCAAGGCCTTCAAGCGAAGAAACAGATAGCGACGCACCAACTGGTGCCAACTCAAACCCTCAAACCCCGTGGGGCGGTTCCACCAGATGCGATCCGCGCCCCGTTGCAGGGTGAGATAGGCGTTGCTGGCTGTCATCGCCAGTACTACGCCGCCGAGCAATCCCGCGCCGAGGCCCTGGCGCGTGAGGCGAAGGAAGGTGGAGCGCAAGAGCGGAATTGCACTATCAGGCAACGCCTGATCGGCGAGCTCAATCAATCGATCTTGCAATTCAAGATGCTGCCCCAGCAGTCGACCAGCGATCGCCAACGCGATTAAAAGGATGGGGAATACCGACTGCAGAAGGTGATAAGCAAAGGCCGCACTGAGATCCACACAGTCGAGCCGCAACCAAAGGCGGTAAGCCCTCCAATAGGGCAAGATTTTTCGCCCCACGCGCCGCTGGATTTCCTGGTCCGACCGCCCAGCACCCGTTGACAACCTTGTCGCCTCCTGAGCCCTCGGGGCCGATTGCATCGTAGGCCAGCCAAAAATCCAGCCAACAAAAAAGCCACCCCAACCGGGGTGGCTTCCTTGCTCAACCGCAGCAGCCAGCGCTCAGAAGTTGAGCAGCAGCACACTGACTGTGGTTGATATTGGGATGAATGTTTTACCTGGCATCGACCTATTTTCTCAGGGGGCTACCCCCCAAATATCGTCGGCGCTGCAGCGTTTCACAACCGAGTTCGAGATGGATCGGAGTGGTTCCACTGCGCCATGGACACCAGGATAGTCTTCATCCTCAGGTGAACCCTGAGAACTGCATAGGATCTGATCATCACCGAGCAAGACAAGCCTGCTTGATGGGATCACGTTTGGAAAGAAGCGCGTTGTGAGCCGCCCTGATCGTTACGTTGAACATCAGGGTGTATGGTCAAGCCCTCGGTCTATTAGTACTCCTCCGCTTCACGCATTACTGCGCTTCCACGTAGAGCCTATCAACGGGTGTTCTTCCCGTGACCTTACTGGCTTAAGCCATGGGAACACTCATCTTGAGGTGGGCTTCCCACTTAGATGCTTTCAGCGGTTATCCGCTCCGCACATGGCTACCCAGCGTTTACCGTTGGCACGATAACTGGTACACCAGAGGTGCGTTCCTCCCGGTCCTCTCGTACTAGGGAGAAATCCTCTCAATGTTCCTGCGCATGCACCGGATATGGACCGAACTGTCTCACGACGTTCTGAACCCAGCTCGCGTACCGCTTTAATGGGCGAACAGCCCAACCCTTGGGACCGACTTCAGCCCCAGGTTGCGATGAGCCGACATCGAGGTGCCAAACCTCCCCGTCGATGTGAACTCTTGGGGGAGATCAGCCTGTTATCCCTAGAGTAACTTTTATCCGTTGAGCGACGGCCCTTCCACGCAGAACCGTCGGATCACTAAAGCCGAGTTTCCTCCCTGTTCGACTTGTAGGTCTCACAGTCAAGCCTGCTTCTGCTTTTACACTCGTCGGCTGATTTCCAACCAGCCTGAGCAGACCTTTGCGCGCCTCCGTTACCTTTTAGGAGGCGACCGCCCCAGTCAAACTGCCCACCTGATACTGTCCGGCCCCCGGATAACGGGCGGCCGTTAGAACTCTAGCTCGGAAAGAGTGGTATCTCACCGTTGGCTCACCATCACCCGCAAGCAATGGATCAAAGCCTCCCACCTATCCTGCGCATTCCGAGCCCGAGCACAATACCAAGCTACAGTAAAGCTTCATAGGGTCTTTCTGTCCGGGTGCACGTAGTCCGCATCTTCACAGACAATTCTATTTCGCCGAGCCTCTCTCCGAGACAGCGCCCAGATCGTTACGCCTTTCGTGCGGGTCGGAACTTACCCGACAAGGAATTTCGCTACCTTAGGACCGTTATAGTTACGGCCGCCGTTCACCGGGGCTTCAGTCGCCAGCTTCGCTTACGCTAACCGGCTTCCTTAACCTTCCGGCACTGGGCAGGCGTCAGCCCCCATACATCGTCTTGCGACTTAGCGGAGACCTGTGTTTTTGGTAAACAGTCGCCTGGGCCTCTTCACTGCGACCACCTTGCGGTGGCACCCCTTCTCCCGAAGTTACGGGGCCATTTTGCCGAGTTCCTTAGAGAGAGTTACCTCGCGCCCCTCGGTATTCTCTACCACCCCACCTGTGTCGGTTTCGGGTACAGGCAATGATGCCTTAACGGGTATAGGGCTTTTCTTGGAAGCTTGACGTCACCAACTTCGCTGCCGTAGCAGCTCGCACTCACGCCTCAGCTCAAGCTGTTTTCGCCAGCTCTCAACGCCTCGAACGCTTGGACCAGTAACCAACATCTGGCTTGGCTAGCCTTCTCCGTCCCCCTTCCCAAAACATCATCGGTACAGGAATGTTGACCTGTTGTCCATCGACTACGCCTTTCGGCCTCGCCTTAGGTCCTGACTAACCCTCCGCGGACGAGCCTGCCGGAGGAACCCTTAGGGTTTCGGGGCATGGGATTCTCACCCATGTTTTCGCTACTCAAGCCGACATTCTCACTTCCATGCAGTCCACGCCCGCTTACGCTAACGCTTCACCCCACATGGAACGCTCCCCTACCATTTAACAAGTTAAATCCGCAGCTTCGGTACAACGCTTAGCCCCGTTCATTTTCGGCGCAGGATCGCTCGACCAGTGAGCTATTACGCACTCCTTTGAGGATGGCTGCTTCTAGGCAAACCTCCTGGTTGTCTGGGCAATCCCACCTCCTTTATCACTTAGCGTTGATTTGGGGACCTTAGCTGGCGGTCTGGGCTGTTTCCCTTTCGACCATGGAGCTTATCCCCCACAGTCTGACTGCCTAGTTACACACAGGGTATTCAGAGTTCGTCTCGATTTGGTACCGCTCTCGCAGCCCGCACCGAAACGGTGGCTTTACCCCCCTGCTGGAGCACTAGACGCTACGCCTCAACGTATTTCGGGGAGAACCAGCTAGCTCCGGGTTCGATTGGCATTTCACCCCTAACCACAGCTCATCCGCTGATTTTTCAACATCAGTCGGTTCGGACCTCCACTTGGTATCACCCAAGCTTCATCCTGGCCATGGTTAGATCACCCGGGTTCGGGTCTATAAACACTGACGATCGCCCTATTCAGACTCGCTTTCGCTATGGCTCCACCATTCCCGGTTTAACCTGCCAGTGCCTATAAGTCGCCGGCTCATTCTTCAACAGGCACGCGGTCACCCGATCAGTCGGGCTCCCACTGCTTGTAAGCTCACGGTTTCATGTTCTATTTCACTCCCCTCCCGGGGTTCTTTTCACCTTTCCCTCGCGGTACTGTTGCGCTATCGGTCACACAGGAGTACTTAGCCTTACGAGGTGGTCCTCGCGGATTCACACGGAATTTCACGTGCTCCGTGCTACTCGGGATACAGCTAGGCCAGTTTCATTTTCGAATACGGGGCTTTCACCCTCTGTGGCGCGCCATTCAAACGCTTCTTCTAATGTCCCTGGTCCACGTTGCTGTCCCACAACCCCGATGGGCGAACCCATCGGTTTAGGCTCTTCCCCGTTCGCTCGCCGCTACTGAGGGAGTCGTTTTTACTTTCCTTTCCTCCAGCTACTAAGATGTTTCAGTTCGCTGGGTTGGCTCGCACCGCCCTATGGATTCAGGCGGCCGTTCTAGGGGTTGCCCCATTCGGAAATTCCCGGATCAAAGCGTGTTTCCAGCTCCCCGAGACTTATCGCAGGTAACCACGTCCTTCATCGCCTCTGTGTGCCAAGGTATCCACCGTGAGCCCTTTGTAGCTTGACCAATTCACGATCAACCGTTTGGATTGTTGAGATCCATTCCCAAGCTTTCAACTCCTGTTACCAGAAGCTCAAAGGATCAGTCTGACTCACCTCCTCTCGGCGAGGGGTAAGACGATTGCCGTGCTCGGCTCTTAACGTCATAGAAAAAACTAAAAGTCAGTTCCTCAGCTCTGGCTCATCACCATCGCTTTGGTTCCGGCTTTCAGCATCCATGAGATGCTTTCTTTCCAGACTCACCTATGCAGTTGTCAAGGTTCTCGCTGAACACACATCTCAAAGTGCTTCTAAAGAAGCGCCTCAAGACGCTGAGTTCAGCATCCAGTCAACCCTCACGGGAATGATTGGAGGCTGAAATCAAAAAATGATGCCGTTTCAGCGTGCACCGGTTTCTAGATCATCCCAACAGGACTCCTTGGTCCTGTCTGAGGGGCGTCGTTGAGTGGAGGTTAGCGGACTCGAACCGCTGACATCCTGCTTGCAAAGCAGGCGCTCTACCAACTGAGCTAAACCCCCAAACACGAATGGGCCATCCTGGACTTGAACCAGGGACCTCACCCTTATCAGGGGTGCGCTCTAACCACCTGAGCTAATGGCCCAGGAGTTGTTACCGCTTGATTGGCAACAGCCGCATAATGGGCAACAGCCTCAGTAACAGCAGAATCGTTATGCCAAAAGCACAACACTGCTATCCCTATGGGGTGACCTAGACAAAGTTTAGGAACTGAAAGTTGATGACCAAACAAGACCTTGATTGCTCAAGACTTTTTGACCCTCAACATTGAGGTACCGATCGACCTTCGAGATGACAGGACACGGGCCTTGGAACAAAATTGCCTAGGCATCCATGTCAGTGATTGTCTCCCTGTTAGGAGGTGATCCAGCCGCACCTTCCGGTACGGCTACCTTGTT
>JBBASQ010000003.1:0-56973 GCA_040399185.1 Prochlorococcaceae cyanobacterium
CGAACTGGGGGTAAAGGATTTGCAATCCTCTGCCTTACCACTTGGCCATGCCGCCATCAGGGAGCAAACTCCCGTGGTCGGATCGTATCAGCCATGGCATGGCCCACCGGTTGCTGGTTCTGAGCAACGGCCATGGCGAAGACGTGATTGCCCTGCGGGTGATCCACGCCCTGCTGGAGCGACGCCCGGCGCTGGCGATCGCCGTGCTGCCGATGGTGGGCGAAGGCCGGGTGTTTGCCAGCGACGAGGCCGCCGGCCGACTGCAGCGCGTAGGGCCCCGCCAGGACTTGCCCAGCGGCGGCTTCAGCAACCAGAGCCTGCGCGGCATGCTCAGCGACCTGGCCGCCGGGGTGCTGGGGCTGAGCTGGCGGCAATGGCGGCTGGTGCGCCGCTGGGGCCGCAGCGGTACCCCCGTGCTGGCGGTGGGCGATCTGCTGCCGCTGCTGATGGCCTGGGGGGGCGGCGGCACCTACGGCTTCATCGGCACCCCCAAGAGCGACTTCACCTGGGCCTCGCCGGCTCCGACGGGCTGGCCGTCGAGCCTCTGGGACCGCCTCGCCGATGGCTACCACCGCTGCAAAGACAGCGAATGGGACCCCTGGGAATGGGCGCTGATGGGAAACCGGCGCTGCCGGCTGGTGGCCCTGCGCGACAGGCTCACGGCTCGGGGGCTGCGCCGTCGCGGGGTGGCCGCCACCGCGCCGGGCAACCCAATGATGGATGGCTTCTCGGAGGGAGCAGCACCGGCCTGGCTCACCGCCGCCGGACCGCGGATCCTGCTGCTGCCCGGCAGCCGGATGCCAGAGGCCCTCGGCAACGCGGAGCGTCTGCTGCAGGCCCTCACCCAACTGGGCGATCGCCAGGGGGACGCACTCACCGGCCTGCTGGCCACCGGCTCACGACCCAACGCCGACGAGCTGGCACCGCTGCTGCGCGGGGCTGGTTTTGCCGCAAGGCCGCCAGAGCCGGCTGACGCGGCGCAGCTGGAGGGCATCGGGGCCACCGAGCGCTGGCAGCGGGGCGATCTGCAGCTGCTGGTGGGGCCGGGGCAGTTCAGCCGCTGGGCCCCCTGGGCCACCGCAGGCCTGGCCACCGCCGGCACCGCCACCGAACAACTGGTGGGTCTGGGCATCCCGGCCCTGTCGATCCCCGGGCCCGGCCCCCAGTTCAAGGGTGGATTTGCGCGGCGCCAGAGCCGGTTGCTCGGGGGGTCGGTGCTGCCCTGCCGCACCCCCGATCAGGCCGCCGAACGGCTGGCGGCACTGCTCCGGGAACCCACCCTGCGGCAACGGCTCGGGAGCATCGGCCAGGCCCGCATGGGCCCCGCCGGCGGCAGTGCCCGGCTGGCGGCGCTGGTGGAGGAGCGGCTGCTGAAATGATGGAACGTCTTCCGAGCCGCTGATGCCCGCCATTCCCGACCGGGCCTACAACGCCGCCTGCGGCCGGCTGGCGAGCCAGCTGGGCATCAGCCTGGCCTCGGCCCGCCGCAAGGTGGACATCAAGGCCGCCCAGGCCGGAGCGAGGGATGCCACCGCCAAGCTGGAGCTGGCCGAAGCGATGCTGGCCGAGGCCCTGGCCAGCGGCACCGACAGCCACGCCATGCTCACCGCCCAGCTGGGCACGGTGGGCAACGACGCCTTCTTCATGACCGAAGACTGAATTCAGCCCTGAAGACGGGGCGCCGCTGCCCTCCCGCCGGCTCAGCGATTGCCGCCGGTGGAGTGCTCGAACAGCAGGTGGAAGCGGTGGCGATCCAGTTCCGCCATCACCGGCAGGCACCCGAAACAACGCTCCGCCAGATCCCAGCGGTCTTCGCGCTTGAGCATGGTTTCCAGCCGATCGCGGGCGGGCAGGAGGTAGCGCACGTCGCCAGCGGCATAGGCCAGCTGGGCATCGCTGAGGTCTTCAACGCGGCCCCAGTCGGAGCTCTGGGCCTGCTTGTCGAGTTCCACGCCCACCAGCTCCTGCACCACCTCCTTGAGCCCGTGCCTGGGGCTGTAGGTGCGGGCCAGGCGGCTGGCCACCTTGGTGCAGAAGATCGGATTCACCGTGATGCCGAGGTTCTCGGCCAGGGCCGCCACATCGAAACGGGCGAAGTGGAACACCTTCTCGATGGCGGCGTTCTCCATCAGCGCCTTGAGGCGCGGCGCCTCGCTCTGACCGCGGCTGAGGCGGATGCAGCACACGTTGTCGTGGTCATCGCAGATCTGCACCAGGCAGAGCCGGTCGCGGCCGTGAATCAGGCCCATGGCCTCGGTGTCCACCGCCAGCGCCCGGGCACCGGCGTAAAGCGCCGCCCATTCGGCGTCGAGGTCGCCGTCGAACACGGCGAAGCGGGCGGGGGCGGGCAGGTTGCTGGTGGGGGTGGCGCTCATGGGCTGGCTCGAATCAGCCCATGTTGAACCGCGGCCGCCTGGCCGGCCCAGCACAATGAGTCCAACTCACGACTCTGATGGCCACCACCGGCTCCACCCTGCTGCTCACCCTGCTGCTGGCCATCGGCCTGGTGTTCTTCCTGCGGGCCGCCAGCAAGGACCGCACCACCGTGGTGGACGTGCGCTCCTCCAAGCCCGCCCTGGAAGTGCTGGGTGGCCTGAGCAGCTGGCTGGAGCAGCGGGGCTGGCAGGCGGTGCCCGACGCCAGCGATCCGGAACGGCGTCACCTGCTGTTCCGCGCCCAGGTGGCGGCCAGCCCGGTTCTGGCCATTCTGCTCTCGGCGTTGGGGGCCGTGGGCGCCGCCTGCCTGGGCCTGGTGCTGCGCCAACTGACGCCAGCCCTGGGCTGGTGGCCGTTGCTGCTGGCCCTGCTCGGACCGCTCGCCGGCTGGATCTACCGCAAACGGGCCCAGCGGGCTGAGGTGCTCGAGCTGCGGCTGCTCAGCCACGACGGCGCCACAGGCAGTGAACTGCGACTGCGGGCCCACCGCGATGAACTGATCGCGCTGGAACAGGAGATGGGGCCGAAGCTGGGCCTGTTCAGCGACGGCTCCCTACTGAGCTCACCCATCTGATCGCCATGCGCCAGCGCAACCGGGTCTTGCTCAGCCTGTTGCTGAGCGGAGTGCTGATCACGCCGGCCGCGGCCCAGGCCCCCACCCCCAGCGGTGGCTGGGATCCGCTCACCGGCCCCCGCAGCCGCCTGGCCCGCGACTGGCTGGGCACCCGCCCCGTTCCCCCAGACACCGAGATCCTGGTGATGCCGGGCCACGCCGACTCCCAGGGCGCCGGCGGACCTGGCACCAGCGGCGAAGTGGTGGGCCGCCGCGGGGGCCGGCCCATGCAGTCCGGCATCAGCGACGAGCTGCACTGGAACCTGCTCACGGCCCAGGCCATCGTGCGGCTGGGGCAGGAGCGGGGCCTGCGCATCCGCTTCTACGACCCCGAGGTGCGCACCATCGCCAATGGCGACGACCCCCGCACCACCTGGAGCGTGGGTCGCCAGCACGCCGCAGCGGGCGGCTACGCCCTGGAGATCCACTACGACGCCTACGGGCCCGATGGCGTGGGCTCGGGCCTGATTCCACCCCTGAACCGGCCGCCCTCGCGCCTCGACGAAAGCCTGGCCCAGGAATTCGGGAACTACCCGCTGAACTTCCGCGGTGGCCTCGGCGCCCCGCGCCGGGGGGTGGCGATCCTGGAGATCGGCAAACTCGAAGGCACCCTGGAGCGCAGCCTGCGGGATCCGGGCCGCAGCCCCCTGGTGCTGAACGCCATCGCTGAGCGGGTGGTGGCGGCCCTGGCCCGCGGCCTGGAACAACCGCCAGGGCTGGCCAGCACCCCCGCCGCCACTCCGGTGGTGAGTCTCACCAGCCCGGTGCCGACCCCCTGAGGGGGGCAGCCCCCTTCAGTTCACCGCCTGGTGCGGAGCGCAGCGGGCCTCGAGGGCCTTGTCTTCCAGCCAGTTCTGCGGCCGGGTGAACAGATCGGTGAGCAGGGCCTCCCGGCTGCCGGCCTCGGCGCTGTAGCCGTATTCCCAGCGCACCAGCGGCGGCAGCGACATCAGGATCGATTCCGTACGGCCGTTGGTCTGCAGGCCGAAGATCGTGCCGCGGTCGAACACCAGATTGAACTCCACATAGCGGCCCCGGCGGTAGAGCTGGAAGTCGCGCTCGCGGGTGCCAAAGGGGGTGTACTGGCGCTTCTCAGCGATCGGCACGTAGCTGGGCAGAAAAGCGTTGCCGCAGGCGCTGGCCAGCTGAAACAGCTGCTCCCAGCCCTGGCTCACCGGGCCGATGGCCTTGCTGGCGGCAGCGGCCGAACCATTCGGATCCTGGCCCTTGTAGAGAACGCCGCGGGGATCCTGGTAGTCGTAAAAGATGCCGCCCACGCCGCGGGTTTCGCCGCGGTGCTTGAGGAAGAAGTATTCGTCGCACCAGGGCTTGAACACCTGGTAGTAGGCGGGGTTCACGCTGTCGCAGGCCCCCTTGAGGGTGCGGTGGAAGTGCTTGGCGTCTTCCAGGAAGGGGTAGTAGGGGGTGAGGTCAGCGCCACCGCCGAACCACCACACCGGACCCGCCTCGAAATAGCGGTAATTGAGGTGAACGGTGGGGATGAAGGGATTGCGCGGGTGCAGCACCATCGAGGTGCCGGTGGCAAACCAGCGATGGCCCTTGGCCTCGGGGCGCTGGCTGAGGATCGAGGGGGGCAGCTCGGAGCCCTCCACCTCGGAGAAGTTCACGCCCCCCTGCTCGAACACCCGGCCCTGCTTCATCACGCGCGAGCGGCCACCACCGCCCTCGGGCCGCACCCAGCTCTCCTCCTGGAAGCGCCCCACGCCGTCGAACTCCTCCAGGCCAGCGCAGATCGAGTCCTGCAGGCCCATCAGCAGGGCCTTGGCCCGGGCCCGCGAATCGGCCGGAGGAGCCTCCAGCTGCGGGCCCGCCGGAGCCGATGCCGCGCCAGCCCCACCGCCGAGCCCGGCGGCGGCCTTCGCCGAGAACGCCGATTTGGTGCGGGAGAGCAGGCCCTTCAACATCCGGTGCCGCACCTGCTGGGGTGCCAGAAACCCCCACACCTTTTCAGCCCGGCGAACCGCCGCACAAGTCTTCGAGAGCGATTGTCACCGTCATCACGATGGCGGCATGGCCCCACCGGGGGCTTGGCGCACCCTCCTTAGGATCACAGCCCCTCACCTCCCGCCGGATGTCCGCGCCGCAGCAGGCTTCTCCCCACCAGGTGCTGGAGGCCCTGCGCCCCCTCTGCGACGCCGGCAGCGGCCGCTCCCTGCTGGAGCTGGGCTGGATCGAGCAGCCCCGGCTGCAGGGCGGCAGGGCCGTGTTCCGCCTAGCCCTGCCGGGCTTCGCCCAGAGCCAGCGTGACCGGATCGCCGCGGAAGCCCGCAGCGCCCTGCTGGCGCTGGAGGGCATTGATGACGTGCAGATCGAACTGGCCCAGCCCGCCGCCGCCAACCATCAGGGTGCCCCGATCGGGGCGGCCGGCCATGGCGCCGGTGGCCACGGCCAGATGCCCGAGCGCCAGCCCATCCCCGGCGTGAAGCAGGTGATTGCCGTGAGCAGCGGCAAGGGCGGTGTAGGCAAGAGCACGGTGGCCGTGAACCTGGCCTGCGCCCTGGCGGCCCGCGGCCTCAAGGTGGGCCTGCTCGATGCCGACATCTACGGCCCCAATGCCCCGACCATGCTGGGTGTGGCCGACCGCACCCCTGAAGTGCGCGGCGAGGGCGCCAGCCAGGTGCTCACCCCGATCGAGAGCTGCGGCATCGCGATGGTGTCGATGGGGCTGCTGATCGCCGAGAACCAGCCGGTGATCTGGCGCGGCCCGATGCTCAACGGGATCATCCGCCAGTTCCTCTACCAGGTGGAGTGGGGAGAGCGCGATGTGGTGGTGGTGGATCTGCCGCCCGGCACCGGCGACGCCCAGCTGAGCCTGGCCCAGGCCGTGCCGATGGCCGGCGTGATCATCGTGACCACGCCCCAGGAGGTGTCGCTGGCCGATGCCCGCCGCGGCCTGGCGATGTTCCTGCAGATGGGCGTGCCGGTGCTTGGCGTGGTGGAGAACATGAGCGCCTTCATTCCCCCCGACGCACCCGAGAAGCGCTATCCGATCTTCGGCAGCGGCGGCGGCAGCCGGCTGGCGGCTGAAGCCGAGGTGCCGCTGCTGGCCGAACTCCCCCTGGAGATGCCGGTACGGGAGGGCGGCGACGGCGGCCGGCCCGTGGTGCTCTCCGCCCCGGAGTCGGCCACGGCGCAAGCCTTCCTCGCACTGGCCGAACGGATCGGCCTGCAGCACCTGGTGCCAGCCTGAACCCATGGTGGGTCTGCCCCGGCGTCGCCGCAGTGTCTTCGCCGGATCGAGCTCCAACCGGCGCAGCCCCCTGGCCGATGTGGACTGGATCCTCTGGGGCGTGCCCTGGGCCATGATCCTGCTGGCGGGAGGGTTGATCGCCAGCACCCAGCGGGACGCACCCACCGCCGAGTGGTACCAGCACTGGATCACTGCAGCCGTGGGCATGGGCATCGCCCTGCTGCTGGCCCGGGTGCCGATGGAGCGGGTGTTGCGCCTGCAATGGCCGATCTACGGCCTGATGGTGGCCAGCCTGATCGCGGTGCGGATCATCGGGGTGAGCGCCCTCGGCGCCCAGAGCTGGATCAACATCGGCGGCTTCTACGTGCAGCCCTCGGAGTTCGCCAAGGTGGCGGCGATCCTGCTGCTAGCCGGGGTGCTGAGCCGCCATCCGGTGGAGCGACCAGTGGATCTGGTGCGGCCGGTGGCCATGATCTCGGTGCCCTGGCTGCTGGTGTTCGTGCAGCCCGATCTGGGCAGCTCGCTGGTGTTCGGTGCGGTGCTGCTCACGATGCTGTTCTGGAGCGGCATGCCCGGCGCCTGGGTGGTGCTGCTGCTCTCCCCCCTGGTGAGCGCGATTGCGGCAGGCACCTGGGCCTGGGCCCTGATCGGCTGGATCCCGCTGATGGGCTGGCTGGCCTGGAAAACGCTGCCGTGGAAGCGGGCTGCCGCCGCCGTGGCGGTGGCGGTGCAGGGCCTGTTCGCCGTGATCACCCCCTGGCTCTGGGAGCACGGCCTGCGCCCCCACCAGCGGGCCCGGCTCACCCTGTTCCTCGATCCCGCCCAGGATCCCCTCGGTGGCGGCTACCACCTGCTGCAGAGCACGGTGGGCATCGGCAGCGGCCAGGTGTGGGGCACGGGGCTACTGCAGGGCTCGCTCACCAAGCTGCGCTTCATCCCCGAGCAGCACACCGACTTCATCTACAGCGCCCTGGGCGAGGAAACGGGATTCATCGGCTCGGTGCTGGTGGTTGTGGGCTTCGTGGCCCTGATGTGGCGCCTGCTCCAGATCGCCGGCCGGGCCCGCACGGATCTCGAATCCCTCGTGGTGGTGGGCATTGGGGCGATGCTGATGTTCCAGGTGGTGGTGAACATCAACATGACCATCGGCCTCGGGCCGATCACCGGCATCCCCCTGCCCTTCCTGAGCTATGGCCGCTCGGCCATGCTCGTGAACTTCATCTCCCTGGGGCTGTGCGCGTCTGTGGCGCGCCGGGGCCGCCCCACCACCAAGCCATGGTGACCCCTGCTGCGGCCGGAAGCCTGGCCGAGCTCCGGGCCCTGCTGGCAGAGGGGGTGCCTGCCGGCCACAGCAACGACGACGCCGTACGCCGCCAGTGGTGGGCGGCCCTCGACACCCTCCAGCGCGATGTGCTGCTGAGCGGCGGCGACGGCAGCGGGGGTCCCGCAGCGGGGGTATGGCTGGCATCGCCCCTGCCGGCGCTCTATGAGCCAGCCCTGCTGGAGCGCCTGCAGGGCTGGGTGTGGGCGCCGGCTGAACTGGCGGTGCTGCTCCCCGCCGGCGGTGGCCTGTTGCCGGGCCAGCGCAGTCGCGCCCAGCAGGCAGGCGGGTTTCAGCGGCTGGCCCTACGGGACAACGACGGCACAGATCCACTGCTGGTGGTGATCACCCCGGCGGTGCAGGTGGCCCTGTGCCTCGATGGCCCGCCCGACGCACGCCGCCTGGTGGTGCGCTTCGATCCCCAGGCCCTGAGCGCCGCCCTCCGGCTGCTGGATGCCCGACTGCGCAGGGAGGCCGGTGCCGAAGCGGAGCGCCTGCGCCACAGCCTCCAGCAGCTGGGTCCCCTGCGCAGCGACGACCAGCTGGCCCAGCGCTTCTGGCCCCGGCTGGCCGAACGGCTGGCCGCCATGGCCCCGAGCGTGACCCTGCAGCCGCTGATGCAGAGCGGTGCTGAGCAACCGGGAGCCAGCGCCCGCGCCCTGAGCAGCGAACTGGCCCTGCTGGAGGCCCTCACCCACGAGGTGCGCACCCCGCTGGCCACGATCCGCACCCTGATTCGCTCCCTGCTGCGCCGCAGCGACCTGCCGGCCGTGGTGCAACAGCGGCTGGAGCAGATCGACGGCGAATGCAGTGAGCAGATCGACCGCTTCGGCCTGATCTTCCTGGCCGCCGAACTGCAGCGGCAGCCGGAGAACGGCGGTGGCGCCACCAGCCTGGCCCGCACCGACCTGAGCGCCCTGCTCGAGCAGCTGCGAGAGCTATGGCAGCGCCAGCTGGCCCGCCGCGGCCTGGAGCTGGTGCTCGAGATCGCCGCCGACCTGCCGCCCGTGCTCAGTGATCCGGTGCGGCTGGAAACCATGCTGGGCGGGCTGGTGGATCGCTTCAGCCGCGGCCTGCGCTCAGGCTCCACCGTGACCGTGAGCCTGCAGCCCGCCGGCGCGCGCCTGAAGCTTCACCTGGCCAGCAGCGTGGAGGCGGGCCATGGCGATCAAGGCCTGGGCACCAGCCAGCGGGAACTGGTGGGACCGGTGCTGAGCTGGAATCCCACCACCGGGAGCCTGCACCTCAGCCGGCAGGCGACCCAGCGCCTGTTCGCCCGCCTGGGGGGCCGACTCACCGAGCGCGGGGAGGGGGGGCTCACGGTGTTCTTTCCAGTGTGCTGAACAGCGGTTTGTTGACGGGTGTGAAGAGTGGGTGGGTGCTCCCGGATGGCCCAAAAACACGGTGCTAGCTTCCGACCGAAACGGTCCGCCGTCACTCACCTTCTCTCGGACTTCTCTCGGAAAAGCCATGACAGCAACGGCGCTGAGCGGTCAGCTTCCCAAGTACATCGGCAGCACCGGTGGCCTGCTGAACTCCGCTGAAACCGAAGAGAAGTACGCGATCACCTGGAGCAGCTCCAAGGCCCAGGTGTTCGAACTGCCCACCGGCGGTGCCGCCGAGATGAACGAAGGCGAAAACATCATGTATTTCGCCCGCAAGGAGCAGTGCCTGGCCCTCGGCACCCAGCTGCGCACCAAGTTCAAGCCCCGCATCGAGGACTACAAGATCTACCGGATCTTCCCCGGCGGTGACACCGAGTTCCTGCACCCCAAAGATGGCGTGTTCCCCGAAAAGGTGAACGAGGGTCGTCAGATGGTGGGCCACAACGCCCGTCGCATCGGCCAGAACGGCAACCCGGCCACGATCAAGTTCACCGGCAAGAACACCTTCGACTCCTGAGCTTCCAGCCAGCACGTATAAAGGCGGGGCTTCAGGCCCCGTTTTTTTTGCCCGCCCGCAGCCCGATGCCCAGCCCTGATCGCCCTGGCCGCTCCGGCGGATCGAGCTGGCCCGATCAGGGCTTCCTGGAGCAGGTGGCTGCGGGCCACACCTTTGTGCCCCTGGCGCGCCGCTGGCCGGCAGACCTGGAAACGCCGCTCACCACCTGGCTGAAGGTGGGCGCGGATGCCAGCCATGGCGTGCTGCTCGAGTCGGTGGAGGGCGGTGAGCGCGTTGGCCGCTGGAGCCTGGTGGCCGCCGATCCCCTCTGGACGCTCACCTGCCGCGGCGCGGCGAGCGAGCGCGTGTGGCGCGATGGCCGCCGCGAGTCGTTGAGTGGCAATCCCTTCACCCTGCTCCAGCAGTGCCTGGATCCGCTGAGCAGCGCACCGGTGCCCGGGCTGCCGGCCCTGGGCCAGCTCTTTGGCTTCTGGGGTTACGAGCTGATCCGTTGGATCGAGCCCACCGTGCCGGTGCATCCGCCCGCCGACGGGGCACCCCCGGATGGCTGCTGGATGCTCGCCGACAGCCTGCTGGTGTTTGACCAGGTGAAGCGGCAGATCACGGCCGTGGCCTACGCCGATCTCAGCAACGGTGGCGATCCGGAAGCGGCCTGGCGCGCGGCCTCGGCCCGCATCGATGCCCTGGAGGCCCGCATGCACCAGCCGCTGCCGGCGAGCGTGATGCCCCTCGACTGGCACGACGCACCGGTGGGCGAGATCGAGGCCCGCCTCCAGCCGGTGAGCAACCGGGGCCAGGCCGATTTCGAGGCGGCGGTGGAGAGTGCCCGCGAGCACATCGCCGCAGGGGATGTGTTCCAGCTGGTGTTGAGCCAGCGGCTGGAAACCCGGGTGGAGCGCGAGCCCTTCGAGCTTTATCGCAGCCTGCGGATGGTGAACCCCTCGCCTTACATGGCGTTCTTCAACTTCGGCGGCTGGCACCTGATCGGCTCCAGCCCCGAGGTGATGGTGAAAGCCGATCCCACCCCCGAGGGCACGGTGAAGGCCTCCCTGCGACCGATCGCCGGCACCCGCCCCCGCGGCGCGGATGAGGCCGAGGACCTGGCCCTCGAAGCCGACCTGCTCGCCGACCCCAAGGAGCGGGCCGAGCACGTGATGCTCGTGGACCTGGGCCGCAACGACCTGGGCCGGGTATGCCGGCCGGGCACGGTGCGGGTGGGCGACCTGATGGTGATCGAGCGCTACTCCCACGTGATGCACATCGTGAGCCAGGTGGAAGGCCTGCTCCAGGAGGGAAAAAGTGTGTGGGATCTGCTGATGGCCTCCTTCCCCGCTGGCACGGTGAGTGGAGCACCCAAGATCCGGGCCATGCAGCTGATCCACGAGCTTGAACCCGATGCCCGCGGGCCCTACTCCGGTGTGTATGGAGCGGTGGACCTGGCCGGCGCCCTGAACACGGCCATCACGATCCGCACGATGGTGGTGCTGCCCCACCCCGAAGGCGGCTGGCGCGTGCAGGTGCAGGCCGGCGCCGGCTTGGTGGCCGATTCCAAGCCGGAAGCCGAATACCAGGAAACCCTCAACAAGGCCCGCGGCATGCTCAAGGCCCTGGCCTGCCTGCTGTGAGGGTGGCGCAATGACAGCCTCCCTGCTGCTCAAGGGCTTCGAGGTGGAGATGTACACCGGCCGGCCTGACGGCACGGTGGTGGGTTGCGCCGCCGAGGCGGCGCAAGAGCTGACGGGGTTCGTGACCGAACCCGACCACCGCAACCTGGAATACGTCACGCCGCCGGATGCCGGCTACGGGCGCCAGCTGGAGCTGCTGCTCGAGCCGCGCCAGCGCCTGCGGGCCTGGCTGTCCGGGCGGGGGCTCACCCTGCTGCCGGGCAGCACCCTGAGCACGGGCAACAGCCGACGCTTTGAGCGCTCCGATCCGGCCAACCCGTATCACGGCTACATCGAGAGCACCTACGGCACCCGGGTGGTGACCGCCAGCGTGCACATCAACCTGGGACTCACCGCGGCGGCGGGCTTCAGCGCGATGGAGCAGCTATTCGCCGGCCTGCGGCTGCTGCGCTGCGAGGGGGCCCTGCTGCTGGCGCTCTCAGCCAGTTCCCCGTTCCTCGATGGCCAGGTGTGCGGCGCCCACTCCCAGCGCTGGCTGCAGTTCCCGCTCACCCCGCCCCAGGTGCCGCTGTTCATCAGCCACCAGCACTACATCGACTGGATGGAGGCCCAGCTGGCGGCCGGTTCGATGCAGAACGTGCGCCACCTCTGGACCTCAGTGCGTCCCAACGGCGACGACCGCCCCCACGACCTCAACCGCCTCGAGATCCGCATCTGCGATCTGGTGGCCGATCCAGCCCTGCTGCTGGCGATCACCGCCTTCGCCGAACTGCGGCTCCACCAGCTGGTGCGCGATGCCTCCGGCCAAGACCCGCTCAAGGCCAGCCAGCTCCAAGCCAGTGACCTGGCGGAGCTGGCCGATGCCAACGACCGGGCCGCGGCCCAATCCAGCCTGGATGCCCAGCTGCGCCACTGGCGCGACGGTGCCGCCGTGAACGCGCGCGCATGGATCGCCGCCACTCTCGAGGAGATGGCGCCCCTGGCCCGGGAGCTGGAACTGGAAACCACCCTCCTCCCCCTGCACGCCGTGCTGCACAGCGGCAACACCGCCATGCAGTGGCTGGCGCGCCACGATCGCGGCGAATCGATCGCCGCGATCGTGGCCGCCGATGCCGCGGCGCTGGAGCAGCAGGAAAGGCGTCTGGCGGCTGCCCTCGCGACAGACCAGGCCCCGACCCCTTTGGGATGATCATGGATTCCACCGCGTCGCGGCACGCCTCCATGGGGCCAGTCATGTCTGCAAGCTCAGCAGCCAGCCCGGTCGCGGCCGCAACCCTTGAGCCCTCGCCGCGGGCCACCCGCCTCCTGGGCGAGCGCCTGGAGCTGGTCGAAGACCTGTGGCGGGAAGTGCTCCGCAGTGAGTGCCCCCCCGGGCAGGCGGAACGGCTGCTGCGGCTCAAGCAACTGAGTGAACCCAGCGAGGTGGGGGATGGCGCCATCGACACCGGCGCCATCGTGCAGCTGATCCGGGAAATGGATCTGGCCGAGGCCATCGCCGCCGCCCGCGCCTTCTCCCTCTATTTCCAGCTGGTGAACATCCTCGAGCAGCACATCGAGGAAGACAGCTATCTCGACAGCCTCAAGACCAACGGCGAGCCGGTCTGCACCGACCCGTTCCTGCCGCCGCTGGCCAGCCAGACCGAACCGGCCACCTTCCGCCAGCTGTTCGAGCGGCTCCGGGCGCTGAACGTGCCCCCCGCCAAGATCGAATCGCTGCTGCGCGACCTCGACCTGCGCCTGGTGTTCACGGCGCATCCCACCGAGATCGTGCGCCACACGGTGCGCCACAAGCAGCGGCGCGTGGCGGCCCTGATCCAGAAGTTGGAGCAGGGCACCCTGCTCAACACGGTGGAGCGCCAGAGCCTGCGCCAGCAATTGGAGGAGGAGATCCGGCTCTGGTGGCGTACCGATGAACTCCACCAGTTCAAGCCCACCGTGCTCGACGAAGTGGACTATGCGCTCCACTACTTCCAGCAGGTGCTCTTCGATGCGATGCCGCACCTGCGCCAGCGCATCCGCGCGGCCCTCGGCACCAGCTATCCCGATGTGGTGCCCCCCCGTGACGCCTTCTGCAGCTTCGGCTCGTGGGTGGGCTCCGACCGCGACGGCAACCCGTCGGTAACGCCCGAGATCACCTGGCGCACGGCCTGTTATCAGCGCCAGTTGATGCTGGAGCGCTATGTGCGGGCCGTGGGCAACCTGCGCGACCAGCTCAGCATCTCGATGCAGTGGAGCCAGGTGAGTCCGGCGCTGCTGGAGTCGCTGGAGATGGACCGGCTGCGCTTCCCCGAGATCTACGAGGAGCGTGCGGCCCGCTACCGGCTCGAGCCCTACCGCCTCAAGCTCAGCTACATGCTCGAGCGCCTGCGGCTCACGCTGGTGCGCAACCAGCACCTGGCGGAGGCCGGTTGGGAAGCCCCCTGTGATGCACCGGCGCTGATTCCGCTCACGGGCGGCAACCTGGCAGCCACCCACAGCGGCCAGCCCCAGGAGCTCCACTACGCCTCGGTGGATGAATTCCGCAGCGACCTGGAGCTGATCCAACAGAGCATGGACAGCACCGGGCTGAGCTGCGAGGCCCTGCAGCACCTGATCAGCCAGGTGCACATCTTTGCCTTCTGCCTGGCCAGCCTCGACATCCGCCAGGAGAGCACCCGCCACAGCGACGCCCTCGACGAACTCACCCGCTACCTGCAGCTGCCCGTGTCCTACGGGGAGATGGACGAAGAGCAGCGGGTGAGCTGGCTGCTGGCCGAACTCCAGACCCGGCGTCCCCTGCTGCCCCCTGCGGCCAGCTGGAGCCCAGCCGCGGCCGAAACCTTCGCCGTGTTCCGCATGCTGCAGCGGCTGCAGCAGGAGTTCGGCTCGCGCATCTGCCGCACCTACGTGATCTCGATGAGTCACACGGTGTCGGACCTGCTGGAGGTGATGCTGCTGGCCAAGGAGGCCGGCCTGGTGGATCCCCAGGCCCGGCGCTCCGGCCTCTTGGTGGTGCCCCTGTTCGAAACGGTCGAAGACCTCCAGGGCGCCCCGGCCGTGATGGACCGCCTGCTGGGGGACAGCTTCTACCGGGAGCTGCTGATGGGGCCGGAGGCCGATCAGCCCCTGCAGGAAGTGATGCTCGGCTACTCCGACAGCAACAAAGACTCGGGCTTCCTCTCCAGCAACTGGGAAATCCACAAGGCCCAGATCGCCCTGCAACGGCTGGCCATCCGCCATGGCGTGGCGCTGCGCATCTTCCACGGGCGGGGCGGGTCCGTGGGCCGGGGCGGCGGCCCTGCCTACCAGGCGATCCTGGCCCAGCCCAGCGGCACCCTCAGCGGCCGCATCAAGATCACCGAACAGGGGGAGGTGCTGGCCTCGAAGTACGCCCTGCCGGAGCTGGCCCTCTACAACCTGGAAACCGTCACCACGGCGGTGATCCAGAACAGCCTGGTGAGCACCCCGGTGGACGACACGCCCGCCTGGAACGAGCTGATGGGGCGCCTGGCGGCCCGCTCCCGGGACTTCTACCGGGCCCTGGTGCACGACAACCCCGACCTGGTGGCCTTCTTCCAGCAGTGCACCCCGATCGAGGAGATCAGCAAGCTGCAGATCTCCAGCCGCCCCGCCCGCCGCAAGGGCGGCGCCAAGGATCTCTCCAGCCTGCGGGCCATCCCCTGGGTGTTCGGCTGGACCCAGAGCCGCTTCCTGCTGCCCAGCTGGTTCGGGGTGGGGGCAGCCCTGCAGGAGGAACTCGACCGGGATCCCGAGCAACTGGAACTGCTGCAGCTGCTCTACCAGCGCTGGCCGTTCTTCCGCATGCTCATCTCCAAGGTGGAGATGACCCTCTCCAAAGTCGACATCGACCTGGCCCACCACTACGTGCAATCGCTGGGCCGCAGCGACAGCCGCGAGGCGTTCGAAGCCATCTTCCAGACCATCGCGGCCGAGTTCAGCCTCACCCGCGACCTGGTGCTGGCCGTGACCGGCCACCAACGCCTGCTGGATGGGGATCCCGCCCTGCAGCTCTCGGTGGATCTGCGCAACAGCACCATCGTGCCCCTGGGCTATCTGCAGGTGGCGTTGCTGCGCCGCCTGCGCGACCAGAACCGCCAGCCCCCCATGAGCGAAGCCACGGCCGCCACCGATGACGGCCGCACCTACAGCCGCAGCGAACTGCTGCGCGGTGCCCTGCTCACCATCAATGGCATTGCCGCCGGCATGCGCAACACCGGCTGACCCTCCCCTCCCGGCTTCTGGACTCCCTATTGATCCCCTTCCGTAGCCAGCCCCCAGCCCCCCGGCTCGCCGAGGGCTACCGCCTGGTGGAAAACGGCCAACCCAGCCCGGAGGCGCTCAACCGCCTGCTGGGGCTGATGGGCGATCCGCCCCGCTCGGCCGAGCGTTGGGGGCGGGTGCTGGAGCGCAGCCTCTGGCACTTCGGCGTGAACGACGCCTCCGGCGCGTTGGTGGGCTTTGTGCGGATCACCAGCGATCTGGCCCTTAACGCCAACCTCTGGGATCTGGCCGCCGACCCCCACGACCCCGAGCAGCGGGGCGTGCTGCTCGTGCTGGTGCACGCGGCGCTCACCCGCCTGCGGCGCGAGCTGGGGGGATGCAGCATTTCGCTCTCCGCGCCACCCTCCGCCCTCGAGGCCCTGGAGCGCCATGGCTTCGTGGTGGATCCCGGCGGCATCCGGGCGATGGGCCTCCAGATGATCCGCCCCTGAGCCAGCGGGCAGCGGATCAGCAGCTGGAAGCGCACCTACAAAAAACCCTCCCGTTCCGGCGGGAGGGATCTCAGGTGATGAGGCTGCCAAAACCAAGACAGCGAGCATGGAGGGACTCGAACCCCCGACCCTCAGAACCGGAATCTGATGCTCTATCCAACTGAGCTACATGCCCGTGAGCAGGCCCATCAACGGGTGCCGTCGTAATCGACAGCGCTCCGCAAGGCCTACCTTAACCGCTCACTGCCGCCTGACCCATCGGCCGTCTGATCCGGCTGGAACGCCTGGAGCTGAGCCAGTTCCGCAACATCAAGCGGCTCGACCTGGCCCTCGAGGCGCCGAGGCTGCTGGTGGTGGGCCGCAACGGCGAGGGCAAATCCAACCTGCTGGAGGCGGTGGAGCTACTGGGCAGCCTGCGCTCCCACCGCACCGGCTCCGACCGGGATCTGATCGGCCACGGCCACCCGGCCAGCCTGGTGCGGGCCCGCACCAGCAGCGGTGATCTGCTGCAGCTGGAGCTGCGCCGCAGCGGTGGCCGCAGCGCCCAGCGCAACGGCAAACCCCTCGAGCGCCAGCTGGATCTGCTGGGCTCCCTGCGCTGCGTGGGCTTCAGTGCCCTCGACCTGGAACTGGTGCGGGGCGAGCCGGCGGTGCGGCGCCAATGGCTCGATCGGGTGGTGCTGCAGCTGGAACCCCTCTACGGCGAGCTGCTCAGCCGCTATGGGCGATTGCTGCGCCAGCGCAGCCAACTGCTGCGCCGCGGCCTGGCGGGAAACCAGCTCGACCCCCTGCTGGATGCCTTCGATCTGCAGATGGCCCTGATCGGGACCCGCCTGCACCGGCGGCGGGCCCGGGCCCTGCGGCGACTGGAGCCCCTCGCCCGCCAGTGGCAGGGGCGGCTGGGGGGCGGCAGCGAAGCCCTGGAGCTCAGCTACCGCAGCGGCACCCGCCTGGAAGGAGAGGAGGCGGAGGAACCCTGGCGCGCGGCCCTGGCGGCGCAGCTGCTGGCCCAGCGCCCAGAAGAACGGCGGCTGGGCCAGTGCACGGTGGGCCCCCACCGCGATGAGATCGCCCTGCTGCTGGCTGGGGATGCGGCGCGGCGCTACGGCTCGGCCGGCCAGCAGCGCACCCTGGTGCTGGCCCTGAAGCTGGCCGAACTGGAGCTGGTGGGCGAGGTGGTGGGCGAACCACCGCTGCTCCTCCTCGACGACGTGCTCGCCGAGCTCGACCCGGGCCGGCAGCAACTGCTCCTGGAGGCCGTGGGCACCGAACACCAGTGCCTGGTGAGCGCCACCCACGTGGAGGCCTTCAGCGACGGCTGGCGCGCCGCCAGCCAGGTGGTGCGCATGGAGGCTGGAGGGCTTCAGCCCGCCTGAATCAGGCAAACCGCGTATGGTGGTCGGCTTGTGCGGTCGGATTCGATGACCCAGACCCTGCCCTGCCTCCACCCCAACCCGGGATGGACCGGAGCTGACGCCACCCTCTCCACCACTGCCCAGCCGGTGTCTGACACCGTGGGTAAACACTGCATCCTCGAGCTCTACGGCTGCGAAAGCTCCCGGCTCGATGACGAAGCTTTCCTCAGGGACACCATCACCACCGCTGCGAAACGGGCTGGTGCCACCCTGCTGAACCTGATCACCCATCGCTTCGAACCGCAGGGCGTCACGGGTCTGGCCCTGCTGGCCGAATCCCACATCTCGATCCACACCTGGCCCGAATCGGGCTACGCGGCTGTGGATGTGTTCACCTGCGGTGACCACACGATGCCTGAGCGGGCCTGTCAGGTGCTGGCCGACGAACTCGGCGCCACCAGTCAGAAGCTCACCAGCTTCCGCCGCGAAACGCCCTCGGCCATTGCCGGCAGCGAACGGGAACCGGCCCTCGCGGCCTGAAGCCCAGAAGCCCATGCCCCCGCTGACCCGGGGGCTTTTTTGTGGCCGATTCGTGCGACGCGTCGAGCACAAAGGCCCGACTACTGGATGTCGCGGTTGAGCTTGCCGCTCACCAAACCCTCCAGATCGAGGGCCACCGCCGTGAAGCCCAGGCCCCGAAACGTGGTCACCAGCTCCTGACGCCGCGCCGCATCGCCCCACTGCGCCAGGGCTTCGGCGAGGTGATCGGCCGGCAGCTCGATGCGGGCGGTCTGGCCCTGGCTGCGCACCCGAAGCTCGGGAAACCCCTGCTGGCGCAACCAGTCTTCCGCCGCCGCCACCCGAGCCAGCCGCTGGGCCGTGATCGGCTCGCCATAGGGGAAGCGGGAGGCCAGGCAGGGATTGGCGGGCTTGTCCCACCAGGGCAAGCCGAGGGCCCGCGACAGCTGGCGCACGCCGGCCTTGTCGATGCCGCAGTCGGCCAGGGGGGAGCGCACCCCATGTTCCCGGGCCGCCTGGATACCGGGACGATGGTCGCCCAGGTCGTCGCGGTTCACCCCATCAAGCACCACAGCGCCACCGGCCGCCGCGGCGATCGGGGCCAGCAGACTGTGGAGCTCGCGTTTGCACGCGTAGCAGCGGTTGTCGGGGTTGGCGGCATAGGCCGGATCGGCGAGCTCCGAGGTGGGCACTTCCCGATGGGCGATGCCCAGCCAGCGGGCCTGCTCCCGCGCTTCTGCCCGCAGATGGGGCGCCAGGGCGGGCGACACGCCGGTGATCGCCTGGGCCTGGGCCCCGAGCTGCTCCACGGCGATGGCCGCCACCAGGGCGCTGTCAACGCCGCCGGAGTAAGCCACCACCACGGCAGGATCGGCGGCCACGGCTACGCGCAGCTCGGCGAGCGCCTGCTCCAGCACAGGCGGCAGGCTCTCGAGCAGCGTGAAGGCCAAGGGGCGACGGCGGCAAGCACGAATCCTGGCAATCCGGAGCCGACCGCCGCCGGTAGCATCCGCCCATGAGCAGCACCCAGACGCCGCAGCGGGGAACGGGCCGGGGCATCGGCATCCGCACGGCGGCCGGCAGCGACGAGCGCGCCTACGGGCAGTTGCACGTGTACGACGGCGACGGCAAGGGCAAGAGCCAGGCCGCCCTGGGGGTGGTGCTGCGCACCATCGGCCTGGGCATCTGCGAACAGAAACGCACCCGGGTGCTGCTGCTGCGCTTCCTCAAAGGTCCCGGCCGCGCCTACGACGAGGACTCGGCCATCGAAGCCCTGCAGCAGGGTTTCCCCCACCTGATCGACCAGGTGCGTACCGGTCGTGGCGAGTTCTTCACCGCCGAGGAAGCCACCAAGTTCGACCGGCAGGAGGCCCAGCGGGGCTGGGACATCGCCAAGGGCGCCATTGCCTCCGATCTCTATTCGGTGGTGGTGCTCGATGAGCTCAACCCCGTGCTCAACCTGGGCCTGCTCGACACCGAGGAGGTGTGCCGCACCCTGGCCGCCAAACCCGCCGGGATGGAGGTGATCTGCACGGGCCGGGGGGCACCACGGCAGTTGGTGCAGCTGGCCGATCTCCACTCCGAGATGCGCGCCCACCGGCGGGCCGGCACCGATGCCGATGAACAGCCCCAGGGCCTCGATGGGATCGAGATCTACACGGGCGAAGGCAAGGGCAAGAGCACCAGCGCCCTGGGCAAGGGGCTCCAGGCCATCGGCCGGGGCATCTCCCAGGACAAGAGCCATCGGGTGCTGATCCTGCAGTGGCTCAAGGGCGGCAGCGGCTACACCGAAGACGCCGCCATCGCCGCCCTGCGCGAGAGCTACCCCCACCTGGTAGACCACCTGCGCTCCGGCCGCGACGCGATCGTGTGGCGCGGTCAGCAGCAACCAATCGACTACGTGGAGGCGGAGCGGGCCTGGGAGATTGCCCGGGCTGCCATCTCCAGCGGCCTCTACAAAACGGTGATCCTCGATGAGATCAATCCCACCGTGGATCTGGAACTCCTGCCGGTGGAGCCGATCGTGCAGACCCTGCTGCGCAAACCGGCCGAAACCGAGGTGATCCTCACCGGCCGCTGCAAGAACCGCCCCGCCTATTTCGATCTGGCTTCCGTGCACTCCGAGATGGTGTGCCACAAGCACTACGCCGAGCGCGGCGTGGATCTCAAGCGGGGCGTGGATTACTGAGCGCGGAGCTTCAGTAGCGCGGCACGCTCGGGTCGATGTCCTGGCTCCAGGCATCGATGCCGCCGCTCACGTTGATGCCCTCGATGCCATGGCGGCCCAGGGCGATCAGAGCCTTGGCACTGCGGCCCCCGAGCTTGCAATGCACGTAGAGCTTCTTGCCTTCAGCAAGGCGACGCACATCCTCGACGGCCGCGCCGCTCTCGATCCGATCGAGGGGCACCAGCACGGAGCCAGGGATCACGGCGATCTCCGCCTCCTGGGGATTGCGCACATCCAGCAGCAGGATGTCTTCGAGCTGGCCGTCGATCACCGTTTTCAGCTCGGCCACTGTGATGGTGGGCACGCTGCCAGCCTCTTCCTGACCCGGAGCGGTGCCACCCACGCCACAGAACTCCTGATAGTCGATCAGCTTGTCGATCACCGGGCGCTCGGGGTTGGGCCGCAACTTCAGCTCGCGGAACTTCATCCCCAGGGCATCGAACAGCAGCAGGCGGCCGCTCAGGGTGGTGCCGATGCCGGTGATGATCTTCACGGCCTCCGTGGCCTGGATCACGCCGATGATTCCGGGCAGCACGCCCACCACACCGCCCTCGGCGCAGGAGGGCACCATGCCCGGCGGCGGCGGCTCGGGGAACAGGTCGCGGTAGTTGGGGCTTTCGGCATCCAGGTTGAACACCGTGGCCTGCCCCTCGAATCGGAAGATCGAGCCGTACACGTTGGGCTTACCCAGCAACACGCAGGCGTCATTCACCAGGTAGCGCGTAGGGAAGTTGTCGGTGCCGTCGCAGACGATGTCGTAGGGCTCGATGATCTGGAGCGCGTTGTCGCTGGTGAGCGCCGTTTCGTAGAGATCCACCTGGCAGTGGGGGTTGATCTCCAGGATCCGGGCCTTGGCCGATTCGATCTTGGGCTTGCCCACCCAGCTGGTGCCATGGATCACCTGCCGCTGCAGGTTGGAGTGATCCACCACGTCGAAATCGACGATGCCGATGCGGCCCACGCCGGCAGCGGCCAGATAGAGCAGAAGGGGCGACCCCAGGCCGCCGGTGCCCACGCACAGCACCGACGACGCCTTCAGGCGCTTCTGCCCCTCCATGCCCACCTCCGGCAGGATCAGGTGCCGCGCGAAGCGGGCCACCTCATCGGGGCTCAGCTGGATGCCGGTGGTATCGGGAGGAAGCATGGGACGCGTCCATCAGCGCTCCATTGTCCATTCCAGCTGCCGCGGCGCGACCGGTGGATCCTCGAGCCACCATCCCAGGGGCGCGGGTGCTGCGTCTGGCCTGGCCTGACCCCAGATCACCATCAGGGCCGGCGCTGCAGTGAGCGCCAGATCGGTGGCCGAAGGCACCGGTGGGCTGGAGGGGTGACTGTGGGCCGCACCCAACAGCTCCAACCCGAGGCTCCGGGCCCACTTCTGGGCCAGCAGCTGCTCCCGCGGATCGATCGCAAAGCGATGGCACCGTTCAGCCGCGTTGACCCAGGTGTTGCAGCAGGGCCAGAGCCGCTCCAACCGCCAGAGCGCCCCCTGTTTGCAGCCGATCAGCAAGGCGCAGGCCTCATCCGGTGCAGCCGCGCGGCACCAGCGCGCCAGCACGGTGAGCAGCTCCGCACGGGCGGCGATCCGCTCTGGCGGTTGGAAAGCCACCCGGATACCTTATTGGCCATTCCAGTTCCGGGGACCAGGCTCGATGGGCGACACCACCACTGAAACGCTCGAGCAGGCCGCAACCGACACCACAAGCACTGACACCACCGCCAACAGCGCGGCCACCGGCGCCCCGGAAACCACCGAACCGGGTGTGAGCTTCAGCGAGCGCTACAGCGAAATCATCGGCAAGGTGAACCAGACCCTCGACCAGGTGGACTGGAATCAGATGGGCCGGATCGGCAAGGCCACCGGCATCATCGTGGCCGTGATCGTGGCCCAGATCCTGATCAAGGGGGTGCTCGACACGATCAACCTGCTGCCGATCGTTCCCGGCCTGCTTGAACTGCTCGGCCTGGTGGTGGTGGGCCAGTGGAGCTGGAACAACCTCACCACCAGCGAGAAGCGCAGCGGCGTGATCACCCGCATCCAGAACCTGCGCAAGGAATACCTGGGCTGAATCCAGGGCTGATCAGCCCATCCCGCGCAGTAGGCGCTGAATGCTGGCCTGGGCCTGGCGGCCGTAACTGCCGCCGGGTCCGCCATCAAAGAGGTTGGCGTGGTTCAGCAGGTGATACAGGTTGTAGAGCTCAACCCGCCCCTCAGCCCCAGGCGATAGGGGCCATTCCTGGCGGTAGCCGGCAAAAAACGCTTCGGGGAAGCCCCCGAACAGCCGGGCCATCGCCAGATCCACCTCCCGGTCGGCCCAGTACACCGCCGGGTCGAAGATCGCGGCGCCGCCGGCAGCCAGCAGGGCGGCGTTGCCGCTCCACAGATCGCCATGCACCAGCACCGGCTCCACCGGGTGGCGCCCGAGCCAGGCGGGCACCCGCTCGAGCAGGATCTCGCTGCCCTCGAGCCGCACCCCCTGCCGGCGCAGCAGCTCCAGCTGGGGCGCCAGGCGCCTTTCGGCAAAGAACGGGCCCCAGTCGGGCAGCCAGCCGTTGGGCTGGGGGCCGGCCCCGATGAAGTTGTCGGCGCCGAAGCCATAGCCGCAGCCACGGTTCAACGGCACCGATGCCCGGTGCATCCGGGCCAGAGCACTCCCCAACCAGCTCCAGGGCTCCGGGCTCCCCCCAGCCGCCAGCTCCAGCCAGGGCAGCACCAGCAGCGCCTGGCCATCCAGCACTCCCACCGCCAGCGGTGCGGGGATCGTGAGCCCGCAGCCAACGGCCCCATTGGCGAGCGCCCGCAGGCCGTCGGCCTCCGCCTGCAGCAGCGGCAGGGCGGCCAGTCGGTTGGTTTTGGCGAAGAGCACCCCGCCGCCGTCCAGATCCAGGCGCCAGGCGGCATGGATGCAGCCTCCCCCCACGGGCAACAGCCGACGCACCGGCGGCATGGCTCCAACCTCAGCCTCCAGCCAGGCACGCAGGCGGGAGGCACTGGGGGCAACCACGGCGCGGCAGGCGAAGCGTGGCTGCCAGCATGCCGCCATGCAACGGTTTGAGGTGGTGGTGATCGGGGCCGGCATCGCCGGCCTCACCGCAGCGGCGCTGCTGGCGCACGCGGGGCGGCGGGTGCTGCTGCTGGAAGCCCACCACCAGAGCGGCGGCTGCGCCGGCACTTTCCGCCGCGGCCCTTACACCTTTGATGTGGGCGCCACCCAGGTGGCAGGCCTGGAGCCCGGCGGCAGCCATGCCCGCCTGTTTGCCCACCTGGGGGTGGAGCCCCCGCCGGCCACTCCGCTGGATCCTGGCTGTGTGGTGGATCTGGGCGATGGCCGCCCGGCCATCCATCTGTGGCGCGATCCGCAGCGCTGGCAGGCCGAGCGCGAGCGGCAGTTTCCAGGCAGTGCGCGGTTCTGGGCGCTCTGCGGGGCCATTCACCGGGCCAACTGGGGCTTCGCGGGCCGCGACCCGGTGCTGCCGCCGCGCAACCTCTGGGATCTGGGCCAACTGCTGGGGGCCCTGGGCCCGGCGAACCTGGCGAGCGGTCTGCTGACCGCGAGCACCGTGGCCGATCTGCTGCGGCTCTGCGGCTGCGCCGGCGATCGAAGACTGCGCCGCTTTCTCGACCTGCAACTGCGCCTCTACTCCCAGGAACCTGCGGATCGCACCGCCGCCCTCTACGGCGCCACGGTGCTGGCGATGGCCCAGGCGCCCCTGGGGCTCTGGCACCTGGAGGGATCGATGCAGGTGCTGTCTGCGCGGCTGGAGCAGGCCCTGGCCCAGGCCGGCGGGGAGTTGCGGGTGCGCACCCGGGTGGAACGGCTCGAGCCGCTCTCGGGCCCAGCCTGGCGCCTGCACTGCAGTGGCCCCGGCGGCCGCCCCAGCACCCTGGACGCGGGCGATGTGGTGTGCACCCTGCCGGTGCAGGCGCTGCCGGCACTGCTGGGCCAAGCCATGCCCACCAGCTACTCGGCCCGCATCGCCTCCTTCGGCGACCCCTCCGGCGCCCTGGTGCTCTACGGCGCCGTGCCGCGCGATCGCCTGCCGGCCAATGGGCCCAGCCACCTGCAGCTCGACTGGGCCGATCCCGGTTCGCTGTTTGTGTCCGTAAGCCAGGAGGGCGACGGTCGGGCACCGGCTGGGCAGGCCACCGTGATCGCCAGCGTGTTCACCCCCGCCAAACCCTGGTTCGCCATGGAGCCCGCGGCCTACGCGGCAGCCAAAGCCCAGGCGATGGCCAGCATCCAGCGCGGGCTGGGCGAACTGCTGGGGCTGGAGGCAGCCGACTGGCTCCACGCCGAGCTGTCCACGCCCCGGGGCTTCCAGCACTGGACCGGCCGGCCCTTCGGCTACGTGGGCGGCCTGGGCCAGCACCCCAGCCGCTTCGGGCCCTTCGGCCTGGCCAGCCGCACGCCCCTGCCGGGCCTGTGGCTCTGCGGCGACAGCATCTATCCCGGCGAAGGCACCGCCGGCGTGAGCCTCTCGGCCCTCACGGCCTGTCGCCAGCTGCTGGCCTCCAAGGGTGAGGAGCTGCAGCTGGCCTGAGGGGCCGGCTCAAAGAAACTCCGGCCTCAGCTGCTGGCAGCGCTCCAGGCCGGCCTGCAACGGCAACCAGCCGCCAGCCCGCACCTCCTGCTCAAGAGCCTCAAGCGCCTGGCGGTAGTGGCCCAGGGCCACCAGCAGGGCCTCGCGGTTGTGGCGGGCCATCAGGGTGCCGAGCTCCGGGTTGCCACCACCCACCCGGGTGGTGTCGGCAAAGCCGCTGGAGGCCAGGGCCCGCACCAACTCGGGCAGCTCGGGCGAACCAGCTGTCGCCCCCGCTGCGGCCCCGCGATCAGCCCCCAGCAGCAAGGCCGCGCTCACCAGCACCGGCAGATGGGAGATCAGCGCCACGGCCTGGTCGTGGGCATCAGCACCGCACACCAGCCAGCGGGCCCCCAGGGCCGCCGCCAGAGCCTGCACCACCGCCAGGGCCGCGGGATCGGTGCCGGGCCCCGGGGTTGCCACCCAGGGCCGATCCACGAACAGCCCGCGCAGGCCCGCCTCCACCCCGGCCTGGGCCGTTCCCGCCATCGGGTGGCTGGCCACGAAGCGCGGATGCAAGGGCTGCCAGCGCGCCAGCACGGGCCCTTTCACCGAACCCACATCGGTAACCACCGCCCCGGCCGGCAGGGCCGCCAGCAGCTCCGGATCCGGATCCAGCAACCGGTTGAGCGGCAAGGCCAGCACCACCAGCCCGCAGTCGGCCAGCACGGCCGGATCGGTGTCCACCACATCGGCGAGGCCCCGCTCGCGGGCCCGCTCCGCCGTGGCCGCGCGATGCACCAGGGCGTGCACCGCCACACCTTGCGCCCGCAGATCCAGCCCAATCGAGCCGCCGATCAGCCCCAGGCCCACCACCCCCACTGGGCCCTGCAGGGACGAACCGCTCGGGATGGTCATGGTGGATGCGGTGCGCTCGGGCCAGCTTCCTACGATCCAGCTCCGGTTGGAGGGGGTTGATGCTCGAGGCCCACGCCCACCAACAGCTCAAGGATCTGCTGCGCAGCGAGGGCCGCCAGGCCTGGCCCCACCACCTCAGTCTCAGCCGGCTGGTGGCCCGCAGCCTGCGCCGCGCCGACCACACCCTGATTCGGCTGGCCCCCGGCAGCGATCCCAGCTGGTGGCTGGGTCTGTTGGTGCCCCTGGCCCTCAGCGACACACCGGTGGCCCTGGTGGCCAGCGACGCCCTGCGCCAGCGCCTGCTCCAGGTGGAGCTGCCGCGGCTGGCGGCAGCCGGCCTGGGCCTGCCCTGCAGTGAAGGGCCCGACCCGCCAGCCTCCGTGCGCCTGTGGCTGCTCAGCCACCGCGAACTGATCCAGCTATGGCAACAGGAGCGGCTGGGGGATCGGCAGCTGGTGATTCCCGAAGTGGAACTGCTCGACAGCCAGTTGCGCCAGGCCCTGGAGGTGGTGATCCAACCCAGCGACTGGGATGCCCTGAGGCGGGCTCACCCCGCCGCCGAAAGCAGCCTGCTGGAGCTGCACGAACGGCTGAGCCGGCGCGTGCTGCGCCATCCCGGTGGAGGGCAGCGGCTGGTGCCGATCAGTGCCGAGGAGGAAGCGCCCCTGCGCCAGTTGCTGGCCCTGCTGGGCGGCCTGCCGGAGCCATGGCCACGCTGGCTGGCGGCCCGCGGCGACTGGGCCAGCTGGGCCCGCCACCAACCCGAACTGCTGCAGTGGCAGCTTCACCGCCAGCCCCTGGAGCCGCTTGAGGTGCTGCAAGGGCTGCTGGCCGGCCGCGGTGCGGTGCTGGTGGGCGAGCCCGCCGGTGGCGGCCGCAGTTTGGGGCTCAAGCCCGCGGTGGAGGTGAGCCTGGGGGATCCGCCCCTGGCGGACCCGGTGCCCCTCTTCGCCCCCCGGCGCCAACCCCTGCCCAACAGCCCGCATTACGGCGAGCATTTGCTGGAGCAGTGCCGCCGCCTGGTGCTGGGGCAGGGCGGTCTCAGCGCGGTGCTGCTCGACGACGAACCGCTGCGGCTGAGCCTGGCGGCCGGCCTGGCGGCCGAATTCGGCACCCGGGTGGTGCACCAGAGCACGGCCCCGGAGAGCAACGGCGTGGTGTGCGCCAGCTGGGACTGGTGGCTGGAGCACCAGCAGCGCCTGCCCCTGCCCTGCCAGGTGGTGGTGGCGCTGCTGCCGATCGCCAGCCTGGAGGATCCGCTCACGGCCGCACGGGTGGAGACCCTGCGGCGCGAGGGGCGCGACTGGTTTCGGGAGCGGTTGCTGCCCGATGGCCTGGGCCGCCTGCAGCGGGGGCTCGCCGGCCTGCGGCGCCATGGCGGCGGCCGACTGGCGGTGCTGGATGGCCGGCTGCGCAGCCGCGGCTGGGGCGCCCAGGTGCTGGAGGCCCTGGAGCCGTGGGTGACGCTTCAGCGGTTGTTGCCCCGGGATGCCGATACCCCCAACCACGCTGCATAGGCTGGCCGCACCATCAGGCGGAGCCATGGGAGAAGCCAAGCGTCGGGCCATCCAGGGCCTGCCACCGAAGACCGTGAAACGCGACCAGGTGGACGACTCGCCCCGGGTGGCACCGTGGCTGCCGCTCACCCGGAACCAGGCCGATCAGTTCGTGCGCCTCACCACCCGCGGGGCCTGGGTGGGGATCGCAGCCCTGGTGCTGTTCTGGGTGGTGGTGCGTTTCATCGGCCCGACGGCCGGCTGGTGGACCCTCGCCGACGGCTGAGGAGCCGTAGGCATTGCTACTCACGGAAACATGAAGAAAACCTTATGCTTGAGACACGCATGAGATTCGGCCATGTTTCCCCGCCTCGCTGAGCAGTACCGGAGCGTGGTGCAGGACCTGGTGATGAGTCTCCAGGCCCTGGCCCGCACCCTTCAGGACCGCGGCTTCTCCGCCACCTGCTACGTCTGCGGCGATGGCCGCGACGGTCACGGCGCCTCGTTTGTGGCCAACCTCGGCAGTAACCACATGGTGCGCTTCCTGGTGTCCGATTTCGGCATCAGCTGGGTGGAGTCGCGCAATGGCCACGAACTGGTGAAGCTGGAAGGCGCCGAGGCCATCCAGGAGCTGCAGCGCGTAGCCCAGGTGCTGCAGCAGAGCCAGAGCCCCAAGCAGGCCAAGTCTGCCGACAGCAGCACCATCGCCGCCTGAAACACCGAACGCTTGCCGCCCTAGAAGCAGCAAAAAGGCGCCCCACGGGGCGCTTTTTTGGTGTCCACGCTTTTTTGTGTCCACGTTGGTGTGGGCTTCAGCGCCCGCGGGCCCCGAGCCCGCCGGAGCGGGCCGGGCCCCAGGTTCAACTGGCCACGGGCAGGGTTTCCAGCGCCGCGTCGCCTGACGCAGGGGCTGCGGCTGCAGCCTTGGCGGCAGCCGCCAGGGGCTTCATGGCATTCGCCGTGACCTCAGCCCCCTCGGTGAGCTTCTGACGGGTGAGCTGCTCGATCACCTGGCAGGGCTCAGGGTTCTGCTCCAACCAGGTGATCGTGTTGTCGCGGCCCTGGCCGATGTTGTCGCCGTCGTAGCTGTACCAGGCCCCCTTGCGGGTCACCACACCGGTTTCCTCGGCCAGATCCAGCAGGCAGCCCAGGGTGCTGATGCCGCGGCCAAACAGGATGTCGAACTCGGCGATGCGGAAGGGGGGCGCCACCTTGTTCTTGGCCACCTTCACCTTGGCCCGGATGCCGTATTCCTCAGTGCCGCGCTTGAGGGTCTGGATGCGGCGGATGTCGAGCCGCACCGATGCGTAGAACTTGAGGGCATTACCGCCGGTGGTGGTCTCCGGGTTGCCGTAGGTGACGCCGATCTTCTGGCGCAGCTGGTTGAGGAAGATCACCGTGCAACCGGATTTACCGATGTTGCCGGTGATCTTGCGCATCGCCTGGCTCATCAGGCGGGCCTGGCTGCCCACCGCCAGATCCCCCATCTCACCCTCGATCTCCGCACGGGGAGTGAGGGCTGCCACCGAGTCAACCACCACGATGTCGACGGCCGCGGAGCGCACCAACTGATCGACGATCTCCAGGGCCATCTCACCGGTGTCGGGCTGGGACACCAGCAGGTTTTCAATATCAACGCCCACAGACGCGGCGTACACCGGATCCAGGGCATGCTCCGCGTCCACGAAGGCCGCCACACCACCGCGTTTCTGCACCTCGGCGATGGCATGGAGGGTGAGCGTGGTCTTGCCCGAGCTCTCCGGTCCGTACACCTCAACAACCCGGCCCTTGGGATAGCCCCCACCAAGGGCCAGATCCAGGGTGAGGGCGCCGGTGTTGATGGTTTCCACCCGCATCCGGGAGGCATCACCCAGGCGCATGATCGAGCCCTTGCCGAAATTGCGCTCGATCTGGTTCAGCACCAGGCCAAGGGCCTTGTCGCGCTCGGCGGCCTCGCGGGAGGCTTCACGGGAGGAGGAAGCAGCCCCGTTGGCAGCGGCCTTGGAATCAGCAGGCATGGCTAGCGATAAACAGCGAAGGAACGGGCCGCAACAGGCAGGACTCAACCGGATTGATCAGCAGAACGATCACCGCTTCGGCGATCGCCGCGCTCCTGGACAGCCATCCTGCGGCCCCGGAAGAACCAGTGCCACCAAAAGGGGCCGGCGTCTCAATTGCGTGTAGTACGGACGTACTTTAACGACTCAGGGCCACTGCGCCAGGGGCGCGGCAAACGTCTGGGGCTCCAGCAGCGTGATCCCCTGCGGCAGCTGATCGTGATCGCCGGGCCCCAGATAGCCCCAGCTCACCAGGAAGCAACGCACCGCCTCCAGGCCGGCCGTGGCGCGCACCAACTCCAGGGTGGGGCGGCGGTCTTCGACAAACCACAGCGCGCGGCCGGGCTCCTGCAGGCGGGCGAGCACGTCGGGCTTGCTGCCCTGCTCATGGCCATACACAGCAGCCGGCTCCAATCCAGCCGCCTCCAGCAGCTCCTGGGCAAACGCACCGCCCTTGGTGGTGAGCACCATCCAGGCAGCCCCTTCGGCAGCCAGGGCCGTGAGCCGCTCAGGGACACCCGGATAGAAGCGATGCAGGGCCAGCCAGCCCGTCCGATCGGCGGCGATCGCCTCGCCGCGCACCCGCTCCAGGGTGGCCTGCAACAAGGGGGGCTCCCATCCCCAACGCTCCAGTGCCGGGTTCAGCGCAGCGCCGTAATCGGCGAGGAGGGCGGAGAGATCGAGATCGGCGCGCGACAGCTCGGCGGCCATCAGCACCATCTCCCAACCTTTGTGGATCAGGGGCCGCAGCAGGGCAAACCCCTCAGGGGCCTGCTCGGGCAGCTGCACCGCTGGAGCCAGGGCGAGCACCGCCCGGCGTGCCGACCACCAGTATTCGCGCATGCCATCGACAAGCACACCGTCGAAGTCGAAGACGAGCAGCGGGGCTGTCATTCGGCGAGGGAATCAGCCGAAAGGCTGAACAAAACTGGGCCGCTAGGATTCGAACCTAGGAATGGCGGGACCAAAACCCGCTGCCTTACCGCTTGGCGACGGCCCAATGGGGCAAGCCCCAGCACCTGCAGCGCTGGTGCTCAGCTAGTTACCCACAGCGGCGGGACCTTCGTCAACTCAGGGCCCCTTCAGGCGGGAAACACACGCAACCGCTGCTCGCTGCCGCGGCCGAACTCGGCCGAGCGCAGGCGATAGCGACCGGCGAGCTCCGCCTGAAGGCGCCGCACCCGCTCACTGCGGGGCAGCAGCTCCACCGGCCTGCCCTGGGGCAGCACCACCTGCTCCACCGCCAGCCGGCACTCCTCCAGGGCAGCGTGCAGATCGTCGGCGCCAGTCGACGGCGGGGCGGCACCGGCCGGCGCCGCCTCCGGAGACTGGCGGCGCTCCAACAACCGCTCCAGCCCCCGCTGGATCTGGGGCAGGGCCCCGCTCTTGATCACCAGGATTGGAATGCCCAGCTCCTGGGCATGGCGGCGCACATGGGGGTCGCGGCCAAGCTGCTGGCGCACGCTCAGCACCACATCCGCCAGCTCAACGCTGGGGGCAGTTTCCACCGGCAGGCGCCGGGCCCGGGCCACCTGCTCCAGCAGGGAGCGGCTGATGCCGGCGCCATACACCCGCAACGGCTCGGGGGGGCGCACGGGGGGTTGCGCAGGGGTCTCAGCGGCCCCATCGAGCTCCTCGATCAGGTCATCCGGCGCGGACGGCTCGGGCTTCAGCGATGGCAGGGGGCGCTGGACCAGGCGGGGACCCACCGCCACCCGGCTGGCCGATGCGGGGACCGCAGGCCGCGGCGGGGGCGGCTCCGCCAGACGCACCTGGCCATCGGCCGCCAGCTCCCGCACCTGGGGCCGCGCCGCCTGACCGCGCAGGAGCAGATCCACGGTGCGGGCCACATCGGCATGCACCAGCCAGCGATGGCGGCTATGCATCTCCACCGCCATCGGGAAGGTGGGTTCGGCCGCCCGCTCCAGCACCGTTTTCTGGGTGCGGCGGCGGCGGGCCTCCTCATCGCCCAGCGTCACCGACTGGATCCCGCCCACCAGATCGCTGAGGGTGGGGTTCTTGATCAAGTTGGCGAGCTCGTTGCCGTGGGCCGTGGCCACGAGCATCACGCCGCGCTCGGCGATGGTGCGGGCCGCCTGGGCCTCCAGCTCGGTGCCGATCTCATCGATCACGATGACTTCCGGCATGTGGTTTTCCACCGCCTCGATCATCACCTGGTGCTGCAGTTCGGGGCGCGCCACCTGCATGCGGCGGGCCCGGCCGATGGCCGGATGGGGGATATCGCCGTCGCCGGCGATTTCATTGCTGGTGTCGATCACCACCACCCGCTTGCCGAGCTCATCAGCCAGCACCCGCGCGATTTCGCGCAGAGCGGTGGTTTTGCCCACGCCAGGGCGGCCCATCAACAGCAGCGAGCTGCCGGAATCGAGTAGATCGCGCACCATCACCACCGTGCCGAACACGGCCCGGCCCACCCGGCAGGTGAGACCCACCACCTCGCCGGTGCGATTGCGAATGGCGCTGATGCGGTGCAGGGTGCGCTCAATGCCAGCCCGGTTGTCGCCGCCGAAGGGGCCCAGCTGCCCGAGCACCGCCGCCAGATCGGTGCGCTCAATCGGCCGTTCACCGAGCTCCACCACACGGCCTGGATAGCGGGCTTCGGGCACCCGTCCCAGGTCGAGCACCACCTCCAGCAGCTGGTCGCGGGCCTCCGGCGGTTCCAGCACCTCGCGCACGCCCGGGGGCAGCACGGCCAGCAGACGGTCGAGGTCGTCGGTGATGCGCTGGGTGGTGATGGGGCGGCCTCCGCGCTGGCGCCAGTTCGGCGTGTCCGTTCTAGCGGTGCTGACGCTCCAGCCAGGGCTCCACCAATCCCCTCGCAGCCGCAAGCGCCTGGGGCCACAGGTCATCGTCGGCCAACAGGCTCCGGCCCCGCTCCTGGGCCAACTGGAGCAGCGGCTGCAGCAGGCTGCGCGCCACGCCACCGAAGGCCACGCCGCGCACCGCTTCTCGGGCTCCACCCTGGCGCTGGAGCACCTCCAGGGTGTGGCCGTTGGTGCCTCCGGCCAGTTGCAACGGACCCGGGGGGGCCGAAGGGGCCACCGCGACAGCCAGGTTCACGGCGGCGCGGGCTGTGCCGACCCCCACATCCCCACTCATGGGTCGCCCGTCGAGCTGCCACAGCGGGAGGTAGCCGGCGGCGCGCAGCACGCCGAAGCGATGCCACAACTCCGCCGCCAGGTCGTTGGCATCCACGGGAACCGCACGGGCCCGCTCACCGGCGGCGGGCTCCAGGCCGCAGCTCACGGCCACCCGCCGCAGCGGAACACCGGACGCGCGGAGCTGCTCCACCCGCGTGGCGAAGGCCACCCCGCGGCCCAGACGCGTATGGAGCTCCACAGCATCGGGTTGCAGCGCCGCGAGCAGGGGCGCCACCGCTGCAGCGGGCAACTGCTGATCGCGCTCGGTGATCAGGCCCAGGGGGCAGGCGGGCAGGCAACGGCCACAGCCGTAACAGCGCTCAGCCAGCACCCCGGGCGAAGCCGGCACGATGGCCTGGGCCGGACAGACCCGCTCACAGGGACGGGGGCAGTCCACGGGACAGCGCTGGGGATCGAACCAGGCCTTGCGGAAGTGGGGGTCGGCGCCATCGCTGAGGCTCACCATCAACCAGGGCCGGGGAGCCCCCTGGTGCTGGGCCCAGGCAATGCCACGGCGAGCCGCCGCCACCACGGCCGGATCGGCAGCCACATCGAGGCAATGCACCCCCGCCAGGGCATAAATCCCGGAGAGGTCTTCAATGGCGGCGAGATCCTGATTACTGGCGCCGCCAATCCACTTCACCCAGGCACCGCGGGCGAGCGCCTGCTCCGGAGCGATGGCGTCAGGCGGCAATGAGCTGCTGGAGGGGCTGCCAGCGCAGGGCCCGGGCGCCGCCCATCTCCACCACCAGCTTGAGGCGGGGCTCCCGCCGCGCCAGATTCACCAAGGAAGCCAGCTCGGCACTGGAGAGCACCTGACCTTCCAGCAACCAGAGCAGGATCGGAGCCGTGCCCTCCAGAAGGGCGCCCAGCTGGGGCATCACCCGCTGCACCTCACCGACGGCCGCACCGCGACCAACGCTCTGGTGACCCAGGTGCGGCGGCCGCACGCCATGGGCCTCAAACAGATAGGCCTCAGGATCACCCAGGCCACGGGCCGAGGTGATCATGGCCCGATACCCCGCGGCGCGCATCCGGCGCAGGAGGCGGGTTTCGGCACCGCCCTCCAGGGGTGCGAACAGGGCCAGGGCACCAGCCGCCTCCAGAGCCTGCCGGAATCCACGGCCGGAGAGCAGCAGAGGCATTGCGGGCGCCACAAAAGCTCGGTGGAGTCTGGCAGCAGGCTTCCGGGGGTGGGGCAAAGGCCGTGAGGTATTGTTGCTGGCTGTGCCATTGATCCGCGCCCGTCCGCTAGCCGGGCCTCCGGAGCAAGGCACAACGATCGCCAGTGGTGGCGGTCGTCCCAGGCCTGTACGGATCTGGGCAGCCAGAGGTTTTGCCACTTGCTGTTCAACCGTCGGGAAACTGCCCAACGCGCCCTCTCATCCGTGAGATCAGGTCCGGTTCCGGTAAGTCCCAGCCCCGCTGACTCAGACGCACCGCCGTCTCGCTAGCCCTTCGAATTCGCCAAGGCCTGCGGATCCTTCGGGAACCGCGCCGCCCATCGACTTCTTCGGACCAGCAGACCCCGCCTCTGTGAGCAGCTTCACCGGATTGTTTCTGCCTTGCGGCAGAGGCCACCGGTGGTCCAGCTGGCGTTGTTCCCCTTCCTATGTCCATCGGCATTCTTGGGAAGAAACTGGGCATGTCCCAGTTCTTCGATGAAGAGGGCAGGTCCATCCCGGTCACCGTGATCGAGGCTGGCCCCTGCCGTATCACTCAGCTCAAAACCACCAGCACCGACGGCTACAACGCCGTTCAGCTTGGTTTCGGCGATATCCGCGAGAAGCTCGTCAACAAGCCTGCCCAGGGCCACCTGGCCAAGTCGGGCGATGAGCTGCTGCGTCACCTCAAGGAGTACCGCGTCGACACCGTCGACGGTCTCGAGCTGGGTGGCTCCATCACGGTCGAAGCCTTCGAGGCCGGCCAGAAAGTCGATGTGAGCGGCGACACGATGGGTCGTGGCTTCGCTGGCTACCAGAAGCGTCATGGCTTCAGCCGCGGTCCGATGACCCACGGTTCGAAGAACCACCGCGAACCCGGTTCCACCGGCGCCGGCACCACGCCGGGCCGTGTGTACCCCGGCAAGCGCATGGCTGGCCGTTACGGCGGCAAGCAAACCACCACCCGCGGTCTGGTGATCCTGAAGGTGGACACCGAGCGCAACCTGCTGGTTGTGAAGGGTTCGGTGCCCGGCAAGCCCGGTTCGCTGCTCAACATCCGCCCCGCCAAGCGGGTGGGTGCCAAGTCGGGTAACTGAGGAGGAGACCGATGGCTGATTGCGTAATCCGCGACTGGCAGGGCAAGGACGCCGGCAAGGCTTCCCTGGATCTGAAAGTCGCCAAAGAAACTTCCGCTACCGACTTGGTGCATCGCGCCGTGGTGCGGCAACTGGCCCATGCCCGTCAGGGCACCGCCAGCACGCTGACCCGCGCCGAAGTCGCCGGTGGTGGCCGTAAGCCCTACAAGCAGAAGGGCACCGGCCGGGCCCGCCAGGGTTCGATCCGCACGCCGCTGCGTCCCGGTGGTGGTGTGGTGTTCGGCCCCAAACCGCGCTCCTACAACCTGGCGATGAACCGCAAGGAGCGTCGTCTCGCCCTGCGCACCGCCCTGATGAGCCGCGTGGCGGACATCACCGTGGTGAAGGGCTTCGGTGCCGGTCTCGACACCCCCAAAACCAAGGAAATCACCGCTGCCCTGAGCCGTTTCGGCATCGAAGCGGGCACCAAGGTGCTGGTGATCCTCGACAACGCCTCCGAGGCCGTGCGCAAGTCCGTGCGCAACCTCGAAAAGGTGAAGCTGATCGCGGCTGATCAGCTCAACGTGTTCGACCTGCTCAATGCCAACAAGTTGGTGGTGAGCGAGGAGGCACTCGCGAAGATTCAGGAGGTCTACGGCGATGGCTGAGCGTTTTGCAGGCCGGCTTGCGGATGTCATCCGTCGGCCGCTGATCACCGAGAAGGCCACCCGGGCCCTCGAGCTGAATCAGTACACCTTTGAGGTGGACCATCGGGCTGCCAAGCCCGACATCAAGGCGGCGGTTGAGTCGCTCTTCGATGTCAAGGTCGTGGGCGTGAGCACCATGAATCCTCCCCGTCGCACCCGTCGCGTGGGCCGCTTTGCCGGCAAGCGCGCGCAGGTGAAGAAGGCCGTGGTGCGCCTGGCTGAGGGCAACGCCATCCAGCTGTTCCCTGAGTCCTGAGGGGTCTGAAACGTCATGGCAATCCGTAATTACCGCCCCATCACCCCCGGCACCCGCACCCGTGTCGCCAGCGACTTCGCCGAAGTCACCGGCCGCGGTCGCGAGCGCGGGCTGGTGGTGGCCAAGCACCGCCGCAAGGGCCGCAACAATCGCGGTGTGATCACCTGCCGTCACCGCGGTGGTGGCCACAAGCGCCTCTACCGCATCGTCGATTTCCGTCGTGACAAGCACGGCGTGACGGCGAAGGTGGCGGCCATCCACTACGACCCCCACCGCAACGCCCGCCTGGCGCTGCTCTTCTACGCCGATGGCGAGAAGCGCTACATCCTGGCCCCCGGCGGCATTGAGATCGGCCAGACCGTGGTGTCAGGTCCGGACTCCCCGATCGAAACTGGCAACGCGCTGCCCCTTTCGGCCATCCCTCTGGGCTCCAGCGTCCACAACGTTGAGCTGTACGCCGGTCGCGGCGGACAGATGGTGCGCACCGCTGGTGCCAGCGCCCAGGTGATGGCCAAGGAAGGCGACTACGTCGCTCTGAAGCTGCCCTCTACCGAGGTTCGCCTGGTGCGCCGCGAGTGCTACGCCACCCTCGGCGAAGTGGGCAACTCCGAAGTCCGCAACACCAGCCTGGGCAAGGCCGGCCGCAAGCGCTGGCTCGGCCGTCGTCCTGAAGTGCGCGGTTCGGTGATGAACCCCTGCGACCACCCCCACGGTGGTGGTGAGGGTCGCGCTCCGATCGGTCGCTCCGGCCCTGTCACCCCCTGGGGTAAGCCCGCCCTGGGTCTGAAGACCCGCAAGCGGAACAAGCCCAGCAACCGGTTCGTGCTCCGGAAACGTCGCCGCACCTCCAAGCGGAGCCGTGGCGGACGCGATTCCTGATGCCTGTACCCGCTTTGCTCTCCGCTTAAACCGCCATGGGACGTTCACTCAAAAAAGGTCCGTTTGTTGCCGACAGCCTTCTGCGGAAGGTTGAAAAGCAGAACGCCGCCGACGACAAATCCGTCATCAAGACCTGGTCGCGGGCTTCCACGATCCTGCCGATGATGATCGGCCACACCATTGCTGTGCACAACGGCAAATCCCATGTTCCCGTCTACGTGACGGAACAGATGGTGGGCCACAAACTCGGGGAATTTGCCCCCACCCGCACCTTCAAGGGCCACATCAAGGACAAGAAAGGAGGCCGCTGATCAGATGGCAAACACCTCTCCCACTGAGGCCCGCGCCTACGGCCGCTACACCCGCGGCTCCGCCTCCAAGGTGCGGCGTGTCCTCGATCAGATCCGCGGTCGCAGCTATCGCGACGCGCTGATCATGCTCGAGTTCATGCCTTACCGCTCCACCGGCCCCATCACCAAGGTGCTGCGGTCGGCTGTGGCCAACGCCGAGCACAACCTTGGCCTTGACCCCGCCACCCTGGTGATCAGCCAGGCCTACGCGGACATGGGCCCGGTGATGAAGCGGTTCCGCCCCCGCGCCCAGGGTCGCGCCTACGCGATCCAAAAGAAGACCTGCCACATCAGCATTGCTGTGGCTCCTGCCGCCTGACCCCCGAGGACACCGACCGATGGGACACAAGATCCATCCAACCGGCCTGCGCCTGGGGATCACCCAGGAGCACCGCTCCCGCTGGTACGCCCCCAGCAAGACCTACCCGACCCTCCTCCAGGAGGACGATCGGATCCGCAAGTTCGTCCACAAGAAGTACGGCTCCGCCGGCATCAGTGATGTACTGATCGCCCGCAAGGCCGACCAACTTGAGGTTGAACTCAAAACCGCTCGCCCAGGCGTGCTCGTTGGCCGTCAGGGCAGCGGCATCGAGGAACTGCGCAGCGGTATCCAGAAAACCCTCGGCGACGCGAACCGTCAGGTCCGCATCAACGTGGTTGAAGTGGAGCGCGTCGACGCCGACGCCTTCCTGCTGGCCGAGTACATCGCCCAGCAACTGGAAAAGCGCGTGGCCTTCCGCCGCGTGATGCGCATGGCCGTTCAACGGGCCCAGCGTGCTGGCGTCTTGGGTCTGAAGATCCAGGTGAGCGGCCGCCTCAATGGCGCCGAAATCGCCCGCACCGAATGGACCCGCGAAGGTCGTGTGCCCCTGCACACCCTCCGCGCCGACATCGATTACGCCACCAAGCTGGCCAGCACCACCTACGGGGTTCTGGGCATCAAGGTGTGGGTCTTCAAGGGCGAGGTGCTGCCGGGTCAGAAGGAACAGCTCCCCGTGGGTGCTGCTCCCAAGCGCCGGGCCAGCCGGCGGCCCCAACAGTTCGAAGACCGCTCCAACGAGGAGTGATCAGGAGGCCTGAACCATGCTGAGTCCCAGACGCGTCAAATTCCGTAAGCAGCAGCGCGGCCGCATGCGCGGCATCGCCACTCGCGGAAACACCATTGCCTTCGGGCAATTTGCCCTTCAGGCCCAGGAGTGCGGGTGGATCACCTCCCGCCAGATCGAGGCCAGCCGTCGGGCCATGACCCGCTACGTCAAGCGGGGCGGAAAGATCTGGATCCGGATCTTCCCCGACAAGCCCGTCACCATGCGCCCCGCTGAAACCCGTATGGGTTCCGGTAAGGGCAACCCGGAATTCTGGGTGGCCGTGATCAAACCCGGTCGCATCCTGTTCGAAATGGGCGGTACTGACATCACCCCCGAAATCGCACGGGAAGCCATGCGACTGGCGCAGTACAAGCTGCCCCTGAAAACCAAATTCCTCACCCTGGCCGACCAAGAGGCTGCCCAGGCCGAGGAAGTGGCCGACTCGGCCGTGCCCGCCACCGTGGAGTCCTGACCATGGCCCGTCCCGAAATCGCTGAGGTGCGCAAGCTCAGCAGCGACCAAATCAGCGAACAGATTGATGCCACCCGGCGCGAACTGTTCGATCTGCGCTTCCAGCAGGCCACCCGCCGCCTGGAAAACCCGCACCGCTTCAAGCAGGCCCGCATCAAGCTGGCCCAGCTGCTCACGGTGCGCGGGGAGCAACAGCGCTCCGCCTCCGCCTCCTGATTCCCCTTTCCATTCCCATGGCTACTAAGGAACGGGTCGGCACCGTCGTCAGCGACAAGATGGACAAAACGGTGGTGGTGGCGGTGGAAAACCGCTTCCCCCATCCCATCTACAAGAAGACGGTGAGCCGCACCACCCGCTACAAGGCTCACGACGAAGCCAACAGCTGCAAGGTGGGCGACCGGGTTCGCATCACCGAAACCCGGCCTCTCAGTCGCACCAAGCGCTGGACCGTGGCCGAAGTGATCTCCACGGCCAACTGAGGAGGACCTCCCGATGATCCAACAGGAAACCTTCCTCAACGTCGCTGATAACAGCGGCGCCAAGCGCATCCAGTGCATCCGCGTGCTGGGCACCAACCGCCGCTACGCCCACGTCGGTGACGTGATCGTGGCCGCCGTGAAGGACGCCATGCCCAACATGGGCGTGAAAAAGTCCGACGTGGTGAAGGCTGTGGTCGTGCGCACCAAGGCCACCCTGCGTCGCGATACGGGTAATTCCATCCGTTTCGACGACAACGCAGCGGTGATCCTGGGCAACGACAACAACCCCAAGGGCACCCGCGTGTTCGGCCCCGTGGCCCGTGAACTGCGTGAGCGCAACTTCACCAAGATCGTGTCCCTCGCTCCGGAGGTGATCTGAGATGGCAACAGCCACCCCTAAGGCCAAGACCCCTGTGCGCACCAAAATGCGCATCAAGAAGGGCGACACCGTGCAGGTGATCAGCGGCAAGGACAAGGGCAAGACCGGTGAGGTCCTGCGCACCCTTCCCTACGAGAACCGCGTGATTGTGCAGGGCATCAACCTGCGCACCCGCCACATGAAGCCCACCCAGGAGGGTGAATCCGGCCGCATCGTCACCGAGGAAGCCTCCGTGCATGCCTCGAACGTGATGCTGTACTCCAACGACAAAAAGGTCGCCAGCCGAGTCGAAATCGTTGTCGACAAGGACGGCACCAAAAAGCGCCGCCTGAAGAAGACCGGCGAGATCATCGATTGATCCCTCGTTCTTTCATCGCGCAAACGTCCGCCTTCTGACCCAGCCCAGAAGCGCAATCCCCTCCCCCGTCATGTCACTCAAACAGCGCTACCGGGAGACGATCCAGCCCAAGCTGCTCAAGGATCTGAACCTGGCCAACGTTCACGAAGTCCCCAAGGTGCTCAAAGTCACCGTCAACCGGGGCCTCGGTGAAGCCGCCCAGAACGCCAAAGCTCTCGAAGCCTCGATTGTGGAGCTGGCCAACATCACCGGTCAGAAGGTGGTGGTAACCCGCGCCAAGAAAGCCATCGCCGGCTTCAAGATCCGCCAGGGCATGCCCATCGGCGTGGCCGTCACTCTCCGTGGCGACCGCATGTACGCCTTCCTGGAGCGCCTGATTCACCTGGCTCTGCCGCGCATCCGCGACTTCCGCGGTGTGAGCCCCAAGAGCTTCGACGGCCGGGGGAACTACACCCTGGGCATCCGCGAACAGATCATCTTCCCCGAGATCTCCTTCGACAAGATCGATGCGATCCGGGGCATGGACGTCACCATCGTGACCAGCGCCCGTAACGACGAAGAGGGCCGGGCCCTCCTCCGCGAGATGGGGATGCCGTTCCGTAGCAACTGAGCCCTCTTTCGGACACGACCATGGCCAACCACGACCCCATTTCCGACATGCTCACCCGCATTCGCAATGCGAGTGAGAAGCGTCACGAGACCACCCGGATCCCCGCCTCCCGTCTCTGCCGCAGCATCGCCAATGTGCTGCAGCAAGAAGGCTTCATCGCCAACATCAGCGAAGAAGGCGAAGGCGTGAAGCGGGAGATTGTGCTCGAACTCAAGTACAGCGGCAAGCACCGTCTGCCCACCATCCGCTCGGTGCAGCGGGTGAGCAAGCCCGGCCTCCGCATTTACAAGAACACCCGTCAGCTGCCCAAAGTTCTGGGCGGCCTCGGAGTGGCCATCATCTCCACCTCCAAGGGTGTGATGAGCGACCGCGACGCCCGCAAGCAGGGCGTCGGCGGCGAAGTGCTCTGCTACGTCTACTGATCCTGGGAGGTCGATCCATGTCTCGTATCGGTAAAGCCCCTATTCCTGTGCCCGACAAGGTCACCGTCAGCCTCAATGGGCTCGACGTGACCGTGAAGGGTCCAAAGGGCGAACTCAGCCGCACCCTCCCTGAGGGCGTGGCGATCAACCAGGACGGCAACACCCTCGTGGTGACCCCTGCCAACGACAGCCGCCGGGCGCGTGAGCGTCATGGCCTCTGCCGCACCCTCGTGGCCAACATGGTCGAGGGCGTGAGCCAGGGCTACACCCGCAAGCTCGAGATCGTCGGCGTGGGCTACCGCGCCGCCGTGCAGGGCAAGAAGTTGGTGGTGAGCGCCGGCTATAGCCACCAGGTGGAGATGGAGCCCCCCGCGGGCGTCACCTTCGCCGTGGAAGGCAACACCACCGTGCTCGTTTCGGGCGCCGACAAGGAAGTGGTGGGCAACGAAGCCGCCAAGGTGCGCGCCATTCGTCCGCCTGAGCCCTACAAGGGCAAGGGCATCAAGTACGAAGGTGAGCGCATCCTGCGCAAGGCCGGCAAGACCGGTAAGAAATGAGGTCTGCCTGAGCGTCACCACTCGATATCCCCATGTCTTCCATCTCTCGCAAGCAGCAGACCCAGAAACGGCACCGCCGGCTGCGTCGCAATCTCAGCGGCACGGCCAACCGTCCACGTCTGGCGATCTTCCGCTCCAACAATCACATCTACGCCCAGGTCATCGACGACGACGCCCAGAACACCCTCTGTGCTGCGTCGACCCTCGACAAGGACCTGCGCACCAACCTCAAGAACGGCTCCACCTGCGATGCTTCGGTGGCCGTAGGTGAGCTGGTCGCCAAGCGTGCCCTTGCCAAGGGCATTCAGCAGGTGGTCTTCGATCGCGGCGGCAACCTGTACCACGGTCGGGTGAAAGCCCTGGCCGACGCCGCCCGGGAAGCGGGCCTTCAGTTCTGATCCTGCTCTCACCATGACCGAAACCAACGACCAGATTCAGTCCGCCGACATTCCGGGCGCCGCTGATGTTCCTGCTGCCGCCGAAGGTCAGCAGGAACGCCGCGGTGGCGGCCGCGGTGGTGATCGCCGGGGCGGCGGCGGCCGGGGCCGCGACAACCGTCGCGGTCAGGAGCGCGACTCCGAGTGGCAGGAACGCGTGGTGCAGATCCGCCGCGTGTCCAAGACCGTCAAGGGCGGTAAAAAGATGAGCTTCCGGGCCATCGTTGTCGTCGGCAACGAGAAGGGCCAGGTGGGCGTGGGCGTCGGCAAGGCCGGCGATGTGATCGGTGCCGTGCGCAAGGGCGTCGCCGATGGCAAGAAGCATCTGGTGAAGGTGCCCCTCACCCGCACCAGCTCGGTTCCCACCGAGAGCCGTGGCCGCGATGGCGCCGCCAGCGTGCTGATCCGCCCCGCTGCCCCCGGTACCGGTGTGATCGCGGGCGGTTCGATCCGCACGGTGCTGGAACTTGCCGGCATCAAGAACGTGCTCGCCAAGCGCCTGGGTTCCAAGACTCCGCTGAACAACGCCCGGGCCGCCCTGGTGGCCCTCGGCGCCCTGCGCACCCACAAGGAGACCGCCAAGGAGCGGGGCATCTCCCTCGAGCAGATCTACTCCTGAGGCCTCGCCATGACCATCAACCTCCAGTCGCTCAAGCCCAACGCCGGCGCCCGCCGGCGCAAGCTGCGCAAGGGCCGTGGCATCGCCGCAGGCCAGGGCGCCAGCTGTGGCTTCGGCATGCGTGGCCAGAAGTCGCGCTCGGGTCGTCCCACCCGCCCCGGTTTCGAGGGCGGCCAGATGCCCCTCTACCGCCGCGTTCCCAAGCTCAAGCACTTTGAGCTGGTGAACCAGAAGGAATTCACGGTGATCAACGTGGCCAAGCTGGCCGACCTCAAGGCCGGCAGCACCGTGACCATCGATTCCCTGGTGAAGGACGGCATCGTCACCAGCCCCAAGCATCCCCTCAAGGTGCTCGGCAACGGCGACCTCAAGGTGAAGCTCACCGTGCAGGCCGCAGCCTTCACCGCCAGCGCCCGCGCCAAGATCGAGGCCGCCGGCGGCACCTGCGAAGTGCTCTGAATCCCGGTGCCGTTCTGGCACCGCCCTATGGTCTGAGCCGCCTGCCTGAGCCCCGTGCCCGGCAGGCGGCTTTTTGTTTGCCTCCCTCCCTCCGCCAGCCAACACCATGCTCGTCAGTCGGGGCCGAAACCCCAGCGCCGGCGAAATCCTCAGCCAGCTGATCCAGTCGAAGGGTCTGCGCGACCGGGTGCTGACCACCCTGGGCCTGCTGCTGCTGGTGCGCCTCGGCATTTACATCCCGATGCCTGGCATCGACCGGGTGGCCTTCCAGGATTTTCTGTCCCGCGGGGGTCAGTTGATCGGCTTCCTCGACATCTTCACCGGGGGCGGCCTGTCCACCCTGGGGGTGTTCGCCCTGGGAATCCTGCCGTTCATCAACGCGTCGATCATCATCCAGTTGCTCACGGCGGCGCTGCCGCAGCTGGAGGATCTTCAGAAGAACGAGGGAGAGGCGGGGCGTCGCAAGATCGCCCAGATCACGCGCTACGTGGCCCTCGGCTGGGGAATTCTTCAGAGCATTGTGTTCGCCCTGATCCTGCGGCCCTACGCCACCGCCGGCCTGGCCGAACCGGTGTTCGTGATCCAGACGGCCATGGCCCTGGTAACCGGCTCCATGGTGGTGATGTGGGTGAGCGAGGTGATCACCGAACGCGGCATCGGCCAGGGAGCCTCGCTGGTGATCTTCGTGAACATCGTGGCCACCCTGCCCAAGGCCCTCGGCTCCACCATCGAGCTGGCCCAGAGCGGCGACCGTTCCACCGTGGGCGGGATCGTGGTGCTGGTGCTGGTGTTCCTGGTGACGATCGTGGGGATCATCTTTGTGCAGGAGGGCAACCGGCGCATTCCGATCGTGAGCGCCAAGCGGCAGGTGGGGGGCGCCACCCTGCTCTCGGCACGCCAGAGCTACCTGCCCCTCAAGCTCAACGCCGGCGGCGTGATGCCGATCATCTTTGCGTCGGCGGTGGTGTTCCTACCGCTCACCCTGGCCAATGTCACCCGCAGTGAGTGGCTGATCAAGGTGGCCGGATACCTCAACCCCAACAGCAGCACCCCGTGGCTCTATGCCCTGGTGTTCTTCGCGCTGATCTGCGGTTTCTCGTTCTTCTACGCGTCACTGGCCGTCAATCCAGTGGACATCGCCACCAACCTCAAACGCGGCGGAGTGGCAGTCCCCGGGGTGCGTCCCGGCTCGGCCACAGCCAACTATCTGAGCGGCGTGCAAAATCGCCTCACCCTGCTGGGGGGCCTGTTCCTCGGTGCGGTGGCGATCATTCCCTCCGCCGTGGAAGGTGCCACCCAAGTGCGCACCTTCCAGGGCCTGGGGGCCACCTCGCTGTTGATCCTTGTGGGCGTGGCGATCGACACCGCGAAACAGGTTCAGACCTACGTGATCTCCCAGCGCTACGAGGGCATGGTGCGCCAGTAGGCCGCCCCTCGAAACGCGTCGTTTTTCTCCCCTACTGCCATGAAGCAACGACTCCTCTTCCTCGGTCCGCCGGGCGCCGGCAAGGGCACCCAGGCCGTGAAGCTGGCCGAAAGCCACGGCCTGCTGCACCTCTCCACCGGTGATCTGCTGCGGGCTGAAGTGGCAGCAGGCTCCGACCTCGGCAAGGAAGCCGAGGCGGTAATGGCCCGGGGGGAACTGGTGAGCGATGAGCTGGTGCTCGCCATCGTGCGCAGCCGCCTCACCGGTCACCACGGCGGCTGGCTGCTCGACGGCTTTCCCCGCAACCTGGCCCAGGCCGAAGCCCTCGATGCCCTGCTCGGCGAACTGAACCAGCAGATCGAGCTGGTGGTGCTGATGGAACTCGATGACGCCGTGCTGATCCAGCGACTGCTGAGCCGCGGCCGTGCCGACGACAACGAGGACGTGATCCGCCATCGCCTCGAGGTGTATCGCGAGCAGACAGCTCCCCTAATCGCGCACTACCAAGGCAAGGGACTGCTCCAAGCCGTGGAAGCCGCAGGCACGGTGGAGGCCATCGCCGAGCGCATCGGGGCCCTGCTGGCTTGAGCGCCAGTGGGTGTTGACCCATGTGATAGGTTGGCGGTTTGCAAATTCGGAGAGCACAACGCCCATGAAGGTGCGTGCCTCGGTCAAGAAAATGTGCGACAAGTGCCGGGTGATCCGTCGCCACGGCCGGGTGATGGTGATCTGCGCCAACCCCAAGCACAAGCAGCGCCAGGGTTGATTCCCTCGGCCGCGCCAAGCGCGGCTGCTGCCATGGCTCCCCACCGAAGAGCCAAACCGGCTTCACAACGCTGAAGCCCGTCCCACCGGACCACCAGCTCCACACCGCAACGGCCGATAGAGCCGCGCTGCCGTGGACGCTTCTCAGCCCCTCGTCTGGGGCCCCATCTGCCCCTTCGAACTTCCTTACCTCGTGGCTCGGATTGCCGGCGTCGATATCCCTCGCGACAAGCGAGTTGAAATCGCCCTCACCTACGTGTATGGCATCGGTCTGACCCGTGCCAAGAAGATCATCGCCAAAACCGGCGTAAATCCCGACACCCGCGTGAAGGACCTGAGCGACGCCGACGTGCAGAAGCTGCGCGGTGCCGCCGAAACCTTCACCCTTGAGGGTGACCTGCGCCGTCAGGAGGGCATGGCCCTCAAGCGCCTCCAGGACATCGGATGCCTGCGTGGTCGCCGTCACCGCCTTGGTCTGCCCGTGCGCGGTCAACGCACCCGCACCAACGCCCGCACCCGTCGCGGCGCTCGTAAGACCGTGGCCGGCAAGAAGAAGTAAGGCCTAGGCCTGATTTGTGGTTCTGCCGCCCCAGCGGGCGTCACCAGAACCTCCACCCGTTCCCCGATCACCTCCTGCTTCCGGCAGGTCCTTTGTCATGGCCAAGCCCGCCAAAAAAACAGGTCCCAAGAAGGCCAAGCGCAACGTTCCCAACGGCGTTGCCCATATCCAGAGCACCTTCAACAACACCATCGTGTCGATTACCGACACCGCCGGTGAGGTGATCTCCTGGAGCTCCGCTGGTGCCAGCGGCTTCAAAGGCGCCCGGAAGGGCACGCCCTTCGCCGCCCAGACCGCCGCCGAAGCAGCTGCCCGCCGCGCCCTGGAGCAGGGCATGCGCCAGATCGAGGTGCTCGTGCGTGGTCCTGGCTCCGGCCGTGAAACCGCCATTCGCGCCCTGCAGGTGGCAGGCCTGGAGATCACCCTGATCCGCGACGTGACTCCCTTGCCCCACAACGGCTGCCGCCGGCCCAAGCGTCGTCGCGTCTGATTCGTCGCCCGCTTCCGTTCCGTTCCTCGACCTTTCAGACCGTGCTGCACTACCAAATCGATCGCATCGACCACCAGGTCGCTGAAGATCGCTCCCAGACCGGCACCTTCCTGATCGGCCCGCTCGATCGGGGTCAGGCCACCACCCTCGGCAACGCCCTGCGTCGCGTGCTGATCGGCGGCCTGGAAGGCAGCGCGGTCACGGCCGTCCGCATTTCGGGGGTCAATCACGAGTACGCCACCGTTCCCGGTGTGCGTGAGGACGTCCTTGACATCCTCCTGAACTGCAAACAGGTGTCTGTCAACAGCCGCAGCCGCGAGCTCGAGATCGGCCGCTTGGTGGTGAATGGCCCTGCCACCGTCACTGCCGGTGATCTGCAGTTCTCCTCCCAGGTGCAGGTGATCGATCCGGCTCGCCTGATCGCCACCGTGGCCGATGGCCACAGCCTGGAGATGGAAGTGCACGTGGAGCGCGGCATTGGCTATCGCCCCGTCGACCGCCACAGCGAAGACACCAGCGCCATCGATCTGCTCCAGATCGACGCCGTGTTCAAGCCCGTGAAGCGGGTGAACTACTCCGTCGACGAAACCGCCGTGGGTGAAGGCGGTTCGGCCCGCGAACGGCTCCGCCTGGAAATCGAAACCAACGGCAGCGTCACCCCCGACGACGCCATGGCCCAGGCCGCGAACCAGCTGATCGCCCTGTTCCAGCCCCTGGCCAGCCTCACCATGGCTGAAGAGCCGGGTCTGGAGCCCGAGCCTGCCGCCGAAGCTCAGATTCCTTTGGAAGAGCTGAATCTCTCGGTGCGTGCCTACAACTGCCTCAAGCGCGCCCAGGTGAATTCGGTTTCCGACCTGATGGGCTTCAGCTACGAGGATCTGCTGGAGATCAAGAACTTCGGTTCCAAGTCTGCCGACGAGGTGATTGAAGCCCTCGAGCGCATCGGCATCACCCTGCCCCAGAGCCGTACCAGCGCCTGATCGGCCCCGGACTTTCCGTCTTACTTATCTGAGCTCAGACCATGCGACACCAGTGCCGAGTCCCCCAACTGGGACGTCCCGCCGACCAACGCAAGGCCATGCTGCGCGGCCTCACCACCCAGCTGATCCGCGAAGGTCGCGTCACCACCACCAAGGCCCGTGCCAAGGCCCTGCGTGACGAAGCCGAGCGGATGATCTCGCTCGCCAAGGACGGCAGCCTGGCCGCCCGTCGCCGTGCCATCGGCTACATCTACGACAAGCAGCTGGTTCACGCCCTCTTCGACAAGGCCCAGGAGCGTTACGGCGATCGCAGCGGCGGTTACACCCGCATCATCCGCACCGTGCCCCGTCGCGGTGACAACGCCGAAATGGCGATCATCGAACTGGTCTGATCCTCTCCGGCCACGCCGGGTTCCTGCGATCACCTCTTTCGATCCCCGTCGTACTGAGCCGCGGCCCCCAATCGGGGAGCCGCGGCTTCGTCGTATTGCCCTTTGCCTGCAATACGACGGGGCGGCCTTCAACGGCTGGCAGCGGCAACAGAACGCGCCGAGTGTGCAACAGACCCTGGAGGAGGCGATTGCTGCCCTCGATCCACAGGGCACCGGCCGCTCGATGGCGGCCGGTCGCACCGACACCGGCGTGCATGCCGCCGGCCAGGTGGTGCACTTCGATGCGGCCGGGCCGATTCCGGCCCATCGGTGGCCGAAAGCCCTCAATGGGCGCTTGCCATCCACCATCCGTGTGCGTGCCGCAGCTGAGGTGCCGGCCAACTGGCACGCCTGCTTCTCGGCCCAGTACCGGCGCTACCGGTACACCGTGCTCAACGGCCGCACCCCCAACCTGTTTCTGGCTCCGTGGAGCTGGCAGCGCTACCAGGTCCGTCTCGACGAACAGCGCATGGCTGCCGCACTGGCCGGGATGCTCGGGGAGCACGATTTCAGTGCCTTCCAGCGGGCGGGCAGCCGGCGCGCCCACGCCCGCACCACACTGCAGGAGGTGAGCGTCGAGCGTGACGGCGACCTGATCCAGGTGGAACTGCAGGCCAGCGGTTTCCTCTACGGGATGGTGCGACTGGTCATGGGCCAACTGGTGGCCGTGGGCGAAGGTCGGCTGAGTACGGACGACTTCGAACGCCGCTGGCGCGAGCGGCAGCGGGCCGCCGTCAAGGAGGCGGCACCGCCCCATGGCCTCTGCCTGCTCCGGGTGGGATATCCCGAGCCAGTGTTCCCGAAATGGGCGTGGTACGATGGCCAACCGCGGTATCGGCTATCACTGTCCGATGCGCCGGCATCCTGGCCGTCTTGAGCGAATTGCGCACGGGAAGGTCTAAGGAAGAACCGGTAAACCGCCAGGCCAGCTTCCGAGTCCCCACTGCCAGGACATCCCGGTCAGACCAGGTCTGATCAGGCTGTGACAGGCGAAGCGGTAAGGTCGTTGCTATCCGACACGCCTTGGGCGTGTCCAGTCCCCATCCGCCGTGATGGGTCCCCCCATCCGGCCAGCCGGTGCCTCACCAGGCGATATGAACAAGACATCCCTGCCCTCCACCGATACGCTCGAACGCCAGTGGTATCTGGTGGACGCCGAGAACCAGACCCTCGGCCGTCTGGCCAGCGAGGTCGCTGCCGTGCTGCGTGGCAAGAACAAGCCCACCTACACGCCCCACCTCGACACCGGTGACTTCGTCGTTGTGATCAACGCCGACAAGATCCGGGTCAGTGGCAACAAGCCCACCCAGAAGCTGTATCGGCGTCATTCGGGCCGTCCTGGCGGCATGAAGACCGAAACCTTCGCCCACCTGCAGGCCCGCATCCCCGAGCGCATCGTGGAGAAGGCCATCAAGGGCATGCTTCCCCACAACGCCCTCGGCCGTCAGCTGTTCCGCAAGCTGAAGGTGTACAAGGGCAGTGAGCATCCTCACGCCGCCCAGCAACCCCAGGTTCTCGCCCTCGATCCCGCCGCTTCCGCCCGATGAGCACCAACACCGTCGTCTACTGGGGCACCGGTCGCCGCAAGACTGCCGTCGCCCGCGTGCGTGTGGTGCCCGGCACCGGCAACGTCACGATCAATGGTCGCCCTGGCGACAACTACCTGAATTACAACCCCGTTTACATAGCGGCGGTGAAAGCTCCCCTGCAGACCCTGGGTCTGTCCGGTGAGTATGACCTGCTGGTGAACGTCCGTGGCGGTGGCCTCACCGGCCAGGCCGATGCCATCAAGCAGGGTGCAGCCCGTGCCCTGTGTGAGCTGTCCACCGACAACCGCAAGCCCCTGAAGACCGAGGGCCACCTCAGCCGTGACCCCCGCGCCAAGGAGCGTCGCAAGTACGGCCTGAAGAAAGCCCGCAAGGCTCCTCAGTTCTCCAAGCGCTGATCTTTCCCTCCCTGTATTCAGCCATGCCCAAGGCCGATATCCATCCCACCTGGTACCCCGATGCCAAGGTGATCTGCAACGGCGAGGTGGTCATGACCACCGGATCCACGCAGCCCGAGATCCACGTCGACGTGTGGAGCGGCAACCACCCCTTCTATACCGGCACCCAGAAGATCCTCGACACCGAGGGTCGCGTGGACCGCTTCATGCGCAAGTACGGCATGGGTGGCGCTGCCAAGAAAGACGACAGCACCGCCGAAGCCAAGGCCTGATCTGCCTCGTTTTCACCAGCCCCGTGCTGGTTCTTCCATGGCCGGGTGCTGTTGAGCATCCGGTCTTTTTTTGCCCTGGCGTCACCGCCGGCCCCTCCTGACGCTGCTCCTCCATGGATCGTTCCCTGCTGCATGAGCGCCTGGACACGGCACGCCGCACTTTCGAAACCCTGGAACGGCAACTGGCTGATCCGGCGGTGGCGTCGGATCCCAGCCAGCTGCAATCGATCGCCCGGGAGCGGGCCCGTCTCGAACCGCTGGTGGCCAACCACGACCAGCTGCTGAAGCTGGAGCGGGAGCAAGACGAGGCCCGCACCGTGCTGCGGGAGCACCGCGGTGATCCGGCCATGGAGGAGCTCGCCCAGGAAGAGCTCAGCCAGCTGAGCGAAGCGATCACCGCCCTGGAGCACACCCTCACCATTGCCCTGCTGCCCCGCGATCCCCGCGATGAGCGCAGCGTGATGCTCGAGATCCGCGCCGGAGCCGGTGGCGATGAGGCGGCCATCTGGGCCGGCGACCTGGCCCGCATGTATGAGCGCTATGCCCAGGGCGTGGGCTGGAAAGTGGAACCGGTGAGCGCCTCTGAAGCCGAGCTCGGCGGCTACAAGGAACTGATCCTGGCGATCCGGGGCGACAGCGTCTACAGCCGCCTCAAGTTCGAGGCCGGAGTGCATCGGGTGCAGCGGGTGCCGGCCACCGAGAGCCAGGGGCGGGTGCACACCTCCACCGCCACCGTGGCCGTGATGCCGGAGGCCGATCCGGTGGAAGTGCAGATCGACCCGGGCGACCTGGAGATCAGCACCGCCCGCTCGGGTGGGGCCGGCGGCCAGAACGTGAACAAGGTGGAAACGGCGGTAGACCTGCTGCACAAGCCCACCGGCATCCGGGTGTTCTGCACCCAGGAGCGCTCCCAGCTGCAAAACCGCGAGCGGGCCCTGGAGATCCTGCGGGCCAAGCTCTATGAGCGCGAGCTGGCCGAGGCCAACGCCAAGGAGCGCTCAGCCCGGCTGGCCCAGGTGGGCAGCGGCGACAGGAGCGAAAAGATCCGCACCTACAACTACAAGGACAACCGCGTGACCGACCACCGGCTGGGCCGTAACTTCTCCCTGGATCCCGTGCTCGATGGCCAGCTGCAGGACGTGATCGGGGCCTGCATCACCGCCGATCAGAACCGCCTGCTTGAGGAACTGGCCGAACAGGTGGCCGCCTGATTGCGCGCTCAGGCCGCCGTGACGTATTTGGCCCACTCCTGGTGCTGACCCGAACGAATGTGGCGAATCGCCTCAAAGTTCAGGCTGCTGGCCGGGCGATGGGGCTGGCGCGCCAGCGGCATGCCGGCCTCCCGGGGGGTGCGATTGCCCTTGCGCACATTGCAGGGAAGGCACGCGGTGGTCACGTTCTCCCACACATCGCCGCCACCGCGACTGCGGGGAAGCACATGGTCGATCGACAGCCGCTCATCGACACAGCCGCAGTATTGGCAGCGATGCCCATCGCGCTGGAACACATTGCGGCGGGTGAGCGGCATCTGGCGATAGGGCACCCGCACAAATTGGCGCAGCCGAATCACCGTGGGCAAGAGGAGGTCGTCACGGATCAGCCGCGAGGGGTCGTGTTCCAACCCCTCGGCCTTGCCCTTGATCAGCATCACCATGGCGCGGCGCCAGGTGGTGATGTTCAGCGGCTCGTAGGACGCATTCAGAACAAGAACGTGGCCCATGGCAGACCCCGTGTGAGGCGGCATGCTAGGTGCACTTTTGCGGTGAAATCCGTGCCGCAGATCACCGTCGTCGTCGCAACAACCGCCGCCGCACGCTTCCTGCGGAGGCAGCTGCCATGACGGCCGCCCCATCGGTGCCGCGGCCGGAGGAGCTGGCTCGGGCGGCCCGCCAGCGGGCCTGGGTAGACATTGATACCCAGGCGGTGACGGCCAATGCCCGCTCCCTGCGGCGCCAGCTCGGCGATCGCACGGCCCTGATGGCCGTGGTGAAGGCCGATGGCTATGGCCATGGGGCCGTGGCCGTGGCCAAGGCCGCCGCCGCCGGTGGGGCCAGCAGTTTTGGCGTGGCCACGCTGGCGGAAGGCCTGGAATTGCGCCGTGCTGGCATCGAAGCCCCCGTGCTGGTGCTCGGGAATCTCACCCAGGCCGAGGAGCTGCGGCTCTGCCTGCGCTGGCGCCTGATGCCCACCCTCAGCACGATGCGCGAAGCCCTGCTCTGCCAAAACCTGGCCAGCGGCAGCGGGCGGCGGATGGCCGTGCAGCTCAAGCTCGATACGGGCATGGCGCGGCTGGGGGCCGATTGGCAGGAAGGCGCGCGGCTGGTGGCCGCCCTGCAGGATCTCGACGCCATCGACCTGGCCGGCACCTACTCCCATCTGGCCAGCGCCGATGCCGCCCCCGATGCCGATGACGGCCTGACGGCCGAACAGCAGCGGCGCTTTGACGCGGTGCTCGCCAGCCTGGGAGAGCAGGGACTCAACGGCGGCTGCCTCCATCTCGCCAACTCCGCCGCCACCCTGCGTAGCCCAGGCCTCCACTACGACCTGGTGCGCGTGGGCCTGGCGCTCTACGGCCATGCCCCCGCCAGCCATCTGGCCTCCGTGGTGCCGCTCCAGCCCGCCATGCACCTGCGGGCCCGGGTCACCCTGCTGCGCGAGGTGCCCGCCGGGGTGGGCGTGAGCTATGGCCATCGCTACGTGACCGATCGCCCCACGCGGCTGGCGGTGGTGGGCATCGGCTATGCCGACGGCGTGCCCCGCCTGCTCTCGGGCCGCATGGACGCCCTGTTCCAGGGGCAACGGCTGCCCCAGGTGGGCGCCATCACGATGGACCAGCTGATGCTGGACGTCACCGACTGCCCCGCGCTGGAGGTGGGCGCCGTGGTGACCCTGCTGGGCCGCGAGCCATCAGGCCACGAGGAGATCAGCCCATCGGTATGGGGTGAGCGCTGCGGCACGATCCCCTGGGAGATCCTCTGCGGGTTCAAGCACCGGCTGCCCCGCCTACAGGCAGGCGAGCAGGCCAGCTGGGATGCAGCAGACGCCGGCGAGGCGTGCTGATAGGCTCAGCGGGCCACTGGAGAGGTGGCTGAGTGGTTGAAAGCGGCTCCCTGCTAAGGAGTTACAGGAGGCAACTTCTGTCGAGGGTTCGAATCCCTCCCTCTCCGTTTCCAAGGAAAGCCGGATGGTCATCCATCCGGCTTTCGCTGTGTGGGGGCCATGCCCCCGCTCAGCGGCTGAGGATCCTGCCTGCCAGCTCAGGCAGCAGCCGGGCATCCTGAGCACAGGCCTTGCCCTCGCTGAACACCACCAGCAGGTGGGCATTCACCCCATCTCCGGCCGGTAGTTCCACATAGGCGGCGTCATGGCGGGCCTGGCTCATCCAGCCGGCCTTGCTCCACAGCCGCGCCCCACCGCCGAGGCCCTCACCGATGAAGCCATCCACCTGATTTTCGGGATCGGCAGCCCGTTCTGCGGGATCCAGGCTGCGGTCCAGCAGCTCCCGCATCCGATGACAGGCAGGGGGCGACACAATGGCCGAGGCCATCACGGCATGGAGCAGCCGGGCCACGCCATCGGTGCTGAGCCGGTTGCGGTTCTCCCCTTGGCTGCCGTACGACTCGCGCTCCCGGCCCTGGGGCCCATCCCCCCAGGTTTTCTGGCAGGCATTCCAGCCGTCCAGCTCCGGCCAACCGAAGCCCTGCAGCCACTGGTTCACCAGCTGGCGCTGGCTGTGCCAGAGGGCCATCGCCGCAGGTGCTAGGCGCGGGCCGCTGGTGGTGCCGGTGAGCAGGTCCACCACCAGGCCAGTGGCGTCGTTACTGGAATCGCGAATCATCTCGGCCAGCGCCCCTGTGAGGTCGTCGCTGGCGGGGATCAGATCGGCCTGGAGCCACGCTTCCGCCGCCACGAGATACACCAGCTTCACCACGCTGGCCGGATAGCGGCAGCGGCTGCCATTCCAGGCGGCCCCCTGCAACGGCAGGCTCCAGAAGGCGGCGGGGTCCAGGTCGGCAGCGCTGCCGATCACGGAACTGCCAGGGGCATAGCGCAACCAGGTGATCGAGAGCTGATCAGCCAGTCCGGGCCGGCCGTCCTGCTCCAGGGCCCGCACCAGATCCGCCAGGTGCTGGCCCATGGCCGGATCCGGGCTGTAGAACGCCATCACTGCCGGCCTGCATTGTGGCGAGATTAGGCACCACCACTGCGCTGCTCCCGCCCGTGGGCGCCCCTGCCGCCCCTGAATGGCTAGCGCCCGGTTCGTTCTGGCAGCTGGAGGCCCCGCTGGATCTGTACAGCCGCCCGAGCGGCAGCGGCCTGGCCACCCAGGCCACGGCCGGCCGATGTCTGCAGATCCTTGAACCGGCGCCGTTGGGCTGCCGGCTGCGGGTGAGGCTGGCGGAAGACGGCTACCCCGGCTGGCTGGAGCCCTCCCACCTGCTGGGCCGAGCTGTGGCGGCACGGGCTCCGCGTCTGCCGCGCCTCAGCCACGCCGAGATCACCGCCCGGCTGGAGCGGGTGCTTGCCTTCGCCCTGGCCGCGATGCAGGTGCCCAACACCTATCTGTGGGGCGGCACGGTGGGGCCCAATTACGACTGCTCCGGCCTGGTGCAGACCGCCTTCGCCAGCGCCGGCATCTGGCTGCCGCGCGACGCCTACCTGCAGGAGCGCTTCTGCCGGCCGGTGGCGGTGCAGCCGGGCGTGGCCCACCTGCTGGAACCTGGGGATCTGATCTTCTTTGGCACGCCACGGCGCTGCACCCATGTGGGCCTGCACCTGGGGGAAGGCCGCTACCTGCACAGTTCAGGGCACGACCATGGCCGCAACGGACTGGGCATCGACAACCTCAATCCCCGCAACCCCGATCCAGTGGCCAGCCACTACCGGGTGGAACTGCGCGGTGCCGGCCGGGTGATGCACAGCCACGACGGCAGTCCGCTTCCCACGTAGGTTCGCCCCACGCAGCGGGCCGAATCGATGCAGCTCTCGGTGGTGGTGCCCCTCTTCAATGAGGAGGAGAGCCTGCCCCCACTGGTGGAGCGGATCCTCAGCCACGTGCGGCCCCTCGGCCTCCCCTTCGAGCTGGTGCTGGTGGACGACGGCTCCCGCGATCGCACCGCAGCCGTGCTGCGGGAGCTGAGCGGCCGGGTGCCGGAACTGGTGGCGGTGCTGCTGCGCCGCAACTACGGCCAGACCGCCGCCATGGCCGCCGGCTTCGATGCCAGCAGTGGCCAGGTGATCGTGACGCTCGACGGCGATCTGCAGAACGACCCGGCCGACATCCCCCTGCTGCTGGAGAAGCTCGAGGAGGGCTACGACCTGGTGAGCGGCTGGCGCCACCAGCGGCAGGACGCCGCCATGAGCCGGCTACTGCCCTCGTTGCTGGCCAACCGGCTGATCGCCCGCGTCACCGGCGTGAAGCTGCACGACTACGGCTGCTCACTCAAGGCCTACCGACGGGAAGTGGTGGACGACCTGAATCTCTACGGCGAGCTCCATCGCTTTCTGCCAGCGCTGGCCTTCATCGAGGGGGCCCGAATCACGGAGGTGAAGGTGACCCACCACGCCCGCCGTTACGGGCAGAGCAAATACGGTATCGATCGCACCTTCCGGGTGCTGATGGACCTGCTCACGGTGTGGTTCATGAAGCGCTTCCTCACCCGGCCGATGCATGTATTTGGCTTCGGTGGCCTCGCGGCGATGGGTGTGGGGCTGCTGGTGGTGCTGTGGCTGGTGGGCGAAAAGCTGCTGCTGGGGGTGAATATTGGCGACCGTCCGCTGCTGCTGATGGGCCTGCTGGGCTTCGTCACGGGGGTGCAGCTGTTCTGCTTCGGCCTGTTGGCCGAGCTGCAGATGCGCACATATCACGAAAGCCAGGGGCGCCCGATCTACCGGGTACGCGAAACCCTGCGCGCCCCGGCCTAAGCGCGCGACTCAGCTGAGCGGGGCCGCGTTGCGGGGCAGCGGCAGGGTTTCGATCTGAGCCAGCAGGCCCAGGCCGGCCGTTCGGCCGCGGAAGCAGGCCATGCCAGATGACGCGGCGAGCACCACCTGGGGATCCACGTCGCGCAGGCCGCGTTGCAGCAGCGGCAACACGGCCCGGTCAGCCCAGCTAGCAGCAGTGGTCATCGCAGCCAGGCGCTCAGCCGTGGAGCCCTGAAGTTGGAGGCTGAGCCGCCGCAACAGCTCCGCGCGGGCCCGGACCTCACCAGGGGCCGGGATTGCAACGCTGGCCTCGGCCGGTACCGGTGCCCTGTCTTCAGCAGCCTCTGGGGCGGGGGCGGACCCGATCACCTGGCTGATCTGGGCCCGATTCAGGGCGGCCACGGCACTGGCATCCGTGCTGCGCAGCACGGTGACGGGCTTCCGACGGGTGATCAGCCAGGCCAGCACCACCAACAGGGCGGCACCACCACCAAGAACGGAGGGATTCATCGGGCGAACAGTGGGGGAACGCGGGGCCTGGGGATTGAACTTTTATGTCGCCCCACCAGGGCCTGAGAACCCGCTTTGGAACTGCTACTTACAGTACCGGCGGTTGCTATTGGCCCGCGCCATGACTGGAGATTTCGCCGCCGCCTGGATGCCCTCGGTGTTCGTTCCCCTTGTGGGGATCCTTGGCCCGGCCGTGGCCATGGCGCTGCTGTTCAACGTGATCGAAGCCCGCGACTGAGCTTCATCGCGCCAACTCGCACCCCCGCCACTCCCTTCACCATGACCGTGACCCCCGTGGCCGACCCCTGCGTCGGCAACCTGGCCACTCCTGTCAACAGCAGCTACTTCACCAAGGCGTTCCTGAACGCGCTGCCGGCCTACCGCCCTTCGCTGTCGCCCAACCGTCGCGGCCTCGAAGTAGGCATGGCCCACGGCTTCTTCCTCTACGGCCCCTTCGCCATCACCGGTCCGCTGCGTCTCACGGAGTACGCCAGCACCGCCGGCCTGCTGGCCACCATCGGCCTGGTGTCGATCCTCACCGTGTGCCTGTCGATCTACGGCACCGCTGGCAACGGCCCCAACGTGCAACCGGCCGACGCCACCATCGACAATCCTCCTGCCGACCTGTTCACCAAGGCCGGCTGGGCTGAGTTCGCCAGCGGCTTCTGGCTCGGCGGTTGCGGCGGTGCTGCCTTCGCCTGGTTCCTGGCCGGCACTGCTGTGGTTGCTCCCCTGGCCAAGATCGCCGGTGGCGTGTGGAGCGTGGGCTGAAGCCCAGCTTCGACAAGCTCAGCCCGAGCCCATCCAACTGGGCCCAGACTGGCCAAGCCAAAGCCCCGCTCAAAGGCGGGGCTTTTTAATGGCGACATTCAGTAGCGGCAGCTAACTAGCCTCAATCCGCTTGAGCGTACGGCCGGCAGCATCTTTCCACGCCGTTAGTCCATTGGCGTTGCCGCCATGAATCACAGCCGCTGCCCCACTGGGACTGCTGAATTCAACATCACGCTGGAAAACCAGCACTCCTGCGGCTTCAACCAAAGCCACTTGGTCCCTAAGTTTCTGACGCATTGTTGATGCGTACGGGTACTTACCGCTAGAAGGGCGCTCAGTCAAAACAGCTTGTGAACCTGCAAATACCACAAATCCATTGGGCGTTCGCTGGCCAGTGGCCTTGACTCCCTTCACCTCACAGAGCAGCTCAACCTCTGCTGCTCCCTCCTGCTTTTTAATGCCACGGGGAACCAACAAGTCGACCCCAAGAACTGGTAGCAGCTGGTTCACCTTCT
>JBBASQ010000003.1:57073-63286 GCA_040399185.1 Prochlorococcaceae cyanobacterium
GGGAGCGGATACGGCCGCCAATGCACTCAGCCTCGCCAATATAAAGCGAAGGTTCGCTCGTCTCTGGATCTACACCCACCAAGAAGTAGATACCGGCGTGAGTCGCCTCATCCCTGCCGAGGCTAGTCCGAGACGCGGATCTACGCACCCACAATGCGATAGACCAGCAAAGCCACGAGGGAAGCCACCAAAAAACCCCCGGCGCGGGCCGGGGGTTTGGTGTCCCTCGAGGTGAGGCAGTCGGTGAAGGTTGGGGCAACCGGTGGTTGCCCCGCGTGCATCAGCCGAACTTGCCAGAGGTAGAAGCGATCAGGAAAGCGGCGTACGTGAGGATGTAGCCAATCGTGAAGTGGGCGAGACCCACAACGCGAGCCTGAACGATCGAGAGAGCCACAGGCTTGTCGCGCCAGCCCACCAGGTTGGCGAGCGGGGTGCGCTGGTGAGCCCAGACGATGGTCTCGATCAGCTCCTGCCAGTAACCACGCCAGGAGATCAGGAACATGAAGCCAGTCGCCCACACGAGGTGGCCGAACAGGAACATCCAGGCCCAGACAGCGAGGTTGTTGGAACCGAAGGGGTTGTAACCGTTGATCAGCTGCGAGCTGTTGAGCCACAGATAGTCACGGAACCAGCCCATCAGATAGGTGCTGGACTCGTTGAACTGAGCAACGTTGCCCTGCCAGATGGCGAGGTGCTTCCAGTGCCAGTAGAAGGTGACCCAACCCACGGTGTTCAGGGCCCAGAAGACAGCCAGGTAGAAGGCGTCCCAGGCAGAGATGTCGCAGGTACCGCCACGGCCGGGGCCGTCGCAGGGGAAGGAATAGCCGAAGTCCTTTTTGTCGGGCATCAGCTTGGAACCCCGGGCATCCAGGGCACCCTTCACCAGGATCAGGGTGGTGGTGTGCAGACCCAGCGCGATGGCGTGGTGCACGAGGAAGTCGCCAGGACCGATCTGCAGGAACAGGTCGTTGCCGCCGCCGTTGATGGCATTCATCCAACCGCCCATGTAAGCGGCGCTGGCATTGCTGGCAGCGCTGGCGGAGTTGGAGAGCAGCACGTCCATGCCGTACATGGCCTTACCAGAGGCGGCCTGCACGAACTGGGCGAACACGGGCTCCACAAGGATCTGCTTCTCGGGGGCACCGAAGGCCACCACCACGTCGTTGTGGACGTAGAGGCCGAGGGTGTGGAAACCGAGGAACAGGGACACCCAGCTCAGGTGGCTGATCAGGGCTTCCTTGTGCTCGAGCATCCGGCCAAGAACGTTGTTCTTGTTGGCTTCCGGGTCGTAGTCACGGATGAAGAAGATCGCACCGTGGGCGAAGGCACCGCACATCAGGAAGATGGCGATGTACTGGTGGTGGGTGTAAAGAGCAGCCTGCGTCGTGTAGTCCTTCGCGATAAAGGCGTAGGACGGCATCGCATACATGTGCTGCGCCACCAGGCTCGTCACCACACCAAGGGAGGCCAGAGCCAGACCCAGTTGGAAGTGGAGAGAGTTGTTGATGGTGTCGTAGAGGCCCTTGTGACCAGCACCCAGATCACCAGGGGTGTTCTTGGGGGGGTTGTGGGCATCCAGGATCTCGCGGATCGAGTGGCCGATACCGAAGTTGGTCCGGTACATGTGGCCAGCGATCACGAAGATGCAGCCGATCGCCAGGTGGTGATGGGCGATATCCGTGAGCCAGAGGGCTTCGGTCTGGGGGTGGAAACCACCGAGGAAGGTGAGGATCGCAGTGCCAGAGCCTTCAGCAGTGCCGAACACCTGATAGGCGGTGTCGGGGTTTTGGGCGTAAACGCCCCAGTTACCGGTGAAGAACGGAGCCAGACCAGCGGGGTGCGGCAGCACCGAGAGGAAGTTGTCCCAACCCACGTGCTGACCACGGGCCTCAGGAATGGCCACGTGAACCAGGTGACCGGTCCAGGCGATGGAGCTGAAACCGAACAGCACCGCCAGGTGGTGGTTCAGACGGGATTCAGCGTTCTTGAACCAGGCCAGGGAAGGCCGGAACTTGGGCTGGAGGTGGAGCCAGCCAGCGAACAGGGCCCAGGCCGACAGGATCATCATGAAGATGGAACCCTGGTACAGCTCGGCGTTGGTGCGCATGCCGATCGTGTACCACCAGTGGTACAGACCTGAATACGCAATGTTCACCGGGGAGGAGGCACCGGCCTGGGTGAAGGCGGCGATGGCTCCTTGGCCGAAGTGGGGATCCCAGATCGCGTGAGCGATGGGACGGACATGCAGAGGATCGGCGACCCACTGCTCAAAGTTGCCCTGCCAGGCGATATGGAACAGGTTGCCCGAAACCCAGAGGCCAATGATGGCCAGGTGTCCGAAGTGGGTGGAGAACAGCTTTTGGTAAAGCCGCTCCTCGGTCATGCCGTCGTGGCTCTCGAAGTCGTGAGCCGTGGCGATGCCGTACCAAATCCGGCGGGTTGTCGGGTCCTGTGCCAGACCCTGGCTGAACGAAGGAAATTTCGTTGCCATTGGGAAAGGTCAGGAAAGGTCAGCCGACCGCAATGATGCGGGCCAGGAAGAAGGACCAGGTGGTCGCGATGCCGCCCAGCAGATAGTGGGCAACACCAACGGCACGACCCTGGGTGATGGAGAGCGCACGGGGCTGAATGGCCGGCGCCACCTTCAGCTTGTTGTGAGCCCAGACGATGGACTCGATGAGCTCCTGCCAGTAGCCGCGGCCGCTGAACAGGAACATCAGGCTGAAGGCCCAAACGAAGTGGGCACCCAGGAACATCAGGCCGTAGGCACTGGAGCTCGAGCCATAGCTGTTGATCACCTGTGCGGCCTGGGCCCACAGGAAGTCACGCAGCCAACCATTGATGGTGATGGCGCTCTGGGCGAAGTTGCCGTTGGTGATGTGGGACACGGAACCGTCGGCATTGACGGTGCCCCACACGTCGCTCTGCATCTTCCAGGAGAAGTGGAAGATGACGATCGACAGAGAGTTGTACATCCAGAACAGGCCCAGGAACACGTGGTCCCAAGCCGACACCTGGCAGGTACCGCCACGGCCGGGGCCGTCGCAGGGGAAGCGGAAGCCCAGGTTCGCCTTGTCGGGAACCAGGCGGCTGCTGCGGGCATACAGAACGCCCTTCAGCAGGATCAGCACCGTCACGTGAATCGTGAAGGCGTGGATGTGGTGAACCATGAAGTCGGCCGTTCCCAGGGGGATCGGACCGGCGGCCACCTTGCCGCCCACGGCCACAACGGTGCCGTTGAACACTTCGCTCACGCCAGCCAGGGCGTTGGGAGCGGTGCTGCCGGCGGCTGCAGCGTGGAGACCCTGGATCCACTGCGCGAAGACGGGCTTCAGGGCAATGGCGGAGTCGCTGAACATGTCCTGGGGACGACCCAGGGCACGCATGGTGTCGTTGTGGATATAGAGGCCGAAGCTGTGGAAGCCCAGCCAGATGCACACCCAGTTGAGGTGGCTGATCAGGGCATCGCGGGCCTTGAGCACCCGGTCAAGAACGTTGTCGACGTGCTTGGCGGGGTCGTAGTCGCGAATCATCGCGATGGCGGCGTGGGCGCCGGCACCAACGATCAGGAAGCCACCGATCCAGGTGTGGTGGGTGAAGATCGACAGCTGGGTGGGGTAGTCGATCCCGATGTACGGATACGGAGGCATCGCGTACATGTGCTGAGCAACAATGATGCTCAGGGAGCCCATCAGGGCCAGGTTCACGGCCAGCTGTGCGTGCCAGCTGGTGGTCATGAACTCGAACAGACCGTCGTGGCCCTTCGGAGCAGGGAACAGGAGGGGATCACCCTTCTGGCCCTCAAGGATCTCCTTGAGGCTGTGGCCGATGCCCCAGTTGGTCCGGTACATGTGACCGGCCACGATGAACAGCACCGCAATCGCCAGGTGGTGGTGCGCAATGTCACCCATCCACAGGCTGCCGGTTACAGGATTCAGACCACCCTTGAAGGTGAGGAAATCGCTGTAAGCGGCCCAGTTACCGGTGAAGAAGGCATTCACGCCTGCACCGAAACCGGGGAACAGCTGGGCGATGAGGTCCTGATTCAGGAACTCATGGGGCAGCGGGATGTCTGCGTAGGTGGCGATGGTCTTGCCATTGAGCGCCAGCGGCTTGCCGGCGTCGATGGCATCCATCAGCGCATTGGTGGGCAGGGACACATGGATCAGGTGACCCGTCCAGGACAGGGAGCCCAGACCAAGCAGACCGGCCAGATGGTGGTTGAGCATCGACTCAACGTTCTGGAACCACTCGAGCTTGGGAGCTGCCTTGTGGTAGTGGAAGACGCCTGCATTAAGCATCAGGCCGGCCATCACCAGGGCGCCGATGGCCAGGGCCAGCAGCTGGGTTTCGTTGGTGATGCCCCAGGCCCTCCACACGTGGAAAAGACCGGAGGTGATCTGAATGCCGTGGAAACCGGCACCCACATCGCCATTGAGGATTTCCTGGCCGAACACGGGCCAGACCACCTGCGCCGAAGGCTTGACGTGCAGGGGATCGGCGAGCCAGCCGGAGTAGTTGGAGAAGCGGGCGCCGTGGAAGAAGGCACCGCTCAACCAGATGAAGATGACGGCCAGGTGGCCGAAATGAGCCGAGAAGATCTTGCGAGAGACCTCTTCGAGGTCGCTCGTGTGGCTATCGAAATCGTGAGCGTTGGCGTGGAGGTTCCAAACCCACGTGGTGGTTTTGGGACCCTTGGCGAGGCTGCGATCGAAATGCCCGGGCTTGCCGAACAGCTCGAAGGTGGCCGGAACGGGGTTCCGGTCGACCATGGCCTTCGCCTTCTCCCCACGCTCTGGTGGGCTGATGGTCATCGAGAGGTTCCTCGAGGGACGGAGTCGAGGTGGAGGTCCACCCCTGTTGTTGGGCCCCATGGACGGCGCCAGCCGAAGCCGGATTCCGGGCCATGGGCACCAGTGGTGAAAAGGCTCCACGGAACCGCGAAACCCATTGCAACCACTGGGGCTTTGGGGCCCCAGGTAGGGGACCGCTGGCGGAAGTATAGGGGCCACTTTCAAGCCCTCTGGGGGCTGAGTTACAAAGGTTCAATCCCGGCGCTTCCCAGGCCAGCACTGGGGTTTCCTCGGCAGTTGCAGTCAACGCCGAACCCCGCTTTTGAGCCCTTCGACTTACATCCCAAGAAGCCGATTTGAGCAACTAAATAACAACGCAAGAAGGTTCTGCGTGCCGCAGCAGAATGGCTCCAATCCCGCAGGCTCCCAGGCAACCCTTGAGCATCCACCTCGCCACCATCGGCGGTGGCCAGCCCAGCCCGATCCAGCGGGTTGTCCATGCCATGGCGGTGGCGCTGTTACTGGCGGTCCTGCTGCTGCTCCCCGCCGGCTGTGATCGAAAGCCCCAGCCCAGTGGCGTACAAGCGCTGGCCCCCACCCCGCCGGCAGGTCGGCTGCAGGAGGTGGCGCCACCCGCGGCGGTGCAACAGCTAGCGGCCGCCCTGGCCGATCGCGATCCGCGCCTCGCGATTGAATTCCCATCCGATGGGGCCACCCTGCCCGCCGGTAGCTGGTCGCTGCGCCTGAAGGTGCGCGACTGGCCCCTGGTGGATGCGGGCTCCCTGGGACTGGGCGCCCACGTGGCTGTCCAGATCGACGACCAGCCGGTGCTCCGGCTCACCGAGCACCGCACAACCCCCGCGGGCGAGCTGGTGGACGCCACCCTGCCGGCACTGCCCCCCGGCAGTCACCGGATCACGGTCTATGCCGCACGGCCCTGGGGTGAGGCCGTGAAGAGTCCTGGGGCCTCCGCGCGGATCCGGGTGCAGACGGTGGCCGCCAATCCCCTGGCCGTGCCCGCACCCGGCACTCCTGAACTGGTGGTCGCGAGCCCGGCCGCATGGAGCAGTGCCGAGCCGGTGTTGCTCGACTGGCTTCTCTATGACGCACCGCTGCAGCACCTGCGCGAGGGCGACGGCAGCTGGCGGCTGCGGGTGAGCGTGAACGGCGATGCCTTCCTGGTGGATCAGAACGTGCCGCTGTGGCTGCGGGGCTGGAAGAGCGGCAGCTATGCTCTGCAGCTTGAACTGGTGGATGGGCGGGGTGAGCCGATGAATCCACCGTTTAACAGCCTGGTCCGCGAAGTGAACCTGGCTGGCGGCAGCAAACCCCGCTGGCTGCAGGGCCCGTTGAACCCGGAGGAACTGGCCGTGCTGCTGGGCGAAACGCCGCCGCCGGCTCCTGGGCCGGAACCAGTACC
>JBBASQ010000003.1:63386-82201 GCA_040399185.1 Prochlorococcaceae cyanobacterium
GTACCCGAACCGGCACCCGTACCGAAGCCCGAACCCGAACCCGCTCCCCTCGAAGCTCCCAACAGCAGTCCAAGCCCTGCCGAGGCCCCACCCAGCCCGGCCGCGGAAGACGCGTCAGCCAACATCGAGCAAGCCATGGCCGAGCCCGATCCTGTCGAGCCCGACCTTGTTGAGCCCGACCCCGTCGAGGCCGCTGCCGCGGATGACGCCCTCGCCGCCAGCGCACCGGAACCCGAACCCGCTCCCTCCGCACCCAGAATCATCACCAACCCCGAACGCGTGGCCCCCAGTTCGGCCCTCACCGGATCCGCCCGCGACCAGGTGGCCGCCGACGGCACCCTGATCCAGCCTGGTCCCAGCGGTCCGCTGGCCGGGCTGCGTCAGCGGCTGGGTGGATCGTGAGCAAACCGATCACCGCCCAGGCGCGCCTGGTTTGGGGGCTGGGCTTCAGTGCCAGCGCGGAGGGGGTGCTGGAGCAATTGCTGCAGGCCGGAGTGGTGCAGGCCGTGGTGGGCAGCGGGGCCGCCCCTTCTGCCGCCGACACCCTGGCCCAGCAGTGGAGCAGCAGCGCGGGATTTGTGGTGGTAGGTGCCGCCGGCCTGGTGACGCGCCTGATCGCGCCGCTGCTCACTGATAAAGAGCACGACCCCGCCGTGGTGGTGGTGGATCCCCAGGGGCGCTTCGCCGTCCCCCTGCTGGGCGGCCACAGGGCCGGAGCCGAAACCCTGGGGCAGCAGGTGGCCGCCCTGCTCGGCGGCACGGCCGTGATCACCGGCGCCAGCGGCGGCTCAGGCCGGCTGGCGCTCGATGCCTTCGGCGCAGCCTGGGGCTGGAGCCGGGGCCCCGGAGACTGGACGGCCCTGATGCAGCGGGCCGCCAGCGGCACACCGATCACCGTGACCCAGGAGCACGGCAACCGGCAGTGGCAGGAGCTCCCGGCAGCCCACGCCATTGCCCTTCAAGCCAGCAGTGATCCGGCCGCCGATCTGGTGGTGAGCTGTCGCCAGGGGCCCGGCTGCCGCTGGCATCCCCCGAGCCTGTGGCTGGGGGTGGGCTGTGAGCGCGGCACCAGCCTGCAGCTGCTGGAGCGGCTGATCGACGACAGCCTCGCCGAGGAGCACCTGGCCGCCGAATCCGTGGCGGGCCTGGCCAGTGCCAGCCGCAAGGCCGATGAGCCGGCCCTGCTGGAGCTGGCGGAGCAGCGGGGCTGGCCCGTGCGGTTCTTCGAACCCGAGACGCTGGCGGCCGTGACCGTGCCCAACCCCTCCGCGGCCGTGGCCGCCGAGATGGGAACCCCGAGCGTGGCGGAAGCCTCTGCCCTACTGGCCGCCGGCCCCGACGCCTCCCTGATGCTGCCCAAACGCATCGCGCACCGGCGCGAGGGCGAGCTGGGTGCCGCCACCCTGGCGATTGCCGCGGCCGCCAGCCAGTGGGCGCCCCCGCAGGGCCACCTGCACCTCGTGGGCAGCGGTCCGGGCCGGCTCAACCTGCTCACCCCGGAAGCGCGGGAAGCCCTGGCCAGCAGCACGGTGTGGGTGGGCTACGGCCTCTACCTGGATCTGCTCGAACCCTTGCGCCGGCCCGATCAATTGCGACTTGACGGCCGCCTCACCGAGGAGCGGGCCCGCTGCGCCCAGGCCCTGGAGCTGGCCAGCCAGGGATTTCCCGTGGCCCTGGTGTCGTCGGGTGACAGCGGCATCTACGCCATGGCCGGCCTGGCCCTGGAGCTCTGGCTGCAACAACCGGCCGACGGACGCCCGGCCTTCAGCGTGCACCCCGGCATCTCCGCGTTGCAGCTGGCGGCGGCCCGGGCCGGAGCCCCCCTGATGCACGACTTCTGCACGATCAGCCTCAGCGACCGGCTCACCCCCTGGGCCGTGATCGAACGGCGCCTGGAGGCCGCCGCGGCTGGCGACTTCGTGGTGGCGCTCTACAACCCTCGCTCCCTGGGCCGGGACTGGCAACTGGGCCGGGCCCGGGAGCTGTTGCTGACCGGCCGGCCCGGCAGCACCCCGGTGGCGATCTGCCGCCAGCTGGGCCGCCGCGAGGAGCAGGTGAGCCTCCACACCCTGGAGGCCCTGCCGATCGAACAGGTGGACATGCTCACCCTGGTGCTGGTGGGCAACAGCAGCAGCTACGTCCGTGACGGACGCATGGTGACCCCGAGGGGCTACCCGGGCGCCGAGCTGTCCTGAAAAGTCGGGATGACAGGATTCGAACCTGCGGCCCCTTCGTCCCGAACGAAGTGCGCTACCAAGCTGCGCTACATCCCGATGGGGCGACTGTAGGGGATCGTCTGCACGCCCTTCTGCGGCCACTTCCTACATTCATCCCTGCCCTGATCGGCCCCATCGGGCCTCCTGCGTGCCTTGCTGAAACCGGAGTGGCTGCGCGTCAAAGCCCCCCAGCGTGAACGCATCGGGGCGGTAGCCGACCTGCTGGTCGACCTCAAGCTGAACACGGTGTGTCAGGAGGCGAGCTGCCCGAACATCGGCGAGTGCTTCGCCGGCGGCACCGCCACCTTTCTGATCATGGGGCCGGGTTGCACCCGGGCCTGCCCCTACTGCGACATCGACTTCGACAAGAGCGTGCGGGAGCTCGATCCCACCGAGCCCGAACGGCTCGGCGAGGCGGTGAGCCGCCTGGGGCTGAGCCACGTGGTGATCACGTCGGTGAACCGCGACGACCTGCCCGACGGCGGCGCCAGCCAGTTCGTGGCCTGCATCGAGCAGGTGCGCCAGCGCTCGCCGCTCACCACGATCGAGCTGCTGATTCCCGATTTCTGCGGCAACTGGGACGCCCTGGCCGCCGTGATGGCGGGCGCACCCCACGTGCTCAACCACAACATCGAAACCGTGCCGCGGCTCTACAAAAAGGCTCGGCCCCAGGGGATCTACGAGCGTTCCCTGGAGCTGCTGCAGCGGGTGCGGGAAGGGTGGCCGAGCACCTACACCAAATCGGGCCTGATGGTGGGCCTGGGAGAGGGTGATGCCGAAGTGCTGGAGGTACTGGCCGACCTGCGCCGCCACGCCGTGGACATCGTGACCATCGGGCAGTACCTCTCGCCCGGCCCGAAGCACCTGCCGGTGGATCGCTTCGTGACGCCGGAGCAGTTCGAGGCATTCCGGCGCAAAGGTGAGGAGGAGCTGGGCTTTCTGCAGGTGGTGAGCTCACCGCTCACCCGCAGCAGTTACCACGCTGGGGAGGTGCAGCGCCTGATGCGCCAGCACCCCCGCTAGGCGCCAGGCGACTCAGGCCGCCACTTGCTCCCGCTCGGCCAGGCCCACATTGGCCTTCTCGCTGGGGGGCACCAGCACCTTGAAGCGGCCCTTCCAGCTGCTCCAGTCAGCCAGGATCGCTGCGGCTTTGCTGCTGCCGGTGGCCTCGAGATGGGCCTCGAGCAGCGGCTTGAGCAGGGCTTCCTGTTCGGGAGTGCTGAGGGTGTGGATAGCCACGATCTCTGAATTCACTCGCTCGGCCACGCCGCCGGTTTCATCCAGGAGGAAGGTGACGCCGCCGGTCATGCCGGCGCCCACGTTGCGGCCGGTGCTTCCCAGCACCACCACCACGCCGCCAGTCATGTATTCGCAGCAGTGGTCACCGGCGCCCTCCACCACGGTGCGCACACCGCTGTTGCGCACGGCGAAGCGCTCGCCGGCACGGCCCAGGGCGAACAGCTCACCGCCGGTGGCGCCATAGAGGCAGGTGTTGCCCAGGATCACCTGGCTGCCGGGGTCGTTGCCACCGGCGGGAGGCACCACGGTGATGCGACCGCCGTTGATGCCCTTGCCGACGTAGTCGTTGGCCTCACCCACCAGGCGCACGTTCATGCCCTGCACGGTGAAGGCCCCGAAGCTCTGGCCGCCGGCACCCTCAAACGTGAGGTCGAGCTGGCCCTGGAAGCCCTTGTTGCCGTGGCGAGCGGCGATCTCGCCACCCAGGCGGGCGCACACGCTGCGGTCGGTGTTCACGATCGCCACGGTGCGGGCCACGCGGCCATGGCCTTCGATCGCGGCCATCAGCTCGCTGTCGGCCAAGAGCTGATCTTCCAAGACCTGTCCATTGCTGTGGGCCTCGGCGTCGTGCTGGAGCCAGGCGCGATCGGCGGCAGCCGGAATCGCATCCAGCAGACAGGAGAGATCGATCGTCTTGGTCTTGGCCAGCTGCACCGCGCGGGGCTTGAGCAGGTCGGTGCGGCCGATGAGGTCTTCCATGCGGGCGACACCCAGCACGCTCATCAGCTGGCGCACTTCCTCCGCCACGAAGAGGAAGAAGTTCACCACGTGCTCGGGGATGCCGGTGAAGCGCTTGCGCAGGGCTTCCTTCTGGGTTGCCACGCCCACCGGGCAGTTATTGGTGTGGCAAACCCGGGCCATGATGCAGCCCTCGGCGATCATCGCGATCGAGCCGAAGCCGTACTCCTCGGCACCGAGCAGGGCGGCGATGATCACGTCCCAGCCGGTCTTGAGGCCGCCGTCGGCGCGCAGCAGCACCCGATCGCGCAGGCCGTTCTCCAGCAGGGAGCGGTGCACCTCGGTGAGGCCGAGCTCCCAGGGGCCGCCGGCGTGCTTGATCGAGCTCAGCGGCGAGGCGCCGGTGCCGCCGTCGTGGCCAGAGATCTGGATCACATCGGCGTTGGCTTTGGCCACACCGGCGGCGATGGTGCCGATGCCGATCTCGGCCACCAGCTTCACGCTCACCTTGGCGGCGGGGTGCACCTGGTGCAGGTCGTGGATCAGCTGGGCCAGATCCTCAATTGAATAGATGTCGTGGTGGGGCGGGGGTGAGATCAGGCCCACACCCGGCTTGCTGTTGCGCAGCCAGGCGATGTAGGGATCCACCTTCGGGCCGGGCAGCTGGCCTCCCTCACCGGGCTTGGCGCCCTGGGCCACCTTGATCTCAAGCTGCTTGCCGCTGCGCAGGTATTCGGGGGTAACGCCGAAGCGGCCCGAAGCGATCTGCTTGATGGCGGAGCAGGCGGTGTCGCCGTTCCGCAGCCCCTTGATCGAGGGCAGGGTGGCGGAGCGGCCCTCGCCGTCCACGTCGTTGAGCACATGGAAGCGGGCAGGGTCTTCGCCGCCCTCACCGCTATTGCTCTTGCCGCCGATGCGGTTCATCGCCACGGCCAACACCTCGTGGGCCTCACGCGAGAGGGCGCCGAGGCTCATGCCGCCAGTGCAGAAGCGGGCGCAGATGCTCTCCACGCTCTCCACCTGCTCGATCGGCAGCGGCGTGGCGGCGGGCTTGAGCTCCAGCAGGTCGCGCAGCGCGGTAACCGGCCGGTTCTCCAGCAGGGTCTGATAGGTGGAGAAGTGGTCGTAACCCGGGCCGGCCTTGACGGCGGCATGGAGGGCCTTGGCCATCTCCGGGCTGTTGAGGTGGTACTCGCCACCGGTGCGGTATTGCACAAAGCCCATGAACTCGAGCTTGGTGCGGTCGAGCTCGGGGAAGGCCTTGCTGTGGAAGGTGAGGGTTTCACTGGCCAGTTCGCTCAGGCTCAGGCCCGCCACCCGGCTGGTGGTGCCCTTGAACGCCAGCTCGATCAGGTCGGCGCCGATGCCGATCGCCTCGAAGATCTGGGCGCCGTGGTAGCTGGCCAGCAGCGAAATGCCGATCTTGGAGAGGATCTTGCGCAGGCCGTCTTCGAGGGCCTTACGCACGTTGGCCTGGGCCTGATCAGCGCTGAGGGCCGGCAGCTTGCCGGTTTCGATCAGCTTCTGGGTGCGGGGATGGGCCAGCCAATGGCGGGTGGTTTCCCAGGTGAGCCAGGGGCAGACGGCGCTGGCACCGAAGCCGATCAGGCAGGCCAGGTGATGGGTGCTCCAGCACTGGGCCGTGTCCACCACCAGGGAGGTCTGCAGACGCAGGCCGAGGTTGAGCAGGTGGTGGTGCACCGCGCCCACCGCCAGCAGCGGCGGCACAGAAGACGTGGTGGCGTTGATGCCGCCGGACTGGCCATCGAGGCCCTGGCGGTCGGAGAGCACCAGGATCTGCTGGCCGGCGCGCACAGCCGCTTCGGCTTCAGCCTTGAGCCGGTTCACCGCAGCCTCCAGACCGGAGGGCCCATCGGTGATGGGCATCAGGGTGGAGAGGGTGGCAGCGGGGATTCCCTGGGTGCCCACGGCGGCCAGCTCGGCCTCGTTGAGGATCGGTGACGCCAGGTGCAGCACCGCAGCGGCGGCAGCCTCAGGGCGCAGGGGTGAACCGCGCTTGCCCAGATGCATCTCCAGGCTCATCACCAGCTTTTCCCGGAGCGGGTCGATCGGCGGGTTGGTGACCTGGGCGAAGCGCTGCTTGAAGTAGTCGTAAAGCAGGTGCGGCTTGCCGGAGAGCACCGCGAGGGGGATGTCGTCGCCCATGCAGTAGGTGGGCTCCTTGGCCGCACCGGCCATGTCCTCGATCACCAGCTCGAGGTCTTCGGCGGTGAAGCCGAAGGCGGTCTGCTTCTGCAACAGCTCCAGATCACCCAGCTGGCGCTCCTGCTGCCAGGGCTGGGGGGCCAGGTTGCGGCGGTGCTCCGCCAACCAGGCGCCGTAGGGGTGGCGGCTCGCCACCTCCTGCTTCACCTCCCAGTTGTGCAGCAGACGGCCCTGCTCGAGATCGACGGCCAGCATCTGGCCGGGGCCGAGGCGCCCTTTCTCGATGATCCGGCTCTCGTCCAGTTCCACCACGCCGGTTTCGGAGCCCATCACCACGAAGCCATCGCTGGTGATGCAGTAGCGGGCGGGGCGCAGACCGTTGCGGTCGAGGGTGGCACCCACGCTCCGGCCATCGGCGAACACCAGCAGGGCCGGGCCGTCCCAGGGCTCCTGGGTGCAGGCCGAATACTCGTAGAAGGCTGTGATCTCGGGCTTGTCGTCGAGATCGGGCTGGTCGCGGAACGCCTCCGGTACGAGCGTGAGCAGGCTCTCGGTGATCGGCCGGCCGCTGCGCACCAGCAGCTCCAGGGTGGCGTCGAGGTTGGCGGAGTCACTGAAGGCCGGGTTCACCACCGGCTTGAGATCTGCCGCGGCCTCTCCCCACACGGCGTCGAGGTTGGCCTCGGAGGCGCGGGCCCAGTTGAGGTTGCCCAGCAGGGTGTTGATCTCGCCGTTGTGGCCGAGCAGGCGCATCGGCTGGGCCAGGGGCCAGCGGGGCAGGGTGTTGGTGCTGAAGCGGCGGTGATACACCGCAAAGCTCACGGCGAAGCGCGCATCCCGCAGGTCGCCATAAAAGGCGGCGAGCACCTCCGAGCGCACCATGCCCTTGTACACAAGGGTTCGGCCACTGAGGGAGGCGAAATAGAGGTCGCTGGGGCCGGGGCCCCAGGCATCGCGGGCGCGGTCGCCGCAGCGGCGGCGCAGGCGGAACAGCAGCGACTCGAGGGCATCGCCGGTTTCACTGCCAGCCAACAGCCACTGCTCGATCACCGGCGCGGTGGAGCGGGCCATCGGGCCAAGCACCGCCGGATCGACAGGCACCACGCGCCAGCCCAGGCTGCGCAGCCCCAGCTTTTCGGCTTCTTCAGCACAGAAGGCCTTGGCCTGCTCGCGCTTGGTGACATCGGCCGGCAGAAACACCATGCCCAGACCGCGGGCAGCGCCGGAAGCAGCGGCGGCCTCGGGCCACACCGCTTCTAGGTAGCTCCACGGGATGCCGCACAGCACGCCGGCGCCATCGCCGGAATCCCCATCGCCACCACAGCCGCCGCGGTGCTCCATGCAGCCGAGGCCGCGGAGGGCCTGCTGCAGCACCCAATGGCTGGATTCACCCTTCAGCGAGGCCAGGAAACCCACGCCGCAGGCATCCTTCTCGCCCGCCACCGCCGCCGGAGCGGGACTGTCGCAGTGGGGCCAAGCAGGACGGAAGGAATGGGGCATGACCCGGAGATCTCACACGGACGCTGGCGCTGGGGCCCACCCACGGGCGGCGCCAACAGCAGAACGTCCAATCCTAGGGATTGGCATCGCCTTCCTCTGTTCAGGGCTAGCGTTTTCTCGCCTCACTGATCCCGATGGCTGGGGCCCCGTCCTTCCTTGCCCTGCTGGCCCCGGGGCTGCTCCTGGCCCAGGCGGCTCCCCTGCGACTGCCGCCGCCACCACCGCCACCGGGAGCCGCCCACGCCCGCGACATCCACAGCAGCGAGGAGGCCGGCCACCAGCTGGTGATCAACGGTGAACGTCAGCAGGCGCGCTGGCTCTGGGTGGGTGGCGATTCCCGTCTGCCCGCCGAGCTGTGGCTGCCCCTGGAGGTGCTGCAGAACCAGCTCGGGGTGAGCAGCCGCAGCCGGCCAGGGGGGGAGCTGGATCTGGAATGGTTCGGCGCCAGCGTGCGGGTACCGGTGAGCAACCAGCGGAGCCTCGACGACGAGGTGGCCGTGAACGCCCTGGAGCTGCTTCAGGCCGGCGGCGTCACCCTGCAACGGCAGGGGCAGCGCCTGGTGCTCGAACGCCCGAACACCACCCTGCTGCAGGTGCGCAGCGGCGCAGGGGGGAGACGGCTGGTGCTCGACCTCGATGGCCCGGCCGTGGTGCGCATGGGCGAGAACAACCTGCAGATCAGCGTGAGGGCCAGGCCCGACCAGCTGGCCGAACTCCAGGCCCTGGGGCTACCCGCGCGCGCCAGTGACGGCGGGCTCGAGCTCCAAACCGCGGGACGGCGCCCGAGCCGGGTGTTCACCCTCGGCACGCCGATGCGGGTGGTGCTGGATCTGCCGGGGGCCAGTCGCGACAGCGAAGCCGACACCGCCCAGGCCCTGGACCCCAGGCTGGTGGCCCTGCTCAGCCGGGAGCTGCGCTGGGACCGCCTGATCCGCAACGGCGTGCGCATCAATGCGGTGCAACTGGATCCGCGCAGCAGCTCCCTGCAGCTGCGCCCCCTCACCAGTGATCGGGGCATGGAGGGGCTCGGCGCCCTCACCCAACTGGCCGGACGCCAGGGGGCCCTGGTGGCCGTGAACGGCGGCTACTTCAACCGGGTTCGCAAGCTCCCGCTGGGGGCCCTGCGGGTAGACGGGCGCTGGCTATCGGGCCCGATCCTGAACCGCGGCGTTGTGGCCTGGAATCGCGGCGAGCTACCGCGATTCGGTCGCCTGCGCCTGGAGGAATCGGTGATGGGCCCCGACGGCCAGCGGCTGCCACTGGTGGTGTTGAACAGTGGCTATGTGCAGCGAGGCGTGAGCCGCTACACCGCGGACTGGGGACCGCTGTACCGCGCCCTGAGCGGCAACGAAACAGCCCTGCGGCTGCGGGGAGGTCGTGTTGTGGAGCGCATCGAGACGGTCGCCCTGGACCAGGGGGTAGCGCTGGCACCGGGCGACGATCTGCTCGTCGCGCGCGGCGGCGCGGTGCTGCCCTGGCGCGAGGGCGATGAACTCGCGGTGACGAGCCGGCCCAGCGACGCCCTCGGCCAGGAGTCGTTCGTGGTGGGCGGCGGACCACTGCTGCTGCAGGAGGGACGCCTGGTGATGAATGGCACCGGCGAGGGCTTCAGCCCCTCCTTCCTCAGCCAGGGGGCGCCGCGCACCGTGGTGGCCAGTGACGGCAGCCGCTTCTGGCTGATCACGCTGCAGGGCACCGACGACGCCGGCCCAACCCTCGGAGAGACGGCCACGCTGCTGCAACAGCTGGGCCTGCGCGACGCGCTCAACCTCGACGGCGGCAGCTCCACCGGACTGGTGATGGGCGGCACCATGCCGGTGAAAGGCCGGGGGGTGGCGGGCTCGGTGCACCACGGCATCGGCCTGGTGCCCTGAACCGGAGCCCCGCCATGACAGGCCGGGCTGTCACACTCAACGCAACGCCCGATTTCCCCGTCTGCCATGCCGAAGGGCCCAGGCCTGCGGATCACTGCAGCCGCTGCCGCCGAACTCGGCCGCCAAGCCGCCGTGGCCGGCACGCCGGGCCTGATGCACCTCGACCTGATCGAGGGCGGCTGTGAGCAGTGGACGATCCGCCTGCGGCCCGGCCATCTGGCCGGTACTCCGGTGGCTCGCGCCGACGGGATCACCCTCTACGCACCTGCCGAGCAACTGCCACAGCTGACCGGCCTGGGCCTCGACTACCGCGGCGACCTCAGTGGCGGCGGCTTCCTGGTGCGATCGGGCGACGGCATCCGTTCCTGTGCGTGCGGCGCCGCCTTCAGCCGGCTCACCGGCATGAGGCAGGCGACGCAGTAACGTGGCGGATTGTCGAAATCGGTCGGACGTCCGACCAGTGTTCTCCGACCAGATCCCGGCCCTCGATGCCCACCATTCAGCAGCTGATCCGTACTGAGCGGCAGAGTCTTACCCGCAAGACCAAGTCGCCCGCCCTGCGCGCCTGCCCCGAGCGGCGTGGTGTGTGCACGCGTGTGTACACCTCCACCCCCAAGAAGCCGAACTCGGCCCTGCGCAAGGTGGCCCGTGTGCGTCTCACCTCGGGCTTCGAAGTGACCGCCTACATCCCCGGCATCGGCCACAACCTTCAGGAGCACTCCGTGGTGCTGATCCGCGGCGGCCGTGTCAAGGATCTGCCTGGTGTCCGCTACCACATCATCCGCGGCACGCTGGATACCGCCGGTGTGAAAGACCGTCGTCAGTCTCGCTCCAAGTACGGCGCCAAGACCCCGAAAGGCTGACCCCAACCGTCAGGCTTGCCAGCTGTCGTAGCCATCCCAATCCCCTCGTTCCCTCCCGTCCCTCCACGGTCACCCCATGTCTCGCCGTAACGCTGCCGAGAAGCGTCCGATCCTTCCGGATCCCCAGTTCAATAGCCGTCTGGCCACGATGATGGTGGCCCGGCTGATGAAGCACGGGAAGAAATCCACGGCCCAGCGGATCCTGTCGGACGCCTTCAGCCTGATCGGCGACCGCACCGGCAGTGACCCCCTGGAGCTCTTCGAAACCGCAGTCCGCAACGCCACCCCCCTGGTGGAAGTGCGTGCCCGCCGTGTTGGTGGCGCCACGTACCAGGTGCCCATGGAAGTGCGTCAGGAGCGCGGCACGGCCATGGCCCTGCGCTGGCTGGTGAATTTCTCGCGGGCCCGTAACGGCCGCAGCATGGCCCAGAAGCTGGCCGGCGAACTGATGGATGCCGCCAACGAGGCTGGCAGCGCCGTTCGCAAGCGCGAAGAAACCCACAAGATGGCCGAGGCCAACAAGGCCTTCGCCCACTACCGCTACTGATCAGCGGAACTTTGGGTCGGGGCTTCGGGCAGCTCCGACCCTGCCGCAACGGCGCGTGAACGCCGATCGGTAGAGTGACGCCCACTTTTTTAGACACCTCCGGAGACATCCCCCGTGGCCCGCGCCTTTCCACTGGAACGCGTCAGAAATATCGGTATTGCCGCCCACATCGACGCGGGCAAAACCACCACCACCGAACGCATCCTGTTCTATTCGGGTGTGGTGCACAAGATCGGTGAAGTGCACGATGGCGCTGCCGTCACCGACTGGATGGCTCAGGAGCGTGAGCGCGGCATCACCATCACGGCGGCTGCCATTTCCACAAGTTGGCAGGATCACCGTATCAATATCATTGATACCCCCGGCCACGTGGACTTCACCATTGAGGTGGAGCGCTCCATGCGGGTGCTGGATGGTGTGATCGCCGTGTTCTGCGCTGTGGGTGGCGTGCAGCCCCAGTCGGAAACCGTGTGGCGCCAAGCGGATCGCTACAGCGTTCCCCGCATGGTGTTCGTCAACAAGATGGACCGCACCGGCGCCGACTTCCTCAAGGTCTACGCCCAGATCAAAGATCGTCTCAAGGCCAACGCCGCCCCCATTCAGCTGCCGATCGGCGCGGAAGGCGAGCTGAGCGGCATCGTCGACCTGGTGAAGAACAAGGCCTTCATCTATAAGGACGAGCTGGGCAAAGACATCGAGGAGACCGAGATTCCGGACTCGATGAAGGAAGAAGCCGCTGAATGGCGGACCAAGTTAATGGAGTCGGTGGCCGAAACCGACGAAGACCTCGTTGAGGTGTTCCTCGAAACCGGCGAACTCACTGAAGAGCAGCTGCGGAAGGGCATCCGTGAGGGCGTGCTGAAGCACGGTCTCGTGCCCATGCTCTGCGGCTCCGCGTTCAAGAACAAGGGCGTCCAGCTCCTGCTCGACGCCGTGGTGGATTACCTGCCCGCTCCGGTGGACATTCCCCCGATCCAGGGCCTGCTCCCCGATGGCACCGAAGCCCTGCGTCCCGCCGACGACAGCGCTCCTTTCAGTGCCCTGGCGTTCAAAGTGATGGCCGATCCCTTCGGCAAACTCACCTTTGTGCGCATTTACTCGGGTGTGCTGCAAAAGGGCAGCTACGTGCTCAACTCCACCAAGGACAAGAAGGAGCGCATCTCGCGCCTGATCGTGCTCAAGGCCGACGATCGCGAGGAAGTGGATGAGCTGCGCGCAGGCGACCTTGGTGCCGTCCTCGGCCTCAAGGACACCACCACCGGTGACACCCTGTGTGCCGACAGCGATCCGATCATTTTGGAATCGCTGTTCATCCCCGAGCCCGTGATCTCCGTGGCCGTGGAGCCCAAGACCAAGGGCGACATGGACAAGCTGTCCAAGGCTCTCCAATCCCTCTCCGAGGAAGACCCCACCTTCCGCGTCTCCACCGATCCGGAAACCAACCAGACGGTGATTGCCGGCATGGGCGAGCTCCACCTGGAAATCCTGGTGGACCGCATGCTGCGGGAATTCAAAGTTGAGGCCAACATTGGCGCCCCTCAGGTGTCGTATCGCGAAACCATTCGCGCCAGCGCCAAAGGTGAGGGCAAGTTCGCGCGCCAGACCGGTGGTAAGGGCCAATACGGCCACGTGGTGATCGAAATGGAGCCCGGCGAGCCGGGTTCAGGCTTCGAATTCGTCAACAAGATTGTTGGCGGCATCGTGCCCAAGGAATACATCGGACCGGCTGAGGCCGGCATGAAGGAAACCTGCCAGTCCGGCGTGATTGCTGGTTTCCCGATGATCGATGTGAAGGTCACCATGGTCGACGGTTCGTATCACGACGTCGACTCTTCGGAGATGGCGTTCAAGATCGCCGGCTCCATGGCCTTCAAGGACGGCGTCAAGAAGTGCAATCCTGTACTTCTCGAGCCGATGATGAAGGTGGAAGTCGAGATCCCCGAGGATTTCCTCGGTTCCGTGATCGGCGACCTCTCCTCCCGCCGTGGCCAGGTCGAAGGACAATCCGTCGAAGACGGGCAGTCCAAGGTGCAGGCCAAGGTGCCTCTGGCCGAGATGTTCGGCTACGCCACCCAGCTCCGATCCATGACCCAGGGTCGGGGTATCTTCTCGATGGAGTTCAGCCACTACGAGGAAGTTCCTCGCAATGTGGCCGAGGCCATCATTTCCAAGAATCAGGGCAATTCCTGATCTTCCCCATACCCATTCCACCCCCGATTCTTTAACTCATGGCTCGCGAGAAGTTCGAAAGGAACAAGCCCCACGTCAACATCGGCACCATCGGCCACGTTGACCACGGCAAGACCACCCTCACTGCCGCCATCACCAACGTGCTGGCCAAGAAAGGCCAGGCCAAGGCACAGGCATACGACCAGATCGACGGTGCTCCCGAAGAGCGTGAGCGCGGCATCACCATCAACACCGCTCACGTCGAGTACGAAACCGACAAGCGTCACTACGCCCACGTGGACTGCCCTGGTCACGCGGACTACGTGAAGAACATGATCACCGGTGCCGCCCAGATGGACGGCGCGATCCTGGTGGTGGCCGCCACCGACGGTCCGATGGCCCAGACCAAGGAGCACATCCTCCTGGCCAAGCAGGTGGGCGTTCCCGCGCTGGTGGTTGCACTCAACAAGTGCGACATGGTGGATGACGAGGAGATCCTCGAGCTGGTGGAACTGGAAGTCCGCGAACTGCTGAGCAGCTACGACTTCCCTGGCGATGACATCCCCGTCGTCAAGGTGTCCGGTCTGAAGGCCCTCGAGGGCGACCCCACCTGGGAAGCCAAGATCGATGAGCTGATGGAAGCCGTCGACACCGCGATCCCTGAGCCCGAGCGCGAGATCGACAAGCCCTTCCTCATGGCTGTGGAAGACGTCTTCTCGATCACCGGTCGCGGCACCGTTGCCACCGGCCGTATCGAGCGCGGAAAGGTGAAGGTGGGCGAGGAAATCGAAATCGTCGGTATCCGCGACACCCGCAAGAGCACCGTCACCGGTGTGGAAATGTTCCGCAAGCTGCTCGACGAGGGCATGGCCGGCGACAACGTGGGTCTGCTCCTCCGCGGCATCCAGAAGGAAGACATCGAGCGCGGCATGGTGCTCGTGAAGCCCGGCTCCATCACCCCCCACACCAAGTTCGAGGGTGAGGTGTATGTGCTGAAGAAGGAAGAAGGCGGCCGCCACACCCCCTTCTTTGCTGGCTACCGCCCGCAGTTCTACATCCGTACCACGGATGTGACCGGCCAGATCACCGCCTTCACCTCTGACGAAGGCGCCAACGTGGAAATGGTGATGCCCGGTGACCGCATCAAGATGACCGGTCAGCTGATCTGCCCGGTGGCCATCGAGCAGGGCATGCGCTTCGCCATCCGCGAAGGCGGCCGCACCATTGGTGCCGGCGTGGTGTCCAAGATCATCGAGTGATGGGCTCGGGATCACTGCGGTGATCCCTGCCACCCTCTGATCTAACGTTTAGGGGTGATGGCATTTGCCGTCACCCCTTTCGTACCTCGACAAACCAGGCAGCCGGTCATGCCGGTTGTCCTGCAGACCAACCGTTACTCCAACGGTCTGGGCTTCTGGAACTCTCCCGGCTGAGGCCGGATCTCCAACGACCCGTCCGGGTTCTCGCCTACTTCCCATGTCCGCCACCATCGCCCAGCAGAAGATCCGCATCCGCCTGAAGGCGTTTGATCGCCGCATGCTGGATCTCTCCTGCGAAAAGATCATCGAAACCGCCGATCACACCGCTGCAACTGCGATCGGCCCCATCCCCCTGCCCACCAAGCGCAAGATCTATTGCGTGCTGCGCTCGCCCCACGTGGACAAGGACTCCCGCGAGCACTTCGAGACCCGCACCCACCGTCGGATCATCGACATCTACAGCCCCTCCTCGAAGACCATTGACGCCCTGATGAAGCTGGACCTGCCCAGCGGTGTCGACATTGAGGTGAAGCTCTGATCCGCTGATCTGCAGCGGCAGACGCGATCAACGCCCCAAGCCTCCGGTCCCGAGCGGGCCGGAGGCATTTTTTCTAGGATCCACACTGCAACTCCTGAACAAGCCATGGGTGAGCTGGCCGTACGGGAGCTGCCTCTGTTCCCTCTTCCCGATGTGGTGCTCTTCCCCCAGGAAGTGCTGCCCCTCCACATCTTTGAGCCCCGTTACCGCATGCTGTTGCGCACGGTGATGGATGAAGACCGACGCTTCGGCGTGATCCGCTGGGATCCCCAGAACCAATCGATGGCGGATGTGGGCTGCTGCGCCGAAATCCTGCACTGCCAAACCCAGGAGGACGACCGCAGCAACATCGTGACCATGGGCCAGCAGCGCTTCCGCGTGCTCGACATCGTGCGCGAGGCCCCCTATCGGGTGGGCCTGGTGAGCTGGATCGAAGATGAAGACGGCGTCAGCAGTGTCGATGAACTCGACCAGCTGGCCAAGGACGTGGACCGGGCCCTCCGCGATGTGGTGGAGCTCACCGGCAAGCTGGTCGGCAAGCCCACCACCCTGCCGGCCGACCTGCCGGATCTGCCGCGGGAGCTGTCGTTCTGGATCGGCGCCCACCTGGGGGGTCCCGTGGCCGAGCACCAACAGGCCCTGCTGGAACTCACCGATACCGCTGAGCGGCTGCGCCAGGAATACGAGCTTCTGGATCACACCCGCCGCCAACTGGCCGCCCGCACCGTTCTGAAGGACACCTTCCAGCCCCAGTGATCGATCCCATCAGTTGGCCGCTGGCGGCCATGGCCGGTGGTGCAGCGGCCTTTGCGCTCTGGCTGCGCCGCAACCGCCGCTATCACGATGCCGCCAGCGTGGCGGCGGCCTATGACCGCTGGACCGAAGACGAGCTGCTCGAGCGGCTCTGGGGAGACCACATCCATCTGGGGCACTACGGCCATCCCCCCAAAGCCATCGGTTCGGTGGACTTCCGCCGCGCCAAGGAAGATTTCGTGCATGCCCTGGTGCGCTGGAGCGGGCTGGATGCCCTGCCCCCCGGCAGCCGCGTGCTGGATGTGGGCTGTGGAATCGGCGGCAGTGCCCGGATCCTGGCCCGGGACTATGGCTTCGAAGTGCTGGGCATCAGCATCAGCCCGGCACAGATCCGCCGCGCAACGGAGCTCACGCCCCCCGGCCTGAGCTGCCGCTTCGCCGTGATGGACGCCCTGGCCCTTGACCTACCCCAGGCCAGCGTGGATGCGGTGTGGAGCGTGGAGGCCTGCCCCCACATGCCCGACAAGCAGCGCTACGCCGATGAGCTGCTGCGGGTGCTCAAGCCGGGCGGCCTGTTGGCCGTAGCCGACTGGAACCGGCGCGACCCCGCCGATGGCGCCATGAACGGGGTGGAGCGCTGGGTGATGCGCCAGCTGCTGGAACAGTGGGCCCATCCCGAATTCGCCAGCATCCGCTCGCTGCGGGCCAACCTGGAGGCGAGCCCCTGGGGCGGCGGCATCGAGATCACCACCGGCGATTGGACTGCAGCGACGCTGCCCTCCTGGATCGACTCGATCCTGGAGGGGGTGCGCCGGCCTGGGGCCATCCTCGGCCTGGGGCCAAAAGCCGTCATTCAGGGGCTGCGGGAAACGCCCACGATCCTGCTGATGCACTGGGCCTTCGCCACTGGCCTGATGCAGTTCGGCGTATTTCGGGGCCGCAAGCCCGCGGCCCTGCGCCCCGAGGATCAGGCCGGGGCCTCGGCTTCGGCCACCAGGCTGGTGATCGGATAAGCCCCGAACAGGGCCAGGTGCTCACACAGGGGGCGCAAGTCCTCCAGGGCCCCATCGAGCTGGGCCACACCGCCGGTGAGCTCGAGATCCACGAAAAAGATGTATTCGCCCATCTCCCGCTTCGAGGGGCGGGACTCGATCCGGCTCATGTTGAGCGAACGGCGGGCGAAGCAGGTGAGGGCCTCCAGCAGGGCACCGGGCTGGTTGGAGTGGAGCGAGAACGCGAGGCTCGCCAGGGGCCCTTCATGGCCGCGCTCACCGCGCCGCAGCAGCAGGAAGCGGGTGCAGTTGCCCGGCACGTCATTGATCGGATAAGCCAGCACCTCAAGGCCGTGCTCCCTCGCCGCCTCCAGCGAGGCGATGGCGGCACGAAAGCGGCTACCGGCCACCAGCCGGGCCGCCTCGGCCGTGGAGCTGGTGGGCAGCTGCAACGCCTTGGTGGCATGTTCGGCGAGCCACTGGCTGCACTGGGCCAGGGCCTGGGGATGGGAGAGCACCTCACTCACGCCCGCCAGGGTGCCGCTGCCCAGCAGGGCGTGGCGGATCGGCAGCACCAGGGCGCGGGCCACCGCCAGGTCGGGATGTTCCCAGAGGGCATCGAGGCAGGTGGTGACGCCACCCTCCACGGAGTTTTCGACAGGCACCACGGCGCCATCGCACGCGCCACTGGCCAGGGCCTGCACCACGGCGCGGATGCCTGTCTGAGGCACCAGCTCCACATCGGTGAGACCCTCCAGGTCTGCCAGCCGGATGGCCGCCTGCTCGCCGTAGGTGCCGGCGGGGCCGAGGAAGGCGAGACGCATGGAGGCAAAAAAGCTGGCCGATAGGATCATGCCGCGCCGGCCAACGGGCCATGCCACTGGCCTTCAGCGCCAGCCAGGAACTGCAACTGAGCGTGGCCGAGCAGGCCCAGCAACTCCCCGCCTACCTCGCCGATGAGGAGCGGGTGGTGAAGGCCCTGCTCGACGCCAACCAGCTCGAACGGCTGGGGCCGGGCCGCTGGCGCTACAGCGTGACCAAACTCCAGGTGTTCCAGCTGCAGATCCAGCCAGTGGTGGATCTGCATTGCCTGTTGGAGCCTGGCGCCATCACCCTCCAAGCCAGCGACTGCCAGCTGGAGGGACTTGGCCTGGTAGACGACTTCCAGCTCACCCTCAGCTCGCGGCTCAGCGCCGGCGAGCGCGGCCTGGAGGGAGACGCCACCCTGGGCGTGGAGGTGAGCCAGCCGCCGCTGCTCAAGCTGATCCCTCCCAGGGTGCTGGAGGCCACGGGCCGCTCCCTGCTCTCCGGCATCCTGCTGGGCATCAAGACCCGGGTGGGCCACCAGCTGGTCGACGATTTCCGCGATTGGTGCCGCCAGCACTGAGGCCGAGGTTCCCGAGGAACGAGCGGCGATGCAGGGGAGTGGGCCCCAGCTCCAGCAGCGCGCTGCGGTGCTGGGCAGTGCCGTAGCCGGCATGGCGCTCCAGGCCGTAGCCGGGGAAGCGGCCGGCTAGCCGGCGGATCAGCGCATCGCGGCATTCCTTGGCCAGCACACTGGCGGCGGCGATCGCCAGGCATCTGGCATCCCCACCCACCACGGTGCGTTGGGGGCCATCCCAGGGCCGCAGGGGCAGCACCCCATCCACCAGCACCAGCTCCGGCGGCACCTGCAGCTTCTGGAGTGCCCGCAGCATCGCCAGCTCGGTGGCCGTGCGGATGCCGTAGCGGTCAATGTCGGCCGCCGAGGCCTGGCCGATCCCCCAGCCCAGGGCATGGGCCTGGATCAGGGGCACCAAGGCCGCACGGCGGCGGGGAGTGAGCTTCTTGCTGTCGGTGAGACCCGCGTTTGCCAGGGGGGCATGGGCCTGGGCGGGGAGCACGGCCGCTGCCGCGAACACGGGCCCGAACAGACACCCCCGACCCACCTCATCCACACCTGCAACCCCCCCAGGATCCGG
>JBBASQ010000003.1:82301-90036 GCA_040399185.1 Prochlorococcaceae cyanobacterium
CGCCCTCAGGCGGGAGCGGAGGAGCGACGGCGACGGCGGCGGGGGGCGCCGTCATCGTCCACCGGTTCGGGCTCGGGAGCCTGAACTTCGGCGACCGGCTCGGGGGTGGGCTCAGCGGAGCGGGTGGGCACGGTGACCGTGACCACGGTTTCAGGTTCGGTGATTTCGGGGAGAGGGGTGATTTCCACGGGCATCTCCAGGCCCGTCTCGGACGGGGATGCCACAGCCCCGGCAGCGGTGGCACCGGTGCTGGCGCCATTGCCGCGGCCACCGCGACCGCGCCGCCGACGCTGACCACTGGAGGCCAGCTGCTGGCGAGCTTCCTCCAGCACGGCGTCGGGGTCACTACCTGGGCGCACCACACGCACCACCACGTTGTCGCCGGCGGGGGCCTCATCCAGCAGCAGGGCCGGATTAAGGCCCATCCAGCCAAACACCAGCTCCTGATCCGGCTCCATCGGCACGGCCACCAGTTCCGGCTCCGGACGACGGGATTCACGCGGCTCGGCCGAAATCGCAGCGGGGGTGCTGCTGCCATCGTCGAGCAGAAGCGGCACCACGGTGTGCTCGCCAATCTCGACACCAGGGCCGAGGGTGGGCAGCACCGGAGCCCCAGCGCTGCCACTGCCGCCGCGACCACGGCCACCGCGGCGACGGCGACCACCGCCGGCTTCGCCGCCCACCGGGCTGAGCACCTCGGCACGGGCCGAGGCGGCCGAACGCACCACACCGGTGATGGTGGCGAGAGGCTGCAGGGTGTCCTTGCCCGGCAGCACGGCCACATGGCCCAGGCCGCCGCAGCTGGGGCAGGCGCGGCCAAACAGTTCGTAGATGTTCTGGCCCTGGCGCTTGCGGGTGAGCTCCACCAGGCCCAGCTCGGTGATCTGGGCGATCTGGGGACGGGCGGCGTCGTCGCGCACGGCCTGGGTGAAGTGCTCCAGCAACTGCAGCTGGTCGCGGCGGGAATCCATGTCGATGAAATCGACAATCACCACCCCACCGATGTTGCGCAGCTTCAGCTGCCGGGCGATCTCGGTGGCCGCTTCACAGTTAGTCCACAGCACCGTCTCGCGCGCATTGGCGGAGCGGGTGAACGAACCCGAGTTCACGTCAATGACGGTGAGCGCCTCGGTGGGTTCAATGATGATGTAGCCACCGGAGGGCAGATCCACCCGGGGCTTGAGCGCATCGCGGATGGCCGCGTGCACCTTGAAGTGCTCAAGGATGTCGGAGGGCTCGCCATGGGCCTCCACAGCCACGTTGGCGTGGTCAACACCGAGGAAGGCGTTGGCGCGGCCCACCCCTTCCGGAGTGTCGAGCACCACCCGCACCACCTCAGGGGTGTAGAGGTCGCGCAGCACGCGGTGCACGAAGTCTTCATCGCGGTTGAGCAGCACCGGCGGACTGGCGCTCTCGGCGGCCTGCTGGATGGCCTCCCACTGCCGCAGCAATGCTTCAAGGTCGTCGATGAGCTGGTCTTCGCTCACCCCCTCGGCCTCGGTGCGAATCAGCAGACCAGCACCGGGGGGCTTGATCAGCACACCCAGGGCACGGAGCCGGTTGCGCTCGTTCTCCCCGTTGATGCGGCGGGAGATGTTCACCCCCTGGCCATGGGGCTGAAGTACCAGGAAACGGCCGGGGAGGGCGAGATTGCCGGTGAGCCGGGGCCCCTTGGTGCCGGTGGGCTCCTTCATCACCTGCACCAGCACCTTCTGGCGAGGTTCCAGCAGTTCGGTGATGCCGGCCGCTCCCTTCCTCAGCCGCAGGGGCCCGAGATCGGTGACGTGGATGAAGCCGTTCTTCTCGCTTTCGCCGATGTTGACGAAGGCCGCATCAATACCCGGCAGCACGTTTTCGACGGTGCCGAGATAAACGTCACCGATCTGATAACGACCCTGGGCTACAACCAGTTCATCGACGCGGTCGTCGTGGAGCACTGCGGCGATCCGCAGCTGCTCGGCGATGACGATCTGCTGTGGCATGGAGGATGGTGGGGTCCGCGGGACCCGTCCTGGGGGTTAAGCGTCAGCAGAGACCGGTGGGTCGGCTGCGAGCGTTGGGGAATAACTGACCGCGCATCGCGTGCTGCGGTGCGGCCTGGAAAGAGCAATTTCTCGAAGACTTTGTCTTGAAAGCTTCTTGAAATCGGCTTCTCAGAACCGAGGCCGGGTTCACGAAACCGGCGGGCAAGCAGTTGGTGTGAATGACCCAACGGCCGGATCAGCACTTAGGCAAGATCGGGCTCTTGTTTGCCTTGGCTGGACGCTAGCACGGGCTTCAGGGTGAGCTGATCGCGGCGTTGCTGAACCAACTGAAGGCCGCAACCCAGCCGTTCAGCCAGCCAGTGGCGCACCTGGTCGGGCTTGAGGCTGCGGCCCGCCGGATCGATCGCTGCCTCGAGGTGCAGCTGCACCAGCCGCCCCTCGATCCGCAACAGCTCCAGGTTGCGTAGCGCCGGCCGACAATCCCGCTCGCGCGGCCTCCCCTTCTTATCGGTGTCATGCCAAAGAAGCTGATCGGCGGCGAGCAGGTGCGCCAGGGCCTGCCGCCAGCGCGCCTGATCCAAGCCCGCGGCAGGGGCATCGGGGTCGGGCTGGAGCTGCAGGCTCCAGTGGGCCCCATCGAGCTCCTGGGAGAGGCTCGGCCCAAACACGGGCACCTCGCCAGCTTCCAGCAACTGGAAGCCGGACGGCAACTGGGGCTGCAGCCGCTTGATCACCTCTGCGGGATCCACCGGCTCCAGAAACTCCAGATCCATCCACTCGCCGCCGCCCTCCACGCCGAGCGGCAACGGCAACGCCAGCTGGAGGCGGGGCAGGGGATGGAAGCCGCCGGTGAAACTCACCGGCACCCCGCTGCGGCGCAGAGCCCGCTCCAGCATCCGCAGGGTGTCGAGGTGGCTGATCAGCGCGAGCGAGCCCTCCTTGCTGAACCGGAAGCGGAGGCGACACACCCGCTCACTGCCCGGGGCACGCTGGGGTTGGGCCGGCGGAATCGGCGGCGGCGGAATCACCACGTTGTGGCCCAGATCCGGCCCGCACACGCCGCAGCTGCTGCAGCCATCAAAGGAGCAGTCGGGCACCACGGCTGCCGCCAAGGCGCGCTTGAGGTCTTCGGCCAGCCAACGCTTGTCGAGGCCCGAATCGATGTGGTCCCACGGGAGGGGCTGGCGGCAGAAGGCATCGAGATCCGCGTGCTCCATGGCCTCCACAGCGCTCCACTCCCCCAGCTCCAGCTGGCGGTAGCGCCCGCCCAATCCGGCGGCCTCAATCGCGCTGGTCCAGGCGGTGTAGGTGCGCTCGGCGGATTCAAACCAGGCATCGAGGCCGGCCCCTTCGCGCCAGGCGGCCTCCAGCACCGGGGCCAGCCGCCGGTCGGCGCGGCCCACAAAATCCTCCACCGCCGAGAGGCGCACATCGGTGAAGTTCACCTTGATCCCGCGCAACTGGCGCAGGGCCGTGCGCAGCAGGGTTTGCCGCCGCACAAATTCGGCCGTGCTCACGCTGTGCCACTGGAAGGGCGTGTGGGGCTTCGGCGTGAAGTTGCTGATCGTGAGGTTCAGCTCGAGCCGCCCCAGATCCCGGCACTGCTGCTGCAGCGAGCGGCAGGTGTCGGCGATGCCGAGCACATCGGCGTCGGTTTCACCCGGCAGACCAATCATGAAATAGAGCTTCACCTTGCGGTAGCCGTTGTCCATGGCCGTGCGGATGCCGGCCAGCAGCTCGGCATCGGTGAGCCCCTTGTTCACGATGTCGCGCAGGCGCTGGGTGCCGGCCTCGGGCGCGAAGGTGAGGCCCGCCTTACGGGTGCCCCCCAGGATGTGGGCGATGTTGGCGTCGAAGCGATCCACCCGCTGACTCGGCAGCGTGAGGCTCACGTTCTTGTCGGCCAGACGGTTGCGCAGCTCCACCCCCACCGCCGGCAGGGCGAGGTAGTCGGAACAGCTGAGCGAAAGCAGGGAGAAATCGGAGTAGCCCGTGCGCTCCATGCCGGTTTCGATCGCCTCCACCACCGCCTCGGGCTCCACGTCGCGGGCGGGGCGGGTGAGCATCCCGGGCTGGCAGAAGCGGCAGCCGCGGGTGCAGCCGCGGCGGATCTCCACCGTGAGACGGTCGTGCACGGTTTCCACGTGCGGCACCAACCCCATCGCGTAGTGGGGCATGGGGGTGGCGGTGCGGCGCTGGATGCGCGGCGGCAGGCCGGGCTCCAGCGGCACGATGCTCACCCCATCGGCACCCGGTCCGTAGAGACAGGGCACGTAAACCCCCGGCACCTGGGCCAGATCCCTGAGCAACGCCCGGCGGGTGAGCCCGGCGGCGCGGGCCTCGGCCACCACCAGGCCGATCTCGGGCAGCAGTTCCTCCCCATCCCCCAGGGCGATGAAGTCGAAGAAGGCGGCAAAGGGCTCGGGGTTGCTGGTGGCGGTAGGCCCTCCGGCAAAGATCAGCGGCGGGGCATCGGGATGGCTCAGGGGCAGGTCGCCCCGGTCGGCGGCCCGGATCGGAATCCCCGCCAGATCCAGCATCTCCAGGATGTTGGTGCCGCCCAGCTCGTAGCTCAGCGAGAAGCCGAGGATGTCGAAGGCGCGCAGGGGGCGGCGGCTCTCCACCGCAAACAGGGGCGCCCCCTGCGCCCGTAGCCGCGCCGCCAGATCAGACGCCGGCAGATAGGAGCGATCGCACAACTGACCGGGAACGGTGTTGAGGATCGAATAGAGAATGATGTGGCCGGTGTTGCTCGCCCCCACCTCGTACACCTCGGGGTAGGTGAGGGCCCAGCGCACGCCCGCCTCCGGCCAGGCCAACTCCCAGTCGCGCTGCTGCACCCCCAGCTCATTGCCCAGGTAGCGGGCTGGTCGGCTGATCTGCAGATCCACCAGCGCGTCGAAGTCGATCGGGGCGTCAACAGCTGCACCAGACGTGGCAACAGGCACGGGAATGGGCGGTGCAGGGCTTCATCGATCGTATGCAGCGCCGTGGGCCGTGCCGCCGCTGGTGCGGCCACCCCGCCATAGGACAATCCGGCCACTACCCCAAGCGCGTGATGGCCCAGGTCAACGGCAACTACCTCAAGCTCAAGGCCGGCTACCTGTTTCCGGAGATCGCCCGGCGGGTGAAGGCCTTCAGCGAGGCCAACCCGGAGGCCCCGATCATCCGCCTGGGCATCGGCGACGTGACCGAACCGCTGCCCGAGGCCTGCCGCAACGCCATGAAGGCGGCCATTGATGAAATGGGCACCCGCGAGGGCTTCCACGGCTACGGCCCCGAGCAGGGCTACCTCTGGCTGCGCGAGGCGATCGCCCAGCACGATTTCCAGGCCCGCGGCTGCCAGATCAGCGCCGAGGAGATCTTCGTCTCCGACGGCAGCAAGTGCGACAGCGCCAACATCCTCGACATCCTGGGCGAGGGCAACCGCATCGCCGTCACCGACCCGGTGTACCCGGTGTATGTGGACAGCAACGTGATGGCGGGCCGCACCGGTGATGCCGATGACGCCGGCCAGTACGGCGGCCTCACCTACCTGCCGATCAGCGCCGAGAACGGCTTCACTGCCCAGATCCCGAGCGAGAAGGTGGATCTGATCTACCTCTGCTTCCCCAACAACCCCACCGGTGCGGTGGCCACCAAGGAGCAGCTCAAGGCCTGGGTGGACTACGCCCGCGCCTCAGGTGCCCTGATCCTGTTCGACGCCGCCTACGAGGCCTTCATTCAGGACCCCTCGCTGCCCCATTCGATCTATGAGATCGAGGGGGCGCGCGAGTGCGCCATCGAGTTCCGCTCCTTCTCCAAAAACGCTGGCTTCACCGGCACCCGCTGCGCCCTCACCGTGGTGCCCCGCGGCCTGATGGGCACTGCCGCCAATGGGGAGAAAGTGGAGCTCTGGGGCCTGTGGAACCGGCGCCAGTGCACCAAGTTCAACGGGGTGAGCTACATCGTGCAGCGCGGCGCCGAGGCCGTGTACTCGTCCGAGGGCCAGGCCCAGGTGAAGGCCCTGATCGCCTTCTACATGGAGAACGCCGCGATCATCCGCCGCGAGCTGAGCGCTGCCGGCCTGGTGGTGTACGGCGGTGAGCAGGCCCCCTATGTGTGGATCAAGACGCCGGAGGGCGTGGATTCCTGGGGCTTCTTCGACCTGCTGCTGGGCAAGGCGCATGTGGTGGGCACCCCCGGCAGCGGTTTCGGTGCCGCCGGCGAGGGCTATTTCCGCCTCTCGGCCTTCAACAGCCGCGCCAACGTGGAAGAAGCCATGCGCCGTATCAAGGCCTCCCTGGCTTGAACTGCCAGAATCCGCACACTGTCTGGGGTTGCCGCGCCATGGCCAGCCGCCTCACCGAAACACCCAGCCGCGCCCCCGGGGGGGCGGCCGTGATGGAGAAAGCGCCGGAGCGGGTGCGCAAGCCCTCGCCCCGCTACAAGGTGCTGCTCCACAACGACCCGGTCAACACCATGGAATACGTGGTGACGACCCTGCGGCAGGTGGTGCCGTCGCTGAGCGAACAGGACGCCATCGCCGTGATGCTCGAGGCCCACAACACCGGTGTGGGCCTGGTGATCGTGTGCGATCTCGAGCCCGCCGAGTTCTATTGCGAAACGCTCAAGGCCAAGGGCCTCACCAGCACCCTCGAGCCGGAAACCTGATGGAGAGCGCTGGCGCTTCCTCGGGCGGCCCGCGCATCCACTGGTGGGGCACCGCGCTCTACGTGCCCGTGCTCTACGGGCTGGGCTGGCTTGTGTCGCGTCCGCTGGCGCTGGTATTCCCGGCCTGGCGGCCGGACCAGGTGGACCTGGCCGGTGTGGCGATCGCCCTGGTGCTGCTGCTGGCGAGCCTGCCCTGGCGGCTCCGCCAGGCCTGGAGCAGCACCGCCCCCTGGCAGACCCTTGGGGTGGCGGTGGAGCCGGCAACAGGGATCCGGGCTTTCGTGCGCGGCCTGCTCAAGGCCGTCGTGCTGCTGGCCGGGGTGTGCCTGGTGTTGGTGGTGGGCGGCCAGGCCCGCTGGCTGGGGGATCTCGGTGGCGCCCAACTGCTCAACGCCCTGGCCCTGCTGCTGGGCGTGGGTTTTGCCGAAGAGCTGCTGTTCCGGGGCTGGCTCTGGGGCGAGCTGGAGCGGCTGGCGGGGGCCCGGCGCGCCATCGGGCTGCAGGCCGCCCTGTTCGCCCTCGTTCATCCCTGGTATCGGCTGCCTGGGCTGGAGGCGATCGGCCTGCTGATCGGCCTGGTGCTGCTGGGGCTGGCTCTGGCGCTCCAGCGCCGCGCCGATGGCAACGCCCTGTGGGGAGCCGTGGGGCTCCACGGCGGCCTCGTGGGCGGCTGGTTTGCCCTGCAGGCGGGCCTGCTCCAGATCTCTCCCGCCGCCCCGGCCTGGCTGATCGGCCCCGGCAGCCCCAACCCCAATCCCATCGGAGGTTTGCTGGGCCTGATCGGCCTGGGTGCCTTGCTCTGGGTGCGCCGCCGCTGGTGGTGAGCTAGCGCGTCGCGGTGGCGAGGGCAGCGCGCCCTTCCACCGGTGCATGCAGGGCCTCTTCCAGGGGGGCCAGGCCGTAATCGCGCTCCAGCAGATCCATCACCGTGCGACCGAAATCACCGGGGTTGCGGTCGAACGCCTCCAGGCAGATGCGCCCAAAGGTGCTGCCCATCGGCTCCGGGTTCCAGAGCATGCGGCGGGCATCCCAGGGCAACATGCTCATCGGGTTGTAGCCCGGCTTGATCAGGCCCTGATCGAAGCCGTACTGCTCCA
>JBBASQ010000004.1:0-1365 GCA_040399185.1 Prochlorococcaceae cyanobacterium
ATCAGGTGCCGGGCTACAGCGAAGCGCGGCAGGAGGCTGCCGTGGAATTCCGGCTGCTCCGGCAGCTCCTCGAGGCACGCCAGCGGGCCGGTCTCACCCAGGAGGAGGTCGCCGTGCGGATGGGCACCACGCGCAGCGCCATCAGTCGGCTCGAGGGATCCCGCAAGCACATACCCGCACTGTCCACTCTCCGCCGCTACGCCGATGTGCTTGGCTGCGATGTGGAGATCCAGCTTGTGCCTCGATCTCCTGAGGCAGCTCCGCAGCGGAGTTGATCGCGATCAGGAGCCTGTTGCTCCAATGGTGCCAGCGTTCCGCACCGCCCAGGGCCGCGCCCGCAGCAGCGGCAAGCGCCATCGCCTGGTGGATGAGCACGGGCGATGAAGGCTTGTGTGATCTGTGTTCGCATCTCAGCGGCATTCACAGACTGGAGCCGCTGAGGCCAGCCAGCCATGACGCGTTATCTCCCCACCGATGCCCAGCAGTGGCGCACCATCGATGTGGTGGGCATTCCGATGCAGGCCTGTCGGTTGTAGGAGGGAGATCACAACGTGAAATCAGGTCTTTTTCAGATGCCGCAGGGCATGGCCCTGCCTGTGCACCACCATCCCTATTGGTGCCAGGTGTATGTGGTGAATGGGGTGATGGAGGTGCAGCTGGAAGGAGAGTTGCTCCACACCATCAACGCCGGTGGTTATTACTTTGTGGAGCCCGGTGATACCAATCGCGAAACGGCCCTCACCGACACCCTGCTGCTGGTGACCTGCGAGGAAGATCGGCCAGAGTTCCGGCGGGCCTGAATGACACCCCATGTCCACGCCCGCTGAGCAACAGCGCGACGACCTGCTGCAGCTGCTGCGGCTGGAGCCGCGCGGTGCTGCCAGCCTCCAGGGCGCGCGGGTGCGGCAGCTGATCCTCGGCCTGGAGCAATCCCAGCCGGCCGATCTCTCCACGCCGGAGGCCCTGGCAGAACTGGAAGGGGTGTGGGAGCTGCGCTGGAGCAGCAGCCGGCAGCCCTATCTCGCGGTGGCGCCCTGGCTGGAAAACCTCCAATGCCTGGCCCCATCCCAGGGGCGGGGCATGAACCTGTTGCGGCTGGGCGGGCCCGCTGGTTCCCTGGCTGGCATCGCCGTGGAGGCATCGATTGCGGTGGAGGCAGGTAGCCGTCAGCGGGTGCAGGTGCGCTTTCGCCGCGGCGGCTGGCTGGGGCCATCCCTGGGCGCGAGTCGCCTGCAGTGGTTGCGCAGCGTGAACCAGAGCTTCCCCGCCTGGCTCGATATCACCGTGCTCGATTCCGATCTGCGCATCTGCCGCGGCAACGCCGGCACGCTCTTCGCGCTCACGCGGCGGCGCGACCTCAACCTG
>JBBASQ010000004.1:1465-14481 GCA_040399185.1 Prochlorococcaceae cyanobacterium
ATCCGCTTCGGATTCACCGCATCGCCGCTGCGCCAGCAGCAACTGCTGCTGTTGCTCAAGGATGCAAGGAAGGTCCTCCGATGAAGGGAGGAGCTCAGGTGCGAGAGCTGAGCGAGGCAAACACCTGCTCGATTGAATCGAGGTCGAGCGCGGCGTTGGCGAGTACGGCCGCCTCGAAATCCTCCCGGAAGTCGCTGAGGCTCTCGCGGATCTGATCCGCTGTTCCTTCGCCCGGCATCGGTGCGGTGGAGCGCCCCTGCTCGTCGCGCGAGAAGATCCGCCAGAACGCCAGCACCGACTGCTGTCCCGGCGTGAGCGGCAGCGATCCCAGCTTCCACGGGTGAGCGGCCGCCCGCACCTTCACCTGCTGCCAACTGGGCGACGCTGCGAATGCCGCATCCACCTCCGCCAACGCCGCGAGAAAGTCTTCGTCCGTCATGGGTGATGGCAGCAATCCCCAGGCTGGCTCCGGCCGAGGGCAGCCGCAGGCCCTGGCGAATTCCCTGACACAATCCAACCTCTCGTGTTCTGTGTTGGGCGTAGCAGCCCGATGCCGCGAAGATGGGTCCATGGCAGCTGCATCTCCCCCCACCCTTGATGAGTTGCGTCGGTTAGCTCCGGTGCTGCAGAGCATTACGGCGGCGCATGGCGGCATGGGGCTGCAGGTGTTTGGCTCTGTTGTTCGTGGTTCGGCAGGACCAGGCAGCGACCTGGATCTTCTGGTTGAGTTCCCAGCGAGTCCCAGCTTTGAGCAGTACATGGATCTGAAGCTGGCGCTCGAGGATCTGTTCTGCGTTCCGGTGGATCTTGTAACCCGCCGGGGCCTGCGGGCTGAGCTCCGCCAGCGCATCGAAAATGAGGCTGTTTCCATTGCCTGATCGCGCAGGGAGCAGAGATTGGTCGCTCTTCCTGCGCGACATGCAGTGCTTCTGCTCCAGGGTGCTTCGCTACACCGAAGGACTGAGTGCTGAGCAGTTCGCAACCAATGAATTGGTGAACGATGCGGTGCTGCGCAATCTGGAGTTGCTTGGTGAAGCCGCCAAGCAGATTCCCGATGCCGTGCGCCAGCGACATCCAGAAGTGCCTTGGCGTCGGATCGCTGGTTTGCGTGATGTCCTGGCCCACGCCTATTTCGGGCTTGAGGACGACACCATCTGGCAGGTTGTGAGCAGCAGTGTGCCGGCACTGTCTGTTCAGCTGAGTGCTGTAGCCCTGGCCGAAGATCTTCCACCCAACGATCAATCCCTTGAAGGGAGGGATGCCTGACTAGGCTTCCGCGCACCAATTCTCTGACACAATCCACCCCCCAGCCTCACCTGAGGAAACGTTATGGCAGTGCTCGGCAGACAGGCAATCCTCGAAGCCATTGAGGACGGCATGATCACGATCACGCCCTTCAATCCTGAGCTGGTGGGCCCGGCCTCGGTGGATCTCACCCTCGCCCCCACCTTCCGCGTCTTTCGCAAGGTGCATCAGGTGATTGAGGTGCGTGAGCACACCGACTACCGCGAACTCACCGACAAGGTGGAGGTGTCCAGCGGCCAGCACATCCTGATCATGCCCGGCGAAACCGTGCTCGGGATCACCCAGGAACGCCTGCGCCTCGGCCCCGGACTCTGCGGCTGGCTGGAGGGCCGCAGCCGGTTTGCGCGGCTGGGGCTGATGGTGCACATCAGCGCGCCATTCATGGGCCCTGGCATCGACAGCCAGCAGGTGCTGGAGATGAGCAACTTCGGCCCCGCGCCCCTGGCCGTCTATCCCGGCACCGCCATCTGCCAGTTCGTGTTCCAGAAGCTGGAGGGCAGCGAGTGTTACGCCGGTCGCTTCGCTGGGCAAACAGAACAGTCGTTCTGAGCGCTACCAGTGGGATCAGCGGAGGGTTTGGTGATGGCGAATCCGCTGCAAGCCGCAATCGATGCTGGAATCGTGAGTTGGGGCGCCAGGAAACCGGTCTTTCCCCCGCCCATCAAGCCCAGGGCCGAAGGGAATCTCGTGAGCGAGATCGTGATCGAAGACTGAGGTTGAGTGGGTGATCCTCTTCTGCGGCACCAGCGCCTTGCTCAAGCTGCTGATCGGAGAATCGGGCTCTGGCCAGATGCATGCGCTCAGCTCAGAGGATCAAGCAGGCGTGAACCTCATTGCATCCTGGTGCTTGGGGGCTGAGCTCCGCGCAGCCGTTGGCCCCACTCACCAGACGGTGTCCAGTTCCGGCACGGCACGCAGCTTGGCGTCTGCGGTGATCAATTTGGCGCGCAGCTGCAAGGCCGTGGCTCCGATCAGTCGATCCGCCGGATCGCCGTGTTGAAACAGGCTGCTGCGCGAGAGCAGTGCGATCTCAGGCGTGATCGGAAGAACCTCCAGCGCCAGAGCGATCAGCAATTGCTTCAGGTAGACGTCGGCGGAGACGTCTGCTGGCAGCACCAGTCGCCCGCGTTCGTGCAGCAGCGCCAGCTCCCAGAGCGTGATGTCGGCGATGGCCAGGTTCTGCTTGCTTCTCCCCAGCTCAAGCGCCTGCCTAGCCGGTGAACTGAGACGCTCCGGCTCGTGGGCCCAGAACAGCAGCACATGGGTGTCACAGATTGTCGGCATCGCCACCCCAGCCCGCATCCGCCATGTCTGGCTCCAGCGGCGACACCACATCCACCAGCTTCACGCGGCCCTGCAGTGCATCCAGCCACTGGCGGGCTGCCTGGGCCGGATCCTGCTCCGCTTCAAGCCGAGCGATCACGCGGCCGCGCGACGTGATCTGGATGGCCTCGCCCGCCTGCACGCGCTTCAGATACGAGGGAAGGTGCTGCCGCAGGTGCGACACGGAGACGCGCGTCATGACTTGTACGTTACATCTGTACAGCGTAAGGCGCCTCTGGGGGGAAGGGCAGAAGGCTCTCCAGCCGATCAAAGCGCTGGCGTGATCGTGGTCCAGCTGATTCGGGAGCTGGTTCCTGCCATTCAATCCGGTGAGGAGAAGAAGGCCCATGCAGCCTGATCAGCGGAGGCTCCCCTCTCGTTCTGCGGGAGTTGGTGGAAGTGGTGGGACGCTCTCCACAAACACGGATCTACCGCTCATGTTTGCTTGCTTTGGCCGCCGTTTTAATCAAGCGGCGCGACTCCTCCAACTTGAGGTGTTGCGAGCGGCATGAACCCCACCTTGCGCGACTCGCATCCCTTCGCCCCCGTGCATGCCCAGCTGCTGCCGGCGTGCTTTCGATCAGTAGTACCGGCCCGGGTATTCGCCCGGGTGGTCGATGCGGGTCACGGTGACGCCCGCAGCAGTGCGGCCGGAGAAGCGCAGGATGTCGCTGCCCGACACGGCGTAGCCCAGCTCCTGCGCCAGCCGCGACACCTCATCGGCGGTGATCGCATCCACCACCCGCTGCCGCAGCTCCGGGTTCGCCTGCACGTGCGCCAGGAAGGCCTTCAGCTGCTCCTGCCCCACAACCCCTCCCGCGTGCTGTGAACGCTACGGCGTGTTGGTGGGTACCGCCCTCAGAACTTGCGCAGTTCCCGCCGCACCTTCAGCGGATTGCCCGAATGCTGTTGGTTGAACACCAGCACGAAGCCCGTAACCAGCAGCAGGCCGAGCACCGCCAGCCATGGCCAGGAGTGGGTTGGTTGCCTCATGGATTGCCTCCTGGCCACCAGGTGGGGCGCTCGATGATCACCGCTAGCCCCACCAGGCTGAGGGCAAACACGCAGGTGCCGGGCCAGCCCCACTGGTGCCAGAACGTGGAGATCACCGCTGAGCAGGCTGCGGCCCCCAGGTAAGCGGTGAGAAACAGCTGGCCGCTCATTCGGCTGCGGGCCGCCGGATCAATGGCGTAGATGCGCGCCTGGTTGGCCACGAAGCTGCCCTGCACCCCCAGGTCTACTGCCATCAGCCCGATGGCCAAAGCCGGCAGTGACGCCTGCTGCAACCCCAGCAGCAGCACCCCTCCGCCCGTGCAGATCACGCCCGAGAGCACGATTCGCTCGGGGCCCATCCGGTCCACCAGGCGGCCGATGCCCGGCGCGGCCGCGATGCTTGCCAGGCCCACCAGCCCGAAGCTGCCGATCACCGCCGGCCCGTACTGCCACGGCGGCCCCGCCAGGTGCAGGGCCACAGCACTCCACAGCGCCATGAAGCTGCCGAACAGCAGCGCCTGCGACAGGCATGAGCGGCGCAGGCGCGGGTGGCGCCGCCACAGCTCCACAAGCGAACGCTGCAGCTGCCAGTACGACGCTCCGCTGGCAGGAGGCAGGGCTGGCAGGCGTGTGCGGAACAGCAGCGCCACGCCCACCATGGCCAAGGCCGATACGGCGTAGATCGCGCGCCATCCCCACAGCTGGGCCAGCACCCCGCTCACGCTGCGCGACAACAGGATTCCGCTGAACTGCCCGCTCAGCACAATCCCCAGCATCCGGCCGCGGGTGGCCTCCGGCGTGAAGGCCGTCAGAAATGGCGGCAGCAGTGAGGGGATCAGGGCCACCAGCCCCAGCGCAAACCAGCTGCCCAGCAGCACCCCGAAGCTCGGTGCCACCAGCACGGCGCCGCAGGCCAGGGCCATGCCCAGGGCCAGCAGCGTGAGCATGCGTCGGCGTTCGCTGCCGTCGCCGAGTGGCAGCAGAAACAGAAAGCCCAGGGCCATCCCCAGCTGGGTGGCCATCGGCCCCTGCAGCACCGTGCCCGGTTGCAGCTGAAACGCGCCCTCCACCGCCGGCAACAGCGACTGGGAATAGAAGGGATTCGCCACGCTCACCCCCACCGCCAGCGCCATCAGGCCCAGGGGCGGTAGTGCCTGTTGCCCGGTGGAGTCAGTCAACGGACGCGCTCACGCGAATGGGCTGAGCTTCAGCTCCTCGGTGATGCCCAGCTGATCGCGCCACTCCGCCAGGGGGCGCTCCCAGCCCTCTTCCCAGCGCTGGGCCAGCACCGGCGCGCACACGCCCCCCAGCCGCAACCCGAAACTCACCGCATCGGCCAGATCCGGCGTGGTGTCGCCCAGGTGGGCGCGGGAGAGCAGGTCGGCCGCCAGCAGCAGCACGGGGCCGGGCTGGCGCAGTTGCCGCGCCCCGAAACCGTTCAGCGCCACCTCGCCCGGAAGGGTGGTGGGACAACCCGTGACCAGATGCCAGAGGTCGTGACAGGCGCGGGTGCGCAGCTGCAGGTATTGGTCGCCATCGGCGAGGTGCTCCAGCCCCTCCGGCCTGGGAATCAGATCGAGCCCCTCCTGCCGCAGCAGTGCGCCGAACGCCTGGCCCAGGCTTCCGGCCGGCATCGCCGCCAGCTCGTCGATGCTGGGCCAGTGGCCCCAGTAGCGCTCGGCCACCAGCGCCGCGATCTCCGGGTGTTCCTGCAGGCGCTTCCGGGCCATCGCCGCCAGCGGACTGGCGTAGCTGTGGTTGAGGATCGCCAGGGCGCTCGGCACCCGGTCGGGCTGCTCGATCAGCTCGAGCAGCGCCGGCAGCGTGGCCTCCAGGTAGGGCTGCTGGGCCTCGGCGAACGGGCTGGCGGGCTTGGGCGCGTTGGCATCGGCCCGCTGGGCTTCCGCGAACAGGTTTGGCGTGTTCAGCATCAGGCGTCGGTGGTGCAGTTGAGGGTGAACAGCCAGCGGCCCGGCACATCCGGCGACGGGTCGAACCAATACTGCGTCACCAACGTGAGAAACACCTCGCGCGGCAGGCGATCCGGTGGCAGCTCGAACGCCGCCAGCATCCGCGCCAGATTGGCCCGGATGCCTTCAGTGGGTTTGCGGTAGGCGGCCGCATAGGCCTCCAGATCCGCCACCTCCAGCACCCCGTCGCGATCGAGATCCAGGCAGTCGAAGAACCCACCCGCGGCCCGCGCGATGAACGCCTCCGCCTGCTCCCGCATCCGCGCGAATGCGCCCACCACAGGGGCGTGGGAGTCCACGAATTCCTGCTCGTCCACTTCACCGTTGTGGTTCAGATCGCGCCGTTGGCTCTCGTGCTCATAGGTGCCGAGGAGCAGCGCCAGCATGTTGGGGAAGGGGGTGGCGCGGTTCTGCCATCGCGCCGCCAGCGCTTCCGCCACGGGCCGGAAATCGCTTTCCATGCTGAGTGCGCCATCCCCCTGCACGTCGTAGAAGCGAAACAATCGCCGGTAGCGACGCTGCAGTTCGGGATCCATCGGCATGGCCGTACTCCGCACGATCCTCTGATGCGGTTGAGAGTGCGCTACTTGCTGAGCGCCTTCCACACCCACCAGGCCACCAGGCCCAGCACGATCCAGGGCAGCAGGGCCCGGAACACCAGCAGTGCCGCCAGCACCACCAGCGCCGATACGGCCGCCCGCTTGGCGAGGGCCTTGGCCTCGTCGGTCATGTAGCGCCAGCGCGGAACCAGGGCCATCGGCTGCAGGATGTGGGCCCCTATTGAAGTGCAGATGGCCTGGTTGCCCCAAGGCGTGTTCGTTGCCGTGTTGGCTCTCTTCCACCTGGTGGGCCCGGTGCCCGCCGAAATCGGTGTGCACGGCGGTGCCCTGGCGCCCTGTCCCTCGCCGGCCCATTGCGCCCGCGCCGACTGGCCCGTCGCCGATCCCCAGGCGGCGCTGACTGCGCTGGTGCCGGTGATCGAGGCCACCCCGCGCACGGAGGTGGTGGAGCAGGGCAACGGCTACCTGCATGCCACTGCCACCAGTGCGTTCTTCGGGTTCGTCGACGACCTCGAGCTCTACGCCGACGCCGAGCGTGGCGTGCTGCAGGCCCGTTCCGTGTCGCGGGTTGGCGATTCAGATCTGGGGGTGAACAGCCGCCGGCTGGAGGAGCTGCATCAGCAGCTCAGCGCCTAGGCCCCCAGCAGGGGATTGCCATCGGTGCGGCGGATGGCCACCACCCCCGGCCGCGGAGGGCGGCCGGGCACCCCAGACGGCCAGTTGGAGCCCAGGGGCACCTGGCGCAACTGCTCGAAGCGCTTGCCCTGCCGATCTTCCAGGGCGTGGGCCTGCACTTCATCGTCACCCTGCTGATGGGTGCCGTTGGTTTCGCCGGGGTGCTGCACCGCCAGGAACAGGGTGGTGTCCTCGCGATCGAAGCAGGGGCCGCACAGCTCGCATTCCATCGGCCCGGTGGCGAACAGCAGGGGGTCGCCGGTGGTGTGGCCGCCCGCACCGTTGCCGCCAGCCGGGAACACCCAGCAGGCGTTGTTGCCGAACACATCCAGGCTGCTGCTGCCTGTGGAGCGGTCGGTCACCATCCACACGTTGCCGCGGCGATCGATCGCCAGGTTGTCGGGATTGGCGAAGCCCATCCCGCCCTGCCATGGGGTGCCGCCCGTGGCCACCATCCGCCACCGGAAGCTGCCGGAGTGCTCGGCGGGTCCGTCCGCCAGCCGCATCACCCAGCCATAGGGCCAGCTGGCTTCTCCCCGGGGGCCTTGGAAGATGGCGGGATCGGCGCGGCCGTCGCCATCGCTGCCGCCCGCGGTGAAGGCCACCAGCAGATCGCCACTCACCGGATCGAGGTCGGTGTCTTCCGGCCGGGCGGCCGGGGTGGCCCCCACCGCATTGGCCGCCAGGTGCGCATCGATCAGGATCGCCCCCTGCTGCTCCTCTCCCGCGCCCGGGTAGAGGTCGGCCAGGGTGCGATGGCGTTCCAGATAGCTGGCCAGCTCCCCATCGCTGGCCAGGGCCTCGGCGCCCGGCTGGCTGCGATCGCGGTGCGGCACCAGGCAGGCCTGGCGCAGGCCGAAGCGCTCGTAGTGGCTGGGCGGCAGTGGCGCCAGTGGGGTGTCGGGCGCCAGGGCCACCCAGCGGCCGCTGCCATCGGCGTTGAACACCGCCGCCTCGAGGCGGCCGCGCTCCAGGAGCCGGGAATTGGTGCGATCGGCCGGGTTGCCCACCCGCTCCGCGCTCACAAACCGGTAGAGGTGACCGCCATGGCGGTCGCAGCCGGAATACACCACCAGGGGCTCCCCGGGGCGGGCCTTCACGGCCACGGCCTCATGGCGGCAGCGCCCCAGCCAGGTGTGCTTCACGGCCGGCTGCTCCGGCCGGCGTGGATCCAGCTCCACCATCCAGCCGTATTTGTTGCCGGCCAGGCCGAATGGATTGCCCAGTCCGTCGATGCGGTTGCCATCGAAGCTGAAGGGCCGCTCGGCGGGTGAGGGCGAGGAGCCGTCGGCATACACCCGCTCCACCACCTGGCTCTGGATGTTTTCCTCCGCCGAGAGCACCGTGCCCCAGGGCGTCTGGCCGCCGGCGCAGTTGGCGAAGGTGCCGATCACCTGGTCGCCCAGGCCATCGTCGTAGCCGCGGCGCTGCCGCCGCCGGAACACTGCCGCTGCCGGACCGGTGGTGCGCAGCAGCTCCTGGGGGTTGCGCAAACCGCTGAGCCCCGTGATCCGCCGCTCCAGGCGCCCGGGCTGATGGCGCCAGTCGCCGTTGCCGCTGCGTTCGATCTGGGCCACGCCAATGCCCAGGTCTGCCATGGCGGCTTCGGCCACCGCCAGCAGGGAGGGGAGCAGCGGATCGTTGGCGGGCAGTGCACCGGCATCCACCCGCCCGCCGCGGGCGGCCAGACCCTGCCGCAGTTCCTCAAATGGCAGCGCCGTGCCGATGGCCTCGCGGTAGCCGGCCACCCAGGTGCGTGCACTGATGTATTCGAAGTTCACCGTGAGCAGGGCCCGGTTCGCATCGAGTGCTTCGAACGCCAGGTAGTCGTTGTTGAAGCCAAAGTGCCCGGAGCCGAGCCGGTCGCCCCAGCACAGCAACAGCTCGCTGCGGTAGCCCCTCGGCACCACCATCCGATCGGCAATGGCCAGGCGCGCGTAGTGGCGTCGCTGCTGCTCCGCGCTGAGGCCATCGCTCTCCAGCGGAAGGGGCCCCAGCAGCGGTGGGAATGGGCGCCCGGCTGGCTGGCTTCGCGCGCGAACGGGCCGGCTGCCGCTCAGGCTCGCCGCGCCCACCCCCAGAAGCTGGATCAGCAGCGTGCGTCGGTTCATTGTTGGGCGTCAGGCCTGGGAAGGCCAGTTGGGGCTGTGCCGGATCACGGCCTCGCAGAACGCCAGCAGTTCCTCGGGCGTCATGTCGTGCTTGGCATCGTTGGTGCGCCAGGCGCAGATCACGAAGTCTGGCTCCGGGTTGTTGGAGCGGTGGTCGATTGTGGGGAGCAGGGCGTACTGCTTTTTGTGCGCGCCTTTTCCCTCGGCAGCCTCGCGGTTGTCGTACGTGCCGATCAAGTGCCAGTCGAGCTCCTCGCCGGTCCAATGGTCGCGCCCCCCGCTCGCCACCACCGTTTCGTGGATCGCCAGCCGGTACTGCTGCACGTTCCCCGTGCCGCCGCGTTTCTGATCCCGTTTGCACAGCGTGACCGCCTTGCGCTGCACCCACCCCGGATAGGTGCGCCGGCACTCCTCCGGCATCCACTCAGGCGCGGGCGTGTCCATCGGGCTGCGGGCGGTTGGGCGGTGCGAACAGCCTGCCTCGGCGCGATCACCCTGCAGTCCCTCCTGCCGCAGTCGGAGTGAGCCGATAATTGCGCTCCCTTGTGATGGCTGAACCGGTGCGTCGCTTCTGCCTCTCTGCCGTGGTGCCTTCTGCCCTGGTGCTGTCTGTGTGGAGTGGCGCTGCCCAGGCGGCACCGTTCAGCTTCAATCCGGTGTCGTTTGCCGGCTTCGCCAACCAGACGTTCAAGCAGGACGGTCGCCCCCTGTTCGTGAAGAACCTGGGCACCTGCATGCGCGAAGGCAAGAACAAGGCCGGCTACCGCTGCTTCAGCGGGGAGCTGCTGGAAGACGTGCCCGCCAAGCAGGGCCGCAACTTCTGCAAGCTTGACGCCATCTGGTACGTGCCCTTCAGCAAGACCGTTCAGGTCCGCACGGCCAGCTGCCAGTTCCGCAGCGATCGCCAGCGCATGCTCGAGCAGGGCCAGCAACTGCTGCGCCAGGGCATCGAGAAGCTCGAGAACTACAGCAAGTAGTTGGGCTCTGGGGCCGCGGTGCTCCCCAGGGCGGCGTGGTTCACGGCAGCAGACCCTGCAGGAACTGATCGGCGCAGTTGATCGCCGTCTGCCAGTTTTCGGCTTCGCTGAGGCCTGAGCTTTTGGTGGGCTTGAAGCTGTGGTCGCCGGCGGTGAGCCACTGCACCTGGATCTGCGGCGAGAGCGGGTAGCTCTCCACTTCGCCGCGGCGCCCGAAGCTGTCGCGCTCGCCCTGCAGGATCAGCGTGGGCGTGGTGAGTGCGGCCAGGTGCTCCGTGCGTAGTTGCTCCGGTTTGCCCGGGGGATGGAAGGGATAGCCAAGGCACAGGCAACCCTGCACCGCCAGCCCATCGGCCAGCAGGCTCGCGATCCGCCCACCCATCGACTTTCCCCCGATCACCAGCGGCCCATTCCCCCGCTCACGCTCCAGCTCCACCTGGTTGCGGAAGCAGTCCTGCAGCACTGGCATCCGATCCGGCGCTGCCTTCTTTCCGGTAACCCGCTGGCGCGCCATGTACGGAAACTCGAAGCGCACCACCCGCCACCCGAGCGTCGCCAGTCCCTCCGCCATTGCTGCCATGAATGGACTATCCATCGGCGCCCCGGCCCCATGGGCCAGCAGCACCGTGGCGGCCGCATCGTCTGCGCCGTTCACGATGCGGGGGGTGTCGGTTGGGGTGGTCATGGCTTGCGAGTGTCTGGATCCACCGGCAGTCCGCGCACGGCCAGGGCCATGCGGCGGGCGAGCAGCAGTAGGGGGTAGATGCGCCGGGCCCGGGTGGGGGTGGCGAGCAGGGGTGTGAGCAGTTGCAGCAGGGCGGCGCTGGGTGCCATCCGCTCGCACAGCCACTGGATCGCATCAGCTCCGTGCAGCACCTGATCGCCCACCAGCACCACGGCTCCATCGCGCAGCGGGAAGCCGCGATCGGCCAGTTCCCGGCGCAGGCCGTGGTCTGCGCGTCCGTCGCGGATCGTGAGCCCCGGGATGCCGCTGCGCAGTTCGCTCAGTTCCGCGAAGTGCCGGCAGAACACGCAGCCCCCGTCGAACACCAGCACCGGCGATGCCTCGGTGGTTGCCATGGCTGCAGCCCTCAGCGACGTTCAGCCTGGCGGATTACGCCAGCGACCGCCCTTTCCAGGTCCAGCCTCGGCCGGTGAGGGTGCGCCACACCGAGGTGGGGCCGAGGGCGCCGATCACCAGCCCGCCGGCCCCCATCAGCCACCAGTAGGTGAGCGGCACCTGGAAGGCGCGGCGGGTCCAGAGGCGTTGGGCGAACTGCAGGGCGATGCCCAGCAGGGCCACAGCAAGGGCGGCGAGCAGCAGTGGGCGCTGATCCGGCAGCAGCAGGGCGCCGATGGCAGAGGCGGGGGCCAGCAGCCAGGGCCCGCTGAACATCAGCACCACCACGCCCGCAGCGCCGAGGGCCTTGGCCACATCCCGGTCGAGCCCCACGAACCAGTTCTTGCTCCAGCCCTCCCACAACGCCCCGAACGACTGGTACATCCGCAGGTCCACCGCATCGAGCCCCAGCAGGTAGCGCAGCCGCAGCCCTGCGCCCTTGATCCGCCGGGCCAGGGCCAGGTCTTCCACCACCTCCTCTGCCAGGGCCCGGTGGCCGCCGATGGCGTCGTAGGCCGACCGGCGAAACAACATGAACGGCCCGGCCGCGAAGGCGGTGGGATCGGCTGGATCGTTGGCGGCGCGGATGGGGAAGCCCAATCCCAGCAGGCTGGCCATCACCGGTTGCACCATCCATTCCGCCAGGCAGCCGCACTGCAGCCGCGGCGCCAGGCTCAGCAGATCGGCGCTATCACGCACGGCCTGCTGCAGGGCGCGCTGCAGGGTGGTCGGTTGCAGGCGCACATCGGCATCGATGAACAGCACCCACTCGCTGTGCACCTGCTCCATGGCGCGGCTGCAGGCCCAGTTCTTGCCCACCCAGCGCTCACCTTCCGGCCGCGGTCCCGCATCCAGCACCGTGAAGCGCTCGCCTGTGGCCCCGGCCTGGGTTGCCGTTGCTCGGGCGATGGCGACGGTGTCGTCGGTGGAGCGGTCGTCCACCAGCAGCACCTGCCAGCTAGGGCAGGGGGAGTAGCTGGCCAGCACGCTGCCGATGCAGGCGGCGATGTTGGCCGCTTCGTTGTAGGCGGGCACCACCACGGTGAGCGAGCCCTCGGGCAGCGGGTCGGCCTGCTCACCCAGCTTCGGGGCCCGGCTGAACACCACCACCGTGGCGACGATCAGGATCACCAGACCGGCGGCCGCGGCACCGGCTGTGAGCAGCAGCAGCCAGCTCAACCACCAGCTCAGATGCAGCATCGGCCCGGGCCCATCACAGTGGCAGCGTGACTCACGGCCGTGTCATGGCTCCCCGCAACCCCGCCAACGACTTCCTCCAGTTCCTGATCGGTGGCTGCCTGTTTGGTGCGGGGATCTTCCTGTTCACCAACCAGGTGATGGTGGGTTCGGCCCTGCGCTTCGGGATCGGCACCGGTGGCCGTTACGGCTCCTGGTTCAGCGGTGTGCTGGCCCGCGGTGTGGGTGAGGGCTTTGGCCTGCTGATGATTCCGCTGGCCATCGGCGTGGCGTTGCTGTTCGCCGACCTCTACAAGAAGGCGGGCTGGTTTCTGATCTGGGCGTCGCTGGCGGCCGTGACTGCCGGAGTTCTGCAGAGCCTGGTGTTCAGCTTCCGCACCACCAGCCTGTGGAGCCTGCTCACCATGGTGGTGATGATCGCCGCCGGAGCGGGCCTGATGTTCCGCTCCCTCAGCAGCTACCCCAACTCCCGTCACTGATGCTCCGCGCTCTTGCCGTTCTGTTCGTTCTGCTGCTGGCACCGTTGGCGGTGCGGGCCGACAGTGGGTTTCCCGAGCCGATCGCCTACCGCTGCGGTGGAGAACCCCTCAGTGCCCTGGTGAACAACGGCGCCGTTGACACCTTCGCCATTCCCAACACCAGCGGCGGCACGGTGCCCGGTGCCTTTGTGGTGTTGCAGTGGCGCGACATCACCCTGCAGCTGCCGCGCACCAACAACGCCGGTGCCCCGAGCTTCACCGACGGCAAGTGGTGGTGGAGCTTGGAGGACCCCGAGCACCCCACCT
>JBBASQ010000004.1:14581-15647 GCA_040399185.1 Prochlorococcaceae cyanobacterium
AAGAGCTCAACGCCAGACTCGCTGCGCTCTGGCCCAGCTCGAACACACCCTCGAGCCCGGTGCCGACACCCGGCGACGGCTCCATGCCGTGATTGCCCTGCTCCGCGACTACGGCGAACTCGCCTAACCCCATGACCGACGCCTTCACCCCGCCGTTCGACGCCGACAAGCTGCGGGCCCTGTTCACCAAGCCCTATGGCGTGGCCGGGCCCACGCCGGACCAGTGGCGTGCCGTGTATGCGCCTGATGTGCACTTCAAGGACCCCACCCAGGAGAAGCACGGCATCGAGGCCTACATCGCGGCGCAGGAAGGGCTGATCAAGCGCTGCGACGACGTGTTCCTTGAGCCGGGTGAGGTGGCGCTGCAGGGGGACACCGCCTTTGTGGAATGGCGGATGGGCCTGAAGATCAAGGGCATCGAGTTCATCTATCCCGGCGTCACCTGCCTGCGCTTCGGCGCCGACGGCCGGATCACCGAGCACCGCGACTACTTCGATTTCGTGGGGCCCACCTTCGAACCGGTGCCCCTGGTGGGCGGTTTTGTGCGCTGGCTTTACGGCAGGTTCGTGGCCTGAGCGGATGGGTGGCGGGATCGGCTGAGGCTGCATACGGTTGGGCCGGAGTCGCTTCCATCCGCATGCGTCTGTTCAGGCCCCTGCAAGCCGGCCTTATCGCCGGTGCTGCGTCGTTGCTGCTGGGTCTCCCCGCCATCGCTGCACCGGCATCAGTGCTGTTGAGCAGTCTCAAGCTGCCCGTGAGTGGAAAGCTGGCTCCCCTGTTTGCCGCCAATGCCATCGGCCAGGCCAGCCTCAACGGCCAGGTGGGCGGAACGCCCGAGGCACTCTTCACCAAGGTGCGTGGCGCCCTGGAACAGCAGGGTTACAAGGAGCGCACCATCAACACCGTTTCGGGCGCCTGGGGCTTCAACCTTGTGATGGATCCCCCGTCGGGCACCAGCGTGGATGGCACCCCTGGCGGCAAGACCGCTGCCCTGATCCTTCAGTCCACGGCCCTGGGGCCTGGAAAGCTCAACCTCAACGTGCGCTTTGAGGGGCTCTGAGCCAGG
>JBBASQ010000004.1:15747-17333 GCA_040399185.1 Prochlorococcaceae cyanobacterium
CTCCTGCTGCGGGCCTCTGATTGAGGCTGGCCAGCCAGCCCACACGGCTGAGCAGTTGATGCGATCGCGCTACAGCGCCTTTGCCCTCGCGAGCCGTTCCCCGCAGGCGATCGACCACCTGCTGCGCACCCACCCCGAGCCGGGCCGCGATCCCCGCCAGCGGCGCCGCGAGCTGCAGGTCAGTACGCGGGGGGTGCAGTGGCTGGGGCTCAGCGTGCGGGCCACCGAAGCCGGCGGCCCACAGGACGCCACCGGCACCGTGACCTTCGAGGCCCGCTGGCGCTCCCGCAGCGGTGAGGCCGGGGTGATGCGCGAGTGCTCGCGGTTTGGACGCGGCCCGGCTGGGGAGTGGCTCTACCTCGAGCCGATCAGTGAGCCGATCAGCTGAACAGGCCCACGATTGCCATCACCAGCAGGGCCACGCTGCACAGGAAGCTGATGCCGAACCCAGGGCCGCGCTTGCCGGGGGCCTGGCGGTAGCCGATGCCGTAGGCGACGCGCCCGCCCACCCAGATGAAGCCCAGCAGCGAGGCCCAGGTTTCGTTGCCCATCAGGGCGGCGAGCCAGAAGGTGGGCAGGAAGAACACCAGCTGCTCCAGGGTGTTCTGCTGCACCCGCAGGGCCCGCTCGAATTCCTCAGGGCCGCTGGTGGCTGGGGGCATCACCTTGTGCTTCACCCGCGCCTGGCCCACCGCCATGGCCGTGCCCTGATAGGTGATCAGGGCGGCCAGCGTCACGACGGCGGGCAGGGCGGGAACGGTCATGGCGGGGGCGTCAACGCGGGCCCCACGATGCCACTGCCTGGCCTAGAGCGGTTCGGCGTCGCCCACGAAGGCCACCCCGCCGTAGGTGCCCAGCAGCGGATGGATCGCCTGCCGCAGGCTCTCGAGCAGGGCCGGCTCGCAGAACACGATCACGTGGGCATTGGCCCCGGTGCCGCTCACCTCCAGCCCCTCCGACACCACGCCCGCCGCCCCGTAGCCCGTCACATGGCGCATCACGCTGTAGCCGGGTACGCCCACCTGGCGCAGGGCCCGCCGCACCCGGTCGAGCTCGAGTTCGGGAATGATCAGATCGAGGCGTTTCATGGCTTAAGGGACCACCGGGATCACGCGCTGCACCAGGGCCATGTACAGCGGGATGCCGATCACGATGTTGAACGGGAAGGTGAGGCCAAGCGCCGAGGAGATGTAGAGGCTCGGGTTGGCCTGGGGCACGCTCATCCGCATCGCCGCCGGCACCGCGATGTAGGAGGCGCTGGCGCACAGCACCATGAACAGCAGCGCATCGCCCTGGGGCAGACCCAGCAGCCTGGCGATGCCCAGTCCCACCAGCGCATGGGCCAGCGGCGCCAGCAGCGCGAACCCCACCAGGAAGGCGCCGGCCTTGCGCAGGTCCTGCAGGCGTTGGGCAGCCACGATGCCCATGTCGAGCAGGAAGAAGCTCAGGGCGCCGTAAAACAGCCCGCCTGTGAACGGCTCCATCTTGGCCATGCCCGATGGGCTGAAGGCGGCGCTCAGCAGGCCGATCAGCAGGCTGCCGAGCAGCAGCAGCACCGAGCTGTTGAGGAACGCCTCATGCAGCAC
>JBBASQ010000004.1:17433-79718 GCA_040399185.1 Prochlorococcaceae cyanobacterium
CCGATCGTGAGCAGCACCTGCTGGTTCAGGCCGCTGTGCTGCAGTTCCACGCCGCCCTTGAAGCCGATCGAGAGCAGCAGATAGAGGGAGAAGAGCTTCGGCAGCGGTGCCGGGATCTCTAGGTCGGAGCGCAGCAGCACCGCCGCCATCCCCAGCACGAAGAACAGCACCGGGGGGGAGAGCAGGTTCTGCAGCACCACGCTGCTCTGCATGGCGGGAGTGCAGGAAGCTGAACGCTAGGGCTGGCCTGCGGGCCCGGTTGCTGGGCGTTCAGAAAGCTTTGGTTCAGAACGCTGGGTTTAAAACGCTTTAGCCAGCAGCGATACACCCATCGCCAGGGACAGGATCTCGAAGGCGCGCTTCACCACCGTGCTCCCCTTGGCAATCGCCAGGTGGGCCCCCAGGTAGCCACCGGTGATCGAGCCCGCCAGCAGCATCGGTAGCCAGCGCCAGGCGATCTGCCCCTGCAGCCCCAGCGTCAGGGCTCCGGTGCCGTTCCAGAACAGTCCCACCAGGATCAGCGTGTAGGCCACGGCGCGGCTGTAGTCGAGGCCAAACCAGCGCACCAGCCACATCGTGACGAACAGGCCCGTGCCGGAGGTGAGTGAGCCGTTCAGCACCCCGATCCCGAACAGGCCGGCGCCGCCCACCGCCAGGCCATGGCGGTTGTGTTGCTTCGGGGTGCTGGTGGTGCCCAGGCCGGGGTTGGCCAGCGAGTAGAGCCCCAGGCCGATGGTGAGCACCGCCAGTAGCAGGGTGAGCACCTGGGCCGGCACACTCAGCACCACCTTGGCCCCCAGGAACACCCCCGGTAGCCCGCACACCAGGATCAAGGCTGCAAAGCGCGGGTTCAGGGAGCGCTCGCGCGCATGGCGCAGGGTGGCCCCAACGCCAAGCGCCACGCTTGCCACCTTGTGGGTGGCCAGAGCCAGCGGAAAGGGCAGGCCCAGCAGGATCAGAATCGGCAGTTGCACCAGGCCGGCGCCGCCCCCCGCCAGGGCCGAGAGCAGGTTCGCCACCAGGGACGCGATAAACAGCGCCAGCTGCAGGGCCAGTTCGTGGCCGAGGTTGTTCATGGTTCGCGCCGGTAGCGACGGGAGAAGGCCGCGCTGAGGGCGCCGGCCGCCCCATCGGGCAGCAGCCGGGCCAGGGCGGCGATGAGTTGGTTCACGCGGCCGGGCACCACCACCACGCGCTGCTGATCCAGGGCGATGAGGGTGCGCTCGGCCAGCGCGTCGGCGTCCATCCAGAACAGCCCCGGCAGCTTCCGCATCCGCTCCTCCACCCCCAGCACGGCGTGGAACTCGCTGCGCACGTAGCCGGGGCAGAGCGCCATCACCTGGATGCCGTGCTCGCGGTTTTCCGCCGCCAGCGACTGGGAGAAGCGGATCAGGAATGCCTTGCTGGCGCTGTAGAGCGTGCTGCCCGGCAGCCCCGGCACCAGCCCGGCCAGGGAGGCCACGTTCACGATCCGGCCGCGCCCCCGGGCTCGCATGGCAGGTAGCAGGGCGCCGGTGAGCTGCACCGGCGCGTTCACCATCAACTGGAGCATCGCCTCGGCCCGTTCCCAGGGCTGAGCGTGGAAGTCGCCGCGCAGGCCGAAGCCGGCGTTGTTCACCAGCCCATCGATCTCCAGCCCCTGTGCCTGGATCGCCTCCAGCAGCAGCTGGGGGCCGCGGGGATCGGCCAGGTCGGCGGGAATGGCGATCACCTCGATCCCGTGCCGGCTGCGCAGCTCCGCGGCCAGCGCGTCGAGCCGTTCCAGGCGGCGTGCGGTGAGCACCAACGGCGTTGCCCGGGCCGCTAGGGCCCGGGCCAGGGCTTCGCCGATACCGCTTGAGGCCCCGGTGATCAGGGTGAAGCCCATGGCCTGCGGCCGTTCTCTGGGCTGATCATCCCCCCACCCGGGCGGTGCTGCTCAGTAGGCGTAATCCGCCACGAACAAGCTGCCGTCGAGGGAGGGCTGGGAGCCTGGGGTGTAGCTGCCGCGGCTGGCCTCCCCGTTGGCCTGGGCTCTGGCCAGCAGGGCGCGCTGGCCGGCCTCCTGGTTTGTGCCCCCCCACTGGCGCAGGCAGGAGTGCTGCAGGGCGCGGCCAAAGGAGAAGCCCAGGTGCCAGGGAGCCCGGGCTTTCTGGGCGGCCTGGTTGATGGCGTTGAGATACACGCTGGCCTCCTCCTCGCCCAGGCCGCCGGAGAGGAACAGCACCGCCGGCACGCTCGGGGGCACGGTGCGGGCCAGGGTGCGCACCGTGAGCTCGGCCACCTGCTCCGGCCGCTGGCCCCCCTGGTGGGAGGCCCCGGCCGTGGTCATCGCCGGTTTGAGCACGGTGCCCTCCAGCAGCACGCCGTTCTCGGCCAGGGCGGCGTACACCTCCCGCAGCACCCGCTCCTGGGCCGCAGCGGTGGTGGCGATGGTGTGGTCGCCGTCCATCAGCACCTCCGGCTCCACGATCGGCACGAGCCCCTCCTCCTGCACGGTGCGGGCGTAGCGGGCCAGCCCCCAGGCGTTCTCCCGGGTGGCCAGGGCCGACGGTGCCCCATCGCCGCTCACCCGCAGCACGGCCCGCCATTTGGCGAAGCGTGCCCCCCGGGCGTAGTAACGGGCTGCCCGTTCCTGTAGGCCCACCAGCCCGCAGGTGAAGGTTTCACCCTCGAGGGCTCCCGCCAGGGGCTGCACCCCCTGATCCACCTTGATGCCGGGCACGATCCCCTGGCGGCGGAAGTGCTCCACGATCGGCGTGCCGTCGGTGCCGTCCTGAAAGAGCGTCTCCTCAAACAGGATCACCCCGCTCACGAAGTCCCCCAGCCCCGGGGTGGTGGCCAGCAGGCTGCGGTAGGCGCGGCGGTTGTCCTCGTTGTTCTCGAGGTTGATCGGGGCGAAGCGTTTGCCGATCGTGCCGGTGGATTCATCGGCGGCCAGCAGACCCTTGCCGGCAGTGGCCAGCAGGTTGGCGGTGGCGATCAGTTCCTCGCGGTGGCTGTCGAGTGTCATCACGAACCGGCGCACTGCCACCGGCCTAGCCACGGCCCCGCGGTGCGGCAATGGGGCCCGATGCCAGCAGAATTCAGCGAGTGCTGCGGGGCGTTGACGGGATGGCGCTGTGGTTGTCTCACCGCCGGATGGTGCCGGAGCTGGCCGCCGTGATCGCCCTGGCGCTCACTCCTTTGGCGGGCCTGGCCCGCTGGCCGGGCCCCCTGCCCACGCCCCCCGAGAAGCCCCTCGCCGAGCAGGCCCGCAGCCTTGAGCAGGTGCGGGTTGGTGAGGGCAGTGGTGCGGAGCTGCGCCGTCGTTACCTGGAGGCTGCCCACAACCTGCTGCATCGCTACTGGAGCGAGCAGGCGGCGGCCCAGGGCAAAACAATCGAGAAGCCGGGGCTTCTTTTCGCCGGGGATCGCGCCAGCGGCTGTGGTGTGGGGCTGGTGCAGCACCCGATGGCCTTCTACTGCCCCCAGAGCAGGGAGATCGCCATGGCGATGAATCTGCGCAAGAGCATGCGCTCTGCCCGGGGCCTGAGCGACCGCGACCTGCTCAGTCTCGATCTGGCCGTGCTCGCCCACGAGTGGGGGCACCACGTGAACAGGAGCCTGGGGCTGGGGCCCTACCGGGGCGGGATGGGGCTCACGGTGAAGCAGGAGGAGCTCGCCTCCGACTGGCGCACCGGCATGGCCCTGGGCTGGCTGCTGGCCAGCGGCGCCATGGGCATCGACGACTTCACCCGCAGCGCCAACCTGATGTTCGAGCTGGGCGATTACGAGCGCATCAACCCCAGCCATCACGGCTATCCGAAGGATCGCTTCGAGGCGCTCACCGCTGGCATCGCCACCCAGCTCAGCCCCGGCCAGAAGTTGGGCGACTGGACTGTGGACACCCGCGAAACCTTCAGCCGTCCCCTCACGGCAGAGCCGCGCGTGTACGAGGTGCGCCGCTTCGAGATCGACCGTTCGAATCAGGTGGCCACCAACCTGCTCGGCGGCCTGCTCGGCGCCGCCAGCTGCATCTGGGGCTCCACCGATCAGTGCCTGGGCATGGCCATGCAGCAGGGCAAGGGGCGCGCCTACGGCCGCTACACCAGCCGCAAGCTTCAGCTCGACTGCGCCTCGGGCCGGTTTGATGTGAGCGACGACCAGTTCGATCCCCAGCCCATCGACCGCGACGGCAAACGCCAGGCCCTGGTGCTGGCCCAGCGCGATTGCCGGCTGGCGGGCACGTAGCGTTCCGGCCAGCGTCCCGGCCGGCCCCATGCGCACCCTGCGCCTGCACCTCGATCCAGGCAGCGACCTGCGCCACACCCTGCAGCAGCTCGCGCGGGAGGAGCAGGCCTCCGGCTTCGTGCTCGGCGTGGTGGGCAACCTCTCCCAGGCGGCCTTCCAGTGCCCGGGCCAGAGCCAGCCCACCGTGCTCACGGGCGAGCTGGAGATCATCACCCTCAACGGCACCCTGGCGCCGGAGGGCGTGCACCTGCACCTCAGCGTTTCCGATGGTGCTTGCCAGGTGTGGGGCGGCCACCTGGAGCCCGGCAGCCGGGTGCTGGGCGGCGCCGATCTGCTGGTGGGGCTGCTGGATGCCGGCATTCCTGCCGAGCCGGCCGCGGCGGCCCCCCTTGCCACAGCTGAGCCCCGGGTGGGGATCGCCGTGTTGCCGGGCTGTCCCTTTTCCGCCCGTGCCCTGCGCCTGCTGCGCACCCTGGCCATCCCCCATGTGGTGGAGCAGATCGAGAGCCAGGAGCAGGCCGATCGCATTCACCAGCTCAGTGGCCGCACCACCTTCCCCCAGGTGTTCATCGATGGGGAGCCGATCGGGGGCTACGACGCCCTGGTGGATCTCCACGGCACCGGCCATCTGGATGCCCTGCGCCAGGGCTGAACCCAATGACAGAGGAGTCGGCCTTCCAGCTCACCACCCTCGAGGGCTGCGGGCTGGCCATCGGCCGCTACCCCCGTTTCCGCTACGACGGGCGCGGCGGCGGGGGGCTCGGCCGCCTTGGGCCTGACAACACCGATGGCTTGCGCCCCCTCAGCTTCGATCCGGAGGGCCTGCGGATCCCGCCGCTGTGTTGCCGCACCACCCGCTTTTTGGGGCTGCCGCTGCCGCCGGGGCTGGCGATCGCGATCCATCCCGAGCAGCTGGCCGGCACCCTGCATCCCGCCAGCGGTGAGCTGCGGCTCCAGTTCCGCGCGCGTTTCCGCTTCAGCATCGGCACTTACACCGCCCCGGATCTGGTGATCGATTGCTCGCTGCAGAGCGGAGCAGTGCAGGGGCGCCGCCACCAGGCCAGCGGCTCGCCCCTCGATGCCTCCGGGGAAGCCTTTCTGGTGGGGGTGGCGGTGGTGCAGCCCTGCGGTGAAGCCTGGCTGGATCGCTTCCTGGGCCTGCCCGATGAGGCCCTGGCCCTGCTGCGCTGCCGCCTCACCCCTGCCTGATCGCCACCTGCTTCCCATGGCCCAGCCCGAAATCCTGGAGGTTGATCTGCTCGCCTTCGAGCGCGGCAGTGCCGAGCGCCAGGCGGCGGTGGTGGATGGGGTGATGCGCAGCCTCGGCACCGGCTTCGTGCTCACCACCCACGACCTGCCGGCCGACCTGCTCGATGAGGCCTACGGGCTGCTTGGGCAGTTCTTTGCCCTGGAGCAGGAGCGCAAGCAGCCCTTCCGGGTGCCGGAAGCCTGCGGTCAGACCGGCTACACCGGAACCCTGGTGGAGACGGCCGCCGGCGAGAGCCGGGCCGACTGGAAGGAGATGCTCAACTGGGCCGCGCCGCTGCCGGCCGCCCACCCCCTGCGGCGTCGCTTTCCGTTGCTCTATCCCGAGCAGCTGCTGCCCGAGGCGGCCGTTCCCGGCATCACGGCGGTGCTGGAAACCTTCCACCACGCCATCGCCGAGCTGCAGCGCCGTTTCCTGCGGGTGATCGCCACCGGCCTCGGTGCCCACCCCACCTTTTTCGATGCGGTGGTGAGCGATGCCCCCACCCTCACCCGCGCCATCCACTACCCGCCGATGGCGGCTGCGCCCCCCGGCGGCCATGTGTGGGCCGCCGCCCACGCCGACATCAACCTGATCACAGCCCTCCCCCGCGCCACCGCTCCGGGCCTGCAGGTGGAGGTGAATGGCGACTGGGTGGATGCCCTCGCCCCCGACGGCCAGGTGATCGTGAACAGCGGCCTGATGCTCGAGCACCTCAGCAATGGCCGCATCCCCAGCGGCTGGCACCGGGTGGTGGCGGCCGAGGGTTGGAGCGACAGCCGGATGAGCGTGGTGCAGTTCTGCCACCCGCGCCCCTCCACGGTGCTGAGTCCGCTGGCCAGCTGCGTGGGCCCCGAGCGGCCCCAGCGTTACGCCGGGGTGCTGGCTGCCGATGCCCTCGAAGACGTGCTCTACCGGATCAACCTGATGGGCTGAGCCCTCAGGCCAGCCGGCGCCGCACCGATTCGGCGTGGCTGTGCAGGCCTTCGCTCTCAGCCAGGGTCACCACAGCCGGGCCAGTGGCCTCCAGGGCCGCCTGGTTGAAGCGGATCAGGGAGGTGTGGCGCAGGAAGGTTTCCACGCACAGGGCCCCGGCGAAGCGGGCCGTGCCGGAGGTGGGCAGGGTGTGGTTCGGACCGGCCAGGTAGTCGCCCACGGCCTCGGGGGTGTGGGGGCCCATGAAGATGGCGCCGGCGTGCTGGATCCGATCGGCCAGGGGCTCGGGATCCTCCACCAGCAGCTCCAGGTGCTCGGGGGCGAAGCGGTCGCTCAGGCTGGCGGCGGTGGCCAGCGAGTCGCACACCACGATCAGGCCCCACTCCTCAATGGCCTGGCGGGTGATCGCGGCGCGGGGGTGGCCGGCCAACTGCTCCTCGAGGGCTGCGGGCACGGCAGCGGCCAGCGCCTCGCTGGTGGTGAGCAGGATCGCGGCCGCCAAGGGGTCGTGCTCGGCCTGGGCCAGCAGGTCGGCCGCCACCAGGTGGGGATCGGCGGTGTGGTCGGCGATCACGAGCACCTCGCTGGGGCCGGCGAGCGAATCGATCGACACCCGGCCGTACACGGCCTTCTTGGCCAGGGTCACGTAGAGGTTGCCCGGGCCGGTGATCACATCCACCCGCGGGATGCTCTCGGTGCCGAAGGCGAGAGCCCCCACGGCTTGGGCGCCGCCCACCCGATACACCTCGCGCACGCCGGCCAGGTGGGCCGCCGCCAGCACCGTGGCGTTGGGTTCGCCGCCGGGGCCCGGCGGCGTCACCATCACCACCCGCTCCACACCGGCCACGATCGCTGGCACGGCGTTCATCAGCACGGTGCTGGGGTAGGAAGCGCGGCCGCCGGGCACGTAGAGGCCGGCGCGCTCCACGGGGCGCCAGCGCCGGCCCAGCAGTTCGCCGTGGGGACCGGTCACGGCCAGGTCGGCCGGGCGCTGCCGTTCGTGGAAGGCCAGGATTCGCTGGTGGGCCAGCTCCAGGGCTTGGCGAAGTTCGGGCACACAGCTGTCCCAGGCCTGCCGGAGCCGTTCTTCTGGAATCCGCAGTGGATCGGGCCGTACGCCGTCGAAGCGCTCGGTGAGCTCGAGCAGGGCGGCATCGCCGTCGCGCTGCACCTGCTCAAGGATGGCGTCTACGCGGGCGGCCTCCTCGGCCATCCGGCCGCCGCCAGTGCGGCCCGCGATCGCTTCCAACCGCTCCGCGGCAGCATGGGCATCACGCAGGCAGGTGATCGCCAGGGTGGCGGTGGCCATGGGCCGGCAGATTGCTGAGTTGTACAAGCTAGGGCCCGGCTTTCAGGCGCCCGGAGCCCCTGCGGGTAGGATCTTCGTTTGCCGAACCAGCGCCCGAACGCCTGTGGCCAATAACAAGTCGTCCAAAAAGCGTATCGAGATCGCCGAGCGCAACCGTCTGCGGAACCGCTCCTACAAGTCGGCGGTGCGCACCCTGATGAAGCGCTGCCTCACCGCTTGCTCGGCCTACGCCCAGGAGCCCGGTGATTCCGCCAAGGAGGCCGTGCAGAAAACCATGAGCGCTGCCTTCAGCAAGATCGATAAGGCCGTGAAGGTGGGTGTGCTGCACCGCAACACCGGCGCCAACCAGAAGTCGCGCCTGAGCGTGGCCGTCAAGAAGGCCATCGAGCCCGCCAAGGCCTGAGGCCATTCGTCACCATGGCGGCGTCCAGCGCGTCGGAATCCGCCATGGCTGAACTCACGGAGAAGGCAGTTCCAGCCCCGCCGGCACCACCGCTGGTGGACAGTCACTGCCACATCGTCTTCCGCAATTTCGACGACGATCTGGATGCTGTGGCTGAGCGCTGGCGCGAAGCCGGTGTGAGGTCGCTGGTCCACGCTTGTGTGGAGCCCTCGGAGATCCCGGCCATCCGGGCGCTGGCCGATCGCTTCCCGGAGATGCGGTATTCCGTGGGCGTCCATCCGCTGGACACCCAGCACTGGGAGGCCGGCACCCAGCAGGTGCTGCGGGAGGCCGCCCGCTCAGACGACCGGGTGGTGGCCATTGGCGAGCTGGGCCTCGACCTCTTCCGCGACAAGAACCTCGACGAGCAGCTCGCCGTGCTGGGCCCCCAGCTCGACCTGGCGATGGAGCTCGATCTGCCGGTGATCATCCACTGCCGCGATGCGGCCGAGCCGATGCTGGCCGAGCTGCACCGGCGCGCCGAGGCCGGCACTTGCCCCCGAGGCGTGATGCACTGCTGGGGCGGCACGCCTGAGGAGATGGCCGCCTTCCTGGAGCTCGGCTTCTACATCAGCTTCAGCGGGGTGGTCACCTTCCCCAAGGCCGATGCCACCCATGCCTGCGCCCGCCAGGTGCCGGCGGATCGCTACTTGGTGGAAACCGACTGCCCCTTCCTGGCCCCGGTGCCGCGGCGGGGCAAGCGCAACGAGCCTGCCTATGTGGCGGCAGTGGCGGAGAAGGTGGCCGAACTGCGGGGCGAGAGCCTCCACGCGGTGGCCAATACCAGCAGCGCCAATGCCAGTGCGCTGTTTGGGCTGCCGCTACACAATGTATGATGTTTCATTGGCCTGGAAGCGGTCCCGCTCCCTTGTTGTCGACGCCTGAAGCCCTGAAGCGAGTCCGTTGAAGTGCGCGCCGTTCGCGCAGCCGTTCCCCTGATGGGGGACGGCTGTTCGTGTCGGCGCCGTTCAACGACCGGGTTTCCGGACCGGCCGGCCTTACCTCCCCCAACCCGTTCCTGCAGGTTCACCGCATGAGCAGCGCGATCCAGGTCGCCAAGACCGTCACTTACCTGCCCGATTTGGTGGAGGTACAGCGGGCGAGCTTCAAGTGGTTCCTGGAGAAGGGCCTGATCGAGGAACTGGAGAGCTTCTCCCCGATCACCGACTACACCGGCAAGCTCGAGCTGCACTTCATCGGCAGTGAGTACCGGCTGAAGCGTCCGCGCCACGACGTGGAAGAGGCCAAGCGTCGCGACGCGACCTTCGCCTCCCAGATGTATGTCACCTGCCGCCTGGTCAATAAGGAGACCGGCGAAATCAAGGAACAGGAGGTGTTCATCGGGGAACTCCCCCTGATGACCGAGCGCGGCACGTTCATCATCAACGGCGCCGAGCGCGTGATCGTGAACCAGATCGTGCGTTCGCCCGGCGTCTATTTCAAGGACGAGCAGGACAAGAACGGCCGCAAAACCTTCAACGCCAGCCTGATCCCCAACCGGGGTGCCTGGCTGAAGTTCGAAACCGACAAGAACGACCTGCTGCACGTGCGGGTCGACAAAACCCGCAAGATCAATGCCCACGTGCTGATGCGGGCCATCGGCCTGTCCGACAACGACGTGCTCGACAAGCTCCGTCACCCGGAGTACTACCAGAAGTCGATCGAGGCCGCCAACGACGAGGGCATCTCCTCCGAAGACCAGGCCCTCCTCGAGCTCTACAAGAAGCTGCGTCCGGGTGAGCCCCCTTCGGTGAGTGGTGGCCAGAGCCTGCTGCACAGCCGTTTCTTCGATCCCAAGCGCTACGACCTCGGTCGCGTGGGTCGCTACAAGATCAACAAGAAACTGCGCCTCACCATTCCCGATTCGGTGCGCACCCTCACCCCCGAGGACGTGCTCAGCACCATCGACTACCTGATCAACCTGGAGCTTGATGTCGGCGGCGCCAGCCTCGATGACATCGACCACCTCGGCAACCGCCGCGTGCGTTCGGTGGGAGAACTCCTGCAGAACCAGGTGCGTGTGGGCCTGAACCGCCTGGAGCGGATCATCAAGGAGCGCATGACCGTGGGTGAGACCGAGAGCCTCACCCCGGCCCAGCTGGTGAACCCCAAGCCCCTGGTGGCGGCGATCAAGGAGTTCTTCGGCTCCAGCCAGCTGAGCCAGTTCATGGACCAGACCAACCCCCTGGCTGAGCTCACCCACAAGCGCCGGATCAGTGCCCTCGGCCCCGGTGGTCTCACCCGTGAGCGCGCCGGCTTCGCCGTCCGCGATATTCACCCCTCCCACTACGGCCGCATCTGCCCGATCGAAACGCCGGAAGGTCCGAATGCCGGTCTGATCGGTTCGCTCGCCACCCACGCGCGGGTGAACGAGTACGGCTTCATTGAGACCCCCTTCTGGAAGGTGGAGAACGGGATCGTGCTCAAGCAGGGCAATCCCATCTATCTCTCCGCCGACCTCGAAGACGAGTGTCGCGTCGCCCCCGGTGACGTCGCCACCGATGCCGACGGCCGCATCACCGCCGAGCTGGTGCCGGTGCGCTACCGCCAAGACTTCGAGAAAGTGCCCCCCGAGCAGGTGGACTACGTCCAGCTCTCACCGGTGCAGGTGATCTCGGTGGCCACCTCGCTGATCCCCTTCCTGGAGCACGACGACGCCAACCGCGCCCTGATGGGCTCGAACATGCAGCGTCAGGCCGTGCCCCTGCTGCGTCCCGAGCGTCCGCTGGTGGGCACCGGCCTGGAAACCCAGGTCGCCCGCGACTCCGGCATGGTGCCCGTCACCCGCGTGAACGGCACCGTCACCTTCGTGGATGCCACCGCGATCGTGATTCGCGATGAAGACGGCGTTGATCACACCCACTACCTGCAGAAGTACCAGCGCTCCAACCAGGACACCTGCCTGAATCAGCGCCCGATCGTGAAGCAGGGCGACCAGGTGATCGCCGGCCAGGTGTTGGCCGATGGCTCGGCCTGCGAAGGCGGCGAAATCGCCCTCGGTCAGAACGTGCTGATCGCCTACATGCCCTGGGAGGGTTACAACTACGAGGACGCAATCCTCGTGAGTGAGCGGCTCGTCACCGACGACCTCTACACCTCGGTGCACATCGAGAAGTACGAGATCGAAGCCCGGCAGACCAAGCTCGGCCCCGAAGAGATCACTCGCGAGATCCCCAATGTTGCCGAGGAGAGTCTGGGCAACCTCGACGAGATGGGCATCATCCGCATCGGTGCCTATGTGGAGAGCGGCGACATCCTGGTGGGCAAAGTGACACCGAAGGGCGAATCTGACCAGCCCCCCGAAGAGAAGCTGCTGCGCGCGATCTTTGGTGAGAAGGCCCGCGACGTGCGGGACAACTCGCTCCGGGTGCCCAGCACCGAGCGTGGCCGCGTCGTTGACGTGCGCATCTATACCCGGGAGCAGGGCGATGAGCTGCCGCCCGGCGCGAACATGGTGGTTCGGGTCTATGTGGCCCAACGCCGCAAGATTCAGGTGGGCGACAAGATGGCTGGCCGCCACGGCAACAAGGGCATCATCAGCCGCATCCTTCCTCGGGAGGACATGCCCTACCTGCCCGATGGCACCCCCATCGACATCGTGCTCAACCCCCTGGGTGTGCCGAGCCGGATGAACGTGGGTCAGGTGTTCGAGTGCCTGATGGGCTGGGCATCGGCCAATCTCGGTTGCCGCGTGAAGGTGGTGCCGTTCGATGAGATGCACGGCGCCGAGAAATCCAAGGAAACCGTCCAAACCTTCCTGGAAGAAGCCGCCAAGCAGCCCGGCAAGGACTGGGTCTACGACCCGGAGAACCCCGGCAAGATCCAGCTGATCGATGGCCGCTCCGGCGAGCCCTTCGACCAGCCGGTCACCGTGGGTTACGCCCACATCCTCAAGCTGGTTCACCTGGTCGACGACAAGATCCACGCCCGTTCCACCGGTCCTTACTCGTTGGTCACCCAGCAGCCCCTCGGTGGTAAGGCCCAACAGGGCGGCCAGCGTTTGGGTGAGATGGAGGTGTGGGCCCTCGAGGCCTACGGCGCCGCCTACACGCTGCAGGAGCTGCTCACCGTCAAGTCCGACGACATGCAGGGCCGCAACGAGGCGCTCAACGCCATCGTTAAGGGCAAGCCAATCCCCCGCCCGGGTACTCCCGAGTCGTTCAAGGTGCTGATGCGCGAGCTTCAGTCCCTGGGCCTCGACATCGCGGTGTACACCGATGCCGGCGAGGAAGTGGATCTCATGCAGGACGTGAATCCCCGTCGCAGCACCCCCAGCCGTCCCACCTACGAATCCCTCGGCGTCGCGGATTACGACGACGACTGATCGCTGATTGATCGCGGAACGCCCGATTCAACCGGGCGCAGCCGTGCTTTCCGTTCCTCTCTCGATCTCCGCGAGCCTCAAGCCGATGTCCAACAGCAACCTGCGCACCGAAAACCACTTCGACTACGTCAAGATCACGCTCGCTTCCCCCGAGCGGATCATGCAGTGGGGTCAGCGCACCCTGCCGAACGGTCAGGTGGTGGGTGAGGTCACCAAGCCCGAAACCATCAACTACCGCACCCTCAAGCCCGAGATGGACGGGCTGTTCTGCGAGAAGATCTTCGGACCTTCCAAGGACTGGGAGTGCCACTGCGGTAAGTACAAGCGGGTGCGCCACCGCGGCATCGTGTGTGAGCGCTGCGGTGTGGAAGTCACCGAGAGTCGGGTGCGCCGTCACCGCATGGGCTTCATCAAGCTCGCGGCTCCGGTGAGCCATGTGTGGTACCTGAAGGGCATCCCCAGCTACGTGGCAATCCTGCTCGACATGCCCCTGCGGGATGTGGAGCAGATTGTGTACTTCAACTGCTACGTGGTGCTCGATCCGGGCGACCACAAAGACCTCACCTACAAGCAGCTGCTCACCGAAGACGAGTGGCTGGAGATCGAAGATCAGATCTACGCCGAGGATTCGGAGATCGAGAATGAGCCCCAGGTGGGTATCGGTGCTGAGGCCCTCAAGCAACTGCTCGAGGATCTCGATCTCACCGAAACCGCTGAGCAGCTGCGCGAGGAGATCGCTGCCAGCAAGGGCCAGAAGCGCGCCAAGTTGATCAAGCGCCTGCGCGTGATCGACAACTTCATCGCCACCGGCGCCCGTCCGGAGTGGATGGTGCTGGATGTGATCCCCGTGATCCCGCCCGATCTGCGCCCGATGGTGCAGCTCGACGGCGGTCGTTTCGCCACCTCCGACCTCAACGACCTCTATCGCCGCGTGATCAACCGGAACAACCGGTTGGCGCGTCTGCAGGAGATCCTCGCCCCCGAAATCATCGTCCGCAACGAAAAGCGGATGCTGCAGGAGGCCGTCGACGCCCTGATCGACAACGGCCGCCGTGGTCGCACCGTTGTGGGTGCCAACAACCGGGCGCTCAAGTCGCTCAGCGACATCATCGAGGGCAAGCAGGGTCGCTTCCGTCAGAACCTGCTCGGTAAGCGCGTCGACTACTCCGGTCGTTCCGTGATCGTGGTGGGTCCGAAGTTGAAGATGCACCAGTGCGGTCTGCCCAAGGAGATGGCGATCGAGCTGTTCCAGCCGTTCGTGATCCATCGCCTGATCCGCCAGAACATCGTTAACAACATCAAGGCAGCCAAGAAGCTGATTCAGCGCGCCGATGACGAGGTGATGCAGGTGCTCCAGGAGGTGATCGATGGTCACCCGATCCTGCTGAACCGAGCTCCGACGCTGCACCGTCTGGGTATTCAGGCTTTCGAGCCGAAGTTGGTGGACGGCCGTGCCATTCAGCTGCACCCGCTGGTGTGCCCGGCGTTCAACGCCGACTTTGACGGTGACCAGATGGCCGTGCACGTGCCCCTGGCGATCGAGGCCCAGACCGAGGCCCGGATGCTGATGCTGGCCAGTAACAACATCCTGTCGCCCGCCACCGGCGAGCCGATCATCACGCCGTCCCAGGACATGGTGCTCGGTGCCTACTACCTCACGGCTGAGCAGCCCGGCTCGGTGAAGCCCGAGTTCGGCGACCGTGCCCGCACCTTCGCTGGCCTCGACGATGCGATTGCGGCCTTCCAGGAGAAGCACGTGTCGCTGCACGACTGGGTGTGGGTGCGCTTCAACGGCGAAGTGGATTGCGATGAGGAAGAGAAGCAGCCCCAGAAGGAGGAAACCCTCAGCGATGGCACCCGCATCGAGCAGTGGCTGTTCCGCCGCGACCGTTTTGATGAGGACGGCGCCCTGATCAGCCGTTACGTGCTCACCACTGTGGGCCGCATCGTGATCAACCACACGATCATCGACGCCGTGGCTGCCGCCTGATTGCCGAACAGATCAACCCCCTTCCTCTTTTTCGTCTTCTCACCAGCGCGCAGCCATGACCGCCACCCCCGCCAAGAAGTCCAGCAAGAAAGCCAAGGCCGCTGAAGCTCCCGTCGCCGCTCCCGTGGTGGGTGCGGGCCCCCTCAGCAAGCAGGCGCCTCCGTTCCGCAACCGCGTGATCGACAAGAAGGCCCTGCGCAACCTGGTGGCCTGGGCCTACAAGCACCACGGCACCGCCGCCACGGCGGCCATGGCCGACGACCTCAAGGATCTCGGCTTCCACTACGCCACCCAGGCGGCCGTGTCGATCTCGGTCGACGACCTGCGCATCCCCGGTGACAAGGCCGCCCTCCTCGAGGAAGCTGAGCAGCAGATCACCGAAACCGAAGAGCGCTACCGCCTCGGTGAGATCACCGAGGTGGAGCGCCACACCAAGGTGATCGACACCTGGACCGAAACCAACGAGCGTCTTGTGGCGGCCGTACGCCGCAACTTCAACGAGAACGATCCGTTGAACTCGGTGTGGATGATGGCCAACTCCGGCGCCCGGGGCAACATGTCCCAGGTGCGTCAGCTGGTGGGCATGCGCGGCCTGATGGCCAACCCCCAGGGCGAAATCATCGACCTTCCGATCCGCACCAACTTCCGTGAGGGTCTCACGGTCACGGAATACGTGATCTCCTCCTACGGCGCCCGTAAGGGTCTGGTGGACACCGCCCTGCGCACCGCCGACTCGGGTTACCTCACCCGCCGTCTGGTGGACGTGGCCCAGGACGTGATCGTGCGTGAGGACGACTGCGGCACCACCCGTGGCATCCCCATCGACGCCGATGAGAAGGGTCGCTACGCCAGCAAGCTGATTGGCCGCCTGGCCGCCGAGCCCGTGCTGGCCGCAGACGGCAGCGTGATCGTGGATCGCGACGGCGAGATCGACAACGAGATCTCCCGCCGCATCGAAGCCGCCGGTGTGAAGACCGTGGTGGTGCGCTCGCCGCTCACCTGCGAAGCCAACCGCTCGGTGTGCCGCAAGTGCTACGGCTGGGCCCTGGCCCACAACCAGCTGGTCGACCTCGGCGAGGCCGTCGGCATCGTCGCGGCCCAGTCCATTGGTGAGCCCGGCACCCAGCTCACCATGCGCACCTTCCACACCGGTGGTGTGTCCACCGCCGAAACCGGCGTGGTTCGCTCCCTGGTGGAAGGCACCATCGAGTTCGGTGCCAAGGCCCGGGTGCGCCCCTACCGCACCCCCCACGGTGTGGAGGCCCAGATCGCGGAAACGGATTTCAGCCTCACGGTGAAACCCAGTGGCAAGGGCAAGGCCCAGACCCTCGGGATCACCACCGGCTCGATCCTGTTCGTGGCGGATGGTCAGGACTATCCCTCCGACACGATGCTGGCCCAGATCTCCGCTGGCGCCACCGTCAAGAAGAGCGTCGAGAAGGCCACCAAGGACGTGATCTGCGACCTGGCCGGCCAGGTGCGCTACGAAGACGCCATCCAGCCCAAGGAAGTCACCGACCGCCAGGGCAACATCACCCTCAAGGCCCAGCGTCTGGGCCGGATGTGGGTGTTCAGCGGCGACGTGTACAACCTGCCGCCCAACGCCCTGCCCGTGGTGAAGGGCAACAAGGCCGTTACCACCGGTGAGGTGCTGGCTGAGAGCCGCCTGGTGAGCGAGTACGGCGGCGCCGTGCGTCTGCGCGAAAGCGCCGGTGATTCCCGCGAAGTGCAGATCGTCACCGCCAGCCTCACCCTCAAGGACTGCAAGCTGGTGGGTGAATCCACCCACGCCGGTGAGATCTGGCACCTCGAGGGTAAGGACAACCTCCGCTACCTGCTGAAGACCCAGCCCGGCAGCAAGATCGCCAGCGGCGAAGTGATCGCCGAACTGGCCGACGACCGCTTCCGTACCCAGACCGGCGGCATCGTGAAGTTCGCCCCGGGTCTGGCGATCAAGAAGGCCCGCAGCGCCAAGAACGGCTACGAAGTGAGCAAGGGCGGCACCTTGCTCTGGATCCCGCAGGAAACCCACGAGATCAACAAGGACATCTCCCTGTTGATGATCGAGGACGGCCAGTGGATCGAGGCCGGCACCGAGGTGGTCAAGGACATCTTCAGTCAGACAGCCGGCATCGTGACGGTGACGCAGAAGAACGACATTCTTCGCGAAATCATCGTGCGCTCCGGTGAACTTCACCTGGTGAGCGACAGCAAGACCCTCTCGAAGTATTCCGAGGGCCGCATGGTGATGCCTGGTGAAGAGATCGCCAAGGGCCTCAAGTCCGAAGCGATGAAGTTTGTCGAGGCCGTCGATACCCCCGAAGGTGGCGCCCTGCTGCTGCGGCCGGTGGAGGAATACGCCATCCCCGACGAGGCTCACCTCCCCGAGCTCTCCAGCGTCAAGCAGAGCGGTGGTCCCTCCCTTGGCCTCAAGGCCACCCAGCGCCTGGCCTTCAAGGACGGCGAACTGATCAAGAGCGTGGAGGGCGTGGAGCTGCTGCGCACCCAGCTGATCCTCGAAACCTTCGACACCACTCCCCAGATGACGGTGGACGTCGAGGCCGTGCCTGACAAGCGCGCCAAGACGATCGAGCGTCTGCAGCTCACCATCCTGGAAACCCTGCTGGTGCGCCGGGACACCCTCTCCGATGCCAGCCACGGTTCCACCCACACCGAGCTTCAGGTGGAGGACGGCATCGCCGTGAAGAGCGGTGATGTGGTGGCCACCACCCAGATCCTCTGCAAGGAGGACGGCGTGGTGCAGCTGCCCGATCAGCAGGAGGGTGAGCCCATCCGTCGCCTGATCGTGGAGCGCGAGGGCGACACCCGCAGCATCGATCTCGGAGCTGGTAAGGCCCAGGTGGAGGTGGGGCAGCGCATCGTCGATGGCGATCTGCTCGCCGACGGCGTTGAAGCCCCCTGCTGCGGTCAGGTGGAAGCCATTGATGGCAACAGTGTCACCATCCGCCTCGGCCGCCCCTACATGGTGTCGCCCGACTCGGTGCTGCACGTGCGCGATGGCGAACTGGTGCAGCGCGGTGACGGCCTGGCCCTGCTGGTGTTCGAACGCCAGAAGACCGGCGACATCGTGCAGGGTCTGCCCCGTATTGAGGAACTGCTGGAGGCCCGCCGCCCCCGCGACTCGGCCGTGCTTTGCCGCAAGTCAGGCACCGTTGAGATCAAGCAGGGCGAAGACGACGACTCGATCACCGTTTCCGTGATCGAACACGACGACGTGGTGACCGAGTACCCGATCCTGCTGGGCCGCACCGTGATGGTGAGCGACGGCCAGCAGGTGAGCGCCGGCGACCTGCTCACCGACGGCCCGATCAACCCCCACGAGCTGCTCGAGTGCTACTTCGAGGATCTGCGCAGCCGCAAACCCACCATGGAAGCTGCTCAGGAGGCCATCTCCAAGCTGCAGTTCCGGATGGTGCAGGAAGTGCAGAACGTGTACAAGAGCCAGGGCGTCTCGATCGATGACAAGCACATCGAGGTGATCGTTCGTCAGATGACTAGCAAGGTGCGCATCGAGGACGCCGGCGACACCACCCTGCTGCCGGGCGAGCTGATCGAACTGCGTCAGGTGGAGCAGGTGAACAGCGCCATGGCGATCACCGGCGGTGCTCCCGCCGAGTTCACCCCGGTGCTTCTGGGCATCACCAAGGCCTCGCTCAACACCGACAGCTTCATCTCGGCGGCCTCCTTCCAGGAGACCACCCGGGTGCTCACCGAAGCGGCCATCGAGGGCAAGAGCGACTGGCTCCGCGGTCTCAAGGAGAACGTGATCATCGGTCGCCTGATTCCGGCCGGTACCGGCTTCAGCGGCTTCGAAGAGGAGCTGCGCGCCGAGGCTGGTCCCCATCCCGACATCCTTGAGGAGGACGGCATGGGCTACCGCCGCATGCAGAACCTCCGGCCGGACTACACCGTGGAGATGCCCGCCCCCACGGCCTCCTCGGCCGCCGTGCTGGATGACCCCTCCGACGCAGACCTGGAGGCCACCCGCAGCCGCCATGGCATCGACGCCAGTGCCCCCGCTGCCTTCACCCGCCCCGTGGTGGAAGAAGGTCTGGAGGAGGAGCTGATCGCCGATCCCGCCGCCCTGGAGGGGCTGCAGGAGGAAGGCCTGCTCACCGACGACTGATCCCCAGGACCGCTCCATAGGATCAATCCATGAGCACCACCCCTCTCACCGCCCTGGGGACCCCCATTCCCCAGCGGCGGCTCCCCCGCTTCGGCTTCCACACCCACACCGAGCGCTTCAATGGCCGTATGGCCATGCTCGGCTTCATCGCGCTGGTGGCGGTCGAGTGGAAACTCGGCCACGGCCTGCTGATCTGGTGATTCACCCGTGGTGAGCCAACCGCTGCTCGGCATGGGCCTCGCGGCGCTCGAGCAGTGGGCCCAGGAGCAAGGGCAGTCGGCCTTCCGTGGCCGGCAGCTCCACGACTGGCTTTATGCCAAGGGCGCGCGCAGCCTGGATCAGGTCACGGTGCTGCCGAAGTCCTGGCGCGAGCAGCTGCAGGCCCACCCTCCCGAAGGGGCCGCCGATTGGATCGGTCGCTCCCGGGAGGTGCATCGCTCGGTGGCCCGCGACGGCACCACCAAGCTGCTGCTCGCCACCCACGACGGCCACACGATTGAAACCGTCGGCATTCCTGCCGAAGGCCGGCTCACGGTGTGCGTGAGCAGCCAGGTGGGCTGCCCGATGGCCTGCCGCTTCTGCGCCACCGGCAAGGGCGGCCTGCAGCGTTCCCTGGCCGTCCACGAAATCGTGGACCAGGTGCTGAGCATCCGCGAGGCCATGGGGGAGCGGCCCAGTCACGTGGTGTTCATGGGCATGGGCGAACCCCTGCTCAACATCGAGGCGGTGCTGGGTGCCATCGACAGCCTCTGCACCGACCTGGGCATGGCCCAGCGCCAGATCACGGTGAGCACCGTGGGGGTGCCCCACACCCTGCCCACCCTGGCGGAGCGTTCCCTGGAGCGGCTTGGCCGGGCCCAGTTCACCCTGGCCGTGAGCCTGCACGCCCCTGATCAGCGGCTACGCGAGGCGCTGATCCCCACCGCCCACACCTATCCGATCGAGGCCCTGCTCGACGACTGCCGTCGTTACGTGGCGATCACCGGCCGGCGGGTGAGCTTCGAGTACATCCTGCTGGGCGGTCTCAACGACCAGCCCGACCAGGCTGAGGCCCTGGCCCGCCTGCTGCGGGGCTTCCAGAGTCACGTGAATCTGATCCCCTACAACCCCATCGCCGAGGAGGAGTTCAAGCGCCCCACGCCCCAGGCCGTGGAGGCGTTCCGGCGTGGGTTGCAGGGGCGGCACATCGCCGTGAGCGTGCGCACCAGCCGGGGCCTCGATGCCGATGCGGCCTGCGGCCAGCTGCGCCGCCGCTACGAGCAAACCCTCGAGCCGGCCAAGCCCGGCCTGGCCAAGGCTTAGCCGGTTCCTTCAGGTGGCGTCGCGGGCCGGATCGAAGGCGCCGCGGCAGCCCTCCCCGTTCCAGGGCACCAGCCACACCATCAGGACAAAGGCCGGGATCGCGGCCAGGGCCGTGGCCAGGAAGTAGTCACCCCAGCCCAGCCGCGCCGCCAGCCAGCCCGACGGCAGGGCCAGCAGGGTGCGGCTGAAGGCGTACACCCCAGAGAGCAGGGCGTACTGGGTGGCGGAGAAGCGTGGGTTGCACAGGCTCATCAGCAGCGCCACGAAGCCGGCACCCACCATCCCGCTCGACACGTTCTCCAGGCTCACCGCCGCCATCAGGCCGGCCAGCCCCCCGCCAAAGCGGGCCAGGGCGGCATAGCCGACGTTGCCGGCGGCGCCCACGAGCGCGAACAGCCACAGGCAGCGGTTCATGCCCAGCCGGGCGAACAGCACCCCGCCGATCACGGTGCCGGCCATGGTGGCCGCGATGGCCCATCCCCCATCCAGCAGGCCGATCTGGGTGTCCGTGAAGCCGGCATCCTTGAGAAAGCTGATCGAGAGGGCAGCCAGCAACCCATCGGGCCAGCGGTAGAGCAGCACGAGCAGCAGCAGCCAGGGGGCGGTGTTGGGGCCGGTGCGCCGCAGAAATTCCCTGGCGGGCCCCACCACGGCCTGGCGCAGGCTGCGCACCGGATGCTCCACGGGCAGCAGGGTGGGCGCGCGCAGTGTGAACGGCACCACCGCCAGCATCAGGGCCGCACAGCCGGCAAAGGCCGCCCCCCAGCCGAAGCGGCTGGCCAGCAGGAAGCCGCCGGAGCTCACCAGCAGCATCCCGGTGCGGTAGCCGAAGTTGTGGGTGGCGGCGCCCTGGCCCCGTTCCTGCTCGGGCAGCAGGTCGGTGCGGTAGGCGTCCACCACGATGTCCTGGGTGGCGGAGGCCGCCGCGAGCAGCAGGGCCAGGCCCGTGGCCAGCTGCAGACCCGAGCTGCCGAGTCCGCCACCGCCCAGGCCGCCGGAGCGGCCGGCCACTACGGCCAGCACCCCCAGCACTACCACCAGGCTGAGCTGCAATGCCACCATCCAGCCGCGGCGCCGGTCGGGCCAGGTGATCGGCCAGCGATCCAGCAACGGCGCCCACAGGAACTTGAACGAATAGGGCAGGGCCGCAAGCTGGGGGATCACCCCGATCAGCTCCAGCGGCACACCGCTGTCCTTCAGCCAGCCCTGCAGCAGCTTGCTGCCCACGTTGAGGGGTGCCCCGCTGGCCACGCCTTCCGCGGCCACCGCCACCAGGCGCTGGCGCGGGGTGCCCGGGGCGGAGGGGGCGGCCATGGGGCCCGGTTCGGAGTGGCCGAACCTTAAGGGCGATGATGGCCCCTGGCGAACGGCCCGATCAGCCCGTGCAATTCTTCCGCTCCACCCTGCTGCCGGCCGCGATCGTGCTGCTGTTCGGACTCGCCCTCTTCGCGGTGAGTGCCCGGATCTGGCTGCCCGGCGACATGGCGGCGCCGGCTCCGATCTCCTGACGGATCGCGAGCGATGCCCCCCCTCGACGACCCGCGACCCGGCGCCGTGCCGGAGATGGCCCAGCCCGAGCCGGTGCGCGGCCCCTACGACGAGACCAGCCCCCAGGAGCTCTACCTCGACCCCGAGGTGCTGGCCCAGGAGCTGGCCCAGGAGCTGCTCGGCGATCCCCTGGACGACATCGACACCACGGATCCGGCGGCGGCCGACGTGGCGGCGGAATGCGACCGGGGCCTCGAGCTGCTGCGCCTGGCCGGGCAGAGCGGCAGCCACGACGACCGCATGCATGGCCTGCGAATCTTCTGTGAGCACCGCGATCCGCGGGTGGTGCCCTTGCTGCTGCCGCTGCTGGCTGCGCCCTGCCCGATCCACCGCATGAGCGCGGTGTATGCCCTGGGCCGCAACCCCAGCCCATTGGCGGTGGAGCCCCTGCTCAACCTGCTGGCCGGCGACGACAACGGTTACGTGCGCAAGGCCGTGGCCTGGAGCCTGGGGAGCTACCCCGACGCGCCGGTGCTCAACCCCCTGATCCGCTCGCTGCAGGTGGATATCGCGGCGGTGCGCCTGTGGGCCGCCAGCTCCCTGGCGGAAGCGGGTTCCACCGGGCCCGCCAAGGCCGATCCCGCCGCCGCGCAGCTCTTGCTCACCCTGCGGATTGACAGCGAACCGGCCGTGCGCAGTAACAGCGCCTGGGCCCTGGGGCGGCTCTATCCCGATCTGGTGGAGCCCCGCCAGCAGGAGGTGGTGGAAACCCTGGTGCACACCATGCTCAACGACGCTGATTCAGCGGTGCGGGATGAGGCCCGCCTGGCCCTCGAGCAGCTGGAGAGCCCCGAGGTACTGGAGCGGCTGCAGACCCTGGTGGATGAAGGCCTGCTGATCTGAACGCCCAGCAGCCAGTTGACGCGGCTAGCATCCGCCCATTGCGTTCTGACCTGGGATGGCGCAGGAAACCATCCGCTTCCGCATCCGGCCCGACGGCCGCGTGGAAGAGCAGGTTGAAGGCGTGCAGGGCATGGCCTGCGAACGGCTCACCGAGCGCATCGAAGCGCGTCTCGGCTCCGTGCAGCAGCGCGAACCCACCGCCGAAGCCTTCCTTACCACCCAGCAGCACCAGGACGCCACGTCCCCAGTGCACGTCACTGCCCCCTGACGCTCCGCACCCTTTCCCATGTCGCACTTCAGCACCGTCAAGACCGAGCTCCGCGACCTGGCGTCGCTGGTGGATGCCCTTGGTGACATGGGCCATGAGCCCCGCCAGGGCGAGCTTCAGGTGCGCGGCTACCGCGGTCAAACCGTGACTGCCCAGTTGGCGGTGGCCCAGGACAACGGCAGCGACATCGGCTTCCGCTGGAACGCTGCGAACGCCAGCTATGAGCTGGTGACCGATCTCGACCTCTGGCAGCAGCCTGTGCCCGTGGAGCGCTTCCTGGCCCAGCTCAACCAGCGCTACGCCCTGCGCTCGATTTTGGCGGCCACCGCCGAGGAGGGCTTCCAGGTGGCTGAGCAGACCAACACCCAGGACGGCTCGATCGAGCTGGTGGTGACCCGCTGGGCCTGATGGCCGATCCCTCGCTTGCCTGGTCGGCGCCGGGCGGAGCGGCCCTCACCGATCCCCCCACCGGCCGCGAACCACTGCTGGGCGGAGCCCTCCGCCAGAAGGCGGTGTGGGTGGATGAGGCCGTTTGCATCGGCTGCCGTTATTGCGCCCACGTGGCCTCCAACACCTTTGTGGTGGAAGAGAGCTGGGGCCGCTCACGGGCCATCCGCCAGGACGGCGACACCACCGAGCGGATTCAGGAGGCGATCGACACCTGCCCGGTGGACTGCATCCACTGGGTGGCCTACGAGGAGCTGCCCGCGCTTCAGGAGCAACTGTCCCAGCAGGAGATTCATCCCCTCGGGCTGCCCACCCCCGCCCGCCTCAAGCGCACCCTGCCCCGCCGCGAGCCCGGTTGATGGCCCTGCCCACCCGCCGCTTCGGCCGCACCGAGCTGGCCATGCCGGTGCTCTCCCTGGGGGGCATGCGCTACCAGCAGAGCTGGAGCGATCTGCCACCTGACCAGATCACCGAGGAGAGCCAATCCAATCTGCGTGCCACCCTCGAGGCGGCGGTGTCAGCCGGCTTCCACCACATCGAAACGGCCCGCCACTACGGCAGTTCCGAGCGCCAGCTGGGCTGGCTGCTGCAGCAGGTGCCTGATTCGGCGCGCATCCTCCAAACCAAGGTGCCACCCCAGCCGGATCCGGCCGCCTTCGAGGCGGAGCTGGCCACCAGCTTCGAGCGGCTGCAGGTGGATCGGGTGGATCTGCTCGGCATCCACGGCGTGAATTTGCCGGAGCACCTGGAGCACACGCTGCGGCCCGGCGGCTGCCTGGAGGTGGCCCGCCGCTGGCAGGCGGAGGGGCGCATCGGCTCGATCGGCTTCTCCACCCACGGCTCCCTGGAGCTGATTGAAGAGGCGATTGCCAGCGACGCCTTCGACTACGTGAACCTGCACTGGTATTACATCCGGCAGGACAACAGCCCGGCGATCGAGCGGGCGACCCGCCACGACATGGGCGTGTTCGTGATCAGCCCCACCGACAAGGGCGGTCACCTGCACAGCCCCTCGGCCCGGATCGGCGAGCTGTGCGCGCCGCTGCATCCAATCGTGTTCAACGACCTCTTTTGTCTCAGCGCCCCCGGCATTCACACCATCAGCGTGGGGGCGGCGCGACCGGAGGATCTGGCCCTCCACATCGAAGCGGCCGGGCTCCTGGATCAGGCGGGCGAGCTGCTGCCGCCGATCGAGGCGCGGCTGGAGCAGGCCCGCCTGGAGGCCCTGGGGCCTGAATGGCTGGCCAGCTGGAGGGAGGGCCTGCCCGACTGGAGCGAAGCGCCCGGCGGCCTCAACCTGCCGGTGCTGCTCTGGCTCCACAACCTGGTGGAGGCCTGGGATCTGCAGAGTTTCGCCAGGGCCCGTTATGGCCTGCTGGGCAACGGGGGGCACTGGTTTCCCGGGGCCAATGCCGATGTGCTCGGGGCGGGGGTGAGCGAAGCCGAACTGCAGGCGGCGGTGGCAGGCAGCCCGTGGGCCGAGCGGATTCCGGCGATCCTGCGGGAGCTGCGCGAGCGCTTCGGCGGCGCATCGGTGAAGCGGTTGCAGCAGAGCTGAGCCCGGGCCCGGCCTGGGGTTCAGGTGGCCCCGAGGGGCTGTTTGCTCGGCACCCCCACCGGGCGGGGATAGGTGCGGGGGCAGGGGGCGTTGGGCTGGAGTTCCACCACGTGGCGGATGCCCCGCTCCGCCGGGAGCTCGCGGCTGTGGATGGCGCTGATCCTGGCCCTGAGCGGACCTGCCGCCCGTTCCAGTTCCGCCGTGTCGGCTTCGGCCCACTGGCCCCGGTAGAGCAGGGCGGTGCCCCCGGGCTTGAGCAGCGGCACCAGGTATTCGGCCACCACGGGCGCACTGGCCACGGCGCGGGCCATGGCGATGTCGAAGGTGGCTCGGCAGCTGCCCTGGCGGCCGGTGAGCTCAATCCGCTCACAGCGCAGGCTCACGCGGTTGGCCAGTCCCAGAGCCTCGGCCATGGCGCGCACCGCCTCCACCTTCCTGCCCACGGAATCCACCAGGGTGAGCCGCGCTGTGGGCAGGGCGATGGCGGCCGCCAGGCCGGGGAAGCCGCCGCCGGTGCCCACATCGATGATCTGCAGCGGTTCTGTGCCCACTTCGCGCTGGGCAGCCCCGATGAGCGGCAGCAGCGGCCAGAGGCTGTCGAACACCTGGGCGATCCAGTAGTCCTCGCCCTCCACCAGCCGGGTGAGGTTCACCCGGGCGTTCCACTCGCGCAGCTGCTGCTGCAGGGCCTCCAGCAGCGCCAGCTGCCCGGGTGCAGGCGTCCAGCCCAGCCTCTGCCAGAGGTGCGGCGTGGGGGTCGCGAACACCCTCTGGGGATCGGCGGCCATGCGCGAAGGAACAGGTCGTGATCCCTAGGATCCCGCAACCGCGACACCCGCGCCGTTTCTGCTCCGTGTCTGGCCCCACCCACTACCAGCTGCTGCGGGTGGCCCCCACCGCCAGCCGCGAGGAGCTGCGCCAGGCCTTCCGCAGTCTCAGCAAGCGCTACCACCCCGACACCACTGAGCTGCCGCCGGCGGAAGCTGAGCAGGCCTTTCGCCAGCTGCGGCAGGCCTATGCGGTGTTGAGCGATCCGATCGCCCGTCAGCACTACGACGGCGAGCTGCGCCAGATCACCGTGCCGCCGGTGGTGGCCCCACCGCGCCCCGCACCCCGTCAGGGCGATGTGCGCCGGGCGCTCTCCGGCGGCGAGTGGCTGGCCCTGTTGCTGCTCGTGCTGGCGGTGGTGTTCAGCCTGGTGCTTGGCGTGGGCCTGGCCCTGGCGCGGGGCGCCGACTTCGTGGCATGGCCGTCATGGTGGACACCCCCAGCGGTGGAAACCGCTGGGGCACCCCTGGCGGGCGAGCTGCCCCGGGGCTGATTCTCAACGCCTCCCAACCCCGCGTTCGCCTTCCGCCGCCCTCTTTCCATCCCCTTCATGTCCGCCCTGCCCGACCCGGCCACCCCCCTGTACAACCATCCCCTGCCGGCACTGGAGCACTGGTTGCGGGAGCTCGGTGCTGCCCGGCAGCCCAGCAAGCCCTGCTTCTGGGACCTCCACCACAACGACTGGAGTGCGGAGATCCAGCTTGATGTGGAGGATCTCTCGGTGCGCTGGGAGCACGATGGGCAGCGCACGGTGCGCCAATTTCCGTACGGCCTCTCCCGCGCCGATGTGGAGGCGGCGATCCTGGCCGGCCCCTAGGGCGTGCTGCGATTTCGCAACCGAGTGCGGCAAGGTTGAAGCTGGCGGCCAGAATGGGGCCACCATGGATCGCTCCAACCCTCCACAGCAGGCGTCCAAGCGCTTCCTTGGGCCTGACGAGATGGCCCGTCGGGGAACGGTTCGGCCCGAGCAGGGCCATCCCCAGGCCGGCTTGACGGACGTGTTTGCCGAAGGGCAGTGGCAGGGCATCCGGGTTCAGCTCGAGCGTGAAGGCTGGAACCCTTCCCAGATCGACCTGATCCGCGATCAGCTGCGTCAGGGTTGGCCGCTGGCGGTGGCTAAACAGAACGTGGCGCGCCTGTCGGGCCACTGCCCGATCAAGTCCCGCACCGACTTCTGAACCCCTGGCTTCAGCTGAACCCCCGGCTTCAGCGGCAGATCTCGCTGCGGCGCTCGTCCTGGGGTGCCAGGGGGCCGCAGTTGAACCAGCGCACTGCCGACACTTCGATGTCGGTGAACAGCACCAGGATGCCCCCGCAGATCACCACCAGGGCTCCGCTGATCAGCCAGTTGCGCGTGTTCATTCAGCCGTGCTGCCTGCAGGGGCCAAGGCTAGGTGGCGCTCTTCCAGCCGGCTCGCCAGCCCCAGCCGCTCCCATTGCTGGGCCAGCACCTCATCGGTGAGCGGCTGCAGGGGCGGCAGTTCCGTCAGCACCGGCAAGCCGGTGAGGGCCTCCAGGGTGCGGGGGTTGTCGGGGTGGAGCGGGCCGTTCAGCACCAGCCCCAGCACCGGGATGCCGCGGCGCTGGAGGGCCTCCACCGAGAGCAGGGTGTGGTTCAGCGTGCCGAGGCCGCTGCGGGCCACCAGCAGCACCGGTAGTTGCCACAGGGCCAGTTGATCGATCTGCAGCCAGTCGCGGCGCAGGGGCACCAGCAGGCCCCCGGCGGTTTCCACCACCAGGGCCCCGTCGCCGGGGGGCAGGGCCAGCCGTTCGGTGTCGATCCGCACGCCGTCGCGTTCTGCGGCCCAGTGGGGTGAGGCCGGCAGGCTGAGGCGATAGGCCTCGGGCACCACCCGCTCCGGGGGAAGGCGCAGCAGCCCCTCCACCGTGCCGGAGTCACCGCCGCTGGGATCGAGGCCGCTCTGCACCGGCTTCCAGTAGCGCGCGCCCAGGCCCTGCACCAGCAGGGCACTCACCACCGTCTTGCCCACGTCGGTGTCGGTGCCGCACACCACCAGCCGCATGCCGCAGGCCGCCACTGGCGCGACCGTAGCCAGCAGCTCCCGGATCAGGGGCGCCGGCCCACCAGCAGCAGCACCTCCCAGGTGGTGGGTCCGGCCGGCCAGTGGCGCAGCAGGCGGCGCAGCTGGGCCCCGCTCAGCGGCGGGGCCGGGGTGGCATCGGTGCCCAGGCCCCGCATCTGCTGCAGCAGGGTGAGGCCGCTGGCCGGGCGGCTGAAGCGCAGGCGCCGGCATTGCATCAGGTGCAGTCGGCCGGCGGCCGCTGCGATCAGGGCGTCTGCGTCCGGGAGCGCGAGGGCGGTGCAGGGCACACCGGAGCGCTCGGCCGCCTGCTGCCAGTGCCGGAAGCTTCCGGCGGTGGGCACTGCGACGGCCAGAACCCCGTCCGATACCAGGGCCTCGCACCACCGCCCCAGCTGGTCGGCGGGATCCTCAAGCCATTGCAGGGCAAAGCTGGAGCTGAGCAGGGCGGGGCGCTCCAGCTGGGGCGGCAGGCCCTGGTTCAGATCCCAGAGGAGCTGGCGGCTGGCCTGGGGGTTGCGGGCCAGCAGGGCCGCCGTGAGATCCACCTGCAGGGGTTGCCGCTCCAGCAGCTGGGGGGCCAGCTGGCGCATGGCCCGCGCCACTGCGCCGCTGCCGGCACCGAGATCGGCACAGGCCCCATCCGGCAGGGGCAGCCGGCTGAAGCTGCGCACCAGCCGCCAGGCCACGGCCCGCTGCAGCAGGGCCCCGCGGTCGTAGCTGGCGGCACCCCGCCCGAAGCGGGCTTGCACCTGTGCACTGAAGCGGCTGTTCATCCCAGCTCGTGCAGCCAGCCCACCAGCATGGGGATCAGCGTTGGGTTGAGCAGGCAGTGGCCCGCTTGGGCCAGGTGCAGCAAGTCAGCGCTGGGCAGGGCCTCCCGCAGCTGTTGCCGTGCCTCCGGCACCACGATCCGATCGCAGCCCGCCTCCACGATCAGCACGCGGGCTGAGGCAGGGAAGGCGGGGGGCAATCCGCTGGTGCGGCTCAGCAGCTCCAGATCGCCCCGCAGCCGCAGCCGGCCCGATGGGCTCACCGCCTGGTCGGCGATGCCGAGGGTGGCGGGATCCACCTCGGCTGGATCGGCCGCCTGGGCCAGGAAGGTGCGCAGCATCGCATCGGCCCCGTTGCCCTCCAGGGCCTGGTCCATGCCGGCGAGGGCGGTGCGCAGCCGCCGGCCGGGTGCGCCCTCCGGTACGAACCGGCCGAAACTGGCCAGCAGGATCACGGCGTGGGCCTCGGCCAAGAGCGGGGCGGGCACAAGATGCAGGCCCAGGGAGTGCACCACCAGTACCCGGGGGCCGCGCCCCCCCCAGCCGGGCATGGCTGGCTGCAGGTGGCCATAGCCGCGCTCCCCGTTGCTCCAGCTCCAGCCCTGGGCTTCAGCGGCAGCGGCGAAGGGGGCCCAGCCCCGCTGGTCGCCGGCCCAGCCATGCATGGCGATCAGCTGCAGGGTCATGGCGCGGTGGGGGCAGGCCCGAGGGCATCCAGCAAGCGTGCCAGCGTGCCGGCCGGCAGATCACGGCGCAGCACCAGCCGCAGCCGCGCCTGGCCCTCGGGCACGGTGGGCGGGCGGATCGCCACCGCCAGCAGTCCGGTGGCTTCCAGCTGGCCCTGCAGTGCCAGGGCCCGGGCGTCACTGCCCACCAGCAAAGGAATGATCGGCCCGTCGCCCGGCGGCCGGGGCCAGCCGGCAGTCTCCAGGCCATCGCGCCAGCGCCGGGCCCTTCGAAGCAGATCGGCGCCGGGGGCCGCACCCGCCGCTTCGCTGGTTTCCAGCCACTCCAGCGAGGCCAGCGCTCCTGCTGCCAGGGGAGGTGCCAGGGCCGTGGTGTAGCGGAAGGGGCCACTGCTTTGCAGCAGCCACTCCATCACCAGGCTGTCGCCGGCCAGAAAGGCCCCGCCGCTGCCGAAGGCCTTGCCGAAGGTGCCGCTCACCAGCGCTATGGCCTCGGCACCTGGCCCCGGGAGGGCGTAGGCCAGCCCCCGTCCGCCTGGCCCCAGCACCCCCAGGGCATGGGCCTCATCCAGCAGCAGCGCTGCTCCGTAGCGGGCACAGCAGGCGGCCAGTGCGGCGGCATCGGGGCTGGTGCCCTCCATCGAGAACAGGCTTTCGCTCAGCACCAGCAGCCGGCGTTCCGGGTTGGTCTGCCGCGCCTGGGCCAGCCGCTCTTCCAGATCCGCCAGGTTGTTGTGGGCGAAGCGCTCCAGCCGCGCCCCGCTTGCCTTCACGCCCGCCAGCAGCGAGTGGTGGATCAGGCGGTCGGCCACCACCAGGGTGTGGCGATCGGCCAGGGCGCCCACGGCGGCAAGGTTGGCCTGGAAGCCACTGGGAAAGAGCAGCACCCGTTCGCGTCCCAGCCAGTGCGCCAGCCGCTCCTCCAGTTGCTGATGCACCGGCCGGTTGCCGCTCACCAGCCGGGACGCTCCTGCCCCCACTCCGCTGCGCTCCAGTTCGGCGGCCGCGGCGGCCAGCACGGTGGGGTGGCGACTGAGGCCCAGATAGTCGTTGCTGGCCAGATCCAGCAGGGGTTGCGCTGCGGTGTCGTCGGTCAGCAGCTGGGCCTCGGGGGCGCTGGCCAGCACCCGCAGCTGGCGCCGGCGCTCGGGGGGCACGCTGCCCAGCTGGCGTGCCAGGGCCTGGCGCCAGGGGCTGCTACTGCTCGTGCCGGGCTGGGGCAACGCAACCACGCCCGCGGGCGCTTGCAACTCCCCCAAGTGTGCGGCCTGCCAGCACGGGCCGGCGCCCATAGGATGCGGGGACGCCCAAGGGATGCGAGCGATCACCGCGACAGCTCCGGCCAGCCACCCATCCGACCCGCGCGATGGCGGTGTGCCCTCCCTGGCGGAGTTGTTCCCCTTTCCGCTGGATCCGTTCCAGCTCGATGCCATTGATGCCCTGAATCAAGGGCATTCGGTGGTGGTGAGTGCGCCCACCGGCAGCGGTAAGACGCTGGTGGGCGAATACGCCATTCACCGCGCCCTGGCCCATGGGCGCAAGGTGTTTTACACAACACCGCTCAAGGCCCTGTCCAACCAGAAGCTCCGCGACTTCCGCGAGCAGTTCGGCCATGGGCGCGTGGGCCTGCTCACGGGTGATCTGAGCCTCAACCGCGAGGCCCAGGTGGTGGTGATGACCACCGAGATCTTCCGCAACATGCTCTACGCGGAGATCGACCATCCCGACAACGATCCCCTCGCCGATGTGGAGGCGGTGGTGCTCGATGAGTGCCACTACATGAACGACTCCCAGCGCGGCACCGTGTGGGAGGAATCGATCATTCACTGCCCGCCGTCGGTGCAACTGGTGGCGCTTTCAGCCACGGTGGCCAATGCCGGGCAGCTCACCGACTGGATCGCCAAGGTGCACGGCCCCACCCGGCTGGTGCACAGCAACTTCCGCCCTGTACCGCTGGCCTTCAGCTTCTGCAGCGCCAAGGGTCTGCATCCCCTGCTCAATGAGGAGGGCACCGGGCTCCATCCCAATTGCAAGGTGTGGCGGCCTCCCAAGACCACTCGCCGCAAAGGGCCGAAAACACCCAAGCCGCCCCAGCCTGAGCCGGCGCCGCTGCCGTTTGTGGTGGCGCAGATGGCTGAGCGCGACATGCTGCCGGCCATCTATTTCATCTTTAGCCGGCGCGGCTGCGACAAGGGCGTGCGCGATCTGGGCAAGGTGTGCCTGGTGACGCCGCACGAACAGGCGCGGATCAAGGCGCGGTTGGATGTCTTCATCGCCACCACCCCAGAGGCGGTGCGGGAGGGCCATGCCGATCCGCTGCTGCGCGGGATCGCTGCTCACCACGCCGGTGTGCTGCCGGCCTGGAAGGAACTGATTGAGGAGCTGTTCCAGCAGGGGCTGATCAAGGTGGTGTTCGCCACCGAAACCCTGGCGGCGGGCATCAACATGCCGGCCCGCACCACGGTGATCTCGGCGCTCTCCAAGCGCACCGAGCGGGGCCATCGGCCCCTGATGGGCAGCGAGTTCCTGCAGATGGCCGGCCGGGCCGGGCGCCGCGGGCTCGACTCCCAGGGCTATGTGGTGACTGTGCAGAGCCGCTTTGAGGGCGTGCGCGAGGCCGGCCAGCTGGCCACCGCACCGGCCGATCCGCTGGTGAGCCAGTTCACCCCCAGCTACGGCATGGTGCTGAACTTGCTTCAGCGCTACGACCTAGCCAAGGCCAAGGAGCTGGTGGAGCGCAGCTTCGGCCGCTATCTGGCCACGCTCGATCTGGCCGATGACGAGGCGCGCATCGCTGAGCTGCAGGCCCAGCTCGATGTGCTGGAAGACGGCTCCGGTGAGGTGCCCTGGGACGACTTCGAGGACTACGAGAAGCAGCGCGAGCGCCTGCGGGAGGAGCGGCGCTTGCTGCGGATTCTCCAGTCGCAGGCCGAGGAAACCCTCGCCCACGAACTCACCCTCGCCCTGCAGTTCTCCAGTGAGGGCACCCTGGTGAGCCTCAAGGCGCCCCCGCTCCGGGGCCGCGTCACCCCGGCGGTGATCGTGGAGAAGGTGCAGGGGCCGGGCCAGTTCCCGCTGCTGCTCTGCCTCACCGACGAGAACGTGTGGCTGCTGCTGCCCTGCAGCGCCGTGGTGAGCCTGCATGCCGAGCTCAGTTGCCTGCAGGTGAGCCAGGTGGATCCGCCCGAATTGCACCGGGTGGGCGAACTGCGCCACGGCGATCAGGAGAGCGGTGGGTTGGCTTTGGCCGTGGCCCACATGGCCCGCCGCCACGACATGCACACCCCCCAGTACGACCTGGCCGGTGAGGTGCTGGCCCAGGCGGGTCTGGTGCAGCACCTGGAGGAGGAGCTGGAGCTGCATCCAGCCCATCGCTGGGGCGATCGCAAGCAGCTCAAGAAACACCGCCGCCGGATGGAGGAGCTGCAGCTGGAGATCGAGGAGCGCCAGCGCCTGCTGCACTTCCGCGCCAACCGCCACTGGGATACCTTCCTGGCCCTGATCGATGTGCTGCGGCACTTCGGGGGCCTCGGCGGTGCCGAGGGCCTGGAGCCCACCGAGGTGGGCCGCACCGTGGCGGCCCTGCGCGGCGACAACGAGCTCTGGCTGGGGCTGGCCCTGATGAGCGGCCACCTCGACGAACTGGATCCGGCCGAGCTGGCGGCGGTGCTGGAGGCCATCTCCACGGAGGTGAACCGCCCGGATCTGTGGTGTGCCTTCCCGCCGCCGCCGGTGGTGGAAGAGGCCATGCACGACTTGCGCGGTCTGCGCCGCGAGCTGGGCCGCCAGCAGGAGCGGGCCAAGGTGGCCTTCCCGATCTGGTTTGAGCCCGAACTCACCGGCCTGGTGCATGCCTGGGCCAAGGGCGTGGGCTGGAGCGATGTGATCGCCGCCACCTCCCTCGATGAGGGTGATGTGGTGCGGGTGCTGCGCCGCACCGTGGATCTGCTGGCCCAGATCCCCTACTGCGAGCTGGTGAGCCAGCAGCTGCGCGATAACGCCCGCCGGGCCCTCAAGGCGATCAACCGCTTCCCGGTGTGTGAGCTCGCGGATCTGCTGCCTACAGGCCTGGTGGATTCGGCTGCCACCGAGCGGCCGGTCGCACCTGCCGAGCCAGGAGCACCTGCAGAGGCTGCTGCGGCTGACCTGGCGTTCGCCAGTCCCCACAGCGATCTGGAGGGCTGAGCCGAGCCCTCCGAGCCCTCAGTCCCTGGGCCGCAGCACCAGCCACACCACCAGCAGCAGGCCGGTGGTGCTGGTGATCACGTAGAGCCAGTCGGCGTAGGGCGTCCAGAAGGCCGCCAGCGTCGCTGGCATCAGATGGCCAGGCGCTCCCAGATCACGCCCAGGTTCTCCTGGTGCAGATCGGTGGAGAAACAGTCAGCCAGTTGCTCGGCATTGAGGCGGCTGGTCACGTCGGCATCGGCCTCGAGGTTGGCGCGGAAGTCGCCGCCGGCGCTGTTCCAGGCGCTGTGGGCGTTGCGCTGCACAACCCGGTAGGCCTCTTCGCGGCTCATGCCGGTGCCCACCAGGGCCAGCAGCACCCGCTGGCTGAACACCACTCCGCCATACACGTTCATGTTGCGGGCCATGTTCTCGGGATACACCCCGAGGCCCTTCACCACGTCGGTCATTTCCCGCAGCATGAAGTGCAGGGTTACCGAGCAGTCGGGGAGCATCATCCTCTCCACCGAGCTGTGGCTGATGTCGCGCTCGTGCCACAGGGCGCAGTTCTCCAGCGCCGCCACCACATAGCTGCGCAGCACCCGCGCCAGGCCGCTGATGCGCTCGCTGCGGATCGGATTGCGCTTGTGGGGCATAGCCGAGCTGCCCTTCTGGCCCTTGGCGAAGTTCTCCTCCACCTCGAGCACGTCGGTGCGCTGCAGGTTGCGGATCTCGGTGGAGAAACGCTCCAGGGCCGCGCCCACCAGCGCCAGGGTCTGCACGTATTCGGCGTGGCGATCGCGGGAGATCACCTGGGTGCTGGCGGTGTCGGGCACCAGGCCCAGCTTGGCGCAGGCGATTGCCTCCACCTGGGGATCGGTGTTGGCGTAGGTGCCCATGGCGCCGGAGATCTGGCCCACGCTCACTGCTTGCTCAAGCCGCTCCAGTCGCTCCTGGTTGCGCACCACCTCCGCCAGCCAGCCGGCCACCTTGAACCCGAAGGTGATCGGTTCGCCGTGGATGGCGTGGCTGCGGCCGATCATCACCGTGCCCTTGTGGGCCCGGGCCAGTTCGCGCAGGGCCTCGGCCAGTTGGTCGAGCTCGGTGCGCAGCAGCTGCACCGATGCCTTCATCTGCAGCGCCAGGCCCGTATCCAGCACGTCGGAGCTGGTCATGCCCACGTGGATGAAGCGCCCGGCATCGCCCACGTGCTCGTTCACGTTGGTGAGGAAGGCGATCACGTCGTGGCGCACTTCGGCCTCGATCTCGAGGATGCGCTCCACGCTGAAGGAGGCCTTCTCCTTGATCGTGGCCACCGCCTCAGAAGGCACCCGGCCCAGCTCGCAGTTGGCTTCGGTGGCGGCGATTTCCACATCGAGCCAGCTCTGGAACTTGGCCTGCTCGCTCCAGATGGCGCCCATTTCGGGCAGGGTGTAACGCTCGATCAAGGCCGCCGCGGGCTCACTTCCCAACCAATGTATGGGTCGCCCGCTCGGCTCCCCGTCCGGGGCTCGCCGGCTGGCGCCGGGTAGAGCCCCGGACGGGGAGCCGAGCGCGGCTTGGGAATGGGGTGTTCGGGGGAGGCCTGAGGTCCGCGTGGATGCTTGCGATCAGGCGGCGGCGGTGAGCTGGCGGTGTTCCACTTCCCACTGCACCAGGGGGCCCCAGGTCTGCTGGCGCACCCAGCAGCGGCCGCCGCGGCACTGGATCAGCTGGAAGGGAGGCAGGTCGGTGGGCTGATTGCGCAGCTTCACGAAGCTGCCGGGGCGCAGCAGCTCCAGCACGGTGTCTGAACAGGGCATCGCACCAGGCGGGGGAAGCTCAGGAAATCCTCCGGCGGTTTGCGGCGCCACCCCCTGTTGCACGGAATCTGTTCCGTTTCCTGTGGGGTTCGGTAACAGCGCGGCCCGTTCGCCAGAGTGAGGCCCAGCGGCGGCCAGTTGGGCCGCTTCCCCCCTGCGACGACTCTCTCTTTGGCTCCCAAGCAGCGCCTGGATCTGGAACTGGTGGCCCGGGGGCTGGTGAGCAGCAGGCAGCAGGCCCAGCAGATGATCCGGGCCGGCAGGGTGCGCAGTGGTGATCGGGTGCTCGACAAGCCCGGCACCGATGTGACGCCCGAGTTGCCGCTGGCGGTGGAGCTGCCGCCGCGGTTTGTGTCGCGTGGTGGCGAAAAGCTGGAGGGCGCCCTGGCGGCCTTTCCGATTGCGGTGGAGGGCCGGGTGTGCCTCGATGGCGGCATCTCCACCGGTGGCTTCACCGACTGTCTGCTGCAGCGCGGGGCCACCCGCGTGTATGGCATCGATGTGGGCTATGGCCAGACGGCCTGGAGCCTGCGCAGCGATCCCCGGGTGGTGCTCAAGGAGCGCACCAACCTGCGGCGGCTTACCCCGGAGGAGCTCTACGCCCCCGGGGATCCGCGGCCCGATCTGGCCGTGGCGGATGTGTCGTTCATCTCCCTGGGCCTGGTGCTGCCGGCACTGCTGGGGCTGCTGACGCCCTGCGGCCAGGCCACCAACGGCCGGCGCGATCTCGTGCTGCTGGTGAAACCCCAGTTCGAGGTGGGCAAAGCCCGGGTGGGCAAAGGTGGCGTGGTGCGCGACCCCGAGGCCCATGGGGATGCGATCAACGGTGTGATTGCCGCTGCCCAGCCGCTGGGTTTGGAGCCGCAGGGGCTGGTGGCCTCGCCGATCACCGGTCCGGCGGGCAACCACGAATATCTGCTCTGGCTGCAAGATCCAGGGCCGCAAGATCAAGACGCACGGCCTGCCCCGGTGACCGGGGAGACCGTGCGCCAGGTGGTTAAAGCAACCCTGGGCTGAGGCCCAGTGGGCTTGAGCTTCAGATCGCGCCGGCGTCGCGGTCGCCGGTGCGGATGCGGATCACCGAGTCGATGGTGCTCACGAAGATCTTGCCGTCGCCGATCTCGCCGGTGCGGGCCGCGTCCTGGATGGCGTTCACGACGGTGTCCACCCGGTCGTCTTCCACCACGATCTCCAGCTTCAGCTTCTGCAGGAATTCCACGGTGAATTCCGAGCCCCGGTATCGCTCCACCTGGCCCTTCTGGCGGCCGAAGCCCCGAACCTCGCTCACGGTCATGCCCACGATGCCCGCGTTCACCAGCGCGATCTTCACGTCCTCGAGCTTGAACGGGCGAATGATGGCCTCGACTTTTTTCATGGAAACAGCGGGTGCTGGGGGCAGTCTCTCAGGAATGTCCGCCCCGGGGGACGGATTGGCGCCCATTAGGCCTGAGCTCCCATGGTGCCGTGGTAGCCGTTGCTACGGGCCGATTGGGCCTACTTAGGATCGTGCCTCTGAGCGCCGCCGACAACTGTCATGACCACTGCTGTGACATCTGTTGCAGGCCAACCCACCGCCGCTGACACCACCCGCACGCCGCTCTACGGCGAGCGGGAGATTGCCGAGGCCCAGCTGATCTGCTTCGACAACCCCCGGCCCGGACGGCCCTATGAGGTGTCGATCGAACTGCCGGAGTTCACCTGCAAGTGCCCCTTCTCCGGCTACCCCGACTTCGCCACCCTGCGCCTGCTGTATCAGCCCGGCCCGCGGGTGATTGAGCTCAAGGCGATCAAGCTCTACGTGAACAGCTACCGCGACCGCTCGATCTCCCATGAGGAGGTGGCCAACCGCATCCTCGACGACCTCGTAGCCGCCGCCGATCCCCAGTGGATGGAACTGGTGGCCGACTTCAACCCCCGCGGCAACGTGCACACCGTGGTGCGGGTGAGCCACGGCACGCGGCTGGCCTGTTGAGGGCGCGGTCTCAGGCCTGAACGTGGGCCAGGAGTTGCGGCAGCTCTTCGGCAAAGCCGGTGAGATTGCGGTTGCAGAGCCCCGCCACGTGAAGGCTGCCGGGTTCCGCGATTGCCCAGAGCTGGCGGGTGGCCACCAGGCTCAGGCCGCCCCCCAGCAGGGCGATGGCAAAGCCGGCGTACACCAGCGGCACGCCGGGATCGCGCTTGAGCAGGATCCCGCTTGCCGGCAGCACGCTGGCCACCCGCACCGGCAGACCGCCCACCTCGACCGGCGGCCCGCCGATCCCCAGTTGGCCGATCAGGTCGCCGGTACTGCCGTACACATCCACCGGACCCTGTTCGCTGGTGAGCACCAGCAGCACCGGGTTGGAGCCGTCTGGCTTGGTGGGTAGCAGCAGCCCCCACACCTGCTCACCGAGCTGGGGAAAGCTCTGCAACGGCAGTTGGAGCAGCGGGCTTTTGCCCAGTTGCACCGTGAGGGCGGCCAGGCCCCAGTCGGCTTGGTAGAAGGTGACGCCGCGGAAGCGCAGCGGGTGGTTCACGCTGATCTCCGCCTGTTTGAGCAGCACCGGCTCGGCAGTTGGGTTGCTCCCCGCGGCGTCAGCGGGTTCGAGGATGCGCAGTTGGGAGGTGAACTGCTCGGGCCGGCCGGCGGGATCCCGGTCGACGGAGAAGTGATCGAGGGCAAGGCTGAGTTCGCCGTGGCCGCGGCTGTCCACCAGGTCCAGCGTGCGGCCGGGGGCTAGGAACTGCTCCATCCGCTGCCCCCCCAGGGATCCCCAGGCGGCTCCGAGCATCAGCACCACAAGACCGGCATGCACCAGCAGCGGTCCGATGCGGCCGGCAAGGCCCTTGCGGGCCGCCAGCCGGTCGGGGTGGCGCTGGATTTGCCAGCCCTTGCCGCGCAGCAGGGCTTCGAGCTGGCCGAGGCTGGTGCCCGCATCGGCTACGCCGATGGTTTCGGCCAGGCTCAGCTTGCTGAGCTGGCGGGGGGAGCTGTAGTCGATCCAGCGGAGGGCGGCCTTGAGGGCCGGCCACTGGCGCCGCCAGCTGCAGAGCAGCAGCGACAGGGCAAGCCAGGCCAGCAGGCCCAGAAACCACCCACTCGAATACACGTGGTCGAGTTGGAGGGCCAGCACCTTGTTGGCGTTGAACAGGCCCAACCAAGGCTGGCCGTCATAGAGCCGGTGGTAGAGCTCTTCCGGTTCCTTCTGGGGAATCGCGGTGCCGATCCCGCTGGCGATGGCGATCACCACCAGCAGCCCGATGGCCAGGCGCAGATCGGAAATCCAGGCCGCCAGCCGGTTGAGTCGGGGAGCGAGGCCTGCGGTCATGTCACGTTTGCCACGAGGGTGAGCACGCCAGTGGTGAGCAGCACCACCCCACTGATCGGGGGCACCCACTGGCCCACGGCCCGCAGGTTGAGCAGCCGGGGCAGGCTGGCGGCTGCGGTGCCGGCCAGCAGCAGCGGCACCACCTGGCCCGCCCCGAACGCTGTGAGCAGCAGCATGCCGATCAGCGGTTGGCCGTGCTGGGCCATCCAGCCCAGCAGCACCGCGAGAACGGGTGTGGTGCAGGGGGTGGCGGCGAGCCCGAAGGCCAGGCCTGCTGCCAGGGGGGCCAGGGGCGCTGGCACCCGGCGGCGCCAGGCTTCGGGATCGGGCCCGGCGGGGAGGGGAATGCGGAGCAGACCCAGCAGATTCAGGCCCATCAGCAGGGCCAGCACCGCCACCACCGTGGGCACCAGGCCGGGGATCTGGCCATAGATCCGGCCCAGCAGACCACTGGCCAGGCCGAGCAGCACCAGCGCCCCCACGATGCCGGCGGCGAACGCCAGGCTCCGCTGCCAGGGGGCCTGGCGTTCACCCTCGAACCCCGCCAGGTAAGCGAGGGTTACGGGCAGCAGCGACAGCGAACAGGGCCCGAGGCTGGTGAGCAGGCCGCCGGCGAAGACGACCGCCAGGGTGGTGGGAGAGGGCGTGGCCAGTGACTGCTGCAGCAGCACATCGGCGCTGCGGGCCCAGTCGGCCAGCTGCAGGCCGAAGCTGATCATCGGTGCAGCCTATCGGCCGGTCTGGGGACTGCGGCGGCGCCGGGAGGTGGGCGGGTTGAGACCCCCGGATTCGAGGGAACAGCGCAGCAGCAGGCCGCACACCAGCAGGCTGGCCATCAGGGAGTTGCCGCCGTAACTGATCATCGGCAAGGGCAGGCCGGTGGTGGGCATCGCACCACTGGCCACGGCGATGTTCAGGATCGACTGACCCACCAGCAGGGTGGTGCAGCCGATCGCCACCAGGCGCTGCATGTTGCTGCGGCAGCCCAGGGCGATCCGGAGCCCCACGAAGCCAAACAGCAGCAGGAACGCCAGCAGCACCACCGAGCCCACATAGCCGAATTCCTCGGCGTACACGGCAAAGATGAAATCCGTGCTTTGGATCGGCAGGTATTGCAGTTTCTGGGTGGAGAGGCCGAATCCCTGGCCGAGTACTTCTCCCGAGCCGATGGCTAGCAGGCTCTGCACCAGTTGGTAGCCATCACCCTGGGCATCGCGCCAGGGATCGAGGAACGACACCACCCGGGCGCGCTGGTAGTCGTTGATGGCGATGCTGGCGCTGGCCAGCAGAAAGCCACCGCCAGCAGCCCCCAGAAGCCAGCGCAGCGACAGGCCGCTGGCCAGGGCGATCAACCAGAGCAGCATGCCCGTGAGCGAGGCGGTGCTCAGATTGGGCTGCTTGAGGATTAAGAGGATCAGTACCCCGAAGGTGCCCAGCCACAGCACCTTCTGATCCAGGCCGCTGCGTTTCCAGTGGGCAAACAGGGCCGCGCCCTGCAGCACCACAAACGGTTTCACCAGTTCGGAGGGTTGCAGCTGAATCGGACCGATCACCAGCCAGCGGCTGGCGCCATTTACGGTGCTGCCCACCACCAGGGTGGCGGCCACCAGCAGGCAGCCCACCAGCAGGCCGAGTGGAGCGATGTGCGACCAGCGGCGCAGGCTCATGCGCAGGCCCAGCCACAGCAGCCCCCAGCTGGCCACCATCCAGATGAACTGGCGCTTCAGATAGAAAGCAGGGTCGCCCATTTCGCGCTCCGCCACCCACCAGCTGGCGGAGGTGAGCACCAGCAGGCCCACCACGCTCCACACCGCCACCATGCCCAGTAGCAGCCGGGCTTCGGCTGGCCACTGGCTCCAGGGCAGGGGCAGCAGGCCATTGGCACTGGCCAGTGCCGGCCCATCGGGGCTACGGCCTGAGCTGGCACGCAAGGCGTTCGACCGGGACAAGAGGGTACGGGGCGACGCGCAGCGTCAGAGAGGTCCCATTGAATCGCGCCGGATCACCCACCGCCAACTCCAATAAAAAAGCCCGGCGTTGCCGGGCTGGGGGCCTGATTTCAAGGCCTGGTTGGGTTGGGGTGCAAACCGGATCGGCTCAGATGCCAACGTTGGTTTGGGGACGACCAGCAACCAGCTCCACTTTCAGGATCTTTCCTCCCTGCTTCATGATTCGCTGCTGCTCAGCAAACCAGCTGTCGTAGGGAACCCACTTGGTGAAGTAGGTGTTTTGCAGCTCCCGCTGGGTCCGAACTTTTTCGGGGCAGGGAATGCAGGCTGTGATCTTGAACAGGCGCATGGGATGGATCCGCGGGGTGTGCCGAAATCGGATCAGTTGCCGAGGCCGGAGCTGATGTAGTCGAGGTACACGCCCAGCTCACGACCAGCATCGGGACCGATCAGGCTGGCAGCCACTTCCTTCATGGCCTGGATCGACTGCACGGTGGCGCCGATGGGCACGCCCAGGGAGTTGTAGGTCTCCTTGAGGCCGTTGAGCACACGCTCGTCGAGGATCGAGGTGTCGCCAGCCAGCATGGCGTAGGTGGCGTAGCGCAGGTAGTAATCCAGGTCGCGGATGCAGGCTGCATAGCGACGGGTGGTGTACATGTTGCCGCCGGGACGGGTGATGTCCGAGTACAGCAGCGACTTGGCGACGGCTTCCTTGATGATCGCGGAAGCGTTGGCGCTGATGGTGGCAGCAGCGCGCACGCGCAGCTCACCGCTGGCGAAGTACTGCTCCAGGCGGCCCATGGCGGAACCGTCGAGGTACAGACCCTGAACGTCGGCCTGATTGATGACGTTGGTGATCGCGTCTTGCATGGATTCGGCTTAAGAGCGTTGGGATGTCAGGGAGTGCAGCCTCAGGAGAGGGCGCCGACCAGGTAGTCGAAGTAGAAGCCGGCTTCCTCGGCATCAGCACCGGTGAGCAGGCCAACGGCGGCGTTCTTCAGCTCGCGCACGCCTTCGGCCATGGCTTCGAGGGGGGTGCCCAGGGCGCGGTACATCTCCTTGGCACCGATCACACCGATTTCCTCGATCGGGGTCACATCGCCAGCCACCACGCCGTAGGTCACCAGGCGGAGGTAGTAGTCGAGGTCGCGGAGGCAGGTGGCGGTCATTTCCTCGCCGTAGGCATTGCCACCGGGGGAGATGACGTCGGGACGCTTCTGGAACAGGGCGCCGCCGGCCTGCTTCACGATGCGCTCACGGCTCTCGCTGAGCACCTGGGCAACGCGCAGACGGCGCTGGCCGCCGGCCACAAAAGCCTTGATCTGGTCGAGTTCGCCAGGGCTGAGGTAGCGGGCTTCGGCGTCCGCGTTGATGATCGAGTTGGAGACGATGCTCATGCAGTTCTGCCTCGAAACAAGCGGTCGCCTTGACGGAGACCGGTATCCGGTGGGTAAGGGACGGACCGACGCGTGTCGATCGCCGAGTCATTCTGCGCCACGGCCTTCCGGGGGCTCTGGGGCCGGTAACAGTTCTTCACGGCGACTTGGATTCCGAGATCCCTTGGCGCGCAGTGGATCTGCGCCACGTTGCTGATAGTGACAGTGCGCGTCGATGTTTCACGATTTCATTGCGAACTTCGGCATCCGTGCATGGAAAGCACGCGCACATTGCCTCGCTTTGTATCTGTTTGACATGAAAAAAGCCCCCTGGCGATGAAGCCAGAGGGGGCGGTTGCAGTCGCGGGTCAGTCGCGCGGCTGGGACTGCGGATGCAGCCGCAGACCTTAGATGGCGCCCCGGGGTGCCGGATTCAGGCCTGCGTTGCCGCTGTACAGGGCTGCGGTGCGATTCACGGTGCGCAGCGGGATGCCATCCGCCGTGCCCATGCCGCGCAGGTAGGGCACCGTGTTCTGGCCGAAAGCCGAGGCGTACTCAGGACTGTTGAGCAACTCTTCGAGGGCTGCCCGTTGGCCTTGGCTCCCTCGGGTGGCCAGGAAGCGGCTCACCTCAGCGGGCTGGGCAGCCCGACCCAGCAGGGCCAGATAGGCCGCGGATGCGGCCCGCAGCGGAGCCATGCGGTTCAGGCGCTGCTGGAACTGATCACTGCCGGCCAACTGGCCCACGAATTCCGCCACCGTGAGCTGGCCATTGCGGAACTGGGATTCCACATCGCCCAGGCGCTCGGAGGCCAGAGGCACGCGGTTGAGCAGTTGGCGATAGCTGGATTCGATGGCTTCCTGGATCTGTTCCTCGGTGGCGGTGCGGCCCAGGGTCACAGGGCGGCCGAGGCTCTGGCGGCGGGCAAAGCCCTGGGGTTGGCCAGCCTTGAGGGCCTGATCCATGGCCGAGCCGGGCAGCTTGGCCTGGGCGGAAATCAGGCCATTGCTTACGGCGGCACTCCAGGTGCCAGCGGTGCCGAGGGCCGGGGCTGCGGCCTTGAAGCCGCTCGTCACGCTGCCAGCTGTCCAGGCGGTGCTGCCCCCGGGGGTGCGGCTGAAGCTGCGGCTGGGGGCCGGGGCCTGGCGGATGCTGCTCGGACCCTGGGGCGCGCTGGACTTGGCCGGGGCCATGGCGGCTCCGCCGGCGACCTTCGCCGTCCAGCTGCCCACGATCACCTGGCGGCGGTTGGGCAGGTTGCGCTGCACCAGGCTGCCGGTGGTGATCACTTCCTGGGCAGGGGCCACATCGGGCCGCTTGCGCGGAGTCACATCGGCAATGGCCTTCACATCCACCGGGCGGTTCAGGGTCGGAACCTTCCGCGCGTTGCGGTCAGCCGGTGTGATGAAGCGCTCGTAGGGAACGGTGTCTTCGCCGAAGCTCTCGGAGTACTCCCGGCTGTTCACCATGGCGTCGACCACGCCGTAGAAGCCCTTGCGGGCAGCGGTGTCGAAGTAGGAGTCGATCTCCCAGCGGCCGAAGGTGGGGCGGCCGAGAATGCGGCGGTGCATCACCTCGATGGCCTTGGTGATGTACAGACCGCTCCAGTAGCGCCGGCGGAAGGCATCGGAGCGGGCAACCTGGCGGATGAACTCGCGCAGGGTGATGTCGCCGTTCTCGAGCTTGATCTCCTCCACCGTGTTGCGCTCGCCGGCATAGCCGGTGTTCCCGAGCACCTGCACATACACCGCGTTGATCACGGCCTGGGTGCTGGCCTCGGTGTTGCGGATGCTGGGCTGGCCGCCGCGGCGGGGAACTGAATTGCCGCCCGTGGAAATCTGCTGCAGGCGCACCACCTTCGGGCCCACCCGACGCGGGGTGGCTTTGCGGAACTGGGCCGTATTCATCTGACCGGGCTGGGCCATGCCATTGCCCACCAGAATCCGCCGGCTGTCGTAGCTGAACGGTGCCGGGCGGGTGGCCACGTTGGCGGTTCCCGACGGGAAGATCGCGCCGTAGGTGAGGGCCAGGGGATCGTTGCCGCCGCCGTAGGGGTGTTGGTCGGCGAAGGGCTGGCGGTAGGAGGCGTAGAGGGTGACGTACTGGGGCGCACCTTCGAAGGGCGCACTGAAGCGGAACAGCTTGCGGTTGCTCCCCCAGCCGGCGCTCTCCTGGGCCTCTTCGCCAAGGTCGCGCAGGTAGGGAACCGTTTCCTCACCAAACACCCGCGCGTACTCCATCGAGTTCACGAGGCAATCCACCAGGCCCTTGAGGCCCTGGGCGCTCACGATGTCGAAGTAGTAAGTGAATTCCTCCCGGGAGCTGATGCCCCGGCCGAGGAAGTGGCGGAAGGCCAGCTCCACGACCCGGCTGTTGGAGAAGCGGCCGTAGAACTGGCGGCGGTACTCCCTGCTGTGGCCGAGGGCGCGGACGTACTCGCGCATCGAGATTTGACCCTGGCGCACCTGGGTGGTTTCCACCGGGCACACCGCCAGGCTGTAGGCCTTGAGGATGTCGCGCTCGAACACCTGCCGATAGGCCGCGCGAATCACCTCGGCCTTCTGGGCGCCGGTCATGCCCAGCTTCATGGTGTAGCGCTGGGCCTTGCCCTGGGCGGCGAGCGCGTAGGTGGCGGGCAATTGCAGGCCCTGGTTTACCGGGCTGCCCAGGCGTTGGCGGGCCGAAGGGGTGGCCACCTCGAGCTCCGCGATCAGCACGTTGAAGTACTCGATTGCCAGCTGGCGGGCCTCGGGGAGGTCCTTGAGCAGGCCGGCAGCGGCCGCGCGCATCTCCTGCAGCGCCACGTTGGTGGCGGCCAGGGAGCAGGCCTTCTCCAGCACGTCCCGCAGGCCGCGGGTGTTCACCGTGAGGATGCTGGGATCACCGGCTACCAGGGCATAGCCCACGTAGCGCAGGAACCAGGCCAGGTCGCGCAGCGACTTCTTCATCCGCTCGGTGCCGTAGCGCCCCACGGCGATCGGGCTGAAGCCGGTGGGCAGCACCACGCGCACGTCGGCGTCACCCCCAGCGCCTTCCAGCAGTCGGGTGAGGAAGTTGCCGCTGCTGGCAGCGCCGCCTGCAAAGGTGCGCACTGACTGCTGGAACGCCACCTGGTCAGCGGCCAGGGGGGTGCCATCGGCGGCGGTGGCCGTGCTCAGCGGCGCATCCAGATAGGAGAGCGGGGTACCACCGGAAAAGATGCGGTTGGCAGCCTTGGCCACGATGAAGTCGGCGTTGGCCGAGATCCGGCGCGCCGCCTCCACCCGGAGCTGGCCGCTCTGGAAGAAGTTGATGAGGTTGTCGAGCTCGCCCCCATCGGGGAATCGATCCTGTTGCTCCGCCTGACGAACGCTGGAGAGCGGCAGGGTGTCGTAGCGCTGGGGCGAAACCCTTGTGCTGCCGCTGCTGGCGGTCACGGTCATTGACGGAGAGCGAGCCGGGCCAGGGCACGTTACGGCTCGCCACTGGGGCGTTCCGGGGCCCATGAACAAATGTTTGCAGCCCTTCGCGGCAGCCAGCCGCGCCCATGAAAAGCTCGCCCCATCCCGATCGCCAGCGATCCTCACGGTGACAGCCATGCCTGAGGCCACCCAGCCCCGCGATGCCGCCACTCCGGTGGTGAGCGCCTTCTACGACCGCTTCCCGTATCCCGGCGACCCCCTCCAGGACGGCCCCCCGCCGGGATACAACTGGCGCTGGTGTGTCGACAGCGCCACCGCCGTGGCCCGCGGTGCGATTCCGCCGGCGCCGGCCGGTGCTCCGCGTGCCTGGCGGATCCTCGATGCGGGCTGCGGTACCGGCGTGAGCACGGATTACCTGTGCCACCTCAATCCGGGCGCCTCCGTGCTGGCGGTGGACATCAGCGGCGGAACCCTGGAGGTGGCCCGCGAGCGCACCAGGCGCTCCGGGGCCGCTCACCAGGTGCAGGAGCTGCGGATTGAGCAACGCAGCCTGCTGGATCTGGAAGGGGAGGGGCCCTTCGACTACATCAATTCAGTGGGGGTGCTGCACCACCTGCGCGAGCCCGAGGCCGGCCTGGGTGCCTTGGCCCAGCGGCTAGCTCCCGGGGGCGTGATGCACCTCTTCCTTTATGCCGATGGCGGCCGCTGGGAGATCCATCGCACCCAGAAGGCCCTCAGCCTGATGGGTGTGGGCACGGGCGCCGATGGCCTCCGGTTGGGGCGCCAGCTGTTCGGCACCCTGCCTGAGGCCAACCGGCTGCGCCGCCACCATGAGCAGCGCTGGGCCCTCGACACCACGGCCGATGCCAACTTCGCCGACATGTACCTGCACCCGCAGGAAACCAGTTACAACGTGACCCGGCTGTTGGCCTTCGTGGCCAGCGCGGGGCTGGAGTTTGCCGGCTTCTCCAACCCGGAGATCTGGGACCCTGCCCGCCTGCTCACCGGGGAGCTGCTGGAGCGGGCCCTTTCCCTGCCGCCGCTGGAGCAATGGCTCCTCGTGGAGGCCCTCGATCCCGACATCAGCCACTTCGAGTTCTTCCTCACCACCGATGCGGTGGGGCGGCCGGATTGGACGGACAGCCAGCAGCTCCTCAATGCGGGATTGGAGCGCAACCGCTGCCTGTGGGGCTGGCCCTCCGCGAGTCTGCTGGGCCCCGATCTGATGCCCCTGGCGCTTGAGGTCGGCGATCTGCCCTTGGCCGAGGCGGTGGATGCAGCCCCCGGCATGCCCCTCGCGGCCTTGGAGTTGGCTATGGACCCCGGGGAACGCTGCCAGCGGGCGCGGCGGTTGATCCAGCAGCGGGTGCTTTTGCCGGTGCTGCGCTGAGCTCCGCAGGATCCCAGTTGGGGCCAGGCAACTCAGGGGTGCGTGATAGATTCCGCCAGCTTTTCGACGCCTTCGACAGTGCAGGCAGCTCTTGCCGCCACAGCCGAAGCCGTCGCCCCTGAGGACGCTTCCGCCATTGCGGTGACGGAATCCATCCCGGTGATGACAGAAGCAGCGGCCGATCCCATGGCCGACTACGCCCGTCTCCAGCGTCGTCTGATGCTGGCCACAGCCGCGGTTTCCGTTCTGGCCGTGGTGATCACCTGGGTTGCCTTTGGAGGCCTGGCCGCCCGCAGTCTGCTTCTCGGCTCCTGCTGCGGCCTGCTCTATCTGCGGCTTCTGGCCCGCAGCGTTGCCCGTCTCGGTCCGGGGTCCCGGTCCGTCGGTCGCTTCCAGCTGTTGGTGCCCGTGCTGCTGGTGGTGGCCTCTTCCCGCATTCCGGCCATCCAATTGCTGCCGGCCCTGGCCGGCTTTGTGCTCTACAAACCCGCCCTGCTGCTGCAGGCGGCTTTCGCTCCCTGAACCACACCTTCCCCATGGTTCCCGTGCCTCTTCACCTGCCGTTCGCTGAACTGGAGGTTGGCCAGCAGTTCTATTGGCAACTCGGCAATCTCCATCTCCACGGTCAGGTGTTCCTGAGCTCGTGGGTCGTGATCGGCGCTCTGCTCGCCCTCATCGTGGTGGGCACCCGCAAGATGGAGCGCGATCCCAGTGGAGTCCAGAACCTGCTGGAATTCCTTTGGGTCTATATCCGTGATCTCGCCCGTGAGCAGATCGGAGAGAAGGCCTACCGAGATTGGCTGCCATTCATCGGCACGCTGTTCCTGTTCATCTTTGTCTGCAACTGGGGCGGTGCTCTCATTCCCTGGAAGCTGATCGAGCTCCCCAATGGAGAGCTGGGTGCTCCCACCGCAGACATCAACACCACTGTCGCCATGGCGCTGCTGGTGTCGCTCTCGTATTTCTATGCCGGTCTGAGCCGCAAGGGACTGCGCTACTTCGAGTACTACGTGGAGCCCACCCCGATCATGCTCCCGTTCAAGATCATCGAAGATTTCACCAAGCCGCTTTCCCTCTCCTTCCGTCTGTTCGGCAACATCCTTGCCGACGAGCTGGTGGTGGGCGTGCTGGCCTTCCTGGTTCCCGTGATCGTGCCCCTGCCGGCCATGTTCCTGGGCCTGTTCACCAGTGCTATCCAGGCGCTGATCTTCGCCACCCTCGCCGCGAACTACATCGGTGAGGCGGTGCACGAGGAGCACCACTGATTTCCGGCCAGGCGGTTCAGCCCGTCTGGCAAACTCATCGCGCGCAGGTCCGGGTGGAACCGGGCCCACTTCCTGAGGGAGTGTCCCGGACGCGCCTTGCCCATTCCGCGCTCTTCCTGCGCTACCCCCCACCCACTTCAACGACTCCCATGAGTGATCTGACCTCCGCCGCTTCCGTGCTGGCCGCTGCTCTGGCCGTGGGCCTCGCAGCCATTGGCCCTGGTATCGGTCAGGGCACCGCAGCCGGTCAGGCTGTGGAAGGCATCGCCCGCCAGCCCGAGGCTGAAGGCAAGATCCGCGGCACCCTGCTGCTGTCCCTGGCCTTCATGGAAGCCCTCACCATCTACGGCCTGGTGGTTGCTCTGGTTCTGCTGTTCGCCAACCCCTTCGCCGGCTGATCAGCGTCTTGGGGGAGGCCGCCATTGGTGGCCTCCCCTTCTGACTGATCCGACGTTTCTTCCACTCTCCGGCGCTCCCCTTCCATGACCAGCTGGCTTCTGCTCGCCGAAGCAGGTGCACAGGAGGGAGGTCTGTTCGACCTCGACGCCACCCTGCCGCTGATGGCGGTTCAGGTGGTGCTCCTCACCCTGATTCTCAACGCCCTGTTTTTCCGCCCCGTGGGTCGGGCCGTGGAAGAGCGCGAGGGTTATATCGCCACCAGCCGTGCCGACGCCAAGCAGAAGCTGGCCCAGGCCCAGCGGCTGGAAGCCGACCTCACCGAACAGCTGAAGGAGGCCCGTCAGCAGGCCCAGCAGCTGATTGTGGAGGCCGAACAGGAGGTGGACAAGCTTTACCGCGAGGCTCTTGCCGCTGCCCAGGCTGATGCCAATGCCACCCGCGAACAGGCCCGTCGTGAAATCGAGGCCCAGCGGGATCAGGCCATGGCCTCCCTGTCAGCTGAGTCCGACCGTCTCGGCGCCCTGATCGTCGATCGTCTGCTGGCTGCCAAATGATTGCTTCCTTCTCCACCGTGTTCGCCCACCATGGCGGATTCGGTCTGAATCTCAACCCCCTCGATACCAACCTCATCAACCTGGTCATTGTGATCGGGGTTCTGGTGTGGTTCTTGCGGGGGTTCCTTGGCGGAATGCTGGAGCGCCGCCGTCAGACAATCCTTGCCGAGCTCAACGACGCTGAGGAGCGTCTCAAGGCCGCCAACGTGGCCCTGACCCAAGCCCAGCAGGATCTTGCCGCCGCCCAGCAGAAGGCAGAGCAGATCCGTGTCGATGGGAAGGCTCGGGCTGACGCTGTCCGCGCCGACAGCGAGCGCCGCACGATCGAAGACATGGCACGCCTCAAGCAGGACGCCGTGGCCGACCTGAACGCTGAAGCCGCCCGCGTCACGGATCTCCTGCGTCGGGAAGCCGCTCGCCAGGCGATTGAAAAGGCGCTTGCTGCCCTGCCCTCCAAGCTGGACGACGCGGCCCAGGCCCGGTTGATCGACCAGTCCATCAACACCCTGGGGAATGCCTGATGCCTCTCCTGAATTCCATCGCCACCCCCTACGCCGAGGCCCTGCTTCAGGTCACCCAGGCTCGCGACGAGTCCGACACCGTGGCCGAGCAGGCCAGAGCGGTGCTCGCACTCTGGAATGCCAGCCCCGAGCTGCGTTCCGCGATGTCGTCTCCCGTGCTGGAGCCCGAAGCCAAGAAGGCCGCTCTGGTGGCCCTGTTCAAGGATGAGCTCACGGCCTCCTTGCAGAACTTGCTCAAGCTGCTGGCCGATCGCCAGCGCATCGCGGTTCTGGATGCCGTTCTGATGCGCTATCTCGAGCTCTACCGCGATCTACGCAACATCACCTTGGCCAAGGTGGTGTCTGCCCAGCCGCTCTCCGAGGAGCAACAGGCCCAGCTCAACACGAAGGTGCAGGCCATTGCCGGCACCAAGGCTGTCGAGTTCGACCTCCACGTCGATCCCGCGTTGATCGGTGGCTTCATCGTTTCGATGGGCTCCCAGGTGATCGACGCCAGCCTCTCCGGTCAGGTCCGTCGCCTCGGACTTGCGCTGGCTAAGGCGAGCTAGCCCCCTTCCCCTTTCCTTCCGCGTCCAGCCTCCCTTCTCCTCAGCTCCCCTAGCGGGGACTTCCCACCATGGTTTCCATCCGTCCCGACGAGATCAGCGCGATCCTCAAGCAGCAGATCGAGGATTACGACAAGTCGGTTTCCGTCAGCAACGTCGGCACCGTTCTCCAGGTGGGTGACGGTATTTCCCGGGTTTATGGCCTTCAGCAGGTGATGGCCGGCGAACTCGTGCAGTTCGAGGACGGCACCGAAGGCATCGCCCTCAACCTCGAAGACGACAACGTCGGCGTGGTGCTGATGGGCGAAGGCCTGGGTGTGCAGGAAGGCAGCACCGTGAAGGCCACCGGCAAGATCGCCTCGGTGCCTGTGGGCGACGCCCTGCTTGGCCGCGTCGTGAATGCCCTCGGCCAGCCGATCGACGGTAAGGGTGACCTCGCCACCACCGAAACCCGACTCATCGAGTCGATGGCGCCTGGCATCATCCAGCGCAAGTCGGTGCACGAGCCCATGCAAACGGGCATCACCGCCATCGACGCGATGATCCCCATCGGCCGCGGCCAGCGTGAGCTGATCATTGGCGACCGCCAGACCGGCAAGACCGCCATCGCGATCGACACGATCATCAACCAGAAAGGCGAAGACGTGATCTGCGTCTATGTCGCCGTGGGCCAGAAGGCAGCGTCCGTGGCCAACGTGGTTGAGGTGCTGCGCGAGAAGGGCGCCCTGGATTACACCGTGGTGGTGGCCGCCAACGCCTCCGACCCCGCAGCCCTGCAGTACCTGGCTCCTTACACCGGTGCCGCGATTGCCGAGTCCTTCATGTACAAGGGCAAGGCCACCCTGGTCGTCTATGACGACCTCACCAAGCAGGCCCAGGCTTACCGCCAGATGTCCCTGCTGCTCCGTCGTCCCCCCGGTCGTGAGGCCTACCCCGGCGACGTGTTCTACTGCCACAGCCGTCTGCTTGAGCGCGCCGCCAAGCTGTCTGATGCCATGGGCAAAGGCTCGATGACCGCCCTGCCGATCATCGAAACCCAAGCCGGTGACGTCTCGGCCTACATCCCGACCAACGTGATCTCGATCACCGACGGCCAGGTGTTCCTCAGCTCCGACCTGTTCAACTCCGGTCTGCGCCCCGCCATCAACGTGGGCATCTCGGTGAGCCGGGTGGGCGGTGCCGCCCAAACCAAGGCCATCAAGAAGATCGCTGGCACCCTGAAGCTGGAACTGGCCCAGTTCGATGAACTGGCGGCCTTCTCCCAGTTCGCTTCCGATCTCGACGCCGCTACCCAGAAGCAGCTGGCCCGCGGTAAGCGCCTGCGCGAGCTGCTCAAGCAGCCCCAGTTCAGCCCCCTGATCCTGGCTGAGCAGGTGGCCATCGTGTACGCCGGTGTGAAGGGCATGATCGATGAGATTCCGGTGGATCAGGTCACCCAGTTCACCCGTGAACTGCGCGAATACCTGCGCACCAACAAGGCCGACTTCATCTCCAAGGTGCAAACCGAGAAGCAGCTCAGCGACGAAGCTGAGGCCATGCTTAAGGACGCCATCAACGAGGTGAAGTCGACCATGCTCGCCACCATCTGAGCGAGGCATTAGTCGATGGCGAATCTCAAGGAAATCCGCGACCGAATCAGTTCGGTCAAGAACACGCGCAAGATCACCGAGGCCATGCGCCTCGTGGCTGCCGCCAAAGTGCGCCGTGCCCAGGAGCAGGTGCTCCGCAGCCGGCCGTTCGCCGACCGTCTCGCCCGCGTGCTGGAGAACCTCCAGTCGCGCATGCGCTTCGAGGATGTGGACGCTCCCCTGCTGGAGGAGCGTCCGGTGGAATCCATCACCCTGTTGGCCGTCACTGGCGACCGCGGTTTGTGTGGTGGCTACAACGCCAACATCATCAAGCGCACCGAACAGCGGTTTGCTGAGCTCAAGAATCAGGGCTTCAAGGTGGATTTGGTGTTGATCGGCCGCAAGGCCATCACCTACTTCACCAACCGCAGCTATCCGATCCGGGCCACCTTTACCGGTCTGGAGCAGGTGCCTAACGCCCAGGAGGCCATGGGTATCGCCAATGAGGTGCTCGCTGAGTTCCTCTCTGGTTCCACCGATCGGGTTGAGATCATCTTCACCAAGTTCATCAACCTGGTGAGCTCGAAGCCCGTGATTCAAACCCTGCTGCCCCTGGATCCCCAGGGCATTGCCACCCCGGAGGATGAGATCTTCCGTCTCACCACCCGTGAGGGTCTGCTGGGTGTGGAGGTGAGCAAGGTTGAGAACCAGGAGCCGAAGATTCCTTCGGATATCGTGTTTGAGCAAAGCCCTGAGCAGCTGCTCAATGCGCTTCTGCCTCTCTACTTGGAGAACCAGCTCCTGCGCTCCCTTCAGGAAGCAGCTGCTTCCGAGTTGGCCAGCCGGATGACGGCGATGAACAACGCCAGCGACAACGCCAAGGCCCTCGCCAAGACCCTGACCCTTGACTACAACAAGGCTCGTCAGGCCGCCATCACCCAGGAAATCCTGGAAGTGGTGGGTGGTGCTGCTGCCATGGCCTGAGGCGTCAAGCTTCGGTCAACCCTCTGAATTCATCCATTCATCTCAGACCACCCGGCTCCCGTTTGGGGGCCGGGTTTTTTGTTGTCGATCGGTTCTGCCCGATGCGGCAGTGTTGACGGGTCGTGCCCACGCTCTTCGCCCTGAACTCCACGCCATCGCCCCTGGCCATCCAGCCGCTGTTTCCTCTGGCACTGGGGAAGGTGCAGCTCCGTCCCGATCCGCTGGATCTGGCTCTGCAGCTTCAGGCGTTGTATGAGCTCCGCGGAGAGGCCAGTTCCAACCCCGACCCCGACTGCGCCTGGACCGGTGATCTCAATGGGGTGTGGCGGCTGCATGAGCACGCCATGTTTGCGCCCCTGATCCGGGAGCTCACCGACCACGCCCGGAGCTATCTGACCCAGCTGGGCTTCAACCTGGATCAGATAGCCCTTCACATTCAGCGCTGCTGGCCCGTGCTCAGCGAGGCCGGTCAGGTGGTGGGGCGCCATCACCATCCCAATGCCCATCTCAGTGCCGTCTACTACTTCAACGGCGATGGCAGTGGTCGCAGTGGTTGTCTGCGTTTTTTCTCCGACACCCAGCCCAACGAGCTGGTGCCCGGCCTGGCAGTTGGCCACGGCGGTCCGATCCGCAATCCCGATCCCTGGAACCAGTCATGGGTGGATGTGGCGCCTCAGGCGGGGTTGCTGGTGCTGTTTCCCTCTCGGCTGGATCACGCCGTTCTTCCCAACGACGACCCCGACGATGTGCGCTGCTCGATGAGCATCGATTTCGCCCTGAGCGCTCCGCTCTGCGCGGAACCGGGCACCGCTCCGCCGGAATACCTGGCCCCCCATCCCAGCCAGTGGACCGCCGCCGACCGGTGATCACGGAAGATGGGGGCCGCGCCGCCTGCGGCCCCGGTTCTCCACCCCACCATCCGTGAGCGAGATCTCCACTTTCACCGTTGTTGCTGAACTCGACGGCACCAGCCACACCTTCAGTTGCCGCAGCGATCAGACCGTCCTGGCCGCCGCTGAGGCCGCCGGTGTGTCCGTGCCCAGCTCCTGCTGTTCCGGCGTGTGCACCACCTGTGCGGCCCTGATCCACGAGGGTTCGGTGCACCAGCCCGATGCCATGGGCGTGAAGGCGGAGCTGCAGGAGAAAGGCTTTGCCCTGTTGTGTGTGGCCTTCCCCCGCACCAACCTCAAGCTCACCGCCGGCCAGGAAGACGCCCTCTATGAGGCGCAGTTCGGGCAGTACCAGAAGTGACCGTTCTCAGCGCTCGCGGCTTCCGGTGAGCGAGCTTCTGCGTCTGGAGCCTGTGGCCCTCTCGCTGCCGAGGGGCAGCGGTCCGCTGCTGGGCAAGATCCGCGCTGCCCTGGCCGCGGAGGGCGAACCACTGCGCTGGGCGATCACCGCTGTGGAGGCCGGCCCCCATGGGCCCGAGCTTCGGATTGAGGCCATGGTGATGCGCCGGCCATGAGTGTGCAGCCGGCCCCCCTGCCGTTGCCCACCCTGATGGTGGTGCCCACCGGCATCGGCTGCGCCATTGGCGGCTATGCCGGCGATGCCCTGCCTTCCGCCCGGCTACTGGCTGCCGCCAGTGGCTGCCTGATCACCCATCCCAACGTGATGAACGGGGCAGCGCTCTACTGGAGCGACCCGCGCATCCACTACGTGGAGGGCTCAGCCCTGGATCGCTTTGCGGCAGGGGAACTCGCCCTGCGGCCGGTACGCCGCCAGCGGGTGGGCCTGTTGCTCGATGCCGCGATCGAGCACGACCTGCGCCTCCGCCATCTGCAGGTGGCTGATGGTTGCCGCGCCACCCTCGGCTTGGAGATCGGCCCGGTGGTCACCACCGATGTGCCCCTGGGGGTGAGCCTGCGCCAGGGGGCGAGTGGTGCCAGCTGGGGCAGCCTGGAGCGGCCCGATGCCCTGCTGCGGGCCGGGGAGGCCCTGCGGGCCGCCGGCGCCACCGCCATTGCCGTGGTGGCGCGCTTCCCTGAAGACCCGGAGAGTGAGGCTTTGGCCGCCTATCGGGGCGGCTCCGGCGTGGATGTGTTGGCTGGCGCCGAGGCGGTGATCAGCCACCTGCTCTGCCGCCACCTCTCCATTCCCTGCGCCCATGCGCCCGCCCTCTCGCCACTCGAGCTGAATCCCGATCTGGATCCCCGGGCAGCAGGAGAGGAGCTGGGCACCACCTTCCTGCCCTGCGTGCTGGTGGGCCTGAGCCGCGCGCCGGATCTGGTGGCCCGCGGCGCTTCTGCTGCTTCAACGGCTGCTGGTTGTGCCGCCGCCGGTCCCCTCCTCACGGCGGATCAGCTCGGTGCGGTGGTGGCGCCCGCCGGTGCCCTCGGGGGGGAGGCGGTGCTGGCCTGCGCCGAGCGGGGCATGCCGGTGATCGCGGTGCACAACCCCAGCGTGCTGGCGGTGACGGCCGAGGCGCTCGGGCTGGGCGAAGCCGGCGGGCGCGTGCTTGAGGCCAGCAGCTATGCCGAGGCCGCTGGCTGGATCACGGCCCTGCGCGAGGGCATCAGCCCGGCGGCCCTCAGACGGCCGATCACCCAGCTGAATTAGCGCAGGCAGGCCATTGGGTGGCGTGGCGCCACCCCGAGGGCCTTGGCCACGCCGGGATGGCACACGGCGCCGTCCACGGTGTTCAGGCCGGAGAGCAGTTCCGGACGGTCGGTCACGGCCTCCGTCAGGCCCCGCCCCGCCATCACCAGGATGTAGGGCAGGGTCACGCTTACCAGTGCCTCGGTGGAGGTAAAGGGCACGGCACCGGGCATGTTGCCCACGGCGTAGTGCTGCACGCCGTGGATCTCCACCGTGGGGCTGGTGTGGGTGGTTTCGCGGCTGGTGGCGATGCAGCCGCCCTGGTCGATGGCCACATCCACGATCACCGAGCCGGGCCGCATCCGCTGCACCAGGGCTTCCTCCACCAGGGTGGGGGCCCGGCCGCCGGGAGTGAGCACGGCCCCGATCACCAGGTCGGCGCCGGGAATCAGCCGTTCGACCAACCCCTTGCTGCTCACCAGGCTCACCAGGCGCCCGCGCCGGTCGGCCTCCAGGCTGCGCAGCTTCTGGGGGGAGCGATCGAGCAGGAACACCTCCGCATCCATCGCCGCCGCCACCCGCGCCGCGTTCCAGCCCACGGTGCCGGCGCCCAGCACCACCACCCGCGCCGGCCTCACCCCAGTGCAGCCGCCCATCAGGATGCCGCGCCCGCCGTGGGGTTTCTCCAGCAGGTGGGCTCCCACCTGGGCCGCCAGCCGCCCAGCGATTTCGCTCATCGGCGCCAGCAGCGGCAGGGAGCCGTCGTCGAGCTGAACGGTTTCGTAGGCCAGGGCCGTGGTGCCCGCCTCCAGCAGGGCCTGGCCCACCTCGGTGTAGGCCGCGAGGTGCAGGTAGGTGAACAACACCAGGTCGCGCCGCAGGAAGCCGAATTCCTCCGGCTGGGGTTCCTTCACCTTCACCACCAGGTGGGCTGCCCAGGCCTCCTCACGGCTCACGAGGCGCGCGCCGGCCTCGGCGTAGGCCGCGTCGGTGATGCCGGCCCCCACCCCGGCTCCCTGCTCCACCCGCACTTCCATGCCGTGGCTCACCAGTTCGCGGGCGCCATCGGGCGTGAGCGCCACGCGCTCCTCGTCGCGTTTGATCTCCCGCGGCACGCCGATGCTGGCCATCGGGGCGGTGAAGGGGGCCGTCAGACCGGGGGCTGCCATTGGGCGGGAGCGGCGCTGCCTCCACCATGGCCCGGCCGCGACGGTGCGGCCACCCTCGGTGTGTTCGCCGAAACTGGCCCCTGGCTCAGGCGGCGGCGATCGGCATGCGCCAGCCGCTGCCGAAGGCACGGCCGCTCACCTTGAGCAGGGGTGCGGCCTGGCGGCGCTTGAATTCGGCCCGCCGCAGCAGGGTCTGCACCCGCGCGGCCAGCGCGGGCGGCGTGCCGGCCGCCACCAGCTCCTCCGGACTGCGCAGTTCCTCCACGTAGGCCTTGAGAATGGGATCGAGCACGGCGTAGTCGGGCAGCGAATCGCTGTCGCGCTGGTCGGGGCGGAGCTCGGCACTGGGGGGTTTCTCCCGGATCGCGCGGCCGATCAGCTCGCCTTCCTCCGGCAGGCCCAGATCGGCGCGGCAGGCGGCGGCGGCCGGGGAATCCAGCCAGGCACAGAGGGCGAACACGGTGGTTTTGTAGAGGTCGCCGATCACGGCCAGGCCTCCGTTCATGTCGCCGTAGAGGGTGCAGTAGCCCACGGCCAGCTCCGATTTGTTTCCGGTGGAGAGCAGCAGCTGGCCCTGCTGGTTGGCCACCGCCATCAGCAGGGTGCCGCGGATGCGGGATTGGAGGTTTTCGGCGGTGAGCCCCTGGGGAGGCCCTTGCAGGGCGGGCTCCAGGGCCGCATCAAAGCCCCCCATCAACGGGGCGATGGGGAGGGTGTGGGTGCTGATTCCCAGGCGTTCGGCCAGCCCTGCGGCATCGCCAATCGAACCCTCCGAACTCCAGGGCGAGGGCATCAGCAGGCCCTGCAGCTGCTCGGCGCCGAGGGCCGCTGCGGCGATCACCGCCACCAGGGCCGAGTCGATGCCACCGCTGAGGCCCAGCAGGGCCCGGCGGAACCCGCACTTGCCCGCGTAGTCGGCCACCCCGAGCACCAGGGCGCGCATGAGTTGTTCCAGCGGTTCGGGCAGGGCCGCGGCCGGCGCACTGGCCTGGCTTCCCGCATCCCAGCAGGCCAGCTGCTCGCAGCAGCTCCCCAGCTGCTGCACCACCGCTCCGCTCGCATCCACCACGAAGCTGGCCCCGTCGAACACCAGCTCGTCGTTGCCGCCCACCTGGTTCACGTACACCACCGGACAACCCAGGCGCAGGGCGGCCCGGCCGGCCAATTGATGGCGCAGGGCGGCCTTGCCCTTGCCGAAGGGGGAGGCCGAGAGATTCAGCAGCAGATCCACGCCCAGGTTCTGCAGGTCGGCCACCGGGTCTGGACCGGCCAGCCGGTGGCCCTGCAGCTCCTCCTCCACCCAGAGGTCTTCGCAGATGGTGAGGCCCAGGCGCCAGCTGCGCCCGTGCCGCGTCAGCTCCAGCAGGGCCGGCTGTTCGGCGGGGCGGAAGTAGCGCCGCTCGTCGAACACGTCGTAGCTGGGCAGCAGCCGCTTGCGGGCCACCACGCGCCACGCGCCGGCCTCCACCAGGGCCGCGCTGTTGAACAGCCGCGGCATCGTGCCGGGAGCGGCACCTTCGATCGGCTCGGCGATGCCCACCAGCACCGCCACCGCCGGACAGTCACGGGCGAGGGCTGCGGCTAGATCCTGCAGGGCCTGCTGCTGGGCCTTGAGCAGCGCCGGGCGCAGCAGCAGGTCTCGGGGCGGGTAGCCCCACAGGGAGAGTTCGGGGGTGACCACCAGATCGGCCCCTGCGGCGGCAGCCTGCCGGCAGGCATTCAGCAGCCGCTCGCCGTTGCCCGCCAGGTCGCCCACCAGGGGATTGATCTGGGCGAGGGCGACGCGCATCAGGGATCGGCCCTCAGGGTGTGGTGAGTCCGTAGAGATTGTGCTCCAGCAGCAGGGGCCATACGGCGCCGGGGATCTGTTCCGGATCGGGTGACTCGCGCAGCTGGGAGCTGGCCGTGCCGGGCACGGGGATGGGGAGCAGTTCGATCCGGGCCCCCCGTTGCGTGAGCTCGGTGGTGGCCTGGGCTGGCAGCGGCCAGTGCTGCCGCGGTGCGATCGCCAGCCGGCAGCGCTGCAGCACCTGGTCGGCCTGCTTCCAGCGCGGGATCTGCCCAGCCAGATCGCTGCCCACCACGAACACCAGCTCGGCACCCGGCCAGCGGGCCTGGGCCCGGGTGAGGGTGTCGATCGCGAAGGGGCTGCTGAGCTCCTGCAGGTGCTCCAGCCGCGGATTGGCGATCTGGTTCACCAGGGCATGCAGCAGGGCACTGCGCAGCGCCAGCGGTGCACCGTGCCGCTTCATTGGGTTGTCACTGGCCCAGGTGGCCACCCGGGGAAAGCGCTCCAGCAATCCCTCGAGCAGCACCTGGTGGCCGCGGGTGGGCGGGTCGGCGCTGGTGCCGAAGAGGGCAACCTCCATCAGGGCAGCAGGGCCGTGCTCACGGGCATCAGTGCCGGCCGGCTCCCCATCCAGCGGCGCACGGCCGGGTCGCTCTGGGCGAGCCGCTCCCGCAGGGCCGCCGGGCCCGGTCGGCGCTGGGCGCTGCGCAGCAGTTCCGCCGCCGCCAGCCGGCCGGTGAGCCGGGTGGTGTGCACGGCCAGGGCGGCCTGGGCCAGGGCCACCGGGGCCGCCGGCGCCAGGCTGAGGCCCCCGGTGAGCGGCGCCGCCCCCAGCAGCAGCTGCTTGAGCCCCCCGAGCAGGGCCTGAATCCCCAGCTGGGCGCCCCCCAGCAGCACGTTGTGGCCCGACAGCCGCGCGAGCAATTCCCGGGCGGCGTTGCTGCCCATCGGCAGGCCGTAGAGCTGGCTGAGCTGGAGCACCAGGGCCGTATCGCAGGCCAGGCCACCGGCCAGATCCAGCAGCATCAGCGGATTGGCGGCCACCCCCGTGGCCTTGAGGGCGGCGAAGCTGCCGATCAGGTTCTGGGCCTGGCGCTTGCGGCTGCCCAGGCGCCAGCGCTGGAGGGCCTGCTGCAAGCGCTCGGCGGCGGCCAGGGCATTGAGGGCCAGCAGCAGTTCGCCCTGCTGTTCCAGCAGCTCCAGCAGGGCGTGGCGCAGGGGGGCGATCCGGGGCGATGTCGGCTCGCTGCGCACCCGGCCATCGGCCAGCAGGGTGGCCTCCCGCGGTGCGGCGGCCACGGCGATGGGGTCGAGGGCCAGGCCCGTGGGCAAACGCCGGCGGATGCTGGCGATGAGCTGGTCGAGTTCGCCGGCGGGCCAGCAGTCGCTGCGGTTGAGCACGAGCAGCAGGGGTTTGCCACTGGCCACCAGGGGCTCGAGGGCTTCGCGCTCCACGCTGGTGAGGTCGCCGTCGATCACCAGCAGCACCAGATCGGCACCGAGGGCCACCCGGCTGGCCAGGCGCGCCCGGCCGGCGGCGGCGATCTCATCGATGCCTGGGGTGTCCACCAGCTCCACCACCTCCAGGCCCTGCACCGGCTGCTGCCAGCGCACGCTCTCCTGGCGCCGGGTACAGCCATGGGCCACGTCGGTGGCGAAGGCGCGCTCGCCCAGCAGGGCATTCAGCAGGCTGCTCTTACCCACACCCACCCGGCCGAACACCGCCACCCGCAGGCGCCGCTGCTCCAGGCGTTCCAGGTGCCGATCGAGGCTGGCCAGGGCCCCGGCGAACTGGCTGCGTTCACGGCCGCCCAGCATCAGATCGCGGCGCCAGCGACCCAGCAGCAACCGGCAGCGTTCGGGGGTGGCGGGGGGCTGGCGCACGCCTCCATTAAATCGGCTGCTCCACACTGGGGCAGCGTTTGAGCCGCCCTGTGGAGCCGTTGCTGTCTGCCTCCGTTGACGCCCACGTCTTTGCCCAGCGCCGTGCGCGGTTCTTTGAGCAGCTCGGCGGGGCCGCGGCGGTGATTCCGGCGGCCCCGCTGGTGACCCACCACGCTGACTGCGAGTGGCCGTTCCGCCAGAACAGCGACTTCTGGTATCTCACCGGATTCGATGAGCCCGACGCGGTGGCCCTGTTCCTGCCGCACCGGCCCGAGGGCGAACGCTTCGTGTTGTTTGTGGCGCCGAAGGAGCCCACCGCGGAGGTGTGGAACGGCTTCCGCTGGGGCACTGAGGGGGCCGTGGCCCAGTTCGGTGCCGATGGGGCCCACCCCATCGGCGAGCTGGCCCAGCGCCTGGGCGACTACCTGCGGGGCGCCGAGGGCATCGCGTTTCGGGTGGGCAGGCACCCCAAGGTGGAACCGCTGGTGCTGCAGGCCTGGGCCCACCAGCTCGATCGCGCCCCCCGCACCGGCGCGGCGGCCCTTGGGCTGGTGGCGCCCTGCCCGCTTCTGCATGAGCTGCGGCTGCGCAAGCAGCCCGAGGAACTGGCGCGGATGCGCGAGGCCTGCCGGATCTCCGCCGAGGCCCATGAACTGGCGCGGCAGGTGGCCCGGCCGGGGCTGAAGGAGCGCCAGGTGCAGGCCGTGATCGAGCAGCACTTCCTGGAGCAGGGCGCGCGCGGGCCCGCCTACGGCTCGATCGTGGCTGGCGGCGACAACGCCTGCGTGCTGCACTACACCGCCAACAGCGCCCCGCTGCGCGATGGCGACCTGCTGCTGATCGACGCCGGCTGCTCCCTCAGCGATTACTACAACGGCGACATCACCCGCACCTTCCCGGTGAATGGCCGCTTCAGCGGCGAGCAGCGGGCGTTGTATGAGGTGGTGCTGGCGGCCCAGGAGGCGGCGGTGCAGGTGGTGGCCCCGGGCCAGACCGCCGAAGAAGTGCATGGCACCGCGGTGCGGGCCCTGGTGGAGGGCCTGATCGGGCTCGGCCTGCTGGCCGGCGAGCCCGACGGGATCATCGAGCAGGGCGCCTACCGCCACCTCTATATGCACCGCACCGGCCACTGGCTCGGCCTCGATGTGCACGACGTGGGCGCCTACCGCCTGGGCGAGCACCCGGTGCAGCTGGAGCCGGGCATGGTGCTCACCGTGGAGCCGGGGCTCTACGTGAGCGACCGACTTCCGGTGCCCGAAGGCCAGCCCGCCATTGACGATCGCTGGAAGGGCATCGGCATCCGCATCGAAGACGATGTGGCCGTCACTGACCACGGCCACGAAAACCTCACCGCCGCCGCCCTCAAGAGCGTGGCGGCCATGGAGCGCTGAGGCTCAGGCGCCCAGCAGGCGCTCCAGTGCGGTGGCCACGGCGCTGGTGGAGGGAATCGCCGCATCGGCACCGGCCTCCAGCAGCCGGGCTTCGTAAGTGCTGCGGGCTGCTGGGTCGCCGTGCAGGTGGGGCGGGGCCACCGCCAGGGCGATGAAGCGCTGCTGGGGGCAGGCCTGGCGCGCGTTCACCACGGTGAGCACATCAGCCACGGTGTCGCCCAGGTAGGCCACCGGCGGGGCGTGGGGGCCCAGATCCTCGCCCGCGAGCTCGCGGGCGAGGCGCAGGAAGCCCGTGGGATCAGGTTTGTCGGGGGCATCGCCCATGGCGATCAGGGGTGGTTGCTCCAGACCCAGCCGTTGGTGCAGCACGTAGCGGGCGGAGGGGGGTTCCGCACCGCTCACGAAGCCCCAGGCGAGGCCGGCGTGGCCCAGTGCGGTGAAGAACCGTGGCTCCACGAGCAGGGGCTCCGTGCCGATGAAGCCGTTCCACTGGGCCGGATCACCCTCGGGATCCCCGCCGAAATAGAAGCCGCTGAACACCGCCACCAGGGCGTCAAAGGTGGGCAGGGGGCTCAAGCCCTGGCGCCGGAGCAGTTCCAGGCTGGCTTCCCAGTCGTTGTTCCAGCGGCCCTCGGCCTTGAGGCTGTCGATGTGCTGGGGATCGGGGCGCCAGCCGCTGTAGTGGTGCACGGTTTCGGCCAGGGCCCGGCGGTAGCTGCCGCCCACATCCCTGATCACGCCGTCAATGTCGAAGAGAATCACAGCCCGCGGGCGGGACTGCGCGGCGATGAGCGGGCCCAGGAGCTGGTGGCAAAGCGGCTGGTAGGTTAGTTGTTTGACGATTGGTCTTGAGCGCGGACACCATGACAGCCACCGAGAGCGCCACTGGCGCTGAAGTCAGCGAAGCGCCCGAGGTTGGTACCGCTGACGACACCATCCAGGGGCGTCCGGTGATGCGTGGTGGTAGCGCCGCTCTGGCCACCGCCACCATCGACGAAGACGGCGTTCCCTCCGGTTACACGCCGAAGGCCGACGAGGGTCGCTTCCTGCTGAAGATCCTCTGGCTGCCCGACAACGTGGCCCTGGCCGTCGACCAGATTGTGGGTGGTGGCCCCAGCCCCCTCACCGCCTATTTCTTCTGGCCCCGTGAGGACGCCTGGGAAACCCTCAAGACCGAGCTCGAAGGCAAGAGCTGGATCACCGACAACGAGCGCGTTGAGATCCTCAATAAGGCCACCGAGGTTATCAACTACTGGCAGGAAGAGGGCAAGGGCAAGAGCCTGGATGAAGCCAAGCTCAAGTTCCCCGACGTCACCTTCTGCGGTACCGCCTGATTCGGCGTTCCCTTCTCAATGTCCAGCTCAAGCGCCCGGAAGGGCGCTTTTTT
>JBBASQ010000005.1:0-7001 GCA_040399185.1 Prochlorococcaceae cyanobacterium
ACCAACAGGCTGTGGAGGTTTGGCCTGCAAGTGGTGAACTTCATCGATTGGAGAGCGTCGCGATTTTGGAGGGAGGCCTGGATTTCCCGGGTGTACAGCTGCAGTTGGATGAGATCTGGGCCGGTTAAAACATCGCAATAGCCCCTCAATGTTTCACGACAGGCCGGCTGTACACCTAGCGGCTCCACAGAAAGTCCACCACCAGTGGAACCAGGCCGCCGGTCAGGCTTTGGCCTTCCGGCGCTTCCAGCTGCACCTGCTCGCTGCCGATGCGTTCAGCGATCTCGGCAATCCGGTTGAGCAGCACCGTTTTGTCCACGCCCCGCAGCCCGAGCAGCATCTGACTCTTTTCTGCCCGTCCCCGTTTGATTCGTTGCAGTGCCAGCTCGGCTTGGTTGAGCAGCGCATCCCGGCCGGCGAGTTCGGGTGGGCGTGATCCCGCTCCAAGCGCAGAGGGGTTGCGGATTGGATCCATCGCCGGATTCGCCGCCCTGACCGGGTCGCAATTTGAAGAGGCTATAGCCGGTTTATGGATCTATTGCCTGTTTTCGGGCGCGGCTGCTTGGGTGTTGGTTCAGCCTGGGCGATCACCTCGGAGGAGGTGTCTCCCGCGCCCCTCGTTGCGTTCAAGATTTGGCGCACCACATGTGGTATGCGTTCGGGTCAGCTATTCAGAGACAGCCAGGCCGCCAGGTCTTCCGGGCCGGAGAAATCGAGCAGGGCTTCTGCGAGCGCTTCCAGTTGCTGCAGAGGCAGCGCCTGGATGGCGGTGGTGGCTTCCGGGGTGAGGGGACCGCAGCGGCGGTTGAGTAGGCGCAGGATCACGGTGGCCTCTCCGAGGGCTATGCCGCGGGCTTCGCCACGGGCTTCGCCGCGGGCTTCGCCGCGGGCTTCGCCGCGGGCTTCACCTTCGTTGATGAGTTCCTGGGCGGCGCGGGTGTGGCGTAGCTCGTCGATGGGCGTGCCGATGATCACCATGATGTCTGCAACGCTCAGCGTGGTGAACCGTTCCATGAGGATAGGAACGATCAGCTCCAGCAGCTGCGGCCGCTGATCAAGGATTGCCTGGCAGGTGGCGGTGATCTGCGGCTCGGGCAGCACCGGCAGGGTGAGCAGGTTCACCAGGGGATTGCTCTGTTGGCTTTGCCCGAGGGTTTCGAGGTTCACCCGCGCCACGTGGTGATCGAGGAAACAGCGCAGCGCCTGGATGGGACCCAGTTTGAGGCGGTCGTGAGGGGTAATCACCAGCACCGCCCAGTGCTCCACCTGGGGGTGCTGCTGCAGGAATCGAAAGCTTTCAGCGGCGAGGCGGTGGTGGAAGCCGGGATCGCTCTGCATCTGCACTTCCAGGATCACCACCGGCTGATCGGGCGTGCCGGTATTGCTTTGACGCGGCCAGAGCACGCCATCGAGGCGATGGCTCAGGGCTTTGAGTTCTGGAGCCGAGAAGCGGTAGAGCTGATCTACCGGCCCGTCGGGGCTGAGCTGGGGCGGCGCCGATCCAGTGGCTTCGGCCCGCAGGCTGCAGATCAGATCGGGCGCGCTCTGGAACACGCGGAAGAACCAGCGGTCGGTGTTCACGTTGGGCCCGGGTTTGCTCGATAGCGTAAGGATGCGTGATGCATTGCATCCCATGCGAACCACCCTCACCCTCGACGACGACGTGCTGGCGGCGGCCCGGGTGCTCGCCAGGCAGCGCCATCAGCCCATCGGCGCCGTGATCAGCGACCTGGCCCGCCAGGCGCTTGCGGCTCCCCAGGTGGCGCCAGCCACACGCAATGGCCTCCCCGTGTTGCCCGTGAAGCCCGCCGGGCTGCCGGTGGATCTGGATCTGGTGAACGCCCTGCGGGATGAATCCGCATGAAGCGCACGGCGCTGCTGGATGTGAATCTGCTGATCGCCCTGCTGGATCCCCTCCATGTGCATCACGACGCCAGCCATCGCTGGTTCGCGTCCCGTGGCGACAGCCGATGGGCCACCTGCGCTATCACCCAAAACGCCGTGTTGCGCATCTTGGGCAATCCCCGCTATCCGAATTCGCCGGGATCCCCTGCCGTTGTGAGTGAAATTCTCGCCGCCGCGTTGGCCCATCCCCAGCATGAGTTCTGGGATTTGGCGCCCAGCCTGATGGATCCGCAGTTGGTGGATCGCTCCATGCTTGTGGATTCCGGCCAGATCACCGACACCCATCTGCTCGCCTTGGCTGTGCGTCAGAACGGTGTTCTGGCCACGTTGGATCAGCGCCTCACCCCGAAGGCTGTGCGTGGCGGAGAGGAGGCTTTGCTGCTGATCAGTGGGTGAGGGGGCTCCAGTTATTGCGGCTGGCTGATGAGGCCCCAGTGTTCGGTAAGGGCGTGGAGCGGCACAGCGCTCGCCTGCGTGCCAATCGGATAGGGATGGGGAGCGCGGCAGATCAGCGTTTGTTGCTCAACTGCTCCGCCGGGTATCTCACTGGCTACCTGATTGAGTCTGCGGGCATCTGTAGCGCTGGGAAACTCGCTCCACTTTGCATCACCCAGCCAGAATCGGCCACCTCGTTCAAACACCAGATCCACCTCCTTGCTGCGGTCGCGCCAGAAATGCAGGCTGCCGGCTATAGCTTCGATCTGCAGCTGGCGGCGCACATCGGCTACCACAAAGGTTTCCCAGATGGCTCCGAGTAATGGTGATCGTGTGAGTTCGTCTTGCGTGCTGATGCCCATGAGCCAGCACAGCAATCCTGTATCCGCCCAGTAGAGCTTGGGGCTTCGGCTTAGTCGCTTCCCGACGTTGCCAAACCATGGCTCCAACAGAAACACCAACCCGCTGCGCTCCAGCACTGATAGCCAGAGCCCCGCGGTGCTCGCCGCAATGCCCACATCGCGGGCCAGCTCGGCTCGGTTGAGAAGTTGGCCGGATCGCAGAGCGCTGGCGCGCAGAAAGCGCTCGAACTGCTGAAGATTCCCTACTTGTTGCAAGGAGCGCAGATCCCGCTCCAGATAGGTGGCCACGTAGGAGCGATGAAAGTCGCTGCTGTCGATCTCAGGCGAGCTCCACAGTTCTGGAAAGCCTCCGCGCAGCAAGATCGCCGGGATTGAGGCAGCCGCATCAACGCTTTGGATTTCGGCGAGGTTCAGTCCACTGAGGCTCACGACGGCCGCCCGGCCCGCGAGGCTCTCGCTCACGTTCTGCATCAGCGCAAACGGCTGTGATCCCGTGAGCACGATCTGCCCGGTTTTGTCCCGTTGTTTGTCAATCACCACCTTCAGGTGGCGAAACAGCCCCGGTGCGTACTGCACCTCGTCGATCAGGAGGGGCAGCGGATGGCGGGCCAGGAATCCTGAGGGGTCGTGCTCAGCGCTGGCCGCCTCGCTGGGCAAATCCAGCGATACGTAGTGGTGATTGGGAAATAAGTGCCGGCAGAGCGCGGTTTTGCCGGTTTGGCGGGCGCCGGTAAGCACCACGACTGGGCGTGTTGCAGCCAGGCGCTCCAGGCGCGATTCAATCTGGCGGTGGATCCAGGCGCCCATCGGCGGCAGTTATTCGGGAGCTGCGTGGCCATTGTTGCGCTGGCATCGTGCCAATCATTCGATAGGCCCATCCACCAGCTCCCAGAAGCTGTATTTGCGGCCGAACTGGCGGCGGAGTTCGGCTTCGTAGAGGGTGTGGTGGGCCAGGGGCTCCCAGCGTTCGATGCGGCCGGCGAGCTCGCCGCAGCGCCGCAGGTGCTGGGCGGCGTAGCGGTACCGCTTGGGGCGGCCCATCTCCAGCGTGAAGGTCACCATCGCGCGCAGTAGCGCCGTGGACGCCAGCGGGTGGCTGGCCTCCAGTTGTTCTGCCGCAGGGCCGTAGAGGTCGTAGGCGTTGCCGTCCCAAAACTCCGCGTGCTGGATCACCAGGGCGGCGGCGCGGCGCAGGTCGGGCCAGGTCAACAGGAAGCGCAGGGCGCCATGGGGATTGGCATGGGCCTGCGCCAGATCGAGGGCCTGCTCCTCGGCTTCCACATCCTCGAAATCCGGCAACCGCTGTAGGTAGTCGCGCAGATGGCGGGCGCTGAGTTCGGCCTGGAAGCAGGTCCAGCGCAGCTGCTGGGCTTCGTCGCGGCGATCCAGGGCTTCCAGGGCGGCGATGTGGGGATCACTCAGCATCCCGCCGATCACCTGGCGCTCCACCCCGCGCACCACCGCCAGGGCTTCTTCGGCCCGGCCGGCCTGCAGCAGCCGGGTGGCCACGGCGGCGGCATTGGGAGGCCATTGCAGGTCTTCGCTGTTGAAGGCCGCCACGAAGCTCTCCACATCGCCCAGACCATCGGCAATCGCCAGCAGCACCGGCGCTCCCTCCGGTATGCCCCGATTCACGCATTCCTGGCGCAGCGCCTCCAGCCCCTCGCGGCCCAGGCCCTCCGCCAGCAGCTCCACCGCCTGATCCAACTGGCCGTAGCCGTTGCAGTCTTCCAGCGCATCCAGCAGCCGTTCTGCCGTGGCTGTGGGTTTGGGCTGGGCAGCCTGCAGGCTGGCGCCCAGGCTTTGCAGCACCTTGAGGAAGAAGCTGCTCATCGCGCCGCTGCCGTCGTAGCAACGATCGAAGATCCCTTCGCTCAGCTCCAGCAGCTCCCAGTGCAGATCCAGGGCCAGGGCTGGGTTGTCGCTGCGGATGGAGCCGCAGATCGTGCCCAGGTGGCCCTCCAGTTCGGTGAGCAGCGTTTTGCGTTTCGCCGCATCCAGATAGGTGCCGGAGCGTTCGATGGCTTTGAGCCGCTTGCGCACCTCCCGCGCCGCGTTTTCAGCCCCTTCACCCTCCGCTAGCGCCAGGCGCAGCCGCCGTTTCGCCGCCGCATTGCCCTCGCTGAGCTCCAGCAGCAGCGCCGCCAGCGTCTCGGCCCCGAGGGCCTCCAGGTTCTTGGCGTTCAGCGTGGTGCGGGCGGCAGGCACGGCGGCGGCCATCGGAGCCGGCAGTTTCGCCCGGATCGCCGCTGGCGACGGCGGCGCCGAGATGGGAGTTTCGCGTGGTTTGGCGTTCCGTACGGTCCGTACGGAATTGCAATCGGGCCAAAACAACAGCCTCGCAGTCCTGCAGTGAGCCAGCTCCCCGGCGGCCGGCTCCTCCTGCGGGCCGATGGTCTGTGGGCGCGATCTCTGTTCAACTGGTGGCCGCTGAGGCACAGGCCCCCTTGTTTGCAGGTTTCGCGCTGCGGCGCGCCACCACCCTTTCGGCGCGCATGGCCCGGTGGGGCCTGCTGATCGTGGTGCTCTACGCCCTGGTGGCGGTGCTCACGCCCCTGCTGGTGCACGGGGGCTGGCTGGCCGATCCCAATGCCGGCCTGCAGAACCCCATCTATGCGGCGCCGTCGCTTGAGCACTGGTGCGGCACGGATCGCCTTGGCCGCGACGTGTGCGTGCGCACCCTGGCGGGCAGCGGGGTGGCGCTGCAGGTGGTGCTGCTGGCCCTGGTGGTGGCCCTGGTGATCGGCGTGCCGCTGGGCATGGTGAGCGGCTACCTCGGGGGCTGGGTGGATCGCACCCTGGTGCTGCTCATGGACACCCTCTACACCCTGCCGGTGTTGCTGCTGTCGGTGGTGCTGGCGTTTCTGCTCGGGCGCGGCCTGCCTAATGCTGCCGCTGCCCTTTGCGTGGTGTACATCCCCCAGTACTTCCGGGTGGTGCGCAACCAGACGGCCCAGGTGAAGGCCGAGCTGTTCGTGGAAGCGGCCCGCTCGCTGGGGGCCGGGCCGGTGTGGATCCTGCGGCGCTACCTGCTGCGCAACGTGATCACCTCGGTGCCGGTGCTGCTCACCCTCAACGCCGCCGATGCGGTGCTGGTGCTGGGGGGGCTGGGCTTTCTCGGCCTGGGGCTGCCGGAAACCATCCCGGAGTGGGGCGGCGATCTGCAGCAGGCCCTCACCGCCGTGCCCACCGGCATCTGGTGGACTGCCCTCTACCCCGGTCTGGCCATGTTCGTGTTGGTGCTGGGGCTCTCCTTCCTCGGCGAGGGGCTGGAAACCTGGCTGAGCGGCTCCGGGCGCAGCACCGCAGAATGAGTCGGTGCGCAGGCCTGGCCCATGCCCTGGTGGATGGACATCGTGCTGCTCGGGGCCTCCCTGGCCCTCTGGGCCTCCGGCACCGATGAGCGCGATGACGTGTGGGGCCTCTTCCAGAAGATGCTCGGCGTGGCGGCCCTGCTGGTGGTGATCCTGGGCGGGCGCCAGATCGTGCTCGAGGTCGCCGGCCTCGCCCTGGCCCTCTGGCTGCCCAGCGCCTCCAGCCGCAAGCTGCTCAGCCTCAGCTACCGCTCGGATGCCATCGACGACGGCAAGGACTAGCCACCCCGATCAGTAGCGCAGCTTCACGGTGCGGGGCAGCTCCTCCGCAATCTCCCCGTCTTCCGTGAGGGCCGGGTAGGGCCGCCCCTCGCGCCGGCACCAGGCGGCTACCTCGGGGTAGGCCCACTCAAACAGCTGGCGCTGGTAGAGCTCGGGATCCATCCCCTCGCCGGCCCGCGGAACCTGGCCAGCCGCTTCTCGCTGGCGCAGGGCCTCAAACAGCAGGGTGGCGGCCGCCACGCTCACGTTGAGCGACTGCACCATGCCGCCCATGGGGATCACGATCGCCTGATCCACCGCCTCGGCCATGGCCTCGCTCAGCCCCCACTTCTCGGCGCCGAGCACGAAGGCCGTGGGGCCCGTGAAGTCGCACTGGCGGTAGTCCACCGCATCCACCGAGAGGTGGGTGCCGTAGAGCCGGAAGCCCTTGGCCTTCAGGGCCTGCGCCGCCTCCAGGCTGCTGCTGTGCCGATGCAGCGGCACCCATTTCTGGCTGCCCTGGGCGGTGCTGTTGAAGGTGGGCAGCCGCCCCGGCAGGCTCACCACATGGGCCTCCATCGCCCCCACCGCGTCGCAGGTGCGCAGGATCGCCGAGAGGTTGTGGGGCTTGTCCACATGCTCCAGCAGCACCGTGAGATCTCCCATGCGCCGATCCAGCACGGCCTTCAGCCGCTCGAACCGTCGGGGCAGCAGGGGCATGGGC
>JBBASQ010000005.1:7101-74889 GCA_040399185.1 Prochlorococcaceae cyanobacterium
GTGTACGCCGCGGTGGCGCAGATCCCCTACGGGCGGCTGGCCACCTATGGGCAGATTGCGGAGCTGATCGGGGCCTATGGCCGTGCACGGCAGGTGGGCTGGGCGCTGCGGCGGTTGTCGTTGCCCAGCGCGGTGCCGTGGCATCGGGTGGTGAATGCCAAAGGGGAGGTGAGCATGAGCCTCAGCCGTGAGGGCAGCGACTGGATCCAGCGCGAGCTGCTGATCGCAGAGGGGATTCCGGTGGATGGCGAGGGCCGCCTGGAGCTGGGGCGCTTCCTCTGGCGTGTGCAGGCGTTGCCCGAGGGCACAGATTGGGGGGATGCCGCCCAGCCCGATGACCACCCCGGCCTCCCCTGCTGCCAAGCCCAACGCTGATGCCGGCACACCGGCCCCCGTGGGGCTGGCGGCGCGGCAGGCCGCCTGGCAGGTGCTGCAGGCGGTGGCCAGTGGGGCCTATGCCGATGCGGCCTTGGAGCGGGAGCTGCAGCGCACCCGCCTGGAGCCGGCCGATCGGGGGCTGGCCACGGAATTGGCCTACGGCGCGATCCGGCAGCGGGGCCTGCTGGATGCCTGGCTGGATCGGGTGGGCAAGGTGCCGGCCCGCAAACAGCCGCCCAAGTTGCGCTGGCTGCTGCACCTGGGCCTCTACCAACTGCTGTTCAGCGATCGGGTGCCCGCCTCGGCGGCGGTGAGCACCACGGTGGAGCTGGCCAAGCGGGGTGGTTTGGGGCGCCTGGCGCCGGTGGCCAACGGCATGTTGCGGGCGGTGCTGCGCCGGCGCGAGGAGCTGGGCGGATTGGCCCTGGAGCCCTGGCAGGGGTTGGAGCTGCCGGCCGATCCCGCAGAAGCCCTGGCCCTGAGGCGCTCGCTGCCGGAGTGGCTGGCGGCGCTGCTCCTGGACTGGTTGCCGGAGCCGCAAGCGGAGGCCTTTGCCCTGGCCTGCAACCAGGCGCCGCCCCTGGATCTGCGGGTGAATCCCCTGCGCACCAACCCGGAGCCGCTGCTGCTGGCGCTGCAGGAGGCGGGCGTGGAGGCCACGCGCCTGGAGGGTCTGCCCTCGGGCATTCACCTCAGCGGCCGCAGCGGTGATCTGCGCCGGCTGCCGGGGTTTGGTGACGGCCAGTGGTGCGTGCAAGATCGGGCGGCCCAGCGCATCGCCCCGTTGCTGGCTCCCCAGCCCGGGCAGTGGGTGCTGGATGCCTGTGCGGCACCAGGGGGGAAGAGCACCCACCTGGCCGAACTGATGGGTGATCAGGGGCGCATCTGGGCGGTGGATCGCTCCGATGCCCGGCTGGAGCGGGTGCGGCGCAATGCCGAGCGGCTCGGGCTTACCTCGATCGTCACCATGGCCGCCGAGGCCCAGCGCCTGGCCGAGGCCCAGCCCGATTGGGTGGGGCGCTTTGAGCGGATCCTGCTGGATGCCCCCTGCTCCGGCCTGGGCACCCTGGCCCGCCACGCCGACGCCCGCTGGCGCATCACCCCCGAGGCGATTGAGGAGCTCACCGCGCTGCAGCGCCAGCTGCTGGAGGGGCTGCTGCCCCTGCTGGCGCCCCAGGGGCGGCTGGTGTACGCCACCTGCACGGTGCATCCGGCCGAGAATGGCCAGCTGATCGACGCCTTCCTGGCCGATCACGCCGAGCTGCAGCTGGTGCAGAGCAGCCAGAGCTGGCCCGGCGATGGCGACGGGGGCGATGGCTTTTACGCCGCCGTGATTGAGCGGCGCGGCTGATCGCTAGGGCAGGGGCGGTGCCGCCACCGGTGGTGGCGGGGCGGTGATCGGCGGCGGGGGGGCTGTTGGCGGTGCCGCAGGGGTGGCCGGGGCTGGTGTGCTGGCGCCACCGCCACCGCCACCGCCGCCACCACCGCCACCACTGGGGGCCGGACTGCCACTTCCGGCGGCGCCCGTTCCGGAAGGGCCGGGGGCCGGGGTGGTGGGCTCGTTGCCCCCATCGGTGGGGGGCTGCCACTGGCTTTCGGCCGGTTCCTGGGGCCAGAGCCGCAGGCCGCCCTTCTTTTGCTCGGGCTTCTTGTCGCGCACGTAGGTGCCGGTGAGTTCCGGCTTGGGCGGGAACTGCCGCACGGGCAGATCCTTCACGATCGGCGCCATGAAGCTGTTCCAGGCCAGCGTGGCCACCACCGAGGTGGAGCGGGTTTCGCGGCTGTTGTCGTAGCCCAGCCACACGCCGGTGGTGAGCTGGGGGATTGAGCCGATGAACCACAGGTCGCGGCCGCCTTCCGAGGTGCCGGTCTTGCCCGCCACCGGGCGATCCCGCAGGGCGGCGCCCGTGCCGGTGCCGCTCTTCACCACCTGCTGCAGCATCCACACCATGGCGTCGGCGATGTCGCTGGCCACCGCCCGTTGGCCCCGGTCGCCATTGGCCCGGCGGCTCCACAGCAGCTCCCCATCGGGCCCGAGGATTTCCTCAAACGGGGTGGGCTTCACGTAGATGCCCCGGTTCACGATCGCGGCGTAGGCGGCGGTCATGTCCAGCACCGTCTGCTCGTAGGCCCCGATCGCCATCGGATAGAAGCGGCCCAGCGGCCGGGTGATGCCGATGCCCAGGCTCTTGGCCGTGTCGATCACCTTGTCGAAGCCCAGCTCCTGCAGCAGCGCCACCGCCACGATGTTCAGGGAGTTCTGCATGGCCACCCACATCGGCACCCGGCCCATGTAGCGGTTGCCGAAATTGCGGGGGCAATAGCCCTTGAAGCAGCGCGCCGTATCCAGCAGCACCCGCTCTGGCTTCATGCCCTCCTTGAGAGCGGCCAGATACACGAACAGCTTGAAGGTGGAGCCCGGCGAGCGCAGGGCCTGGGTGGCCCGGTTGAACTGGCTCTTGGCGAAATCGTTGCCCCCCACCATCGCCCGCACCAGGCCAGTGCCCGGCTCCATCGCCACCAGGGCCCCTTCCATCTCGCCAGGGGCGTATTGATCGATGGTGTTCTGGGCCTGCTCCTGCCACTTCAGGTTCACGCTGCTGCGCACCGTGAGGCCCCCCACCTCCAGCTGTTCGGGGGTGAGCACCCGGGGCAGCTCCTGCTGTACCCAGCTGGTGAAGTAGGGGGCCCGGCTCACCCAGTACTTGGGTTCAGCGGGTTTGAGCTCCAGGGGGGTGGCCTCGGCTGCGGCCCGCTCCCCGGCCGAGATGAAACCGGCCTCCTCCATGCGCCGCAGCACGATCGCCCGCCGCTGCAGGGCCAGGTCGGGGTTCACCAGCGGCGAGTACACCGAGGGGGCCGGGGGCAGGCCGGCGATCAGGGCGGCCTCCGGCAGCGTGAGCTGGGATGGCGTCTTGGAGAAGTAGATCCAGGCCGCATCGGCCACGCCGTAGGCGCTGGAGCCGAGATACACCACGTTGAGGTACTCGGTGAGGATCTGCTCCTTGCTCAGCTGGCGCTCCAGCTTCCCGGCCAGGGCGGCTTCCTTGAGCTTGCGGATGATCGTGCGGTCTTGGCTGAGGAAGACGGTGCGGGCCAGCTGCTGGGTGATCGTGCTGGCGCCCTCCTCCACCGAGCGCTGGGTGATGTTGCGCACCAGGGCCCGGGCGATGCCGGTGGGATCGATGCCGTCGTGCTGGTAGAAGCGGCGGTCTTCCGCCGCCACAAAAGCCTGCTCCACCAGCGGGGGCACCTGGCCGGGGCTGAGCTTCTCGCGGCTGGCGGGGCCGATGGTCTGCACCACCTCGCCATCGGCCGACAGGATCGTGAGGGTGCCGGGGCGGTTGAAGGTGCTGATGCGGCGCGCATCGGGCAGCAGCGCATCGATGCTGCTCACCAGGGCCGCCTGGCCCAGGGCTACCCCACTGCCGATGGCAACGGCGATGAGGCCGCTGCGCAGGAGGTGGCGCCGCCCCCGCCGGCTCACATCACGCCACCAGAGGGCTGTGGCCCACCGCCAGTGCGGTCACCAGCATCCCGAGCACCAGGAAGGGTTGCGCGCTGGCCTGATATTTCACGTCGAAGGCCACCGGATCCCGCAGCAGCCAGATGTCCTGGAAAGTGATCTGGGGCACGATCAGCAGCACCAGCAGCACGGCGGCGAAATGCTGGCCGATGGCGATCAGCACGGCCACCATCGCCAGCTGGAACAGATCGATCATCCCGGCGCTGATCCAGCTGGCCCGCTCGATGCCAAAGGCCACGGGCAGGCTCTGGAGCCCCAGGGCCCGGTCGCCCTCCACGCTCTTGAAGTCGTTCACCACGGCAATGCCGAGGCCGGCGAGCGAATAGGCGAGGGTGAGAATCGCGGTGGGCCAGGTGAGCTGGCCAAACAGGGCCTGGCCGGCCCACCAGGGCAGGGCGATGTAGCTGGCGCCCAGGGCGTAGTTGCCCAGCCAGCCGTTCTGCTTGAGCTTCAGCGGCGGGGCTGAATAGATGAAGCTCACGAAGGAGCCGCCCAGGGCCAACAGGAACAGCACCGGTGTGGTGTGGCCGGCCCACAGATCCAGGCCGTAGGCCACACCCAGGCCAGCCAGCAGCAGCACCCAGATCTGGGCCTTCACCTGCCAGAGCGGAATCGCACCGGAGGGGATGGGCCGGTAGGGCTCATTGATCGCGTCGATCTCGCGGTCGTAGTAGTCGTTGATCGTTTGGGTGTAACCGGCCAGCAGTGGGCCGCTCATCACCATGCAGGCCACGGAGGCCCCCACTTCCGGCAGGGTCCAGTGGAAGTTGCCGGAGGCAGCCGCGCCACAGAGCACGCCCCAGATCAGGGGAATCCAGGTGACCGGCTTCATCAGCTGGAGCCGGATCTTCCAGATGTTGGAGGTGCCGGAGGCACCTTTCATGCCCAGCAGCTGGCGGGCCGCGCTGCCGCTGGTGGCCTCAGGGTTGGGGCTGTTGCTCAAGTCAGGCAAGCGCGATCTCGTCTTCAAAGAACCAGGCGGTCTGGCCGTTGCTCAGGCTCACCACCACGCCGATGCCTTTGCCATCCACGGTGCGGAAGCCGCTCACGGTGCCGGTGGCATCGGCCTTCAGCGCCTCCACCAGCTCGGCGGAAATGCGATCGCGCACCCGGGTGACCCGCACCTTCGAACCGATCTGGACGGTGTCTGAGGTGGCAGCCTGGGACATGGCCGGCGCGACTTGGAAAAGTGGCGCAACCCTACCAGCGCCCACCGGAGCCTCTGCATGGTTGCCAAGCGGATCATCCCCTGCCTCGATGTGGCCGATGGCCGGGTGGTGAAGGGGGTGAATTTCGTGGGCCTGCGCGATGCCGGCGATCCGGTGGAGCTGGCCTGCCGCTACAGCGCCTCCGGCGCCGATGAGCTGGTGTTCCTCGACATCGCGGCCAGCCATCAGGGCCGCGCCACCCTGGTGGATCTGGTGCGCCGCACGGCCGAGGCCGTCACCATCCCCTTCACCGTGGGGGGCGGCATCAGCAGCGTGGAGGGCATCACCGAGCTGCTGCGGGCCGGCGCCGACAAAATCAGTCTCAATTCATCCGCCGTGCGTGATCCCGAGCTGGTGAGCCGGGGGGCGGAGCGGTTTGGCTGTCAGTGCATCGTGGTGGCGATCGATGCCCGCCGCCGTGAGGGCAGTGCAGCCGGTTGGGATGTGTATGTGAAAGGAGGGCGGGAGAACACCGGCCTGGATGCGGTGGCCTGGGCCCGGCGGGTGGTGGAGCTGGGGGCGGGCGAGATCCTGCTCACGTCCATGGATGGCGATGGCACCCAGGCCGGCTATGAGCTCGAGCTCACCCGGGCGGTGGCCGACGCGGTGGAGGTGCCGGTGATTGCCAGCGGTGGCGCCGGCTGCATTGATCACATCGCCCAGGCCCTGGATTCCGGCGCCGGCGGCGGCCATGCGGCGGCGGCCCTGCTGGCGTCCCTGCTGCACGACGGCGTGCTCACCGTGGAGCAGATCAAAACCGACCTGCTGGGGCGGGGGCTGAATGTGCGTCCGCTGATGAGAAACAGTGTTGCGGTTCGTGCAGCTCTGTAAAGCGTCGTTACATTGGTTGCACGAAGGATCTCCCCCGGTGTCCGCCCTGTTCGCCCTGCCCTCACCGGTCGCCACGGCCATTGCCCTGGCGATGGTGCTGGCTGTGGTGGCCCTGGTGGCCTGGGCTCTGCAGCTGATGCAGGCCGCCAGCGACCGCAAGGAGTTCTCGCTGATGCTGGCGGGGTGCATGGTGTGCTCCGCCGCCGTGGGGCTGGCCACCGTGATGGTGCTCACCCTCACCAGCCCCGATCGGATCGCCACCCGGGCGATGCTGACCCCGCCCGATTCCGGTGTGAGCTTGGATTCGATCGTGCTGCCCTGGGATGGGCAGCTTTAAACCCGGCGACCCGGGTGATGTGCGTGAGCTGTTCGACAGCATCGCCCCCCGTTACGACCAGCTCAACGACCTGCTCAGCCTTGGGTTGCACCGGTTGTGGAAGCGCCGTGCCATCGCCTGGCTGAGGCCCCGGCCAGGCCAGCGGCTGCTCGATCTGTGCTGCGGCACGGGCGACCTGGCCCTGGTGCTCGCGGAGAAGGTGCGGCCCGGCGGCCACGTGCTGGGGATGGATGCGGCGGCGGCGCCGTTGCAGCTGGCGCTGGAGCGCTCCATGCGCCAGCCCTGGCTGCCGGTGGGCTGGCAGCAGGGCGACGCCCTGGCCACGGGATTACCCGATGGCTCCCTCGATGGCGCCGTGATGGCCTACGGCCTGCGCAACCTCGCCGATCCGGAGGCCGGGCTGCTGGAGCTGCGGCGCGTGCTGAAGGCCGGCGGCCGCGCTGCCGTGCTCGATTTCAACCGGTCCGACCCCTCCACGTGGGCTGGCGCGGTGCAGCAGGGTTTCCAGCGCGCCTACCTGCGCGGCCTGGTGGTGCCCGCCGCCCGGGCCCTCGGCCTGCCGGAGCAATACGCCTACCTCGAGCAGAGCCTGCAGCGCTTCCCCACCGGCCCTGAACAGGAACGGCTCGCCCGCGCCGCCGGCTTCAGCCAGGCCCACCACCGGCTGCTGGCCGGTGGCCAGATGGGGTTGCTCGAACTGGTGGCCTGACGGCTCCGCCGGCCGCGACACCTCGGCGCTCACAATGGCCCCACGACCGGGCCGCCGACGCCGTGCATTTTCAGGACATCATCCAGACCCTGAACCGTTTCTGGGCTGAGCGCGGCTGCCTGATCCTGCAGCCCTACGACACCGAAAAGGGCGCTGGCACGATGAGCCCCCACACGGTGCTGCGGGCGATTGGCCCCGAGCCCTGGGCGGTGGCCTACCCCGAGCCCTGTCGTCGCCCTACCGATGGCCGCTACGGCGACAACCCGAACCGGGCCCAGCACTACTTCCAGTACCAGGTGCTGATCAAGCCCAGCCCAGACGCGATCCAGGAGACCTACCTGGCTTCGCTCGAGGCCCTCGGCATCAAGGCGGCCGAGCACGACATCCGTTTTGTGGAAGACAACTGGGAGTCGCCCACCCTCGGCGCCTGGGGCGTGGGCTGGGAGGTGTGGCTCGATGGGATGGAAGTGACCCAGTTCACCTATTTCCAGCAGTGCGGCGGCATCGACTGCCGGCCGGTGTCGATTGAGATCACCTACGGCCTCGAGCGCCTGGCGATGTACCTCCAGGACGTGGAGAGCATCTGGGATCTGAGCTGGGATGGCAACCGCTCCTACGGCGACATCTGGCTGCCGTTTGAGAAGGGCCAGTGCACTTACAACTTTGAGGCCTCCAATCCGGAGCGGCTGCAGCAGCTGTTCGCCATCTATGAGGCCGAGGCGGCCGATCTGGTGGCCCGCAAGCTGCCGGCGCCGGCCCTGGATTTTGTACTCAAGTGCAGCCACACCTTCAACCTGCTGGAGGCCCGCGGCGTGATCTCCGTGACCGAGCGCACCGCCACCATCGGCCGGATTCGCAACCTGGCCCGGCAGGTGGCGGAAGCCTGGCTGGAGGAGCGTCGGGCCCTGGGCTTCCCGCTGATGAGCGAGGAGAAGCGCCAGGCCTGGTACGCCGCCCATCCGGAAGATGCCCCCGCCGAACTCGTGGCGGCGTGAAGCGCACCCTGCTGGTGATCGCGCTACTGCTAGGCAGCTTTCAGCTGGGCCGGCTCAGTGAGCGCGCCACCATGCCCTGCCGGATGCGGCCCGTGGCCAAGCTCGTGGCCCCCCTGCTCGGCAAGGAGATGCCCAGCAAGGAGGCCTGCGACCTGATCCTGAAGATCCCGCAGTTCTGAGCCTCAGCTCTGGGGGGCGGGCGGTACCGGCACGGCTGGGCCGTCGAGGGTGTTGCTGCACAGATCCAGCACGATCCGCAGCCCCACCGAGCCGGCGGCCGGTGCGCTCCAGGGCTCCCAGGCCCCATCCACCCGCCAGGTTTGGCGGAGGCTGCTGCACTGCACCGCCACCGCCGTGGCCCCGGCCCGGCGCACGCCCACATCGGCGGCCGCTGGCCGCACCAGGGTGATGCGCACCCCGCCGGGATGGAGCCGCCAGCCGCTCCAGTCCACGGAGGTGTTGTTGAACCATTTCCAGCGGGCCTGGCCGCTCAGGTCGCGCTGGGCGATTTCGGCCCGGTCGCGCCGCTCCGCCGGGCTCAGCAGCAGGGCCGCCTGGGCATCCTCGGCGTTGGGGCCATCGGGAGCCGGTGCGGCCGGGGCTGCGGCTGAGGCCGTGGGGGCTGCCATGCGGTTGGCGCTGGGCAGTTGCAGCAGCTGGCCCACCTGCAGCACGTTGGGGTCGCTAAGGCCATTCAGCTCGGCAATCGCCTCGATGCTGGTGCCGTGGCGCAGGGCGATCGCCTCCAGGGTGTCGCCGTCCTGCACGCGCACCGCGTCCTGGGCTCGGGCCACGGTGGCGGGCAGGGCCAGCACGGCTAGCAGCAGGCCCGTGGCGGCGTTGGTGAGAAGGAACGCCCGTTTCACCCGCGCTCACGTGCGATCTGGGGCCAAACCTTAGGCACCGCGGCCGGAGAGCCAGGGCCCGCTGGGATTGTGGGAATGCTCTGGTCAGCGCGTCCGGGTGCGATCCCGGCCCGGCGATGCCCGAGCCCTGGAAGCAACGGCTCCCCCAGGCCCTGCTGGTGGCCCTGGTGCTGGCTGGGCTCTTGGTGCGGCTGCTCATGGGAGGCCTGTTGCCCCCCGCGCCCGGGCCGGGCGACCCGGTGCGGTTGCTGGCGTCTGCGGATCGGGGTGCACTCGCCGTGCGTCTGCGGGGGGTGCTGCTCTCCGATCCCGCACCGGCCGGCGATGGCGATCGCTGCACCGTGCTGGTGCAGCTGCCGGGCGGCCGCACCGAGGCGGGGTTCAGCCCCTGCCCCGCCCTCCAGCAGAACTGGCGCGTGGAGCTGGACGGTGCGTTGCGCCAGCCCCAGCCCGCGCCCCATCCCCTCTTGGCCGGTCCGGCTGAACGGCTGGCCCGCCAGCACACCTACAGCCAGCTGCGGGTGGAGCGCTGGCGGGTGCTGGAGCGCCGGCCGGCGCCGATCGCCGCGATCCGCCGGCGCATGGCCGAGGCCCTGCAGCGCCAGGCCGGAGCCGAAAACGGTGGCCTGCTGGCCGCCCTGGTGGTGGGCAGTGCCGCTGCGCCGTTGCCGGCTGAGATCCGGGCCGCCTTCCGGGCCGCCGGCCTCTCCCACGCTTTGGCGGCCTCCGGCTTTCAGTTGAGCGTGCTGCTGGGGGCGCTGTTGCCGCTCTGTCGCCGTTTGGCCGTGCCGGTGCCCTTGCAGCTGGCGATTGGCGGCGGGGTGATCCTGCTGTTCGTGCTGCTGGCCGGCCCCCAGGCGGCGGTGCTGCGGGCGGCGTTGATGGCGGCGATGGCGCTGGTGCTGCTGGCGCTCGGCCGGCAGGGGCGACCGCTGCGGGTGTTGCTGGCGGTGAGCCTCGTGATGCTGCTGTGGCAGCCGGAGTGGCTGCGCGATGTGGGCTTCCAGCTCTCGGTGCTGGCCACCGCGGCGCTGATGGTGTCAGCGGGGCCGCTGGAGCAGGCCCTGCGGCGCCGTCATTGCCCGGGCTGGATGGCGGTGGCCGTGGCCGTGCCCCTGGCCGCCTCGCTCTGGACCCTTCCCCTGCAGTTGCTCCACTTCGGGGTGGTGCCCCTCTATGCCGTGCCGGCCAACCTGATGGCCGCGCCCCTGCTCACCCCGCTCACCCTGGGGGCGATGGGGCTGGGTCTGCTGGCCTTGGTGCTGCCGGCGGCCCTGCCGTGGCTGGTGCCGCCGGTGGCCTGGCTGGCGGGGGTGCTGCTGGGGGTGGCCCGGATGGTGGCCGGCTGGCCCATGGCCCAGTGGCAGGTGGGGCGTCCGCTGCCGCTGTTGGTGGTGCTCCTGGCGCTGGGGCTGGCGGCCTGGTTGATTCCGGCGGTGCCGAAACCCTGGCGCCGCTGGGCCCTGCTGCCGCTGGCACTGGCCACGGCCCTCCATCTCGCCCTGCTCTGGGGTGATCAGCTGCTGCTCGTGCATCAGCAGGCCGGTGATCGGGGGCGCGATCTGCTGATCGCCCGCCACCACGGCCGGGGTGCCCTGGTGGCCACCGGGGCCGATGCCCAGAGCTGCCGCCAGGCGGGGCAGATGGCGGCCGGCCTGGGGTTGCCCGGCTTCGACTGGGTGGTGGTGCTGGATCCGGTGCCGACGCCGGTGCCGGAATGCTGGCGGCCCCTGGGCGGGGTGGTGCTGGCCTCGGGTGATGGCAGTCCGCCGCTGCGGCCCGGCCAGCGCTTGGCCAGTGCGGGCCTGGAGCTCAGGTCCCTGGGGGCTGAAAGCCGCGGTCTTGCTCTGCAGGTGGGCCACCACCCCTGGCTGTTGCTTCCCGATGTCCAGGCCCTCTGGAGCTGGCGCGATGGGCGCCCGCTGCCCCGGCCCGAGGGGGTGTGGCTGGGTTTTCGGCCCAGACCGCGGGAGCAGCGCTGGCTCCAGCCGCAACGGTTGGGGCGGGTGTGGGTGAGCGGACCGCCAGTGGCCGGTTGGCCTGGCACGGGTCGCAGTGGCTGGCTGCAGGCCGGTCTTTAAAGTGCGCTGGGCCGAAGGGTCTGTTCCGGTGCCCGGCCTTGCCGGTAGTGCGGGAGCTGGAGAGGTGGCTGAGTGGTCGAAAGCGAACGACTCGAAATCGTTTGAAGGGCAACCTTCCGTGGGTTCGAATCCCACCCTCTCCGTTTCAGAGTTGGTGTTTCCGCCAACTGGAGCGATGCCCTGGTTCGTGAAGCTCGAAGAGGGCATCGTGGACAAGGCCTCATTCGATGCCGTAGTGCCGGAGCATCTGGCCTGGCTTGGCACCCTGGAGGCTGCCGGGCACCAGCCCTCCAGTGGTTATTGGGCCGATCGCAAGGGCCAGAACGGCCACGGTGCCGGCGGGATGCTGCTGTTCCAGGCCGCGTCCATGGCCGAGGCGGAGGCCCTGGTGCATGGCGATCCGCTGATCCAGCGCGGCTGCGTGCGCTGGACCCTGCACGAGTGGCGCTTGGTGTTCGGCCCCGGCGCCCTGCTCGGGAGCAGGACTCCGCTCAGGAGTGGAACAGCAGCACCAGGCCTGAACTCAGCTGGTGAAACTCCCGCTCCTCGCGGCTGAGATCCAGCCCCACCAGCAGCCCCTCCTTGAGGGCGTCGTCGTAGGGCGGTGCCGGCGGCGCCTGGCCGGCGCTCCACAGGGCCGCGATCCCCACGGGTGTGGCGTGCCAGCGGAAGCAGGATGTGGAGCCGATCTCCGGCTCCAGCAGCGCTTCTTCCAGCAATTCGCGGATTGCCATGGCTCCCTGTTGGTGCCCGAAGCTTCGGTTCGGGTGCCGGGGCCGGCAACCAGCTGAGAGTTTTCGTGATGAACACGCGGCGCCTCTACGGTGCCGCCCATGGCCCAGCTCCCCCAGCGCCTCGCCCTCGTGCACGAGTGGTTCACCCCCCGCTCCACCGGGGGCTCGGAGCTGGTGGTGCAGGAGTTCGACCGTCTGTTCAACGCCCGCGGCATCCAGGCCGACCTCTTCGCCCTGGTGGATGGCGAGAGCCGCAGGCCCGGAAGCTGGCTGGAGGGCCGTTCGATCCGCACCTCCTTTGTGCAGCGGTTGCCGTGGGGCGTCAGTCACGTGCAGCAGTACCTGCCCCTGCTGCCCCTGGCGATCGAGCAACTCGATGTGGGGGCTTACCCCCTGGTGCTGAGCAGCAATCACCTGGTGGCCAAGGGCGTGATCACCGGGCCCGAGCAGCTGCACGTGAGCTACGTGCACACCCCCGTGCGTTACGCCTGGGATCAGATGCACGCCTACCTGGCCAGCTCAGCCCTGGCCCGCTCGCCGCTCGGTCCGCTGATCCGCTGGCAGCTCCATCTCCTGCGCCAGTGGGACCAGCTCAGCAGCGGCCGGGTGGATGTGCTCGTGGCCAACTCGCGCTTCACCGCCTCCCGCATCTGGCGCTGTTGGCGCCGGCCCGCGGCGGTGATCCAACCGCCGGTGGAGGTGGACCGTTTCCGCTGGAGCCAGCCCCGCGGCGATGCCTACGTGAGCCTCTGCCGGCTGGTGCCCTACAAGCGGGTGGACCTGGTGGTGGAGGCGTTCAACCGCACCGGCCTTCCCCTGGTGGTGATCGGCGATGGCCCCGAGCGGGCCCGGCTGGAGGCGATGGCCCGCCCCAATGTGCGCTTCCTGGGGCGGTGCAGCGGGGCTGACGCTGCGCGCTGGCTGGAAACCTGCCGGGCCTACGTGTACGCCGGGGTGGAGGATTTCGGGATCGCGCCGCTGGAGGCCATGGCCGCCGGCGCGCCGGTGATTGCCTACGGCGCCGGCGGCCTGCTCGACAGCGTGCGCTGCCTCCAGGCCGGGGACGACCGCCCCACCGGATTGCTCTTCCCCGAGCAGACGCCCGCCAGCCTGGCCGCGGCGCTGGAGCACTTCGAGGCCGCTCGCCTGTGGCAGCAGCTGCCCGCCGAGGGGCAGCGGGCGTGGGCCGAGGCCTTTGCGCCTGCCCGCTTCCGGGAGCGGATCACCGCGTTGCTCGAATGCAGCTGGGAGCGCCACAGCCGCAGGCTGGCCCGGGGCCGGCGGGGGCTGTGCCTCTGACGGGGGCTGTGCCTCTGACCTGAGTGACCGAATCCGCTGGTGTGGCGTACAGGAGCATTTTTAGATTGCTGGGATTCAGGCGTTGTCGCCGTCCCACCCACCCCGTTGCGTCCTGACCATCGCTGCCCTGCCCGTTCCGGCGTCTGCGCTCACCGCTGAGCAGCTGATCGCTCTGCAGTCGCGACGCTCCCGGGTGATGAAGCGGGCCGGCGACATTGTGTTTTCCCTGGCGGTGCTCACCCTGGGCTCGCCCCTCTACGTGCTGCTCGGGGTGCTGGTGAAGGCCACGTCCCGCGGCCCTGTGTTCTACGTGCAGCAGCGCGTGGGCCGGGACTACCGCAGCTTCGGGGTGATCAAGTTCCGCACGATGCGCCGCGACGCTGACAACGTGCTCGGTCGTTTGCTGGCCCAGTCACCGGATCTGGCGGAGGAATTCCGCAATGACTACAAGCTCAAGAACGATCCGCGCATCACGCCGCTGGGCAAGTTTCTGCGGCGCTCCAGCCTCGATGAGCTGCCCCAGTTCCTCAACGTGCTGCGGGGTGAGATGAGCGTGGTGGGGCCGCGGCCGATCGTGCGCGACGAGCTCGAGCGCTACGGCGAGCGCATGGATGAGGTGTTGGCTGTGCGGCCCGGTCTCACGGGGCTGTGGCAGGTGAGCGGCCGCAACAACCTCAGTTACGCCACCCGCGTGAAGCTCGACCTCCGCTACGCCCGCTACCGGAATTTCTGGATGGATCTGCGGATCATCATCCGCACCATCGGGGTGGTGCTCGACCCCACCGATCGCGGCGCCTACTGAGCCAGCGCCACACCGAGGGCTGCCAATCCTGTGGCGCCCAGCCACAGCAGGCTGAGCCGGCGCGTGAGGCCGAGCATGCGTTCCACGGCGGCAGCATCCGCCTGGGGGCGACCTGCTGCGAGCAGGGGCTTGAGCTTCCAGCCTTCGGCGTAGCGGTTGCGGCCGCCCAGCTGCACGCCCGCGGCATGGGCATAGGCCGCCTGGGACACACCGGCGTTGGGTGATGGATCCGGTGCGCCATCCCGCAGGCTGGCCCGCACCTGGTGCCACCAGCGTTGGGGCGTGAGCCCGGGCCGACGCCAGGGCCGTTGCTGCACCAGCGGCAGGCCCATGGCTACCAAACGGCAGGGCAGCCACACCAGCAGGTCGTCGAGGCGGGCGCCGGCGGTGCCCAGCCACTCCAGCCGGCCGCGGCGATAGCCCAGCATCGAATCGAGCGTGCTGGCCGCCTTGAAACCCCAGGCCAGGGCCAGCGGCCCCGGCAGCGCCGGGTTCAGCCCCCACAGGGCGGCTCCCGCCAGCATCCAGAACAGTGGGGTGAACTGGCCGTCCACCGCATTTTCACTGGCGGTTTCGGCGGCAGCCCGCAGGATCTCAGCTGGGCTTAGCTCCGTGGTGTCGCGGCCCACGATCCAGGCCAGGCGCTGGCGGGCGGCCTGCAGTGCGGTGTCGCCCTCGGCGTGGGGATCCGGCGGCAGGGCCTGCACCACAGCGCGCACGGCCTGGGCCAGGCTGCGCCCCGCCAGGGCGCTGGCCAGGGCGACCGTGAGCAGGGCCAGTCCGCCCGCACTCCACCAGCCCCCAGTGCGGATGCCGGCCCGCGCCAGCTGCTCAACGGCCCAGCCCGCCAGGCCGCTGCCGCCCACCAGCAGCAGCGTGATCAGCCCGCCGCCCATACGAAGAAGCACCGGACGGTCACCCGCCCAGTGCTCCACCAGCCGCTGCAGCCGGGTGATCCACCAACCCATCACCACCACCGGGTGGGGGCTCCAGCGCGGATCCCCCACCAGGCGGTCGAGCCCGCAGGCTGCCGCAATCAGCAGCCAGGCGGTGATCAGGCGCTCTTCAGCCAGCTGAACATCGAGCGCAGGCCCTTGCCCACCTGCTCGATCGGGTGCTGGGAATCGCGGTCGCGGATCTTCTGCATCTCCGGCTTGCCGGCTTCGCACTCGGCCACGAAATTGCGGGCGAAGGTGCCGTCCTGAATGTCGGCCAGGATGCGCTTCATCTCGGCCTTGGTGTCCGCGGTGATCAGGCGCGGGCCGCTCACGTAGTCGCCGTATTCGGCGGTGTTGGAGATTGAATCGCGCATGGCGGTGAGGCCGCCCTTCACCATCAGATCCACGATCAGCTTCACTTCGTGCAGGCACTCGAAGTAGGCCAGCTCGGGCTGATAACCGGCTTCCACAAGGGTTTCAAAGCCAGCCTTCACCAGTTCGGAGAGGCCGCCGCAAAGCACGGCCTGCTCGCCGAACAGGTCGGTTTCGGTTTCTTCCTTGAAGTTGGTTTCGAGGATGCCGGCGCGGGTGCCGCCGATGGCCTTGGCGTAGGCCATGGCCAGATCACGGGCCTTGCCGCTGGCGTCCTGATGCACGGCGAACAGGGCGGGCACGCCCATGCCGTTCTGGTATTCCCAGCGCACGGTGTGGCCGGGGCCCTTCGGGGCGATCATCACCACGTCCACATCGGCGGGGGGCTTGATCAGCTCGAAGCGGATGTTGAAGCCGTGGGCGAAGCTCAGCACCTTGCCGGCGCTTAGGTGGGGAGCGATCTCCTTGGCGTAGACGTCCTTCTGGGCTTCATCGGGCAGAAGCACCATGATCCAGTCGGCCTTGGCGCAGGCGTCGGCCACGCTCAGCACCTCGAGGCCATCGGCCTTGGCCTTGTCGGCGGAGCGGCTGCCCTCGTACAGACCCACCACCACGTTCACGCCGCTGTCCTTGAGGTTCAGCGCGTGGGCATGGCCCTGGGAGCCATAGCCAATGATGGCCACCGTCTTGCCGTTCAGCAGGCTGAGATCGGCGTCGGAGTCGTAGAAGAGCTGGGCCATCCGGGCAGGGAGTTCGGGGCTGGGCAAGGGTCGAGCTTACGCAAGCGAGCGCAGCCCCTGTTTCTGCCTGCCGCCGGACTCAGGCCTCGCTGGGATGGGCGATCACCCGGTCGATCAGGCCATACTCCTTGGCCTCGGCCGCGCTGAGGAAGTAGTCGCGGTCGGTGTCCTTCTCGATCTTGTCGAAGGGCTGGCCGGTCATGTCCGCCATGGAATGGTTGAGCATGTCCTTGATGCGCAGGATCTCCTTCGCCTCGATCTCGATGTCGCTGGCCTGGCGCTGGCTAGTGCCGCCCAGGGGCTGGTGGATCATGATCCGGCTGTGGGGCAGGGCCAGACGCTTGCCCTTGGTGCCGGCCCCCAGCAGGAAGGCGCCCATGGAGGCGGCCAGACCCACGCAGATCGTGACCACGTCACTCTTGACGTACTGCATGGTGTCGTAGATCGCCAGGCCGGCGGTCACCGAACCCCCGGGGGAGTTGATGTAGAGGTAGATCGGCTTGGAATTGTCTTCCGAGTCGAGATAGAGCATCTGGGCCACCAGGGCGTTGGCCACGGCGTCGTTCACCTCGGAGCCCAGAAAGAGGATCCGCTCCACGCCCAGGCGGGTGTAGATGTCAACCCAGCGCTCGTACTGGCTGCCGGGAAGGCGGTAGGGAACGCTGGGGGTGCCGATGGGCATGGCTTCTGGCCGGGGCTGGGGTTTGGTGGTGGTTGAAAGGGGTGGTCGGGCCGGGGATCAGCCGATGCCCGCCGGGTTGCGGTCGCCGGCGATGGCCGCGTTGGGGAGCTCCTTCTGGCTGGTGAGTACCCGGTCGATCAGGCCGTAGTCCTTCGCCTCCTCAGCCGTGAGGTAGGTCATCCGGTCGGAATCCTTGGCCAGCTGCTCCACCGATTTGCCGGTGTTGTCGGCCAGGATTTCGAGCATGGTGTGCTTGTTGTGCAGCACTTCCTTGGCCCGGATCTGGATGTCGCTGGCCTGGCCGCGGGCTCCGCTGCGGGGCTGATGCAGCACGATCGAGGCGTGGGGCAGGGCGGCCCGATGGCCCTTGGTGCCGGCGCTGAGGATCATGGCGGCGGTGCCCATCGCCTGGCCGATGCAGATGGTGTGCACCGGCGGCTTCACGTAGCGGAGGGTGTCGCAGATGGCGAAGGCTTCGGTTTCAAAGCCGATGGCGTCGCCGGAATACCAGGAGGTGCCAGTGGAGTTGATGTAGAAGAAAATTGGCTTCTCGGGGTTGTCGAACTCCAGATACAGGAGCTGGGCAATGATCAGCTCGGTCACGTCGATGCCCATCTGCCGCTTGGCGTCGTCGTCGCTGAACAGCGGCAGGCCCAGGTAAACGATGCGCTCCTTGAGCAGCAGCGAGGGCAGGTCGGGTGGCGGGGTGCGCATCACGGCGGAATCGCCGTAGTAAGGGGCCGACACCGACATCCGCAGCTTCTCGCCAGGCACTGGGCTGGAGCCTAGCGGGGGTTCGCGGTGTCCGGATCCTGGCGGCTGGCGGGTGTGGCCTTGGCGTTGCGGCGGTTGGTGCCGGCTTCGCCCTCGCAGCGGGCGAACACGATCCGGCCCGTGGGGTTCTGCAGCGCCCCCGTGATGATCACGGGCACCCGCTGGCCCACCCGTTGGCTGGCGCCTTCCACCACCACCATCGTGCCGTCGTCGAGGTAGCCCACGCCCTGGTGGGGCTCCTTGCCTGCGCGGGCGATCTTGAGCTGCAGTTCATCCCCGGGCTGCACCTCGGGCCGCAGGGCGATCACCAGCTCGCTGAGATTGAGCACCCGCAGGGCCTGCACCTCGGCCACCTTGGCCAGGTTGTAGTCGGCGGTGAGCAGGGTGCCGCCGGTGTCGGCGGTGAGTTTGAGCAGCTTGTCGTCCACGCCGTTGCCCTCGTAGCGGGTGCTGTTCACCACCAGCCGCCGGCCGTATTGCTCGCGCAGCTCGCTGAGCAGCTTCAGACCGCGGCGACCCCGGGCCCGCTTGTCGCCATTGGCCGAGTCGGCGAGGGCCTGCAGCTCATCGATCACGCACTGGGCCACGATCACCTGGCCCTCCATCAGCCCGGAATCCAGCAGGCCGCGGATGCGGCCATCGATGATCACGCTGGTGTCGAGGATCTTGGCGGTGGCGGGTTGCAGCACCCCATCGGCCACCAGCAGGGCTTCGCTATCGCCGCGGGTGAACAGGCGCAGCAGGGTGCGGCCGTGCACCTCGGCCAGGTTGTAGCCCGACACCCCGAAGAACACGTTGCTGAGGATCGCCGCCACCGGCTTCACGAACACCACCTCCCACGGGAGGGGCAGCAGCAGGATCGGCGCCAGCAGCAGGTTGGCCACCAGGAGTCCGAGGATCAGGCCCACGGCGCGGCTGATCAGCAGGTCGGTGGGCATGGTGCGCACCTGCTGCATCAACCTTCGGCGCAGTTGCTGGAACAGGAAGCCGGCGATCAGCCCGAAGAAGGCCCCGAAGCCGGCCAGCACCGTGCGCAGGCCCTCCGGGTTGTCCACCTGGATCAGCAACTGCTCGGGCAGCAGATCCACCCCCAGCCAGCCGGCTGCCGCCCCGGACACCAGGAACAGGATCAGGATCAGGGAGTCGACCATTCCCGTTGCGCCGAAGCTGCCTGACCGATCAGCCAGGCAGCATGCCTGATTCCGGCGCTTTTCGCCCGTTGGGGTTACCGCCCGTGTTGCCCGCACCCCGCAGCGCCTACCTGCATATCCCCTTCTGCCACCGGCGTTGTTTCTATTGCGACTTCCCGGTGGTGCCCCTCGGGGATCGGGCCGGGGCAGAGCCCGGTCGGCCTGGCGCGAACACCATCGCCGCCTATCTGGAGCAGCTGGAGGCGGAAATCGGCGCCAGCCCCGCTGGCCCGCCCCTGAGCACGGTGTATTTCGGCGGTGGCACTCCCTCCCTGCTGGATCCGGCCCAGGTGCGGCGCCTGCTGGGGGCGCTGCGGCGGCGCTTCGGCATGGCCCCGGGTGCGGAGATCACGCTCGAACTCGATCCGGCCAGCTTCAACCAAGAGCGCCTGGTTGCCTATCTGGCCGCTGGCGTGAACCGGGTGAGCCTGGGCGGCCAGAGCTTCGACGACACCGTGCTGGAGGGCCTGGGCCGGCGCCATCGGCGCGCCGATCTGCTGGAGGCGGCCGGCTGGCTGGCGGAGGCGCGGCGGGGCGGCCGGCTGGCGAGCTGGAGCCTGGATCTGATTCAGGCGGTGCCCGGCCAGGGGCTGGCCCAGTGGCAGGCCCAGCTGGAGCAGGCCATCGCCCTCGCTCCGCCCCACCTCTCGGTGTACGACCTCACGATCGAGCCGGGCACCGTGTTTGCCCGGCGGCTGGAGCAGGGAAACCTGGCCCTGCCGGATGCGGATCTGGCGGCCGATCTGATGGAACTCACCCAGGCGGCGCTGAGCCGCTGGGGCTACGGCCACTACGAGATCTCCAACTACGCCCTGCCCGGCCACGCCTCGCGCCACAACCGCGTGTACTGGAGCGGTGCCGGCTGGTGGGGCTTCGGCATGGGGGCCACCGCGGCGCCCTGGGGAGAGCGGCAGGCGCGGCCGCGCACCCGGGAGGGGTATCGCCAGTGGCTGGAGCAGTGGCTTGCCGATCCGGAGCGGGCGTCTGAGCCGAATGCCGGCCGGGCCATGCCGCTCGACGAGCGCCTGATGGTGGGGTTGCGGCGGCGGGAGGGGGTGCACCTGCCGCGGCTGCTGGCGGAGCAGGGCCTCGATGCCGCGGTCGTGCAGCGGATGCTCGCCGCGCTCACCCAGCGGCTGGAGCCCTTCCGCCGCGACGGGCTGCTCCTGGTGGAGGGGCCGCGTTGGCGCCTCAGCGATCCCGCGGGTTTGGCTCTGAGCAATGCGGTGCTGCGGCCCCTGCTGGCGTGGTGGGATGGCGCTGCTCCGCAATCCAGCGCCGCAGCGCCTGCACCGCCAGTTGGCGTCCCTGCAGCAGCGGCGGACTGAACGGGGGCTGCTGGGGGGTGAGGCCCAGCAGATCCGCGGTGACCCGCACCTGGCCGTCGCAGCCCTCGCCGGCACCGATGCCGATTACGGGCAGGGCCAGTTCGCTGCGCACCCGTTCGGCCAGGGCATCGGGCACGTGCTCCAGCACCAGGGCGAAGCAGCCGGCCTCGGCGAGGGCATGGGCCTGGCGGCAGAGCCGCTCCTGGCTGGCCGGGTCGGTGCCCTGGCGGCGATACCCCAGGCGATGCACGCTCTGGGGGGTGAGCCCGATGTGGCCCATCACCGGGATGCCACTGCGCACCAGGCGGTCGATCACGGCCAGGGTTTCAGGCTCGGCCCCCTCCAGTTTCACCGCGGCGGCAGGGGTTTCCTTGAGCACCCGTCCCGCCGCCGCCACGGCCTCATCCGGCTGGCACTGATAGGTGAGGAAGGGCAGGTCGGTGATCAGCAGGGGCTGTTGCTCGGGGCCGCACACGGCGGCCACCCCCCGGCCCACGGCGCGGGTGTGGTGGAGCATCTCGTCGAGCGTCACCGGCAAGGTGGTGGCGTGGCCCAGCACCACCATGGCCAGGGAGTCGCCCACCAGCACCGCGTCGGCGCCCGCTTCCGCCACCACGGCGCCCGAGAGGGCATCCCAGGCGGTGAGCACGGAAATCGGCAGCCCTGCCTGCTTGCGCTTGGCCAGATCTGCGGGGCGCAGGGGCACGGGCCTGGGGGCAGGGGAGTGCATTGCTAGCATCCAACCGACTCGGACCCATGCGGCTCCGACGCCCAAATCTGGTCAGGACCGGAAGGGAGCAGCCACACGGGATGCTCTGGGCAGGCGTGGACTCCGGGTCACCACATTCCCCAGCACTTTTGCCGTGAAAGCCCTGGGCTGCTTTCACGGCTGAGCAAGGTCCGCTGGCGGCTCAGTCTTCGGAACGGCCCTGGCGGTTCAGCAGGAACGGGGGAATCTTGGCCCCCTTCTCCTCATCAGCAGCCGGCGTGAAGCTGGTGGTAGGCGCAAAGCTGGTGCTCACCGAGCGCTCACTCCGGTAGGGAGCTCCGCTCTCGAAACCCGTGGCGATCACGGTCACGTGGATCTCGCCCTCGAGTTTCTCGTCCACCACTGCGCCCACGATGATGTTGGCGTCGGGGTCCACCACGTCGTAGATCACTTCCGAGGCGGTGGTCATGTCCTCGAGGGTCATGTCCTTGCCGCCGCTGATGTTGATCACGCAGCCCTTGGCCCCGTCGATGCGGGCGGCCTCCAGCAGGGGGCTGGTCATCGCGGCCTGGGCGGCTTCGCTGGCGCGGGAGCGGCCCGAGCCCACGCCGATGCCGAGCAGGGCGGTGCCGGCGTCGGCCATCACCGAGCGCACATCGGCAAAGTCGACGTTCACCAGGCCGGGCTTGGTGATGATGTCGCTGATGCCCTTCACGCCCATGCGCAGCACGTCGTCGGCGGCGCGGAAGGCCTCATTCAGGGGCGCTCCGGCGATCGCGTCGCGCAGGCGGTCGTTGGGGATCACGATCAGCGTGTCCACGTGCTCAGCCAGGCGGGCGATGCCCTCCTCGGCCTGGCGCATCCGCTTCCGGCCCTCGAAGCCGAACGGCTTGGTGACGATGCCCACGGTGAGGGCCCCCACTTCCTTGGCCACCTCGGCCAGGATCGGCGCGGCGCCCGTGCCGGTGCCGCCGCCCATCCCGGCGGCAATGAACACCAGATCGGTGCCCTGCAGCGATTCCTGCAGTTCGGCGCGGGATTCCTCCGCCGCCTTCTGGCCGATCACCGGGTTGCCGCCGGCCCCCAGGCCGCGGGTGAGTTTCTGGCCGAGTTGAAAACGCTTCTGCGCCGCCGACTGGATCAGCGCCTGGGCGTCGGTGTTGAGTACGCGATAGCCCACACCCTGCAGATCCGAGGCAATCATGCGGTTCACCGCATTGCTGCCACCACCGCCAACGCCGATCACCTCGATGCGGGCCGACTGGCTGGGAACGATGCCGTTGGTGGAGGCCGGTGCGGCGGATTGCTCCATCGAAGCGTCGGGGCCGGTGAGCTGCGGCTGCATTATGTCCTTAGAGGGCGTTGCCTTCGGCGCGATGACACACGATCCCCTATTTGCGTGCGTAGCGCAACACATTTGGGAGGGCCGCGGCGTAGAGAAAAGGAGGCTCAGTCGCGGCTCGGGGTGGTAGCAGCGGCGATGCGGGGCTTGCCTTTCTTGGGCGGTTCCGGCAGCCCCAGCTCCGGCTGATCCGGATCGCTCAGGTCGATCGACTGCACCGGCCGGCCCTTGACCCGGCCCGGCAGTTCCTTGCCCAGGTGCTCCAGCACCGCCAGACGCCTCTGGAGCTGGCTGTCCGGTGGTCCGAGCCGAACCAGACCCAGGTTTGCGCTGCGCAGCCACAGGCTGCCGTTGGGATCGAAGCGGATTTCCTGGAGGTTGGTGCCCAGCCGGGCCCGCTGCTCCAGCACCAGCGCCAGCACCGCCCGGTGGCGGGGCTGCCAGCCCAGCACGGTGAGGGTGAGGGGCCGGCTGGCGGCCAGGCCCCCGGTCTGGCGGCTGCTCATCCAGTTGCCGAGCCGATCCACAAACCCGGTTTCCGGGCCTTTGCCGGTGAGCCGCTGGGCGCGGGCCACGGCCTCGCGATCCACCACGGCCACCCGCAGCCGCGGCGGGGCCATCAGCCGGCTCACCTGCACCTGCTCCACCGGTAGGGCGGCCCCCAGTTCGGTGGCCATGCGGCGGGGCTGCAGGCTCAGCAGCGGCGTGGGAAAGCGCAGGCTTGCGGCCTGGATCACCTGATCCCGGCCCACCTGGCGGCTGCCCACCACTTCCACCTGCTGCGGACCGTTCAGCACCCAACCGAAGCGCAGCAGGGCGTACCCAGCCCCTCCGGCGATTGCGGTGAACACCACCAGGCGCCAGAGGTTGCGCAGGCGCTCCTGGCGCCGTTGCTGGCGGATCTGGCGGCGACGCTCCGCGCCGGGCACTGCGGTCACAGCTCGCAGCGGGACCGGGACATCAGCTCCTGAATCCAGCGGCGGGCCCGCTCCGCATCGGAAAAGGGCAGGTCTTTCTGCTGGCCGCCGCCCACCAGGCGCAGCCGGCAGGCTCCTTGCGATTCCTCCGTGAGGGGGGCCTCCCCCGACCCCAGCGCCAGCAGCTCCACCAGTTCAAGCTGCTTGATCACGAAGGTGCCCTGGGGCTTGAGCTGGCCGGCCTCAAACGTGCTCCAGGTGAGCAGGCCATCCACCAGCCGGGCGGCACCGCAGCCGTCGAGCTTGGCCAGTTCCGCGCCCTCGGCCCATTCACGGAACAGCCGTTGGCGCCGGCGCTCCAGCCAGCCCAGGCTGGTGAGCAACACGAACACCAGCAGCAGGGGAAGCCAGAGCAGACCGTGGATCATGCGGCGGCACCTCTCACCTGTGGGCGCAGGTGCCATTCTCTCGCCCCTTCGATGAGCGCGCGCACCAATGTGTCGAGTGAAATGCCGCTGGCTGCCCAGAGCATCGGATACATGCTCTGGCTGGTGAAGCCGGGGAAGGTGTTGATCTCGTTGAGCCAGAGCGCACCATCGGCGCCGTAGAAGAAGTCCACCCGGGCCAGGCCCATGGCTCCGACAGCCCGGCAGGCCGCCAGCGCCATCGCCCGAGCCTGCTCGGCGATCTCCAGGGGCACCTCGGCCGGGATCACGGTGTGGCTTTTGCCCTCGCTGTATTTGGTGTCGTAGTCGTACCAGTCGGCGTCGAAGCAGATCTCGCCGAGCACCGAGGCCTCCAGGGGCTGCAGGCCGCCGCCGCGCACGGCGCACTCCAGCTCCCGGGCCTCCACCCCCTGCTCCACCACCAGCCGCGGATCCAGCGCAGCCGCTGCCCGCAGGCCTTCCAGTAGCTCGGCGCGGTTGCGGGCCTTGCTGATTCCCACCGAGGAGCCCAGGTTGGCCGGCTTCACGAAGCAGGGGTAGCCCAGCTGCAGCTCGAGCCGCTCCGCCACGGCTTCGGGGTGTGCCTCAAGTTCGCTGGCTTCCACCGCGGCGTAGGGCACCTGGGGCAGGCCGGCGGCAGCGAAAGCGGCCTTCATGGCCAGCTTGTCCATGCCCACGGCTGAGCCCAGCACCCCGGAGCCCACGTAGGGCACCTGCATCAGGGTGAACAGCCCCTGGATGGTGCCGTCCTCGCCGTTGGGGCCATGCAGCACCGGAAGCCACACCTCCACATCCAGGGCCCCCGCCGGAAGGCCGCTGAAGCCGGTGCGGGTGCTGCAGCCGGCGAGCTGGCTGTCGCTGGCCGGTATGCCCTGGGCCAGCACCGCCTCGGCCAGCTCGGCGCCATGCCAGCGGCCGGCTGGATCGATGTAGAAGCTGTGCACCGCGTAGTGCTCGGCGTTCTCGCCGACGCGCAGGGCTCCGGCAATGGTGGCCGCGGAGCGCACCGACACCGCATGCTCCCCGGAGGCCCCGCCGAAGATGAGGCCAACGCGGGTGGGGGAACTGCTCATGCGGGGCGGGCGATCAGGCCAGTTTGCCGCTCAGCGAGAAGGCGCGCACCTGCTCAATCACCACATCCACCAGATCGCCCGGCTGAATCGCTGAACCGTCGGGGCGGGTGCCGGGGAAGAAGGTGAGCCGGTTGGTGCGCGTGCGGCCCATCACCTGGCTCGGATCCTTGGGATTGATGCCCTCCACCAACACCTGCTCGGTGCGGCCCGCGTAGCGGGCGCTGCGCTCCCTGGCCTTGGCCTCCACCAGGGCGTTGAGCTCCCGCAGGCGTTCCACCTTCACCTCCTCGCTCAGCTGGTCGGGCCAGTCGGCGGCGGGGGTGTTGGGCCGCGGCGAGTAGGCGGCGGTGTTCACCTGGTCGAAGCCGATCTCCTCCACCAGCGCCAGGGTGCGGCGGTACTGGGCGTCGGTTTCACCGGGGAAGGCCACGATCACATCGGCGCTGATCGCCGCATCGGGCATGCGCTCGCGGATGCGATCGATGATCCGGCGGTAGCGGTCCACGGTGTAGCCGCGGGCCATCGCCTTGAGCACGTCGTCATCGCCGCTCTGGAAGGGGATGTGGAAGTGCTCGCACACCTTCTCCAGATCGGCGCAGGCGTCGATCAGTCGCTCGGTGAAATAGCGGGGATGGCTGGTGGCGAAGCGAAGCCGCTCAATCCCCTCCACGTTGTGCACCTCATAGAGGAGATCGGTGAGGGTGTGCTGGCGCCGGCCCTCCGGCGTGATCCCCGGCAGGTCGCGCCCATAGGCGTCGATGTTTTGGCCCAGCAGGGTGATCTCCTTGAAGCCCTGGGCCGCCAGCCCCTCCATCTCCAGCCGGATCGCCTGGGGCAGCCGGCTCTGCTCCCGGCCCCGCACCGACGGCACCACGCAGTAGGTGCAGCGCTCGTTGCAGCCGTAGATCACATTCACCCAGCCGCAGATCGTGCTGTCACGCCGGGCGGTGGTGATGTCTTCAAGGATGTGGTGCTCCTCAGTGGCCACCACCTGCTGCCCCTGCTCCACCTGGGCCAGCAGCACATCAAGGCGGTTGGCGTGCTGGGGGCCCATCACCAGGTCGAGTTCGGGCACCCGGCGCAGCAGCGATTCACCCTCCTGCTGGGCCACGCAGCCGGCCACCACCAGGGTGAGGTGGGGGTTGGCGCGCTTGCGCTGGGCCTGGCGACCCAAGTAGCTGTACACCTTCTGTTCCGCGTTGTCGCGGATCGTGCAGGTGTTGTAGAGCACCAGATCGGCCTCCAGCTCGGCGCCGGCCTCGCAGTAGCCCATCGATTCGAGGATCCCGGCCATGCGCTCGGAATCCGCCTTGTTCATCTGGCACCCGAAGGTGGTGATCCAGTAGCTGCCGCGCCCACCCTGGCTGGCCGCGGGGGCCTCAGGGGCGCTGGATTGAGTCGCCGTCATGGTTCCAGTTTCCGGCACGGCGTGGCACGGTTGAGGAAACCGTGCTCCCAGGGCGCGATGCGTTGCCGCCTGCGCCGTTTCCCACTCACCAAGGCCGTGCCGCTGGCGATCAGCCGCGGCACCACCAGTGCCGTGGAGCACCTGCTGGTGGCGATCGACCACGACGGCATCACCGGCATCGGTGAAACCGGTGGTTTCGACACTGGCCATCGCTCCTTCTCCACCGATGCGGTGGCCGCTGAACTGGAGGGGCTCTTCCCGCGGCTGGCGGCGCTGACGCCAGAGCCGATGCAGGCCCTTGAGCCGCTCTTGGCCGAGCTCAGCCCGCCGGCGCGCTGCGGGCTGGATCTGGCCCTGCACGATTGGTGGGGCAAGCGACTCGGCCAACCGCTGCACCGGCTCTGGGGGCTGGATCCAGGGGCCTGCACCGCCACCAGCGTGACCCTCGGGCTCGGGGAGCCCGAGGCCGTGTTGGCGCGGCTCGAGCGCTGGTGGCAGCAGCTGCCCGCCACCCGGATCAAGCTGAAGCTCGGCAGCCCGGCCGGTCTCGATCACGACCGGGCCCTGCTGGCGGCGGTGGCCGGGGCCCTCGAGCGGCGGCGCCAGCGCACCGGCGGCCCGTGCGAGCTGCAGGTGGATGCCAACGGCGGTTGGAGAGTGGAAGGCACCCGGGCGATGGCGGCGGATCTGGAGCGGGCCGGCGTGGTGCTGCTGGAGCAGCCCCTGGCACCCCTGCTGGATCCGGAGGCCGACACGGCCGGATTTGCTGCTCTGGATCTGGATTGCCCGCTGCCGCTGGTGGCCGATGAGAGCTGCTGGGATCTGGCCGATCTGGTGCGGCTGGCGCCCTACGTGGATGGCATCAACATCAAGCTGCTCAAGAGCGGCGGCCTCGCGCAGGCCCTGCTGATGGCCCGCACGGCCCGGCAACTCGGGCTTGGGGTGATGGTGGGGTGCTACTCCGATGGCGCCCTGCTCAACGGCGCCGCCGCCCACTTGCTGCCCCTGGTGCGCTGGCCCGACCTCGACAGCCACCTGAACCTGGTGGATGACCCCTTCACGGGGCTGGCCATTTCCGGCGATGTGCTGGTGCCACCGCCCGGTGCTGGCCTGGGGATTGGGGTTCCGGCGGCGTGGGAGGTGGGCGCGTGATTGGCCCCCTGGGCCCGGAGCAGCCGATCGTGCTGCTGCTGCACGACGGGCTTACGGATCTGGGCGGGAAGACCGGCCTGGCGATGCTCCGCTACCGCCGTGGGCCGATCGTGGCGGTGGTGGATCCGGCGCAGGCCGGGCGCTCGCTGGAGGCGGTGACCGGCATCCCCCGGGATGTGCCGGTGCTGGGTTCGTTGCGGGAGGCGCTGCCCTTCGGGCCCCAGGTGGCCGTGGTGGGCCTGGCGCCCTCGGGCGGCCGCCTGCCCGATCCCGTGCGGGTCGATGTGGCCGCAGCGCTGCAGGCTGGGCTGAGCGTGGCCAGCGGATTGCACAGCCGCATCGGCGACGATCCGGAGCTGGCGGCCCTGCGCCATCCCGACGCCTGGATCTGGGATCTGCGGGTGGAGCCAACGGGCCTGTCCGTGGCGTCGGCCCGCGCAGCTGCCCTGCCCTGCCGGCGTTTGTTGGCGGTGGGCAGTGACATGGCGGTGGGAAAGATGAGCGCCTGCCTGGAGCTGGAACTGGAGGCGCGCCGGCGCGGGATTTCGGCCCGGTTCGTGGGCACCGGCCAGGCCGGGATCCTGATCAGCGGCAGCGGCGTGGCCCTCGATGCCGTGCGGGTGGATTACGCCGCCGGCGCTGCAGAGGCGGCGGTGCTGGCGGCGGGTGCTGATCTGGGGCCCGAGGGCTGGGTGCTGGTGGAAGGCCAGGGATCCCTGTGTCATCCGGGCTCCACCGCCACCCTGCCCCTGATCCGCGGCAGTCAGCCCACCGACCTGCTGCTGGTGCACCGCGCCGGCCAGCGCCACACCAAGGGCCTGCCCGATCTGGCGCTGCCGCCCCTGCCCGAGCTGATCGCCGCCTGCGAAGCCCTCGCCGCCCTGGCCCGCCCCGATGGCCATCGCCCCCGCGTGCGCGCCGTGGCGCTCAACACGGCCTTACTGCCCGAACCGGAAGCCCGCGAGGCCATGGCCGCCACCGGCGCCGAGACCGGGCTGCCCTGCACCGATCCCGTGCGGTTTGGGGCCGGCCCGCTACTGGATGCCCTGTTGCGTTGAGCCAGCGGTGGGTGGGCGGTCAGGAGCAACGGCAGGCCTTGACGCTCCTGACCGCCCACCCACCGCTGGCATCGGCTCCAAGTCGAAGGCTCGGGCAACTCCAGAGGGTTGTCTGCTGGGGGTTGCCCTGGCTCCCTGAGCCCAGCCACCCCAAAACAGTTGCCCCCCGGGAGCACCCTCCAGATCGACTACCGGGCTTGCCCGCGTCGATCTGGAGGGTGCTCCCGGGGGAACCAACAAAAAGGGCGAGCGAGGGGATTCGAACCCCCGAATGGCGGCGCCACAAGCCGCTGCCTTAACCACTTGGCGACGCCCGCCGTGGTCGGTGCCAATGTACCAATCGATCCCGCACCGCGACGCGCCCACCCATGGTTCCCTCCTGGATCCCCTGCACGGTGCTCGCGGTGGCGGCCGGTGCTGGAGGGCTGGCGGTGACCAACCCCGGGCCCGCTGAATTTCAGGAGTTCGCCGGCAGGCGGCTGGTGGAGATGATCACCGAGGAGGTGTGCACCGAGGGCACGCTGCCGATGGCGCTGCGGCTGTTGCTGCAGGACTGCCCTGCCCTGGTGGCATCCCAGCAGCAGGTGCTCGGACGCATCGCGCTCGACAGCAGCAAGCGCACCAACCTGGGCTTGGCGAGTGTGTATCGCACCCGGCTTGGGGGGCAGCAGTTGCTGCCTGATCTGCGGGTGCCGCGTTATGAAGCCATCACCCTGGCTGGCGCTGGAGGTTTCGTGGTGGTGCGCACCAGCGAAACCCGCGAGCCATGAGCAGCTCGGCCAGCGGCTCCCTGGCTGCCCGGGTTCCCCGCTCGATCCTCGATCCCCTGGCTCCGGGCTTGCCGGTGCCCGATGCGGATGGCCTGGTGGCGGTGGAGCTCCACTGGGCCGAGGGCCTCATCCGCCGCATCGATCCCATGGCGGGCGACCAGCAGCAGGGCCGGCCTGGAGGCGCCCTGCCGTTGGTGCTCAGCCCCCTGGTGGAGCCCCACGCCCACCTCGACAAGGCCTTCACGGCCAGCGCCTTTCCCAACCGGGAGGGCACGATGCAGGCCGCACTGGCGGCCAACCGGCGGGAGTTTGCCGAGCGCACGGCGGAGCAGGTGCTGGAGCGCGGCGAGCGGGCCCTGCAGCTGGCCTGGCGGAATGGCGTGCGGGCGATCCGCAGCCACATCGATGGGGTGGGCCCTGCGGCCGAATCCAGCTGGCAGGCCCTGCGCCAGCTGCAGGCGCGCTGGCGCGGACGGGTGGAGCTGCAGCTGGTGTGGCTCGCGCCCTTGCACCACTGGGGTACACCCGAGGGTGAGGCCCATGCCCAGGAGCTGGCCGCGGCTGGGGGCTTGCTCGGCGGGGTGCTGGGGCCGCCCTACCGCTTCAACGCCGAGGCGCCCCACCTGGTGGTGCAGCTGCTGCGCCTCGCCGAGCGGCTGGGCCTGGGCGTGGATCTGCACGTGGATGAAAGCGATAGCCAGCCCGGGCGGGGGGTGGCGTTGCTGGCGCGCACGGTGATCGAGCAGCGCCTGGCGGTGCCGATCACCTGCAGCCACGCCAGCAGCTTGGGCCTGCAGCGGGGCCGGCGGCTGGCCCGGCTCACCGAGCAAATGGCGGCGGCTGAACTCACGGTGGTGGCGCTGCCCGCCACCAATCTCTGGCTCCTGGGCCGCCGGCCGGAGGGTACCCCCCTCCTGCGGCCGATGGCGCCGGTGTCGGCGCTCCAGCAGGCCGGCGTGACGGTGGCGGTAGGCGGTGACAACGTGCAGGACCCCTGGTTTCCCGGGGGCGACTTCGATCCATTGGCCCAGCTGGGGCTGGCGGCCGTGGCGTTCCACCTGGTGCCCTGGGAGCGCCAGGGGCTGGCTCCATTCACCACGGCGGCCGCCCGACTCCTGGGCCTGGCCTGGGACGGGGTGCTGCGCATCGGCGCCCCCGCCGACCTGCTGGTGCTGGGTGTGGCCGACTGGAATGGGCTGCTCACCCGGCCGCCGCAGCGGCGGGTGTTGCGCCAGGGCCTCTGGCTCGAACCTCCGGCCTGGCAAGCCCCCTCGCCCCTGCTCGCCTCCTGCCGATGACTGCTGCCATGCCCGCCCGCCCCAACCCCGAGCAGATCGGCACCCTGGCCCGTGAGTTGGCGGCGGCCGATCCAGCCCTGGTGGTGCTGGGGCCCCTGGATTCCGGCAGTGCGCCCGCCCAGGTGGCCGAGCTGCAGCGCCTCTCCCGCGACTTCTTCGACTACTCCCCGGTGCTGGTGCCCCTGCTGGAGGGCCACGTGGCCGATCTGGTGGTGCGGGCGGGCACGGTGGAGCAGGTGGTGCTGGTGGCCGGGGCCTGCGCCCGCCACGGGGTGCCGCTCACGGTGCGGGGCTCTGGCACCGGCAACTACGGCCAGTGCGTGCCGCTGCAGGGCGGGGTGGTGCTGGATCTCACCGGCTTGAACCGGCTGCGACGCCTGGATCCGGCCAGCGGCGTGGTGGAGGTGGAAGCGGGGTGCGGCATGGCCGCCCTCGATCAGCAGCTCGCCCCCCAGGGCCGGGCCCTGCGGCTGGCTCCGAGTACCTACCGCACCGCCACGATCGGCGGGTTCATCGCCGGGGGCTCCGGCGGCATCGGTTCGCTGCGCTGGGGTTTCCTGCGCGACCCCGGCAACCTGCTCGGCCTGGAGGTGGTGACCGTGGAGCCCGAGCCCCGGGTGCTGCGGCTCGATGCCGCCGCCAGCCAGCCGTTGAATCACGCCTACGGCACCAACGGCATCCTCACGGCCCTGCGACTACCCACCTGCGAGGCGGTGGCCTGGCAGCAGCTGGTGGTGGGCTTTCGCCAGTGGGAGCAGGCCGTGGCGGCTGCGTGCGCCCTGGGGGCGTCAGCCCTGGAGCTCAACGCCCTCAGCCTGCTGGAGGCGCCGATCAGTGCCCAGCTGCCCTGGCCCCCCGAGTGCCCGGCACCCGACGGCGAGCATCGGTTGCTGCTGCTGGCCGCTCCGGCGGCCCTGGAGGTGCTGCCCGGTTGGCTGGCGTCGCTGGGCGGCCGGATGCTCTGGCAGGCGCCCCAGGGCGAAAGCCGGGGCCTGCCGCTGCGGGAATTCACCTGGAACCACACCACCCTGCATTGGCGCAGCCATCACCCGGACTGGACCTACCTGCAGATGCTCCTGCCCCAGCCCGAGGAGCCCTGCCTGGCGGCCCTGCGGCAGCGCTGGGGCGACCACCTGCTATGGCACTTGGAAGGGGTGCGCCACCAGGGAGCACCGCGGCTGGCCTGTCTGCCGCTGCTGCGCTGGCAGGGGCCCGAGCAGCTCGCCGCGCTCATGGCCCACTGCCGCGAGCTGGGGGCGTTCATCTTCAATCCGCACGTGCTCACCGTGGAAGACGGCGGCCTGGGGGTGATCGATGCCGACCAGGTGGCCGCCAAGGCCGCCTATGACCCGGCGGGTCTGCTCAATCCCGGCAAGCTGCGGGGCTGGCAGGGCTAGGCGCAGCCCAGGGAGGCGCGGGTGTCGGCTCCGGTTACGGGGTTGGTGCCCTCGGCGTCACGGCAGAGCAGGCGCAGGTCGGCCCGATCGATCAGGGCATCGGTGAAGTCGGCACCCTCCACCCGGGCGCCGGTGAAGCTGCTGCCGGAGGCGATCACGCCGCTGAGCACCGCATCGCGCAGGTCGGTGTTGCTGAAATCGGCCCGGTCCATCAGGGCGTCGCTGAGGTCGGCGCCGTGGAAATCGGCTTCGGGGAAAGCCCCCTGGGTGAGGATCGCGCCGTGCAGGTTGGCGCCGGCGAAGTTGGCCCGCTTGCCCACGGCCCCAGCGAAGGAGGTGTTGGCCAGCTGCTGCTGGCTGAAGTTCTGGTCGCTCTGGTTGGTGAGGGTGTAGTCCACCGTTTCCTGGAACAGGGCCCGATCGCTCAGGCCCACGCCGCTGCTGGTGTCGAGGGCCAGGGCAGGTGCCCCGGCCAGGCTGAAGGCGGCGCTGATCAGCACACCCAGCAGCAGGGCCAGGAGCGGGTGGGAGGAGCGGTGCTGCATGGCGGCCGGCGCGCTGGGCTGAAGCTTCAGCCTGCCAGCAGGGCACCCAGCAGATAGAGCGAACCGGCCACCACCACCGGTCTCGCCGTTGCCGCCGTGGCGGCCTGCAGGGCTGCCTCCAGATCGGGTGCCTCTTCCAGCTGGGCTGCCAGGGCAGGATGCGCCTCCACCAGGGCCGAGCGCGTCCAGCTGGCATGGTCTGGTACGGGCACCAGCCAGGCCCGATCACCGGGCGCCAGCAGCACCTCCAGCATCTCGGGCCCCTGCTTGTTGGCCAGCATGCCGACCACCCAGGTGCGGGGGCCGGGCTCCAGGCCATGGCGCTCCGGCCGCCGATCGAGCTCCTCGCGCAGCTGCAGGGCCGCCGGCAGGTTGTGGGCCCCGTCGAGCAGCAGTGGCCGGCCTCGCCATGGCCACCGCTGCAGCCGTCCTGGCCAGCGGGCCGCCGCCAGCCCTTCACGGATCGCGGCGTCGCTGATCGGCCAGCCATCGGCAGCCAGGGCCTGGAGCAGGGCCCGGGCCACGGCCCCATTGCTGGTTTGCACCCTGCCCGCCAGCCCCAGGTTCCAGGTCTGCGGGTCGAGGGGCTCCACCCAATGGAGCGCGGCACCACGGCGTGCGGCTTCCGCTTCCAGCACTGCTGCCACCTCCGGGCTCTGGCCGGCGCTGAAGGCGCGGCAGCCCGGCTCCAGGACCCCCGCTTTCTCGCCCGCGATCGCCGCGGTGGTGGGGCCGAGCACGTCGGCGTGATCCAGTCCGATCGAGGCAAAGCCGATCAGGGGGCGGCGTGGATGGCAGCTGGTGGCATCCAGCCGGCCCCCGAGGCCCACCTCCAGCACCGCCAGCTCCACGCCGGCCTCGGCGAAGGCCACGAAGGCCGCGGCGGTGATCAGCTCGAACGGGGTGAGATCGAACTCCAGGCCCAGCGGCTGCAGCGTTTCCAGAATCCGGCGCAGCTCCGGTGCGGCGATGGGGCTGGAGTCGATGCGGATGCGCTCGGTCCAGCTCACCAGGTGGGGGGAGGTGTAGAGCCCGCAGCGGATGCCGGCCGCCTTCAGGCCCGCTTCCACGAAGGTGCAGATCGACCCCTTGCCGTTTGTGCCGGCCACTTGTACCGCCTGGAACTGCTGCTCGGGGTGGCCCAGGGCCCCCAGGGCCGCCCGCAGGCGATCGAGCCCCAGGTCGACCCCGCGCCTGCTGAAGGGGGCGATCAGATCGGCGAACGAATCCAGGGTGCTCAGGCCAGGGAGGTGAGGGCCCGCTCCAGGCGCTTCACCGCCTCGCGGATGTGGCGCGGCTTGATCGTGAGCGGCGGCACGAAGCGCACCACCTGGGTTCCCGCCGGCACCAGCAACAGTCCCTCCGCCAGGGCCGCCTTCACCACCTCCGGTGCGCTGGGAGCTTCCGGGCGGAGCACCAGGCCCTGCAGTAGGCCCCAGCCGCGGCTGCCCTCCAGCAGCTCGGGATGGCGGCTCACCAACTTGGCCAGTTCCTCCTGCAGCAGCGCGCCCATGGCCTGCACGTGCTTGAGCAGCTGGCGACGCTCGATCTCGGCCAGCACGGTGAGGCCGGCCCGGCAGGCGAAGGGGTTACCGCCGAAGGTGCTGGCGTGATCGCCCGGGCGGAAGTGATCCACCGCCTGCTTCACGGCCAGCGCCCCGATCGGGATGCCGCCGCCCAGGCCCTTGGCCAGGGTGATCGCATCGGGCTCGATGCCCAGGTGTTCGTAGCCCCAGAGGTCGCCGCTGCGGCCCACGCCGATCTGCACCTCATCGAAGATGAGCAGGATCTGTTTCTCGTCGCAGAGCTCGCGCACGCGGCGGAAGAAGGCCGGATCACCGGGGATGACTCCGCCTTCGCCCTGCAGCGGCTCCACCAGCACGGCCGCCACGGCCGGGCCCTGGGCTTCGCACTGGTTCAGCAGCGCCTCGAAGGCGGCGGTGTCGTTGTAGGGGAAGTAGCGGAAGCCCTGCACCATCGGCTCGAAGCCCTGGTGGTACTTGGGCTGGCCGGTGGCGGTGACCGCCGCCAGGGTGCGGCCATGGAAGCTGGCCTGGGCCGTGAGGATCAGGGGCTGCTCGATTCCCCGCACCCCATGGCCGTGCTTGCGGGCGAGCTTGATCGCCGCCTCATTGGCCTCGGCGCCGGAGTTGCAGAAGAACACCCGATCGAGGCAGCTGCGGCTGGTGATCGCAGCTGCCAGTTGCTCCTGCTCCGGAATCCGGTACAGGTTCGACACGTGCTGGAGCTTCCCCAGCTGGCGGCCCAGGGCCCGCTTCAGGCGACCGTCGCTGTGGCCCAGGGTGCACACCGCAATCCCCGCCACGCAGTCGAGGTAGCGCTTACCGGCGGTGTCCCACACCCAAACGCCCTTGCCCCGCGCCAGCTCCACCGGGAAGCGGGCGTAGGTGTCCATCACGGGTGAGATGGGAGCGGTGGGACTCGAACCCACATGCCCGAGGGCGCTCGATTTTGAGTCGAGTCCGTCTACCAATTCCGGCACGCTCCCGCAGTCAGGAGCTTACGCGGCTTGCAGCAGCTGGGAGTTGGCCGAAACCCGCTGAAGGCAGGCTCCCACCGAGGCGAGCTTGGCTTCGAGATTGGCGTAGCCCCGATCCAGGTACTCCAGGCCCCGCACGGTGGTGATGCCGTCGGCGGCCAGGCCGGCCAGCACCATCGCGGCCGAGGCGCGCAGATCCGTGCCCTGCACAGGGGCTCCGCTCAGCCGGCTGACCCCCTCAATGAAGGCCGTGTTGCCCTGGAGCCGGATCGCCGCACCCATGCGCTGCAGCTCGGCCACGTGCTGCATCCGGTTTTCAAAGATGTTCTCGGTGATCACGCTGGTGCCCTCGGCCGTGGCCAGCAGGCTCATGAAGGGGGCCTGCAGGTCGGTGGGGAACCCGGGGAAGGGCTGGGTGCGCAGGTCCACGGCCCGGATCTCGCGGGCTTCGATGATGGTGCCGATGCCGTCATGCTCAAGCCGGCAACCCGCTTCCTCCAGCTTGGTGAGCACGGCTCCGAGGTGCTCGGGGATCAGGGGGGCCACCCGCAGCTCAGAACGGGTGATCGCAGCGGCCAGCAGGAAGGTGCCGGCTTCGATCCGGTCGGGGATCACGGTGTAGTCGGCGCCATGCAGCCGATCCACGCCCACGATCGTGATGGTGGGTGTGCCGGCACCGCGTACCCGGGCTCCCATGGCGATCAGCAGGCCCGCCAGATCCACCACCTCAGGCTCGAGGGCGGCGTTCTCAATCACCGTCTCGCCATCGGCGAGGGCGGCGGCCATCATCAGGGTTTCGGTGGCGCCCACGCTCGGGCAGTCGAGGTGGATGCGCCCTCCCTTGAGCCGGTGGCTGCGGCCGGGCACCACCGCGTGCACCACTCCGTGCTCGATGGTTACTTGGGCGCCCATGGCCTTGAGCCCGCGCACGTGTTCCACCACGGGCCGGCTGCCGATCTGACAGCCGCCTGGGAGGGGCACCTTGGCCATGCCGGTGCGGGCCAGGAGGGGGCCGATGCAGAAAAAGCTCGCCCGCAGGCTGTTCACCAGCTCATAGGGAGCGGTGGAGTTGTTGATGTGATCGCCTTCGAGTTCCAGGCAGTCGCCCTTGCGGGTCACCCGACCGCCCAGGCTGGCCAGCATCTCCCCCATCGCCGTGATGTCGGTGAGGGGCGGCACGTTCCGCAGTCGGATCTGGTCCCGGGTGAGCAGGCAGGCGGCCATCAGCACCAGGGCGGAGTTCTTGGCGCCGCTCACCACCAGCTCACCGCTGAGGGGACGGCCGCCTGCAATCTCCAGCACCGGATTGAGAAGCGTCTGAGACGGGACGGCAGTCAGGGTCATTAGTGGCTGTCCTCCCGCTTGGATCCGAATCTTGACAACAAAAGTTGAGACCGTCTAGACGGCCGCACACCGAACTGTCTCGTCGCCGGCGGTCTGCCCCCTGTGTCGTAAGGTTTGGGGGTCGCTGACGCGGCAGCCACGCGGATGTGGCGGAATTGGTAGACGCGCTAGTTTCAGGTACTAGTGGCAGCAATGTCGTGGGAGTTCAAGTCTCCCCATCCGCATCAAACACATGATCATCCTCAAGATTACGAACGCCCCTGAAGTTGTTGCTTCAAAGCTGGGCAGATTTCTTGAGAGCCTCACCCCTGATCTTCTTGATCAGTCGGCTGTTGAGAATGAGCTGATCAAGCAGCTGGTGATCAATCTCAAGGCCGAAGGCGTTAAGGGCGAGCTGGCCGCCGTCTCGGGTCTCGATCTGAGCAACGGCAAGATCGAAGTGCACGAGGGCCTGAAGGTGCGCAAGCACCAGGAGTTCTGAGCACGTTGTTGTTTGGGCCCGAGCTGATCACCAGCCGGCGCAATCCACTGGTGAAGCGGATGCGCGCGCTTCACGGTGCCAAGGGGCGGCGCGAGGCTGGCCTGCTGCTGCTGGAGGGCACCCACCTGCTGCAGGAGGTGATGAGGCTCGGGCTCAACCCCCAGGAGCTGCTCTGCACCGAGCCTTGGCTAGAGCGCCATCGCCCCCTGGTGGATGCCCTGCTGCCAGGGGTGCGTGCCGTGCTGGTGAGTGCCGAGGTGATGGACGCCGTGGCCACCACCGCCCACCCCGACGGGGTGGTGCTCACCGTGGAGCCACCAGCGCCGCCCGCCCGCCCCGCCTCGTTTGTGCTGGCGCTGGATCGGCTTCAGGATCCCGGCAACCTCGGCACCCTGATGCGCACGGCCCTGGCGGCCGGCGTGGAGGCCCTGTGGCTGGCCGAAGGGGCGGATCCCTTGCAGCCGAAGGTGCTGCGGGCCTCGGCCGGTGCCGCCCTGGCCCTGCCGCTGCTGCGCACCGATGCCGCCGGTCTGGAGCAGCGGTTGCGGCAGCAAGCCGTGGATGGTGTTCAGATCGTGGCGGCGGTGGTTGCCGATCCGGCCGATGCCGGTGCCCTTCCCGCCCAGGGAGCTCCCGTGCCCTATTGGCAGCTCGACTGGACGCGCCCCACCGCGCTCTTGCTTGGCAATGAGGGGGCCGGGTTGGCGCCGGAGCTCCAGGCGCTCGCCACCTGCCGCGTCACCATTCCCCACAGCCCCGCGGTGGAGTCGCTCAACGTGGCCGTGGCTGCGGCTCCCCTGCTGCTGGAGCGCTGGCGCCAGCGCCTCCAGGACTCCGGGCGATCAGGGGCCACATAAAAGGAGAGAATGCCGCCCATCTGCGCAGCGGCCCGGTGAGCGACGCCCCCTCGAACGCCAGCTTCGACTTTGACGTGATCGTGATCGGGGCGGGCTATGGCGGCTTTGATGCCGCCAAGCACGCGGCGGAGCACGGCCTCAAGGTGGCGATCGTGGAGAGCCGCGACATGGGCGGCACCTGCGTGAACCGCGGTTGCGTGCCCTCCAAGGCCCTGCTGGCCGCGAGCGGCCGGGTGCGTGAACTGGCCGATGCCGAGCACCTGGCCGGCTTCGGGATCCATGCCGCCCCCGTGCGCTTTGAGCGCCAGAAGATCGCCGACCATGCCAACCAGCTGGTGGCCACGATCCGCGCCAACCTCACCAAGACCCTGGAGCGGGTGGGTACCACGATCCTCCGGGGCAAGGGCCGCCTGGCCGGCCCCCAGCAGGTGACCGTGCGCGAGGCCGGCAGTGGCGTGGAGCGCACCTACCGCGCCAAGGACGTGATCATCGCCACCGGCTCCGATCCGTTTGTGCCCCCTGGCATCGAGACCGATGGCCGCACCGTGTTCACCAGCGATGAGGCCGTGAGCCTGGAGTGGCTGCCCCGTTGGATCGCGATCATCGGCAGCGGTTACATCGGCCTGGAGTTTGCCGATGTGTACACGGCCCTCGGCTGTGAAGTGACGATGATCGAGGCGCTGGATCGGGTGATGCCCACCTTCGATCCCGACATCGCCAAGATCGCCGCCCGCAACCTGATCGACGGCCGCGACATCGACGCCCGCTCCGGCGTGCTGGCCCAGAAGGTGACCCCCGGTTGCCCGGTGAAGATCGAGCTGGTGGACATGCAGACCCGCGAGCCGGTGGAAACCCTTGAGGTGGATGCGGTGCTGGTGGCCACCGGCCGGGTGCCCTGCAGCAAGGAGCTCAATCTCGCTGCGGTGGGTGTGGAGACCAACCGCGGTTTCATCCCCGTGGATGAGCAGATGCGGGTGCTGGTGAATGGTGAGCCCGTGCCCCACCTCTGGGCCGTGGGCGACGTAACCGGAAAGATGATGCTGGCCCACACCGCGGCCGCCCAGGGCGCCGTGGCCATCGACAACATCCTGGGCCACACCCGCGCCATCGACTACCGCTCGATTCCGGCGGCCACCTTCACCCACCCCGAGATCAGCTCGGTGGGCCTGAGCGAAGCCGATGCCAAGGAGCTGGCGGCCAAGGAAGGCTTCGAGCTGGGCAGCGTGCGCAGCTACTTCAAGGCCAACTCCAAGGCCCTGGCTGAGCTGGAGAGCGACGGCCTGATGAAGCTGCTGTTCAACAAGAGCACCGGTGAGGTGCTCGGCGCCCACATCTACGGCCTGCATGCCGCGGATCTGATCCAGGAGATCGCCAACGCCGTGGCCCGCCGCCAGAGCGTGCAGCAGCTGATCCACGAGGTGCACACCCACCCCACCCTCAGCGAGGTGGTGGAAGTGGCCTACAAGCAGGCCGCCCTGGCGGTGGCAGGCTGATTCCACATGAGCGAAGTCACCTGAGCGAAGACATGGAGATCCGTCGCCGGCCGCCGAACCCCCGGGTGAAGGTGGCCTATCTGGAGTACGCCATCCCCCACGAGGAGAGCGAACCGCGCCACATCCTCGAGAAGATCGTGTGGGCGAAAGACCGCGAGGTGACCGTTGCCCGCGAGCGGGTGACCCTGGAGCAGCTCAAGCGCCAGGTGGCGGATCTGCCCGCCACCCGGGATTTCGTGGCGGCGCTGCGGGCCAGCTGCCGCAAGCCGGCCGTGATCGCCGAGGTGAAGAAGGCCAGCCCCAGCAAGGGGGTGATCCGTGAGGATTTCGACCCCGAGGCCATCGCCAAGGGCTATGCCGCCGGTGGCGCCAGCTGCCTCTCGGTGCTCACCGACAAGGAGTTCTTCCAGGGCGGTTTCGAGGTGCTGGTGCAGGTGCGCCAGGTGGTGGAGCTGCCCCTGCTCTGCAAGGACTTCATCCTCACGCCCTATCAGCTGTATCAGGCCCGGGCCGCCGGAGCCGATGCGGCGCTGCTGATCGCGGCTATCCTCAGCGACCAGGACATGGCCTACCTGCTCAAGGTGGCCCGCAGCCTGGGCCTGGCGGTGCTGGTGGAAGTGCACGACGCCGAGGAGATGGAGCGGGTGCTGGCCCTAGACGGGGTGAACCTGATCGGCATCAACAACCGCGATCTGGCCACCTTCCACACCGATTTGGCCGTCACCGAGCAGTTGATGGAGCGTTTCGGCGATCAGGTGCGCGCCAAGGGAGCGCTGCTGGTGAGCGAATCCGGCCTGTTCAGCCGCGACGACCTCGACCGGGTGCAAAGCGCCGGCGCGGATGCGGTGCTGGTGGGCGAATCCCTGATGCGTCAGCCGGATGTCACCGTCGCGCTCGAGACGCTGATCAACGGCTGAGACAAACAAGCCCCGGTGCTGCAATCGCGGCTCCGGGGCTTTTGATGGAAGGGAGCCGGTGGGAGCTCCCTCGTGCACTGGTGTGGAGATCAGACCTTGCGGCTGTAGAACTCGACCACCAGCAGTTCGTTGATCTCGAGGGCCACCCACTCGCGCTCGCACTTGCCGATCACCTTGGCGGTGAGCTTGGCCTTGTCGAGTTCGAGGTGGGGGGGGATGTTGGCCAGACCTGGGAATTCCAGGTTGCCTTCAGCCAGTTTCTTGCTGGCCTTGCGCTCGCGCACGGCGATCACATCGCCGGCCTTGCACTGATAGCTGGGGATGTCCACCACGCGGCCGTTCACGGTGATGTGACCGTGGTTCACGAACTGGCGCGCGCCGGGCACGGTGGGACCAAAACCCAGGCGGAAGCAAACGTTGTCGAGGCGGTTCTCGAGCAGCTTGAGCAGGTTGGTTCCGGTGGAACCTTCCTGGGCGCGCGCCTTCTTCACGTAGCGCACGAGCTGACGCTCGGAGATGCCGTAGTTGAAGCGAAGCTTCTGCTTCTCTTCCAGACGGATGGCGTATTCGGAGCGCTTGCGACGGGCTTGGCCGTGCTGACCGGGGGGATAAGACCGCTTGGCGGACTTACGGGTGAGACCGGGAAGGTCTCCCAAGCGCCGCGTGATCCTCAGTCGAGGGCCGCGGTAGCGAGACATAGAAACGAAGTGGGTGGAATGGACGGGCTGCCGTGGAGGATGCTGGGAGCAAGCCCAGCAGGTCTGCACGATGCAGCGCCAACGGTCGATCCTATCGGTTGGGCCTGAGGCTCTTGCTCTGCCAGCAGAGCCTGGCCTGGAGACCTTGGGCCGGGATCCGCAGGCCCAGGGCCCCAGCCGCTGGGTGGCCCTGCTGCTGCTGGCCCTGATCGCCGGCTACCGCCGCTGGATCTCGCCCCTGCTCGGTCCGCGCTGCCGCTTCATTCCCAGCTGCAGTGCCTACGGCCTGGAGGCGATCAGTCGCCACGGCCCCTGGCGCGGCGGCTGGCTCACCCTGCGCCGCCTCCTGCGCTGCCACCCCTTCACCCCCTGTGGCTGCGACCCCGTGCCCGACTGAGCCCCATGACCCTGCTGTTGTTCACCCGCCAGGGCTGCTGCCTCTGTGAGGGGCTGGAGGAGAAATTGCGGGCCCTGCAGCCGCCGCTGGAGCTGGATGCCCGGGATGTGGATGGGGATCCGGCGCTCCAGGCCCGCTACGGGCTGGAGGTGCCGGTGCTGGCCTTGCCCGAGCCGGGCGGCGGCTGGCGGGAGCTGCCCCGGGTGCCGCCCCGCCTCAGCGGCGAGGCCCTGCAGATTTGGTTGCGGAGGAACGGTTTTGCGGGGGAATCCGCCTAGAAAGGCCCCAACCGATTCCGGCGGGCCATGACCCACCTGCTCCATCCCCTGCTGCGTCATGTGGGACTGGAGCCAGGCGAGGGCTTGCCCAATGCCCAGGTGGAGCGGGTGAGCTGCGACTCCCGGCGTCTGGGCCAGGGCACTCTGTTTGTGGGTCTGCCTGGCACCAGCGTGGATGGCGGCAGTTTCTGGCCGGAGGCCCTGGCGGCCGGCGCCGTGGCGGCGGTGGTGGGGCCGGCCGCGCTGGAGGCCCGCCCCGCCGCGCCGGGTGATCCGGTGATCGTGGTGAGTGAGCCGGTGTCGCGCTGGGCCGGCCTGCTGGCGGCGGAGTTCTGGCAGCAGCCCAGTCGTCGCCTGGCCCTGTTCGGTGTCACCGGCACCAACGGCAAAACCACCACCACCCATCTGATCGAGCACCTGGCCGCCAGCGCCGGGCGGCCCGCCGCGCTGTTCGGCACCCTGGTGAATCGCTGGCCGGGCCACAGCGTGACCGCCCAGCACACCACGGCCTTTGCCGATCTGCTGCAGGCCCAGCTCGCCCAGGCGGCTGAATCCGGGGCCCAGATCGCCGCGATGGAGGTGAGCTCCCATGCCCTGGATCAGCACCGGGTGGCGGGATGCCGCTTTGCCGGTGCCGTGTTCACCAACCTCACCCAGGACCACCTCGACTACCACCCGTCGATGGAGGCCTACTTCGAGGCGAAGGCCTCGCTCTTCTCCGAGCCCCTGCTGGGCGGTGGTGCGGTGGTGAACATCGATGATCCCTGGGGCATGCAGCTGGCCGGCCGCCTGGCGGCCGAGGGCCGGCATCCCTGCTGGCGCAGTTCGCTCAGCTCCCCCGATGCCGAACTGCGGGTTGCCGATCTTGAGCTCGGTGCCGACGGCATGGCCGGCACCCTGATCACCCCGGTGGGCAGCGGCCGCTTCTCCTCACCGCTGGTGGGCCGCTTCAACCTGATGAACCTGTTGCAGGCCGTGGGAGCCCTGGCCCAGTACGGCGTTCCCCTGGCGCTGCTCCTGGAAGGCCTGAAGAGTTTCAGGGGAGTTCCCGGCCGCATGGAGCGGGTGAGTGTGGGCAGCGTGGCCGAGCTCCCCTCGGTGCTGGTGGACTACGCCCACACCCCCGATGGCCTGGAGAATGCGCTGGCGGCCGCACGACCGTTCACCGCAGGACGGCTGATCTGCGTGTTTGGCTGCGGCGGCGACCGCGACCGCACCAAGCGCCCCCAGATGGGGGCGATCGCCGCCCGCCTGGCGGATCAGGTGGTGGTGACCTCCGACAACCCGCGCACCGAGGAACCCCAGCAGATCCTCAACGACGTGGTGGCCGGCATCCCCGCCGGCAGCCCCCTGCAGGTGCAGGCCGATCGGGCCACCGCCATTGCCGACACCATCCGCTGCGCTGCACCCGGAGATCTGGTGCTGATTGCCGGCAAGGGCCACGAGGACTACCAGATCATCGGCACCACCAAGATCCATTTCGATGACCGCGAGGAGGCGGAAAAGGCCCTGCGCGTGCGCCTCGTTGCGGGTTGCGATCGTTGATTGCGAAGGATGGCCGTCCCAGCCGGGGATGCATAGGTTGCGGCCGACCAGTCCTTCGACGATGGCCCAATCCATTCCCATGCCGAAGAAGTTCCTCGCGGAACTATTTGGCACCTTCTGGCTCGTGCTCGGCGGTTGCGGCAGTGCCGCGATTGCCGCCAACTTCCCCTATCTCACCGGTGCAGACATTGCTCCGGGCAATCCCTTCGGCCTGGGCTTCCTGGGCGTCTCCCTGGCCTTTGGCCTCACCGTGGTGACCATGGCCTACGCCATCGGCCACATCTCCGGCTGTCACCTCAATCCGGCGGTGAGCTTCGGCCTGTGGGCCAGTGGCCGCTTCAAGGGCTCCGAGCTCCTGCCTTACATCGTGGCCCAGGTGATCGGTGCCGTGCTGGCCGGTGGGTTCATCAAGTTGGTGGTGGCTGGCGGCCCGGCCTTTGCGCTGGTGATGGGCGGCAGCAATCCGCTCGCCACCAATGGTTGGGGCGCCCATTCCCCCGGGGGTTATGGCTTCCTGGCGGCCCTGGTTGTGGAAGTGGTGCTCACGTTCTTCTTCCTGCTGGTGATCATCGGCGCCACCGACAAGCTGGCCCCGGCTGGGTTCGCCGGCGTGGCGATCGGCCTCACCCTGGCCCTGATTCACATGATCAGCATCCCGGTCACGAACACTTCTGTGAATCCCGCCCGCAGCACCGGTGTGGCCCTCTGGGCCGGCAGTGAGGCCGTGGGTCAGCTGTGGCTGTTCTGGCTCGCTCCGATCGTGGGCGCCCTGATTGCCGGTTGGGTGTATCGCAACGTGTGGGAGAAGGCCGAGGCCTGAGCTCTGAGCGTTAACGGAGGTCCGCCAGGGCCTCCAACAGCCGATCGAGCTCGACCTCGCTGGTGGTGATGTGGGTGCAGGCCCGCAGGCAGTGGGGATCCTCCAGGGTGCGCAGCCAGATCCCCTGCTGCCCCAGGACCTGCACCAGGGCGTCTGGGCTGCCCTCGGCGGTGAAGCTCACCAGGCCCGCCGGGGGCGGCACCTCCAGCAGGGTGGCAAGCCCAGGGATCGCCTGCAGCCCTTCCCATAGGCGCCGGCTGCTGGCCTGAAGGCGAGCGAGGCGCTCGGCGGCCGTGCCTTCGGCTTCCAACAGCAGCAGTGACTGGTGGAGGCCGGCCATCAGCGGGATGCAGGAGGTGGCCACCTCAAAGCGGCGCGCATCGCCGTGGAAACCGCTGCCGGCGCTGCCTTCGTGGCTGAGGCTGCGCCAGCCGATCAGGGTGGGCTGGCTCTCGTTCAGGAGCCGCTCCGAAAGGGCTACGGCCCCCAGTCCCTCAGGGCCGCAGCACCATTTGTGGCCGGTGCAGCCATAGATGTCGGCTGCCGCAGCGGCATTGGCGGCCCCCGCCTCCCCCAGTGGCAGGCTGCCCAGGCTCTGGGCCCCGTCCACCAGCAGCCAGGGGCTCCTCCCGTGCTGGCGGAGCCGTTCGGCCACAGCCGCGATCGGCATCACCTGGCCGGTGTTCCAGAGCAGGTGCGAGAGCACCACCAGCCGGGTGCGGGGGGTGAGTGCCCGCTCCAGCCGCTCGAGCACGGCCCCATCGGTGGCGGCCGGTGCCCCCCGCAGGTCTTTCACCGGCAGCACGGCGAGGCTGAGCCCCTCGCGCCGGGCCAGCTCCTGGCAGGCCGCCACCACGCCGGGGTGCTCGCAGTCGCTGAGCAGCAGTTCATCGCCGCTCTGCCAGGGCAAGCCCCAGAGCGGCAGCACACAGCCGCTGGTGACGTTTTCGGTGAAGGCCACGCGGTGGCTGCCCACGCCAAACCACTGGGCGAGGCGCTGGCGCAACGTGGCCGTGGTGCGCTCGATGTAGGGCCACACCTCGCTCGTGAAGGGCCCCAGCTCCTGAATCGTGCGCCAGCTGGCGGTGATAGCTGCCAGCGAGGGTTCAGGCAGCGGGCCCTGGCCGCCGTAGTTGAAGTAGGTCTTGTTCTGGAGCGCGGGCATCAGGGCCCGCAGCCCGGCAGCGTGAGGAGTGGAGGATTGGCTGGACGCCAAGGGAATCAGAGCACCTGACCCACCATCACAGCAGCGACGGCGGAGAACAGGGTGATGCCAAGGGCGGTGAGGGGGTTCTGGCCCTGGGCCACGGCCACCGTGGTCACCACGCCCGCACCGAGACAGGCCACGGCCAGCTGGGTGAACAGTTGCTGGCGAGCTTCATCGTTGCGCGGCTCGGGGGTGGGGCTGGGGAACACGGCGCTGCCGGCAACTGCGCACGACCGTAAGGGCGTTAAAAGGCCTTGCCCTGGCTTGGATCTCGGCTCGTTACCTGGTGCCGCAGTTCGTTACGCAGCGCAATCAGAAGGGTGCGCTAACGCTGCCCATCAGGTTGGCCGAATCAGGCTGCTTGCCGGGCGGGCACGGCCAGTGCTGGCCCACTGCTGCAGTTGCTCGAGCTGTTCCCGCGCGGTGCGCGAGAGCGGCACCACCTGGCTGGCGGCGGCGATCAGATCGCTTTCTGCGAACTCGCGGTGCTCGGCAAAGGCCAGATGCATGGCTTCGATCACCGTTTGCTCCAGCTCGGCGCCGGAGAAGCCGGCGGTGCGGTCCACCAGGATTTCCAGGGGGATCTGGTGCTCGGGCCGGCGCCGGCGCAGCTGCAGATCGAGGATGGCGCGGCGTTCGTCGGCGCTGGGGAGCTCCAGCAGAAAGATCTCGTCGAAGCGGCCCTTGCGCAGCAGTTCGGCCGGCAGCTGCTCCACCCCGTTGGCGGTGGCCACCACGAACACGGCGCTCGTTTTCTCGGCCATCCAGGTGAGCACGCTGGCCAGCACGCGCTGGCTGGTGCCCCCGTCGCTGCGGCCATCGCCGCTGCCAGCCAGCCCGAAGCCCTTGTCGATCTCATCGATCCAGAGCACGCAGGGGGCCATGGCCTCGGCCCGCTGGATCATGTCGCGGGTGCGGGCCTCACTGGCTCCCACCAGCCCACTGAACAACCTCCCCACATCCAGGCGCAGCAACGGCATGCCCCAGCTGTGGGCGATGGCTTTGGCGGTGAGGCTCTTGCCGGTGCCCTGGGGCCCCACCAGCAGTACACCCCTCGGCAGCGGCAGGCCGTAGCGCCGGGCCTCGTCGCTGAAGGCCATGCGGCGCTGTTCCAGCCAGTGCTTGAGGCCATCGAGGCCCCCGATATCGGCCGGTGTGGCTTCGCTGGGGCAATACTCCAGCAGCTCACTGCGGGCGATGGCCGCCCGTTTTTCCTCCAGCACCTCCGCCAGGTCGGTGGCGCCCAGCTGGCCGCGGCGCGCCAGGGCTCGGGCGGCGATGGCCCGGACGCGCTGCTCGCTCAGGCCGTGGCAGGCGGAGGTGAGTGCTTCGAGCACGGCGGGCTCCAGGCGCTGGCCCGAGGCTTGGGCGATCGAGTCCAGCAACTGGCCGATCTCAGCGGGCTCCGGCAGGGGCAGATCCAGCTGCACCACAGCGTCATCGAGTTCGAGCGGCAGGCGCCAATCCGGCGCGGTGATCACCAGGGTGTGGGGCCGGTTCCGCAGCTCCTGGGCGAGGTTGCGCAGCCGGCGACAGATGCCGGCGTCTTCGGTGTAGCGATGGAAATCGCGCAGCACCAGGATCGCCCCCTGGTCTGCGGGCACGGCATCGAGGCACCCCAGCGCTGCCATGGGATTGCGGGCCGCTTCCCCCTTGCGGTTCGGGGCGCCGCTCAGTCCATCGATGAAGTCCCAGCGCAGCAGCAGGCGCCCCCCCAGCTGACTGGCCGCCTGCTGCAGCAGGGCGTCCACCCGCTGCTCCTCAAGGCTGCGGATCCAGAGGATCGGCGTGCGGGAGCGGATCAGCAGATCCAGATGCTCCAGCCAGCTGGAGCTCATGGCTTGAGGGCCCGAAGGGCAGCCCAGCGCGGGTCGCCCCCCTCGGGGTCGCTGCTCCAGGTGGGTGGGCCGGGGCAGTCGCTGCCGCAGCGGTTCACCACAGGCAGTTGCAGGCTGAGCTGCTCGAAGGCCCAGTGGGCCGGGTCGAAGTCGCCCCGTGGATCGAGGCTTTCGGTGAGAGCGTCGGGATCGAGCTCGAGCACCTCCCCGGTGCCCTCCAGCACCACCTCCTCATCGATCCCCTGGGCCCGGGCGTCTTCACCCAGCCACAGCAATTCGCGGGTGCGGAAGCCGAGGGGGTGGTTGAAGTGCTGCAGGCAGCGGTCGCAGCAGAGGGTCACGATCGTGTCGCCATGACCCTCCACCTCCAGCACATTGCCCCGATGGGTGGCGTGCACTGCGCCGCGCACGGGTGTGAGGCTCTCCAGGCCGCTGAGGTGCTGCTCGATCGACCAATGGCGCCCCTCGGCCAGGGGCTTGAGCTCCTGGAGGGGGATGGGCCGCAGGTCGTCTGCCATGGGGCCTTACTTCTTGCCCTTGGGCTCGAACGGCAGGCGATCGCCGGGGCCTCCAGCCGTTGCAGTGGCGGTGACGGTCTGCTGGGAGAGCTGCTGATCGAGGATCTGCTGGAGGTTGTCGGGCAGGGCCTCGCGGGTGAGCAGGAAGGTTTGCGCCGCCTGGAAGATGTTGGCCACCACCATGTAGAGCAGCACCCCCGAGGGCAGCGGGAAGAACAGGAACATGCCCGTGATCATCACGGGGGTGATCTTGTTGGCGGTGGACTGCTGAGGGTTGGCCGGCATTCCCATGCCAGACAGGATCTGGGAGAGGAACAGGGTGCCGCCGAAGGCCGCCACCAGGATCGCCACGTCCCAGTTCACCTGACCATCGGTGAGGAAGCCCACCTGGCCCAGGGCCTTGATGAACAGGAAGCCACTGCGGGCTGCCAGGCCAGGGATCTTGGCTTCCACCGTGGCATCGCCGGGGGTCAGCGCCGTGATGGTGCCGTCATCGGCCACCGCCACCACGCCCTCACCCTTGGTCACGCTCCAGCTGGGCTGGAAGGCATCGCCGTTGTCGACGCCGGCGATCACGGAGGCAAAGGTGTCGCCCTCCTTGGTGTGGAGGTTGACCTTGGCCGAGTCGCCCACGCCCAGCTTGTTGCCCTGATCCAGCGTGGCGATCACCGGCACATGCTGGGTTTCGGTCACGAAGATCGAATGGCTGGGGCTGTTGAACGGCTTGGGCTCAACGGCGGCGATCTGTTCGGCCGGCAGCACCTTCACGTTGAGGGTGTAGGGCACATCGGCAAACGGTGAGCCCCGCAGCGTGGCGAACAGGGCGAACAGGATCGGCATCTGCACCAGCAGCGGCAGGCAGCCGGCCAGGGGGCTGCCGAACTCCTGCATCAACTTGCCCAGCTCCTCCTGCTGCTTCTGGGGGTTGCTGGCGTAGCGGGCCTTGATCTCGGCCTGGCGCTTCTGCATCACCGGCTGGGCGATGCGCATGCGGCGGGCGCTGCGGATGGAGCCGGCACTGAGGGGGAACAGTGCCAATCGGATCACCACCGTGAGGGCAATGATCGCCAGCCCGTAGCTCGGCACCAATCCGTAGAAGAAATCGAGGATCGGGAGCAGCAGGTTGTCGGAGATGTAGCCGATCACGGCAGGGAGATCCGGAAGAAGGGGTGGGGTGTGGACACACCGCAGGGGCACCAGTGTGCCCCAGGGTCAGCGGGGGATGGGGCTCAGGCCGCCATGCCCTTGGGGGCGGCGGCGGACTGGCGGGCTTTGCAGCGCTCCTGGATGTAAGTCTCCATCTCGCGGAAGCGGGGCACGGAGCGCATTTCCAGCCGGGAGCCATCGGAGAGCACCAGCACCATGTCGCCCCAGGCACCGAAGCCGCGGGGCACGCAGCGCACCTCCCGGATCTGGCTGTACACCACCTGGGTGCGGTCGCGGCCGAGCCAGCCACCGTTCACTTCGACGCGGCGGCTGGTGACTCGGAACCGCAGCCAGAGGGCACGCACCAGGGCGGCCACAAAGAGGGGGATGCCGATCAGGGTGAGACCGAACAAGAAGTTCACGATCAGGTCGCTGCGGGCCGGGCCGCCCTCGTAGAAGACCGTTTCCTGAATCTCTGCCTTCGGGGCGTTGCTCGCGGCGCTCATGGCGTGAGACCTGCCTGCTTGAGGAGATGGCTGCATTCTCCCAGCAGGGCTTCGGGGGAACGCTCGGCACTGCCGGGTTTGAGGCTGATCAGCAGCCAGCGCGGACGGCTCGAGGGCTCGTTGGCGCTCGCGTCGTGGGTGAGCACGGCCATCAGATGGTGGTGTAGCAGGCGCCGTAGCCGGTTGCGCTGCACTGCCCGTTTGTGCACCTTGCTGCTCACCACCACGCCACAACGCCAGGGGCTGGGGGCGTGGGACGCCTGTTCCGCTGGAAGCAAGCTGGGGATGGCCTCCAGACAGCGAAGCACCATGGCGGAGCCATGGTGCTTGCGGCCCTTCTGATAAAGGCGATCAAAAATGCGTTGCCCCTTGAGCCGATGACGCTGGGGCAGGGCCACGGCCGGATCAGACGGCCAGGCGGGCGCGACCGCGGCGGCGGCGGGAGCGGATCACGCGGCGGCCGGTGTGGGTGCGCATGCGAACGCGAAAGCCCGACACGCGCTTGCGCTTGCGGCTCGTACCTTCCAGAGTGCGCTTGGTCATGGTGTCTCCGCTCCTCGCGTCGCGTCGTCAGTCAGTCGAAGGGCCAACTTATCAGGCAGCCCTCAGGCCCTGGCTCAGTCGTTCGCAGGGTCGATCTGAATCAGCCAGCTGCCCAGATAACCGGCCATCGGCACGTCGCCGGGGGCCTGGGCCAGGGCGTTGAACTGGTACATCCCGATGTTGAACGGGTTGAACAGGTTGATGTACACACCAATGGTGCCGGTGTCGGGCACCGGCGTGTCCGGGAAGATGTCGATCGCCTTGCCGTTCGGTGCGATCTCCACCGTGGCTGGAATCGTGGACTCGCAGCGGGTGCGCGACAACATCCCGCCCTCCTTCATCTTGCAGAGCTTCACCTGGGTGGGGTCGATCTTGACGTCGAAGTGCTGGGGGATGGTGATCGACAGCTTGAGAATCGCGGTCTTGCGATCCTTCGGCCTCAGGATCAGGTAATACTCCGAGCGCTTCAGCCGCTTCGTGTCGGTCACGAAGTAGTAGAGCCGGCGGTAGTCCTTGGTGTTGTCCCAGCGGAACTCCATCAGGCCCGAGGTGCCCTGGGCAACGGCCGGCAGGGGAGCCAGGCCCGGCAGCAACCCCGGGAGTGCGGTGGCACCCGCCAGGCCGGCAGCCGCGGTGGCGGCCACCAGGCCGGCGCGGCGGGAGCGCAGCCGGCGGGAGATGGCCTGAAGCTGGGGGAATCCCATCAGCCCTGAAACAAGAGGCAGAGGTTCATTCTCAGCGCCGGGGGTGGGCTCCTGTGGGGGCTGGGCCGGCCGGGCAGGTGGTTGGCACAGAGGGAATCGGACCGCGCTTGCTAGCTGCCGGCGCGGTCGGGCCGCAGCCTGGCGGCCTCCCGCAGGTAGGGATGGATGGGCTGGCGCTCGCGCTCCAGCCAGGCGTGGGCCAGCAGCCGGATGCAGCGGGGCAGGTCGCCCTCCACCGCCATCTGCTGGCAGTCGAGCAGGGCCACCTGCTCCCAGCCCGGACGGCGCCGGGCGGCGGCGGCGGGGAAGCAGGCGTCCAGGTCGGCCGTTACGGAGAACGTCACCGAGAGGAGCCGCTCACCGGCCAGGCCATTGCGCTCCATCAGTGCATCCACCAGTTCCGCCACGGCGTCGTGGATCGCCTCCGTGCTGTTGGCGGCGGCGGTGGTGGCGCCGCGCAGGGCCCGCAGGGTGAGGCCATCAGCCATGGATGTGCTCATGGCCGGTACAGCCAGAGGGGTTGGCCGCTCCAGGCCAGATCCAGGCTCAGGGCCTGGCGCAGCCCGCGCAGGGCCGCCCGGCCCGGGATCAGGCCGGCGAACTTCTTCGGTGGTGCTCCGAAGGTGATGGGTCTGGTCTTCTCCGGATCCAGGCCCGCCAGTTCGGCAGCCAGCCGCCGGGCCGCCTCCTCGTCGCCCAGCTCATCCACCAGCCCGAGATCCCGGGCCTGGGCCCCGCTGAACACCCGGCCATCGGCAAACGACCGCACGGTGTCGTCGCTCAGCCCGCGGCCCTGGGCCACCGCCTCCACGAACTGGCCGTAGCTGGAGTCGATCAGGCTCTGGAGCAGCTGCCGTTCGGCGGCGGTGAGGGCCCGATCCGGCGAGAGGATGTCCTTGTAAAGGCCGCTTTTCACCGTTTCGAACTGGATGCCGACGCGCTCCAGCAGGCGGGAGATGTTGTTGCCCCGCAGGATTACGCCGATCGAGCCGGTGATGGTGCCGGGATTGGCCACGATCTTTTCGGCGGCCACGCCCACGTACACCCCGCCCGAGGCGGAGATGTTGCCGAAGCTGGCCACCACCCGGCACCCCTTGTCCCGGAGCCTGGTGATCGCGCTGTGGATCTCCTGGCTGTCGCCCACGGTGCCGCCGGGGCTGTCGATCCGCAGCAGCAGGGCCGGGCATTCCCGCTCCTCCACCTGCTTGAGGGCCTTCAGGACCCGGGTCCGGGTGGGTCCGGCGATCGGGCCTTCGATGGCGATCCGCGCCAGGGTGCGGCGTTTCTTGCGGCGCCAGGGCCAGACCATCAGGGCGGTGTGCAGTGGCTGGATCTTAAAAAGAACCCCTCAGCTGGCCCTTGCTCGCGCTCCCATGCCCCTCGGGCCACTGCTTCGAACCGTGGCCATGCTGCTGCCATTCGCCCTCTGGGGCACGGCGATGGCGGCGATGAAGCCCCTGTTGGTGGGCGGCACGGCGCTCCAGGTGGCCACCCTGCGGCTGCTGCCTGCCGGGGCCGTGGTGTTGATCGCCGCCCTGGCCCTCGGCCGCTCGCTGCGGGTGGATCCGGCGGATCGCGGCTGGCTGATCGTGTTTGCCCTGGTGGATGGCACCGTGTTTCAGGCCCTGCTCACCGAGGGGCTGGGGCAGACCGGGGCCGGTCTTGGCTCGGTGTTGATCGACTCCCAGCCCCTGCTGGTGGCGCTGCTGGCCCGCACCCTCTTTGGCGAGGCCATCAACCCCGTGGGCTGGGTGGGGCTGCTGCTGGGGCTTCTGGGGATCCTCTGCCTCGGCCTGCCGGCCCCACTGCTGCGCCACTGGTGGCTGGATGGGCCGGCGGCCCTGGGGGTGCAGGCCTGGAGCCACGGTGAGCTCTGGATGCTCGGAGCCGCGGCGGCCATGGCCTTCGGCACCGTGCTGAGCCGCTACGCCAGCCGCCGCAGTGATCCGGTGGCGATCACGGGCTGGCACATGCTCATCGGCGCGGTGCCGTTGCTGGCGGGCGTGCTGCTGCAGGGCACGGGCTGGGTTGGAGCCCCCACGCCGCTGTGGCCCTCCTGGGATGGGGTGCAGTGGTTGCTGGCCCTCTACGCCGCCCTGCTGGGCAGTGCGCTGGCCTACGGCCTCTTCTTCTGGTTCGCCAACAGCGGCGACCTCACCGGTTTCACCGCGCTCACCTTCCTCACCCCGGTGTTCGCCCTGCTCTGCGGGGTGCTGCTGCTGGGGGAACAGTTGCGGCCGCTGCAGTGGCTGGGGGCCGCCGTGGCCCTGGGCTCCGTGCTGTTGATCAACCGGCGCCAACCCCTGTGGGAGCTCGAGCAGCGAATCGTGGCTGAGGCTCAGGAGAGCGGATCGTGAAGCTGCTGGTGGTGAGCACACCGGTGGGCCGGCTTGGTGGCGGCGGGGGTGGCGGCGTGGAACTCACCCTCACCAATGCGGTGGCCGGTTTGCTGGCGCGCGGCCACCGCCTCACCGTGCTGGCCGGCGCCGGGTCGCGGCTGCCCCACGACTGCGCCGGAGCTGAGCTCTGGTGCGAGGAGGGGGTGGACCAGCCCAGCTGGCAGCACCAGGGCCGGGAGGCGCCGGTGGCGATCCCCCCCCACGCCCTGCTGCCCAAGCTCTGGCGCCGGGCACTGGTGGAGCAGCACCGTTTTGATGTTCTGCTCAACCTGGCCTACGACTGGCTGCCGCTCTGGCTGACGCCCCACACCGCCGCGCCCCTGGCCCACCTGGTGAGCATGGGCTCGGTGAGCGAGGCCATGGACGCGGTGATCGCCGAGGTGGCCCGCAGCCATCCGCGCCACCTTGCGTTCCACACCGGCGCCCAGGCGGCCGACTTCGACCTGCCGGAGCCGCCGATCCTGCTGGGCAACGGCTTCAACCTGCGCGCTTATCACTTCCAATCCAATCCGGAGCCCCTGTTGGGCTGGGCCGGCCGGATCGCCCCGGAGAAGGGCCTGGAAGACGCGGCAGCCGTGGCGGCACGGCTGCAGTTGCCCCTGGCGGTGTGGGGCCTGCGGGAAGACGCTGCCTACGCCGAGCAGGTGGAGGCCGGAGTTCCCGCCGGCACGATTCAGTGGCGCGGATTCCTGCCCACGGCCGAGCTGCAGCAGGCCCTGGGGCGTTGCCGGGCCCTGCTCAACACGCCCAAGTGGAACGAGGCCTTTGGCAACGTGGTGGTGGAGGCGATGGCCTGTGGCGTGCCGGTGGCCGCCTACGCCCGGGGCGGTCCGGGGGAGCTGGTGGAGGAGGGGGTGAACGGCGCCCTGGCCGATCCCGACAACCTCGATGCCCTGGAGGCTGCCACTCTCCGCGCCGTGGCGGTGCCGCGCACCCGTTGCCGCAGCTGGGTGGAGCGGCACGCCACCCGCGAGGTGTTCAGCGGTCGGCTGGAGCGCTGGCTGCTCAGCCTCACGGGATAGCGTCGGGCCACTTCCGTGGGCCCCGGCGTGGCCGTTTCTCCCGTCTCGCCTGCCCTGCAGCGGCGCACCCTGCTGGTGGTGACGGCCCTGGGGTTGCTGCTGTTCGTGTGGCAGCTCGGCAGCACCGGCCTGGTGGATGAAACCCCGCCCCTGTTTGCGGCCTCGGCCCGGGCCATGGCGGAAACCGGCGACTGGCTCATTCCCCGGGTGAATGGCCTGCCCCGCTACGACAAGCCCCCGCTGGTGTATTGGGCGATGGGGCTGTTCTATGCCCTCCCCAATCAGGAGGCGTGGAATCCCCTGGGCACCTGGGCCTCCCGTTTGCCCTCGGCCCTGGCCTGTGTAGGGGTGATGCTGGCCCTGGCCCGCACCCTGCTGCGCTGGCCCCAGGCCGAGTGCCGCGAGGCGCCCACGGCACTCACGGCTGCCCTGGCCTTCGGTCTCTCCCCCTTTGTGCTGCTGTGGGGGCGGGTGGCGGTGAGCGACGCCCTGTTCTCCGCCCTGGTGGCTGGCGCGCTGCTGCTGGCCTGGCGGGCCATCGCCGACCCCGGCTATCCGCTGTGGCCCACCTGGCTGGTGCTCGGACTGGCGGTGCTCGCCAAGGGGCCGGTGGCCGCGGTGCTGGTGGGTTTGACCCTGCTGCTGTTCGGTTGGAGTCAGGGGGATCTGGCGGGGCTGTGGCGGCGGATGAAGCCCGTGCCTGGGCTGGCCCTCACGGCGCTGGTGGCCCTGCCCTGGTACGCCGCGGCGCTGCTGGTGGAAGGGGAGCCCTTCTGGCGCAGCTTCTTTGGGTATCACAACGTTCAGCGCTTCACCCAGGTGGTGAACAACCACCAGGCCCCCTGGTGGTTCTTCTTCGTGGTGCTGCTGCTGGCCAGCTTGCCGGCCTCGCCCCTGCTGCTCCTGGGCCTGGCACGGGGCGTTGGGCCCCTCCGTCTCGCTGGGCGCCCCTTCAGGCCGGTGCCGGCAGACCACTCCCTGCGCCGCTTCGCCAGTTGCTGGCTGCTGGCGGTGTTGCTCTTTTTCACGGCGGCGGCCACCAAGCTGCCCAGCTACTGGCTGCCGGCCACTCCGGCGGCGGCGCTGCTGATCGCCCTCACCGCCCAGGACACCCTGGATCGGGCTGGGCGCTGGGCCTGGGGGATCACCCTCGCGCTCACGGCCGTGCTGGCAGGGGGCTTCCTGGCCTCAGGGCTCTGGGTGCCCCTGATCGACGATCCCGAGATGCCAAGCCTGCCGGCCGATCTGCTGGCGGGGCGCTGGCTGCTGCTCGGCGGCGCACTGTTTGCCCTGGCCCTGGTGCTCGCCTGGCGGTACCTGGGCCGCGGGCCAGAGGCGCTGCTGGCGCTACAGCTGCCCCTGGTGGCCTTCGTGCCCCTGGTGCTTCTGCCGGGCTGGGCCCTGGGAGATCGCTTGCGTGGGCTGCCGGTGCGGCAGATGGCCGTGCTGGTGCATCAACAGGCGCGCCCGGGGGAATCGCTGGCGATGGTGGGCATCCTGAAGCCCTCGCTCCACTACTACGCCCGCCGGGTGGTGCTCTACGAGGGCGTGAAACCCTTCGGGCCACTGAACCTGGCCGACAGGCTGGGCACGGAGCGCCGCGCTGGCCAGGCCCCCGCCACATCCCAGCAGTCGCCGACGGTGCTGGTGGTGATTGACCAGGGCACGGCCGCCCTGCCCCACTGGCGGGATCTGGGCCCCCAACAGCTGGGCAGCTCCGGCCTCTATCGCCTCTGGCGGGTGGATCGCCGGGCGCTGGAGCGTCGGGCGGCGGCCCTGCGGGCCGCAGGGGTGCGCCTGGAATGGCGCGATCCGCGCCCGGAGCGCTACTGACTCACGCCGGGCTCGGACTCAAGCCGGGCTCGGACTCAGGCTGGGCCGTTGCCGAGTTCTTCGCGCCGGCAGAAGCTGCAGTAGCCCCAAAGCTGGATTTCCCCGGCCGGGGCGGGACTGGCGCAGCGCGGGCAGGTGCCCATGCCATGCAGATCCACCCGGCTGGGATGGTGCTGCCAGGTGTCGAGTTCCGCGGCGCTGCCCGGTGGCGGCAGGGGGGTGACGTGGTGCTGCTCCACCCGCACCTCCCGCACCGGAAAGCCTGCGGCCCGCAGGGCGCCCAGCAGTTGGTGGCGGTTGTATTGCAGGGCCTGGATCCAGGGCCCCGGCCCTGCTCCCACCGTGAGCCGGCCGTTCTGCAGCCGCAGTGGCCGGCAGTGGGGGGCGAGCTGGGGGCCGGCCAGTTTCGGCCAGGCTTGCCACAGGGCTGCCAGGTTGCCGTCGCGCTGCCACTCCCGCCGCAGGGTGTCCAGGCAGCTCCCCAACCCCTCCACCGGCGGGCGGGGCGCTGCCACCAGCACGTTCACGCCCCCCTGGCGCCGGCTGATGTTCCTCGGAGTGCGGGCCATGGGTTGACGCTATCGGCAGGTCGGCGACCACGCCGTTCTGGGCAAGCTGAACTCTCCAGACCCTCTGGCTAGCCTCAGGCGACGCCCCCGCCGGGATTCATGGGCTTTTTCGATCGCCTCAGCCGCCTCGTTCGTGCCAACGCCAATGCGGCGGTGAGCAGCATGGAGGACCCCGCCAAGATCCTGGATCAGTCGGTCGCCGACATGCAGGACGACCTGGTGAAGCTGCGCCAGGCCGTGGCCACGGCGATCGCCAGCCAGAAGCGCATCCAGAACCAGGCCGAGCAGGCTGAAGCCCAGTCCAAAACCTGGTACGAGCGGGCCGAGCTGGCCCTGAAGAAGGGCGAGGAGGATCTGGCCCGTGAGGCCCTGTCCCGCCGCAAGACCTATCAGGACACCGCCACCGCCCTGAACGGCCAGCTGCAGAGCCAGGCCGGCCAGGTGGACACCCTCAAGAAGAGCCTGGTGCAGCTCGAGGCCAAGATCGCCGAGGCCAAGACCAAGAAAGACATGCTCAAGGCCCGGGCCCAGGCGGCCAAGGCCCAGGAGCAGCTCCAGAGCGCCGTGGGCAACCTCGGCACCAACTCAGCCATGGCCGCCTTCGAGCGGATGGAGGAGAAGGTGCAGACCCTCGAAGCCCGCAGCCAGGCCGCCGCCGAGCTGGCCGGTGCCGACCTGGAGAGCCAGTTCGCGGCCCTCGAGGGTGCCCCCGAAGTGGACGACGAACTCGCTGCCATGAAGCAGCGCCTCTCCGGTGCCCCCGCCGGTGCGGCCCTGCCCGGCACCTCCGCCGCCACGCCCCAGCTGGAGCCGGTGAAGGTGACGGAAGTGGATGCCGAGCTCGAAGAGCTCAAGCGCTCGATCGACAAGCTCTGAGGGCTCCGGCCCCAGCCCGGATCACCTCGGCCATCTCCATACAATCCCTCCAGCAACCAGCTTTCCGTGGCCGTTCTCGAGCTCACCGACGCCAATTTTCAAGCCGAAGTGCTCGACGCCCCGGGTGCCGTGCTGGTGGATGTCTGGGCCACCTGGTGTGGCCCCTGCCGGCTGATGGCTCCGCTGATGGACTGGGCCGCGGCCGAATACGGCGAAGGGTTGAAGGTGGGCAAGCTTGAGGCCGATCCCAACCCCGCCACCCGCGATGCCCAGAAGGTGCAGGGTCTGCCCGCGCTGATCCTGTTCAAGGGCGGCGTGGAAGTGGCGCGCCATGAGGGCGCCATGGCCAAGCCCCAGCTCCAGGCCTTCCTCGACGCCAACCTCTGATGACTCCGGCGGCGCCGAGCTGGTCGGGGCCACTCTCCGAGCGGGTGGGCCGTTTAGGCAGCGGTGTGTTTGCCCGCAACGACCTGCGCAAGGCCGCCTACGTGGCCAGGGCCGCCGCCCCGGCCGGGGGCCTGCCGCCCTTGCTGGATCTTTCCCTGGGCTCCACCGATCTGCTGCCGCCGCCTGCGGCCATTGCGGCCATGGGCGAGCGGCTGGCAGCCCCCGAGAGTGCGGCCTATTGCCTCAACGCCGCCACCCGCCCCTTCCGCGAAGCGGTGGCGGCCTGGGCCCTGCGGCGTTTTGGCACCGCGGTGGATCCCGACACCGAGGTGCAACTGCTGGTGGGCAGCCAGGAAGGCACGGCCCACCTGCCCCTGGTGGTGCTCAACCCCGGTGATGCGGCCCTGCTGCTCGATCCCTACTACCCGTCCCACATGGGCGGGTTGCATCTGGCCTCCGCCGAGCCCGTGCTGCTGCCGCTGGATCCGGCCGCCGGCTGGCAGCCGGACTTCCAGGCCATCGATGCCGCCACCTGGCAGCGCCTGAAGCTGATGGTGCTGGGCTTCCCCCACAACCCCACCGCCACCACCGGCGAACAGGCCTGGCTGGATGCGGCGGTGGATCTGGCCCTGGAGCACGGCATCGTGCTCGCCCACGACAACCCCTATGTGGATCTGGCCCTCGATGGCCAGGCCCCGGCCCTGCTGCGCAACCCGGCCTGGCGCCAGTGCGGCATCGAGTTCTTCTCCTTCTCCAAGAGCTGGTGCCTGGGGGGCTTCCGGCTGGCCTTCGCGATCGGGGCTCCGGGGCTGATCGCCGGGCTGCGGCAGCTCAAGGGCGTGGTGGATTTCAACCAGTCGCTGGCGCTGCAGGCCGGGGCGATCGCGGCCCTGGAGCAGGCCGGCGACTGGCCCGAGCGGCTCAAGGGCACCTACCGCGAGCGCCGCGATCGCATGGCCGCAGCCCTGGAGGCGATGGGCTGGCCCGTGCGCATCCCGTCCATGGCCCTCTATCTCTGGCTCGAGCTGCCCCCCCTGGCCCGGGCCAGGGGCTGGGATTCGGAAACGTTCTGCGCTGAGCTGCTGGAGGCCACCGGCGTGGCCCTCACCCCTGGGAACGGTTTCGGCCCGGGCGGCGAAGGCTGGGCGCGGCTGGCCCTGGTGCATCCGGTGGAGCAGCTCGAGGCGGGCGCCGCACGGATCGGCGCCTGGTTCCAACAGCTGGCCCAGGGAGCGGGGTGAGCGCCGACTGGCAGGTGCGGCGGCTGGCGGTCTGCGCCAGCACCGAGCGGGTCTTGGAGCGCTGGTTGCAGGCTGAGCCCCCCGCCGCGGGCGCCCCGCTCTGGCGCATGGTGGTGGCGCGGCGCCAGCGCTTCGGGCGCGGCCAGCACGGGCGGGTGTGGGAGTCGCCGGCTGGCGGGCTGTGGCTCAGCGCCGCCTTCCCCTGGCCCGACGATCCTGCAGCCGCTGCGGCCCCGGCCCTGGCGCTGGCGCTGGGTGTCGCTCTCGAGCTCGAACGGCTGGGGCTGCCCGGGCAGCCGCTGCCGGTGGCGATCAAGTGGCCGAACGACCTCTACCTGGAGGGCCGCAAGCTGGCGGGGTTGTTGCCGCGGCTGCGGCTGCGGGGCGGCCAGGTGCGCTGGGCCCAGCTCGGGCTGGGGCTCAATGGCACCAACCGGGTGCCTCCGGGGGCGATCGCCCTGGGGGAGGCATGCCGGCGGCAGGGTGGGCGGCGGGCCCCAGCTCGGGAGCGTCGCTTCGATCCGCGGGCCACGCCCCGGGCCCTGGAGGCGCTGGCCCAGCGCGCGATCGCGCGCAGCCTGGCGCTGGTGCATGAGCCCGAGCTGGTGCGCCGGCAGGTGGAGCAACGGCTATGGAGGCAACCTGGGCTGATCGAGCGCCATGGCGTCGCCTGGCGGATCGAGGGCTTGGAGCGCGACGGCGGGCTGCGGGTGGTGGCCCCCGACGGCCGCCAAGACGTGTGGCGCCGGGATTTCTAAAGTCCGCCCATGGTTGTGCGACTCCAAGCCCGCTCCCTCTCCCCCTTGGGGGGACTGCTCCTGCTGGCGGCACCGCTGCTGGGTTGGGGTCTTGCCGCCGCCCAGACCCCCCCGGCTGAGGTGCCGGCCCCAGCGGCGCCGGTGCTGCCGCCCAATCCGGCCAGCGAGGCCCTGCCCCAGCCCCTGCGCCCCGATCCGGCCCAGCTGCGCAGCCAGCCTCCCGCCCGCTTCGACACCTCCCTGGATGCCCTGGTGCGCGACGGCGTGGTGACCCCGGCGGAGCGCGCCCGCATCCGCAGCGGCTCGGCGATGGTGCCCTTCAACGTGCCGGCCCACCAGCAGGCCTGTAGCAGCGGCGCCCTCTCGGCCCAGGAATGCCGCAGCGGGGTGGCCTTCCGCTGGCGCAGTCGCATTGGCCCGGATGGCCAGTTGATTGGCGAGCGCCTCGGCGCCGATGGTCGCCCCCTGCCGCCCCTCACCGTGCCAGTTTCCGCCCTGCTGGCGGGCGCCGGCGGCACCTTCCGCCTGGCGGATGTGTTCGGGGTGACGCCCCGGCCGGCTCCGATCGGCGGCAACGGCAACCGCCGTCTGCTGTTCCCCCTGATCGGCTCGGCGATCACCACCAGCAACTTCGGCTATCGGCTCCACCCCCTGCTGGGCAACTGGTTGATGCATGCCGGCCGCGACCTGGCCGCCCCGGAGGGCACGCCGGTGGTGGCGGCCCTCAGCGGCCGGGTGGTGAGCAGCGGCCTGGCTGGTGGCTATGGCCTGGCGATCGAGATCGAGCACGACAATCCCCATCGCCGCACGCTCTACGGCCACCTCAGTGAGCTCTATGTGAAGACCGGTGAGCGGGTGCGCCAGGGCGAGGTGATCGGCCGGGTGGGCAGCACCGGCCTGAGCACCGGACCCCACTTGCACTTTGAGCTGCGGCTTCCGGGCGAGGGGGGCTGGATGGCGGTGGATCCGGGGGATCTGGATCCCGGCAAAGCTGGCCTTGGCAGTGATGCGGTGGCCCTGCTGATGGGGCAACTGCTCCAGGTGCTGGAGCGGCCCCCATCGCCGGGCCCAGCGGTGCGGCGCAAGGCCTGAGTTCAGCCCAGCCTGGGGTCAGCCCACCACCTTGCCGTCGCGGAAGCGCACCACCTGCTGGGCGCGGGCGGCCACGTCGTCTTCGTGGGTCACCATCACGAGGGTGATACCGCTCTTGTGGAGGTCCTCGAAGATCCCCAGCACTTCCTCGGTGGTCTGGGAGTCGAGGGCGCCGGTGGGCTCATCAGCCAGCAACAGGGCCGGGCGATTGATGATGGCCCGGGCGATGGCCACCCGCTGCTGCTGACCGCCGGAGAGCTGGTTTGGTTTGTTCTGGAGGCGCTGGCCCAGCCCCACCTGCTCCAGGGCCTTGATTGCCCGTTCACGCCGCTCCTCGTAGGGAACGCTGGCGTACACCATTGGCAGCATCACGTTCTCCAGGGCCGAGAGCTGGGGGAGCAGGTGAAACTGCTGGAACACAAAGCCCAGCTCCCGGTTGCGCAGGTCTGCCAGCTGGTCGTCGTTGAGGGTTTCCACCTCGGTGCCATTGAGCCGGTAGCTGCCGCCGGTGGGGCGATCCAGGCAGCCCAGGATGTTCATGGCGGTGCTCTTGCCAGATCCAGAAGCGCCCATCACCGCCAGATAGTCACCGCGGTTCACGGTGAGGTTGAGGCCGTCAAGGGCCCTCACCTCGGCATCTCCAGTGCCATAGAGCTTGGAGACGCCGACCAGCTCGGCGACGGGGGAAGCCAGGGGATCAGCCAAGGGGCTGGGCAGTGGCAAGGGCAATGGCGCGCTGCAGCATCGGCGTGCCGGCCACGGCGCCGCTGGCCCAGGTGAACAGGGGGCTGGAGAGGATGCCGCCCACCGCGGTGACAGCCACGCAACCCACCAGAGCGGTGCGCAGGGCCGGCATGCCGGCCACGTTCCAGCTGATCTCCGGATAGGCCTTCACCACATCGGAGGCCTCCTGGGGTTCCTTCACCACCATCATCTTGATCACCGAGATGTAGTAGTAAATCGACACCACGGAGGTGATCAGGCCCACCACCACCAGCAGGTACTGGCCATCGGCCCAACCGGCAAAGAAGAGGTAGATCTTGCCGAAGAACCCCAGCATCGGCGGGATGCCCCCCAGCGAGAGCAGGCACAGGCTCAGGCCCAGGGTGATCAGCGGATCCTTCTGATACAGGCCCGCGTAGTCACTGATCCGGTCCGAACCGGTGCGCAGCGAGAAGAGAATGATGCAGGCGAAGGCGCCCAGGTTCATGAACAGGTAGGCCGCCATGTAGAGCACCATTGCGGCGAAACCGTCTTCGGTGCCGCACACCAGGCCGATCATCACGAAACCGGCCTGGCCGATGGAGCTGTAGGCCAGCATCCGCTTCATTGAGGTCTGGGCCAGGGCCACCACGTTGCCGAGCACCATGCTCAGCACGGCCAGCACGGTGAACAGCAGCTTCCACTGGGCATCGAAGCTTTCAAAGCAGCCCACGAGGATGCGCAGGGCCAGGGCAAAGCCAGCGGCCTTGGAACCCACCGAGAGGAAGGCCACCACCGGTGTCGGGGAGCCCTCGTAGACGTCGGGCGTCCACTGGTGGAAGGGCACGGCGGCGATTTTGAAGGCCACCGTGGCCAGCACGAACACCAGGGCGAGGGCTGTCACCGGTGTGGCGCTGGTTTGCAGGGCCACGGCCACGGCATCGAGGCTGGTGGCGCCGCCGGTGAGGCCGTAGAGCAGGGAGGCGCCGTAGAGAAAGACGGCTGCCGCCGCCGAGCCCACCAGCAGGTACTTGAGGGCGGCCTCGGAGCTGCGGGCGTCGCGCTTCATGTAGCCCGACAGCAAGTAGCTCGCCACCGAGAGGGTTTCGAGCGAAATGAAGATGCTCACCAGGTCGGTGGCACCGCAGAGGAACATCGCGCCGAGGGTGGCGGCCAGCAGGATTGCGGCGTATTCACCTACCGGCGTGCCACTGCGCTCCACGTAGCGCCAGCTCAGCATCAGCGAGAGCAGGGTGGATGCGGCCACCACGGCCCGGAAGGCGATGGCCAGGTTGTCGGCCAGGAAGGAGCCCAGGAAGGAGGGCTCCAGGGAGCCGTTCCACTGCTGGGCGAGAAGCACCAGGGCTGAGCCCAGGCCCAAGTAGCAAACCGGCGGAACCCAGCGACTGGCGGCCTTTTCCCCGGCCAGATCCACCAGCAGGCACACCAGCAGGGCCACCAGGACAGCCCCCTCGGGGGCGATGGCACCGGCGTTGAGCTGGAGGGTCAGCCCGGTGGATGGGAAAGCACCCAGAAGGTGGATCACAGCGTCGCAGCCGGCGCGGATTGTGTGGGGGGATGGTAGCCGGGGCGATTCAGGCCCGGGTCAGGGGCTCGCATCCGCCAGCCGATGCGATAAAGAAGGAAGCGGTTGTCCGCCAGCCCTGTGGGTCACACCCTGGTTATCGTCGAGAGCCCCACAAAGGCCCGCACCATCCGGGGCTTCCTGCCCAAGGACTTCCGGGTGGAGGCGTCGATGGGGCACGTGCGTGATCTCCCCAACAACGCCAGTGAGATTCCAGCGGCCTACAAGGGCGAGAAGTGGGCGAATCTCGGCGTCAACACCGACCAAGACTTCGAGCCCCTTTACGTGGTGCCGAAGGACAAGAAAAAGGTGGTGAAGGAGCTCAAGGACGCCCTCAAGGGTGCCGACCAGCTCCTGCTCGCGACGGACGAAGACCGGGAAGGGGAAAGCATCAGCTGGCACCTGCTGCAGCTGCTGAGCCCCAAGGTGCCGGTGAAGCGCATGGTGTTCCACGAGATCACCAAGGAGGCCATCGGCCGGGCCCTCGACCAAACCCGCGAGCTCGACATGGAGCTCGTGCACGCCCAGGAAACCCGGCGAATCCTCGATCGCCTCGTGGGTTACACCCTCTCGCCCCTGCTGTGGAAAAAGGTGGCCTGGGGCCTTTCCGCCGGCCGGGTGCAGTCGGTGGCAGTGCGGCTGATCGTGCAGCGCGAACGGGCGCGGCGGGCCTTCCGCAGCGGCAGCTACTGGGACCTCAAGGCCCGGCTGGAGCAGGGCAGCAGTGGCTTTGACGCCAAGCTCACCCACCTCAAGGGTGAGCGCATCGCCGGTGGTTCCGACTTCGATGAATCCACCGGCGGCCTGAAGGCCGGCAGCCAGGTGAAGCTGCTGAGCGAGGCCGAGGCCCGCCAGCTTCAGGCCACCGTGCAGAGCGCGCCCTGGCGGGTGGCGGCAGTGGAGGAGAAGCCCACGGTGCGCAAGCCGGTGGCGCCCTTCACCACCAGCACCCTGCAGCAGGAGGCCAACCGCAAGCTGCGGCTCTCGGCCCGCGAAACCATGCGCACGGCGCAGGGGCTCTATGAGCGCGGCTTCATCACCTACATGCGCACCGATTCGGTGCACCTCAGTGATCAGGCCATCAACGCCGCCCGCAGCTGTGTGCAGCAGAAATACGGCAGCGACTACCTGAGCCCCAGTCCGCGCCAGTTCTCCACCAAGGCCCGCAACGCCCAGGAGGCCCACGAGGCGATTCGCCCTGCCGGTGAGAGCTTCCGCGACCCTTCCGCCACGGGCCTCGACGGCCGTGATCTGGCGCTCTATGAGCTGATCTGGAAGCGCACGGTGGCCAGCCAGATGGCCGACGCCAAGCTCACGATGCTGAGCGTGGACCTTGAGGTGGATGGGGGTGCCCAGGGACTGGCGGCCTTCCGATCCACCGGCAAGCGCATCGACTTTCCCGGCTTCTTCCGGGCCTATGTGGAAGGGTCTGACGATCCCGACGCCGCGCTCGAGGGTCAGGAAGTGCTGCTGCCGGCCCTGAAGCAGGGCGACAGCCCCAGCTGTAAGGGGGTGGAGGCCCTCGGCCACCAGACCCAGCCCCCAGCCCGCTACAGCGAAGCGGCCCTGGTGAAGATGCTGGAGAAGGAGGGTATCGGCCGCCCCTCCACCTACGCCTCGATCATCGGCACGATCGTGGACCGGGGCTACGCCACGCTCCAGAACAATTCCCTCACCCCCAGCTTCACGGCTTTTGCGGTGACGGCCCTGCTGGAGGAGCACTTCCCGGATCTGGTGGACACCAGCTTCACGGCCCGGATGGAGAACACCCTCGATGAGATCTCCACTGGCCGGGTGCAGTGGCTGCCCTATCTCAACGACTTCTTCAAGGGGGACACGGGCCTCGAAACCCAGGTGGCCCAACGGGAGGGAGACATCGATCCCGGTGCCTCGCGCACCGTGGAGCTGGAGGGTCTGCCCTGCGTGGTGCGGATCGGTCGCTTCGGGGCCTACCTCGAGGCCAAGCGTGTGGCCGACGACGGCACCGAGGAGTTGCTCAAGGCCACCCTCCCCCAGGAGATCACCCCGGCCGATCTCGATGCCGACAAGGCTGAGCTGATCCTCAAGCAAAAGGCCGATGGCCCTGAGGCCCTGGGCACCGACCCGGAATCCGGGGAGCAGGTGTACCTGCTGTTCGGTCAGTACGGCCCCTACCTGCAGCGGGGTCAGGTGAGCGACGAGAACCCCAAGCCCAAGCGCGCCTCCCTGCCCAAGGGCGTGAAGCCTGAGGAGCTTTCGCTCGAGGACGCCCTGGGGCTGCTGCGGTTGCCGCGTCAGCTGGGGGATCACCCCGATGGTGGCCGCATCGAGGCCGGCCTTGGGCGCTTCGGGCCCTACGTGGTGCACCACAAGGGCAAGGGCGAGAAGGACTACCGCTCGCTCAAGGCCGAAGACGACGTGCTTTCGATCGGCCTCAACCGTGCCGTGGAGCTGCTGGCGATGCCCAAGCGCGGCCGCGGTGGCCGCACCGCCCTCAAAGACCTCGGCACACCGGAGGGTGCCGATGAGGCGATCCAGCTGTTTGATGGCCCCTATGGCCTCTACGTGAAACAGGGCAAGGTGAATGCCTCCCTGCCGGAGGGCACCACCGCCGACACGATCACCCTCGAGCAGGCGGTGGAGCTGTTGGCCGCCAAGGCCGCCAGCGGCAAGGGCAAGGGCCGCAAGGCGGCTGGCTCCAAGACTGCCGCCGCCAAAACCTCCACCCGTAAGGCCGCGGCAGAGAAGGCCCCGGCGGCCCGCAAAGCCCCTGCCACCACCAAGACCGGACGCCTCCGCGCCAGTGCGGTGCGCGTGATCCGGCCCGCGGATTCCTGATGCCGCCCCTCCCGCTGCGGCTTCTGCTCGGCACCGGCGTGCTGCTGGTGCTGGGTGGCTGCAGTGGCACCCCCTTCGGCGACCAGCTCTCGCGCAGCTTCTCGAATCCGGCCGCCCCTGCAGCTCCCGCCAGTGGCACCCCTGGCCAGACGGCGACCCCGGCCAAGCCCACCCCTGCGGCTGAAGCCACCAAGCCCAAACCCACTGCCACCCCGCAGAAAACCGTCCCCACGGCGGCGGTCCCTGGCACCACGCTCCAGCCGGCGCCATACCGGGTCACGCTCAAGCTGCCCGCTGCCGATCCCTCGGCCCCGGCTGAGGTGGTGACCCAGGCCCTGCGGGCCGCCGGGGTGAGCTTCGAAGTGGAGACGATCGAGCGGGTGCGCGCCAATGGCCCCACGGCCAGCCCCGCCCCAGTGGTTACCCCCGCGCCGGCCCCGCGCTGATGGCCCCGCCCCCTCCGGCCCCCGAGCGCCGCCTGAGCCGGCCTCAGGCCCGGCAGCTCATGGACACGGCTTACCTGGCGGCGGCCACCGCCCTGCTCTGGGTGGCCCTTTATTACTTGCCGGTGGGCAGTCCCCTGTTCCGCCTGGCGTTGCCCCTTCCCCTGGCCCTGTTGCAGCTCCGCTACGGCTGGCGCTGCGCCGTGGAGGGGATGGTGGTGACCAGTTTGCTGCTGGTGGCGCTGATGGGGCCGATCCGGGGGCCGCTGGTGCTCTTCCCCTACGGCCTGCTGGCCCTCTGGCTGGGCTGGTGCTGGCGGCGCCGCCTGAGCTGGTGGGTGAGCCTCAGCGTGGGCAGCCTGATCGGTGCCGCCGGATTCCTGGTGCGGGTGGTGGTGCTCTCGGTGCTGCTGGGCGAAAACCTGTGGGTGGTGATCACCACGGCGGCGGCGGGTCTGCTGGAGAAGCTGATGGGCCTGCTGGGGTTGGGCCTGGCTCCAGAGCTGGCCCAGGTGCAGGTGGCAGCACTCCTGCTGGTGTGGGTGCAGAACGTGATCGTGGTGCTGGCCCTGCACGCCGTGGCCTACTGGATCTTTCCCCGCCTGCAGGCCCCGATCAGCGAACCGCCGAACGCCCTGCGGGCCCTGGTGGCCCTCGATCCCCTCTGAGCCGCCCGGTTGTGGCTGCTCAGCCGGTGCTTGAAACCCTCCGCCAACACTGGCGGCACACCCGGCCGCTGCTGCTGCTGGCGGCCACCGCCACCGCTGAACGGCCTGGGATTTCGGCGGCCGGAGCGACGCCCGAATCCCGCCGGCTCACGGCTGCGGCCGATGCCGAGTTGGTGCTGATGGGTCCGGAGGCTCACCGGCCCCATGCCCTGCCCCCCTTGCCGGCCGGCGTGAGCCCAGCCCTGATCGCCCACGCGGGGCTGCGGGAGCTGGGGCTGCTGCAGCGAACCCTGGTGGTGGATCTGGGCTGCCCCGTGGCTCCAGCCGTGCCCCACCTCCGGTTGCCGCCGCTGCAAACAGGCGGTCCGGCGGGCTGCGTGAGCACGGGCCGGGCCATGGCCCCTGCGCGGGTGGCGGCCCTGCTGGAGCGGGGCCGGCGCTGGGGGCGCCACTGGCAGCGCGATGAACCCCTGTTGTTGGCGGAGTGCGTGCCCGGTGGCACCACCACGGCCCTGGCGGTGTTGCAGGGGCTGGGCCTGGCTGCCGATGGCCTGGTGAGCGGCAGCCTGCGGGAGCCGGCCCATGGGCTCAAGGCCGAACTGGTGGCCCAGGGACTCACCGCGGCGGGCCTGGATGGTGGCGGGGATCCGCTCACGGTGCTGGCAGCCGTGGGGGATCCGATGCAGGCCCTGGCGGCCGGGGTGCTGCTTGAGTTGGCGCCCCGCGGGGTGCCGGTGCTGTTGGCGGGGGGCAGCCAGATGGCGGCGGTGCTGGCGCTGGCCCTGGCCTTGGCGCCTCCCGATCAGCGCCCTGCCCTGGCTGCTGGCTCCGTGGTTGCCACCACGGCCTGGGTGGCCGAGGAATCCGGCAGTGATCTGGCCCGGCTGTTGGAGCTGATCGGGAATCGTTGGGGCGTGGAGCCCGGTTTGGAGGTGGCGGCCCTTCGCTTTCATCGGTGCCGCAGCGCAGCGCTGCGGGATTACGAGCACGGCTATGTCAAGGAGGGCGTGGGGGCTGGCGGGGTGGCCGTGCTCTGGCAGCTGGCCGGCCGGGATCCGGAAGAGTTGGCTGGCTTCTGTGATGCCTACTGTGATCGGTTGTGGCCGGGCTGAGTCGTTGTTGCTCCATGCACGTCCATGCCCTGGTTGGTTCCGTCCTGGCCGTGGTGATGCCTGCCTCTGCAGCGACTCCTCCCTCGTCGCTGTTGATCTCCAAGGGGGATGTGATCCGGATCCAGGACTCCTGGTGTGAGTCGTTCCTCAAGATTGGGGCCGCGTTCCGCAGCAGCGGCCCCCAGCAGGCCCTGGCCTTGGCCGAAGCGTTCGTGGATCGGGCCTATGGCTATCAGGGTGGTTCGGTGGCTTTCAAGCCCACCTTCGCCTCAGGCACCCAGACCTTTCGCCCCACCCGTGAGGGCGCCATTGCCTACTTCGTGGGTGGGAACTCCCGCTATCCCGACGACCGGGGTTCAGCCCTCAAGCCCTGGGCTGCCTGCCGGGTGAACAACCACAGCATCCAGCTCCACGGCTCCTTTGCCATGGCGATGGGCCAGATGACCCTGCTGGACCGTTCAGGTACGGCGACCACCTTGGATCAAACCTGGGGCTTTCAGCTTCTGGCACCGGGGGACATTCGCATTGTTGTGCACCATTCATCGCTGCCCTTTCAGCCCCCCAAACCCGTTGATGGCTCCCGCTGA
>JBBASQ010000006.1:0-74807 GCA_040399185.1 Prochlorococcaceae cyanobacterium
CAAAGCGGGGCTTGGCGGGGCCAAGGCCCAAGCTACCGGCCAGGCGGGAGCCCGACCCATCGGCAATCACCACGGCCCGGGCCGTGGTGCCGTCGCTGAGCTGCCACAGCCCATCGGCCGTGTGCTCCATCCCCTCGATGGTGACGCCCTGGCGGAACTCTGCCCCGGCAGCCCCGGCTTGCTCGGCCAGGAAGGCATCCAGGCGGGAGCGGCGCACGATCCAGAACGGTGCATCACCAGGCAGCTCGGCAATCACCGGATCGTCGAGGCACCAGGTGAAGCGCACCCGCTCGATCACCTGATCCACGGCGGGCCGCAGATCAAAGGGAAACAGGCGCTGCACCGAGGCCGCCATGCCGCCGCCGCAGGGCTTGCTGCGGGGGAAACGGGCCTGATCGAGCAGCACCACGCTGCGGCCCGCCTGGGCCAGATGAAAGGCCGCGGCGGCACCGGCAGCGCCGGCACCCACCACGGCCACGTCCCTTGGGCTGGTCACACCTTGAGGATGTCGGCTTCCTTCTCCGCCAGGTGCTTCTCGATCTCGGCGATGAAGCGGTCGGTGAGCTTCTGCACCTTGTCCTGCTCGTCGCGGCTCTGGTCTTCGGAGAGCTCGCCGTCCTTCTCCTGCTTCTTGATCCGGTCGATGCCGTCGCGGCGGATGTTGCGCAGGGCCACCTTGCCCTCTTCGGCGTACTTGGCCGCCACCTTGCACAGCTCCTTGCGGCGGTCTTCGGTGAGGGGCGGGATGTTGATCCGGATCACCTTGCCGTCGTTGTTGCAGGTGAGGCCCAGATCGCTCATGGCGATCGACTTTTCAATCAATCCGAGCGAACCGCCATCGAAGGGCTGGATCTGGATCGTGGTGGAGTCGGGGGTGGAAATGGTGGCCAGCGCCTTCAGCTGGGTTTCAGCGCCGTAGTACTCCACGCTGATCTTGTCGAGCAGGGAGGGGTTGGCCCGGCCGGTGCGAATGGTGTTGAAGGTGCGCTGGGTGGCCTCCACCGACTTGCGCATGCTGGCTTCCAGATCCATGGCGGGAGATTGCGAGGGCGGAGTGACGGGGCTCAGGGATGGATGCGGGTGCCGATCGGCTCACCCGCCACGGCACGGCCGATGTTGCCGGCGCCGAACAGATCAAACACCACGATGGGGATCGCGTTGTCTTTGCAGAGGGCGATGGCGGCGCCGTCCATCACCTCCAGCTCGCTGCTGAGCACGTCGAGGAACGAGAGGCTCTCGAAGCGCACCGCATCGGCGTGCTTGTTGGGGTCTTTGTCATAGACGCCATCCACCTTGGTGGCCTTGAAAACCACATCGGCACTGATCTCGGCGGCCCGCAGGGCAGCGGTGGTGTCGGTGGTGAAGAAGGGGTTGCCGGTGCCGGCGGCAAAGATCACAACCCGCCCCTTCTCCATGTGGCGGATCGCCTTGCGGCGGATGTAAGGCTCGGCCACCTCCTGCATCGAGATGGCGCTCTGCACGCGGGTGGGAACCCCGGCGCGCTCCAGGCCGTCCTGGAGGGTGATGGCATTCATCACCGTGGCGAGCATGCCCACGTAGTCGGCGGTGGCCCGGTCCATGCCGGCGGCGCTGCCCTTGAGGCCCCGAAAGATGTTGCCGCCGCCCACCACGATCGCCAGCTGGGTGCCATCGGCCACGCACGCCGCCACATCGCTGGCGATCGACTGCACGATCGCCGGGTCGATGCCGTAGCCCTGCTCGCCCATCAGCGCCTCACCGCTGAGCTTGAGGAGCACGCGCTTGTAAGCCATCCACCACCTGGATTTGCCGCACCGTAGCAACGGCGCCCCAGGTGGCCAGAGCCCTAGAACTCAATCCCCCGCTGCGCCTTCACCCCCTGCTCGCGGAAGGGGTGGCGCAGCAGCTTCATTTCGGTGACGAGATCGGCCCGCTCCAGCAGGGCCGGCGGGGCGCCGCGGCCGGTGAGGGCCACATGGGTGAGTTCGGGGCGCAGGGCCAAACCCTCCAGCACCTGCTCCACCGCCAGATAGCCCAGCTTGAGGGCCACATTCACCTCATCGAGCACCACGAGCTTGCGGCTGGGGTCGGCCAGGTAGCTGCAGGAGCGCTCCCAGGCGGCCTGCACCAGTGCCCGATCGCGCTCGCGGTCTTGGGTTTCCCAGGTGAAGCCCTCCCCCAGGGCATGCCAGTGCAGGGCGTCGCCGAAGAGCTCCAGGGCCTTGGCCTCCCCGGGCTGCCAGCCCCCCTTGATGAACTGCACCACCGCCACCTGCTCGCCGTGGCCGAGGGTGCGCAGCACCAACCCCAGGGCGGCGGTGGTCTTGCCCTTGCCGTCGCCGGTGAACACCAGCACCAGGCCCTTCTCCAGGTTTCGCTCCCCCACCCGCTGGCGCTGCACCTCCTGGCGGCGGGCCATGCGCTTGCGGTAGGCCTCCTGGTCGCGCTCGGGGGCCAGCTCTCCGCCAGGGCCGAGCTCGGCGGCCACCTGGTCGAGATCGGAGGAGGGAAGGCTCACTGACGCGCCATGGCTGGCAGCACTCTGGCGGGCTCAGGCCACGGCCTGGGGGTGGGGCTGGCGATCCCGGTGGCGCGCGAGCGCCGTATCCACCGCCTGCTGCTGGTCGCGGCGGGTGATCCAGTGGTGGTAGGTGCGGGTATGGATCGCCACCGAGTGGCCCATCATCCGGGCGGCCACCGTGTCGGGCAGGCCGATGTGAATGGTGCGCACCGCCCAGGCGTGGCGTAGGTCGTAGGGGGTGAGGGGGAGCTCATAGCGGCGGAACTGCTCGGCCACGCGGCGGCCCACCTGCTGCAGGGTGGTGCGGCGCAGGTCGGTGCACACCGGGGGGAGCAGAGCCGGCTCGTCCCCCAGGCGGGGCAGCTCGAAGCGCTCCACCCACTCCGGCTGGAACGGCCACACCTGGTGCTCGCCGGTCTTGCTGGTGGGCAGCACCCGGATCACCCGATCGCCCCCCGGTGCCAGGGCCGCGAGGTCGGCGAAGAACACCTCGTGGTTGCGCAGGCCGTAGGTGGCCATCAGCCCGTAGGCCAGCCGCCAGCCGGGATTGGGGATGCGCTCCAGCACCTCCAGGATCTGGCGGTCGCTCGGCAGCCGGCGGAACTGGGCGGCGTGCAGGCCGTAGCCACTGGCCCGCTCGCTCCAGTCTTCGGGCAGGGGCAGCTCCAGGTGGCGGGCCAGGGCCGCCAGGGCCGTACCGCACTGCTGGCGAGAGCGGCTGGCCAGGGGGTAGCTCTCCAGCACCTGCACCAGCAGGTCTGGCCCGAGGGGCAGGGCGCCCTCCTCGACAGCAGCGGCCAGGCGCCGCAGATAGGGGCGGTAGGCGGCGGTCCAGGTGGTGCGACTGCCGGAGGGATTGCGGCGGCGGCGGGGATCGGCGAAGAAGGCGGCCTCAAAGGCCTCCAGGGCGGCACCGGGGTCGGCCGAGCTGGCTCGCTGCTGAACAGCCTGGGCACGACGGCAGCTCCACAGTTGCCACTGGAACGTGCCGCGCTGGAGCTGGGCCAGCACCTCCCGCAGCTGGGCCTGGGCCCGCTCCAGCCCACCCCGATCGGCCGGTTGGCCCAGGGCGATGCGCTGCACCGGCCGGCGGCCACTGCCGTTGCGGCAGGGCAGGGGCCCGCGCAGCCCGAGCTTTTCGCCGCGCCGCTCCAGCCGCAAGGCCACGCCACTGGCGGCCAGGGCGGCATTGCAGTCGCCCAGGGCGGCGTCGAGGGGATGGGTAACGGCCTGATCCATGCCCCAGCCAGTTCGGGAGCACCGCGATCGGCAGACGGTATCGCCCGCAGCCCGCCGGGGCCAGCCGGGGCAGAACAGCGTTACGCTCTCGGTTCCTGCGGCGGACGGAACGGGGCCATGGCCAGCACGGACGACGCCAGAGGCGGCGCCAAGGTTGGGGTTCTGCTGCTGAACCTGGGCGGGCCGGAACGGATCCAAGATGTGGGGCCGTTCCTCTACAACCTCTTCTCCGACCCGGAAATCATCCGGCTCCCCAACCCGGCCCTGCAGAAGCCCCTGGCGTGGCTGATCAGCAGCCTGCGGGCGGGCAAATCCCAGGAGGCCTACCGCTCCATCGGCGGCGGCTCCCCCCTGCGGCGCATCACCGAACAGCAGGCCCGCGAGCTCCAGAGCGAGCTGCGCACCCGCGGCGTGGATGCCACCAGCTACGTGGCGATGCGCTACTGGCACCCCTTCACGGAGTCGGCGGTGGCCGACATCAAGGCCGATGGGGTGGATGAGGTGGTGGTGCTGCCCCTCTATCCCCACTTCTCGATCAGCACCAGCGGCTCGAGCTTCCGCGAACTGAACCGGCTGCGGGAGGCCGACCCGGCCTTCAGCCGCCTGCCGATCCGCTGCATCCGCAGCTACTACGACGATCCGGGCTACATCGGCGCCATGGCTGGGCTGATCGCCCGCGAGATCCAGGCCTGCCCCGACCCCAGCACCGCCCACGTGTTCTTCAGCGCCCACGGGGTGCCCAAGAGCTACGTGGAAGAGGCCGGCGATCCCTACCAGCAGGAGATCGAAACCTGCGCCCGGCTGATCATGGACAAGTTGGCGGCTGACCTGGGCCACACCAACCCGTTCACGCTGGCCTACCAGAGCCGGGTGGGTCCGGTGGAGTGGCTCAAGCCCTACACCGATGACGCCCTGCACGAGCTGGGGGAGCAGGGGGTGAAAGACCTGGTGGTGGTGCCGATCAGCTTCGTGAGCGAGCACATCGAAACGCTCGAAGAGATCGACATCGAGTATCGGGAGATCGCCACCGAGGCCGGGATCATCAATTTCCGGCGCGTGCCCGCCCTCGACACCACTCCGGCCTTCATCCACGGCCTGGCCGATCTGGTGCAGGGGGCCCTGGCCGGCCCGGAAGTGAACCTGGATCAGGCCGCCGCCCTGCCCACCCGGGTGAAGCTCTACCCCCAGGACAAGTGGGCCTGGGGCTGGAACAACAGCTCCGAGGTGTGGAACGGCCGCTTGGCGATGGTGGGCTTTTCCGCTTTCCTGCTGGAGCTGATCAGCGGACGCGGCCCACTCCATGCCCTGGGGTTGCTCTGAACCAGGGCGTCTGCACCGTGCTGGGGGGCTGACGACGCTGCTGGCGGCGCTGGCCGCTGGAGCCATGGCCCCCATGGCCGCCCCTTCAGCCGCCGTTGCCCGCAGTCCGTGGAGCCTGGGGGTGTTCCCGGTGCGTCAGTTCGTGGCATACACCAGCCACTACGGCACCCGCGTGCGGCCAGGTGGGCGGGTGGAGCCCCACTACGGCCTCGACATTGCCGCCCCGCTGGGATCGCCGATCCACAGCTGGTGGGGCGGCGTGGTGCAGGAGGTGATCAACGATGGGGGCTGCGGCGTGGGGCTGGTGATCCGCTCCGGCGCCTACGAGCACATCTATTGCCATCTGGCGGGCTGGGGCAGCGGCGGCACTTACCGCAGCGGGCCAGTGCTGGTGCGCGCCGGAGAGGCCGTACGCACCGGCCAGCTGATCGGCCATGTGGGCATGAGCGGCCGCACCACCGGCCCCCATCTGCACTGGGGCATGCGCTACCGCGGCCAATGGCTCGATCCGGTGCGGATCCTGCGAGCCATGGCCGAAGGCCAGCAGCGGCTCCGGGCCACCCCCAGGACGCCAAAAGCGCCGTCGGCGCCTAGGGTTGCCTCATTCCGATAGGGGTCTGCCGTTGCTGGCACACCCGCTGCCCATCCCCAGCCGCCACCACCAGTCGCAGCCGTGACGCTTACGCCCCTCACTCCTGCGGCCCAGGCCGCTGCCCCCAGCTCTGCCCCTGCCGCGATCACGCCGGTGATGCCCCAGCGGGTGAGCGGCGGTTTTGCCCTGATGGACGCCCTGCACCGCCACGGCGTCAGCCACATCTTCGGCTACCCGGGCGGCGCGATCCTGCCCATCTACGACGAGCTGCACAAGGCCGAAAGCCGCGGCTGGCTGAAGCACATCCTGGTGCGCCACGAGCAGGGCGGCACCCATGCCGCCGATGCCTACGCCCGGGCCACCGGCAAGGTGGGCGTGTGCTTCGGCACCTCCGGCCCCGGCGCCACCAACCTGGTGACCGGCATCGCCACCGCCCAGATGGACTCGGTGCCGATGGTGGTGATCACCGGCCAGGTGCCCCGGGCGGCGATCGGCACCGACGCCTTCCAGGAGACCGACATCTTCGGCATCACCCTGCCGATCGTGAAGCACTCCTGGGTGGTGCGCGACCCCCGCGACATCGGCCGGATCGTGGCCGAAGCCTTCCTGATCGCCTCCACCGGCAGGCCTGGCCCGGTGCTGATCGATGTGCCCAAGGACGTGGGCATCGAGCAGTTCGACTATGTGCCGGTGGAGCCCGGCAGCGCGATTCCCGCCGGCTTCCGGCTGCCGCCGGCCCCCGAACCTGCGGCGATTGATGCCGCCCTGGAACTGATCCGCCAGGCCCGCCGGCCCCTGCTCTACGTGGGCGGTGGCGCCATCAGTGGCAATGCCCACGACCAGGTGGCCGCGCTGGCGGAGCGCTTCCGGCTGCCCGTGACCACCACCTTGATGGGCAAGGGCGCGTTCGATGAGAAGCACCCCCTCGCGGTGGGGATGCTTGGCATGCACGGCACCGCCTACGCCAACTTCGCCGTCACCGAGTGCGATCTGCTGATCGCCACCGGTGCCCGCTTCGACGACCGGGTCACCGGCCGCCTCGATGGCTTCGCGCCCCGGGCCCAGGTGATCCACATCGACATCGATGCCGCCGAGATGGGCAAGACCCGCCTGCCCGATGTGGCGGTGGTGAGCGATGTGAAGGCAGCCCTTGAGGCCCTGCTGGCTGCCTCCAGCGGCGAAACCTCCGAGGGCCGCACCGAAGCCTGGCTGGAGCGCATCAACACCTGGAAGCACCACTACCCCCTGGTGGTGCCCAGCCCCGAAGGCCAGATCGCCCCCCAGGAGGTGGTGGTGGCCCTGCGGGAGCTCGCCCCCGACGCCTTCTACACAACGGACGTGGGCCAGCACCAGATGTGGGCCGCCCAGTTCCTGCACAACGGACCGCGGCGCTGGATCAGCTCCGCCGGCCTCGGCACCATGGGCTTCGGCATGCCCGCCGCCATGGGCGTGCAGACCGCCTTCCCCGATGCCCAGGTGATCTGCGTGGCGGGGGATGCCTCGATCCTGATGAACATCCAGGAGCTCGGCACCCTGGCCCAGTACGACCTGCCGGTGAAGGTGGTGGTGCTGAACAACGGCTGGCAGGGCATGGTGCGCCAGTGGCAGGAGAGCTTCTACGAAGAGCGCTATTCCGCCTCCGAAATGACCGGCGGCATGCCGGATTTCCCCGCTCTGGCCCAGGCCTTCGGGGTGCGCGGCGTGCGCATCACCGAGCGGGAGCAGCTCCGCAGCCAGCTTGCCGAGGCCCTGGCCCATCCCGGCCCGGCCTTCATCGAAGTGGCCGTGCGCCGCAACGAGAACTGCTATCCGATGGTGCCGCCCGGCGCCAGCAACGCCCAGATGGTGGGCCTGCCCAGCCACCCCGAACTGGCGATCGACACCAGCCGCCAGTGCGGCAGCTGCGGCACCCAAACCGCCAGCGCCCACCTGTTCTGCCCCAGCTGCGGCGCCAAGCTCTGACCCCCTTGCACACCCTGCGTTCGCGAGCCCTCGCCCTCCTGCTGGGGCTGGCGCTGCTGGTGCCTGGCGTGCTGCTGGCCCCCGGCGTTGCTGCCGCGGCCGAGGTGCTGCAGGTGCGCACGGCCAGCCTGTTGCAGGTGGGCGACAGCAACCGCAGCTACAGCGTGGAGCTGGCCTGCGTGGCGGTGGCGCCTGAGCAGGAACAACCGGCGATCGCCTGGCTGCGCCAGCAGCTGCCGCGCCGCAGCCGGGTGAACCTGCGGCCGATGGGCACCCGCGACGGCATCCTGCTGGCGCGGGTGCAGAAACTGGGCGACCCCACCGACCTGGGTGCGGGCCTGATCGCCGCAGGCCTGGCCACCGCAACCGACTGCGCCGCCTGAGCCGCCATGAGCCTGAACCGCACCGCCAAGGGAATCGTGCTGGTGCCCTCGCTCCTGCTGGGTGGGGCCTTTTTCGCCGCGGCCGTGTGGGGGGATGGGGCCGCTGCCGACAACAAAACCCTCGCCCTTGCCCTGGGGGGCGCCTTGATGGGGGCGGGCCTGCTGGCCCAGCTGCTGCCGGAGAGTGCGCCGGAACGGGACGTTGAGCCGCCGTCGGGCCTGGCCAACAAAAAAGGGGCCAGGGAAACTCCCTGACCCCAGCGAAAGCGAAAACGCGAGCTCCAGCTCACTTCTTCTTGTCGGCCGCCGCGGCCTTCTCCACCTGGGACACGATCGTGTCCACTTCCTTCTTGTCGTCGGCGGTGAGCTTGTCGTAGCAGCCGCGGCGGATGCCGCCCACGATCTGGATGAAGCTGCCCTGGATCAGCTGTTCGTTGTTGAGCTTGCCGCTCGACACCCCCTGGATCTCACTGCCGTGGCGGGTGGAGAGGATGTAGGCCACCATCGCGCTGGTGGCCGGCAGCGACTTGGTGAGCGGCACCTGCTGGCGCACCGCCAGATCACAGGACGCCACCGCACCCATCGTGGTGTAGGTGGCCACTTCCTCCTGGGTGGCGGGCTTGGTGGCCGCTGCGGCCTGGGCCAGCACCGGCGCGGCGGGAAGGGTGACAAGTCCCACCGACGAGGCGGCCAGGGCGAGCAGAGTGGAGCGGAGCACTAGGGAAGGGCCAGGGGCTTGGCCACCACTGTGCCACCCATGGGCCAGCCGGGCGAGCCCTTCACACTGCGTGCCTGCCGCTGCGGCCCTGGCCAGATTGAGGGGAATCTCCCGCCCAGCCCCGCCATGACCGCCCCCCCACTGGTGTTGCCCTTTGAGGCGGTGGGCATCGGGGCGATCCCCCAGGTGGGCGGCAAGAACGCCTCGCTGGGGGAAATGATCCGCGAGCTGGCGGGCCAGGGGGTGCAGGTGCCTGGGGGCTTCGCCACCACCGCCGACGCCTACCGCCACTTCATCGCCTCCGGCGCCCTGGGCGAGCGCCTGCACCAGATCCTCGACGGGCTCGACGGCAACGACATCGCCGCCCTGCAGGCCGCCGGTGCCGCCGCCCGCTCCCTGCTGCTGAGCACGCCGCTGCCGGCCGATCTGGAGGAGGCGATCCTCACGGCCTACCGGCGGCTGGGGTCGCCGTCGGTGGCCGTGCGCTCCAGTGCCACCGCCGAAGACCTGCCGGATGCGTCGTTCGCCGGCCAGCAGGAAACCTTCCTCAACGTGCACGGCGAAGCGGCCCTGATCGCCGCCTGCCGCCGCTGCTACGCCTCCCTGTTCACCGACCGGGCGATCTCCTACCGCCAGATCAACGGCTTCGATCACTTCGAGGTGGCCCTCTCGATCGGGGTGCAGCGGATGGTGCGCTCCGACCTGGCCTGCTCCGGCGTGATGTTCTCGATCGACACCGAAACCGGCTTTCGCGATGCGGTGCTGCTCACCGCCGCCTACGGCCTGGGCGAAAACGTGGTGCAGGGGGCGGTGAACCCCGATGAGTATCTGATCTTCAAGCCCACCCTGGAGCAGGGCTACGCCCCGATCGTGGGCAAGCGGCTGGGCAGCAAGGCGATCCGGATGGTGTACGCCGAGGACGGCCACGGCTCGGCCAGCGACCCCAGCCATCCGGGCGCCAGCGCCACCTGCAATGTGGACGTACCGGAAGCCGAACGCGGCCGCTTTGCCCTCAGCGACGACGAGGCCCTGCAGCTGGCCCGCTGGGCCTGCACGATTGAGCGCCACTACTCGGAGCGCCGCGGCCAGCCCACCCCGATGGACATCGAGTGGGCGAAAGACGGCCAAACCGGCGAGCTGTTCATCCTCCAGGCCCGCCCCGAAACGGTGGAGAGCCGGCGCAGCGCCTCGGTGCTGCGCAGCTGGCACCTGGAAGCCGGCCCGGGGAGCGGCAACGCTGCGGTGCTCTGCCGCGGCCGGGCGATCGGCGCCTCAGTGAGCAGCGGGCGGGCGCGGATTATTGCCGATCCCTCCCAGATCCAGCGCTTCGCGCCGGGGGATCTGCTCATCACCGAGCGCACCGACCCCGACTGGGAGCCGATCCTCAAGATGGCCAGCGGTGTGATCACCAACCAGGGCGGCCGCACCTGCCACGCCGCAATCATTGCCCGCGAGATGGGCATCACCGCGATCGTGGGCACCGGCGATGCCACCGAGCGCATCGCCGATGGGGAGCTGATCACCGCCAGCTGCTGCGAGGGCGACGAGGGCCGGGTGTATCGGGGTGCGCTGCCGTTCCGGGTGGAGGAACGCCAGATCGGAGATCTGCCGGCCACCCGCACCCAGATCCTGATGAACGTGGGCAACCCCGAGGAGGCCTTCAAGCTCGCCCAGCTCCCCTGCGATGGGGTGGGACTGGCGCGGCTGGAATTCATCATCGCGAACCACATCAAGGTGCACCCGATGGCCCTGCTCCAGCCGGAGCGGGTGGGCGATCCGGAGGTGCGCCACGCCATCGCCGCCCTCACCAGCGGCTACGAGCACCCGGCCGACTACTACGTGGATGGCCTGGCCCAGGGAATGGCCCGCATCGCCGCAGCCTTCTTCCCGCGGCCGGTGATCCTGCGCTTCTCCGATTTCAAGAGCAACGAATACGCCAACTTGCTGGGGGGCAGCGGCTTCGAGCCCAGCGAGGAAAACCCGATGATCGGCTGGCGGGGCGCCTCGCGCTATCACGCCCCGGCCTTCCGCGAGGCCTTCGGCCTGGAATGCCAGGCGCTGAAGCGGGTGCGCGAGGCCATGGGCCTCACCAACGTGATCCCGATGGTGCCCTTCTGCCGCACCCCCGAGGAGGGCGACAAGGTGCTGGCTGAGATGGCCACACACGGCCTGGTGCGCGGCGAGAACGGGCTGCAGGTGTACGTGATGTGCGAACTGCCCAGCAACGTGATCGGCGCCGAGGCCTTTGCCGAGCGCTTCGATGGCTTCTCGATCGGCTCCAACGACCTCACCCAGCTCACCCTGGGGCTCGACCGCGATTCGGCCCTGGTGGCGGATCTGTTCGACGAGCGCCACGCCACGGTGAAGGCGATGATCCGCCTCGCAATCCGCACGGCCAAGCGATGCGGCCGCAAGATCGGGATCTGCGGCCAGGCCCCCAGCGACTACCCGGAGTTCGCGGCGTTCCTGGTGGAGGAGGGGATCGACTCGATCAGCCTCAACCCCGATGCAGTGATCGACACCCGCCTGCGGGTGGCCGCCCTGGAGGGATCGGCCTGAGGGCTAGAGGGGGAAGGGGCCGCTGCGGCTGCAGGCGCACAGGAAAGCGGTGACCTGATCCGGCCAGCGCACCACCACCAGCAGCTCCCGGGGCCCGCGGCCGAATCCCTTCTGGGAGAGGGCCGCGAACTCCACCAGATTGTCGTGGGTGATCAGGGCGTTGGTGGTCTGGCAGGCCCGCCAGGCGGCTTCAAACGCTTCGCCCTCCTCGCGCCGGCACTGGGCCAGGGCGGCCTCGAGCCCCATGCCCTGGCGCCGCAGCCGGATGAAGCCATCCAGCTCGATTGGCAGGTGCTCCAGCCGCTCGCCGAGGCGGCCCACCGGCAGCACCTCCACGTGGCCCTCCGCCCCATCCGCGCTGATCAGGGCACAGGGGGCCTCCAAGCTCCAACCGTCCGCTTCCACCAGCTCCCGGGCGGCCGGGATCAGCCCTTCCCGGTGGTTCTCCACCAGCTCGCCATGGCGGCGGCGCAGCTGCTGCTCACGCTGGCGGTCCATCGAGGGCTCAGGCGGCTGGAGCAGCCATCTTCAGGCTCAGCCGCTCGCCGGGTATCGGATCGATGAGCGCCACGCCGCGCGGCAGCGCCGCAGCCGCCTCGTCCGGGGAGCCCTTCTGCCAGAGGATCCGGCTGAGCAGCCCCTCAAAGCTGATGTCACCCCCGGCGGTGCTGGCCAGCACGGAGGCAGGGCGAAACCGCTCCACCAGCTCCGGCAGCACGGTGCGGCCGCGCACGAAGGCCCCGGCCAGCGGCAACCCCAGATCCACCACCGGCGTGATCACCGCATCGAGGGGCTCAGGCGGCACGGCGCTGGCCGGGGCCAGGTAGCCGTGGGGCTCCACATACAGGCTGCCGCCGGGATGGCGCAGCACATAGCCGTTCTCCACCTGGGGCACCGGCGCCCCCGGGGTGGCCTGAATCTCCAGCCCCTCCACGCAGATGCGCTCCCCCGGGGCCAGGGCCGTCACGCTGGTGAAGCCCAGGTCGCGCACCGCCCTGGCCGCCGTGGGCGAGCCCACCACCGGGATCGAGCGGGGCAGCTGCTCGAGGGTGGGGGGATGGGCGTGGTCCGGCAGGCCCTGGCTGAGCAGCAGCAGGTCGATGGCCTCCGGAATTGGCTGGGGCTGGCGCTGGCGGCCGGTGAAGAACCAGTCGCCCGGCAGAAAGCGCAGCTCCCCCACGAGCCAGGGATCGAGCAGCACCCGCAGCGGCGCCTGGCCGGGCGCCTCGAACTCCAGCAACCAGCCGTTGGCACCGGTGTAGGTGGCGTGCAGGGCCATGGCCGTCGCAGGATGGAGCAGCGGACCCTAGGCAGGTTGGGGCTGGGCAAGCTGGGGCTGGGCCCAGAGCTGCCAGACCAGGGCGGCGTGGGCGCAGCCGCGGCCGATGCTGAGCACGGCCAGCCCGATGCACAGGGGGCAATGGAGCAGGCTCATCGCAGCGCAGCCATGGCTCCCAACGCTGGCAGGGCCGGGCGGGAAGTGGGCCCCCATGACACCTGCTGGAATACAGCAAAGGGGTGGCGCCAGTGCTGCGACTGAGCGAGCTGAAACTGCCGCTGGACCACAGCGCGGCAGACCTGGAGGCGGCGGTGGTGAAGCGGCTGCGGCTGCGGCCGGGCCAGCTGCGGGGCCACCGGCTGGTGAAGCGCAGCGTGGATGCCCGCAAGAAGCCGGCCGTGGCCCTGGTGTACTGCCTGGATCTGGATCTCGATCCGGCCGCCGAGGCCTTCCTGCTGGGCAAGGCCAAGCCCGATCCCCACCTGCGCCCCACGCCCGACGAGCGCTATCACTTCGTGGTGGAGCCGGGCCAGGCCGGCGCCTCAGCTGAGCGGCCGGTGGTGGTGGGGGCAGGCCCCTGCGGCTACTTCGCCGCCCTGCTGCTGGCCCAGATGGGCCTGCGGCCGCTGCTGCTGGAGCGGGGCCAGCCGGTGAAGCAGCGCACGGCCGACACCTTTGGCTTCTGGAAGGGCACCCAACCCTTCAATCCCGAATCCAACGCCCAGTTCGGGGAAGGGGGCGCCGGCACCTTCTCCGACGGCAAGCTCTACAGCCAGGTGAGCGAGCCCCGCACCTACGTGCGCAAGGTGCTGGAGGAGCTGGTGGATGCGGGCGCCAACCCCGAAATCCTCACCCTGCACCGCCCCCACATCGGCACGTTCAAGCTGGCCACGGTGGTGCGAGGACTCAGGGCCCGCATCGAGGCGCTGGGGGGGGAGGTGCGCTTCGGCTGCAGGGTGGAGGGTCTTGCCCTCGAACCGGCCACGCGCCAGGTGCAGGGGGTGCGACTCGCCGGAGGGGAATTAATCGAGGCCCGCCAGGTGGTGCTGGCGGTGGGCCACTCCGCCCGCGACACCTTTGCCGTGCTCCACGGGCAGGGGGTGGCGATGCAACCGAAACCCTTCGCCATGGGCGTGCGCATCGAGCACCCCCAGGGGCTGATCGACCGAGCCCGCTACGGCGAGGCGGCCGGCCACCCGCAGCTGGGGGCTGCGGAATACAAGCTCGTGCACCACTGCCAGGGCGAGGGCCTGGCCGGCCGGGATGTGTACAGCTTCTGCATGTGCCCGGGCGGCCTGGTGGTGGGCGCCACCTCCGAGCCGGGCCGGGTGGTCACCAACGGCATGAGCCAGCACAGCCGCAACGAGCGCAATGCCAACAGCGGCCTGGTGGTGAACATCACGCTCGAGGATCTCGAGCCCTATGGCGACGGACCCGGCGATCCGCTGGCGGGGGTGGCCTTCCAGCGCCACTGGGAAGCACGGGCCTTCGAGGCGGGCGGCGGCAGCTTCCGCGCCCCGGCCCAGCGGGTGGAGGATTTTCTGGCCAACCGGCCTTCACCCGACCCGGCGGGGGAGGAGGCGGTCGTCGCCCCTTCGTATCAGCCCGGCGTTCACTACGGCTCGCTGGAGCCATGCCTGCCGCCGTTTGTGCTGGAGGCCCTGAAGGAGGCCCTGCCCGCCTTCGCCCGTCGGATCCCGGGATTCGCCAGCAACGGCGCCCTGCTCACGGGGGTGGAAACACGCACATCCTCACCAATACGCATTGCCAGAAATGCAGAAACCCTGGAATGCATCAACACTCCAGGGCTCTTTCCCGGCGGTGAAGGGGCCGGCTATGCGGGAGGGATCCTGTCAGCCGCGATTGACGGAATCAAACTGGCTGAACAGGTGGCATTGCGCTGCAGGCAGCCCTGATCACTCGTCTTCGTCTTCGGCACCCAGGGGCACCAGGCGAATCTGCTTGCGGCCGAGCTTGATCTCAAATTCGTCGCCGGGCTTGAGGTCGAGCATGCCGGTGTAAGCGCGGCCAACCATGAGGTTGCCGTTGAACTGAACCTTGGTGAGGTAGCTGAGCTTGCGGCCACCTTTGCCGGTCTTGGCGGCACCGCCGAAATCAACGCCCTTGGCGTTGAGGAGGGCCTCATAGAACGCGGTGAAGTTCAGGCGCTCCGTACCATCCTTCTTGGTGGACACATAACCGCAGGCCCGAACCAGGTCGGACTTGCTGACATCGCCGAGTTCCTTGACCTTGGCGAGCAGGTCGGCTCCGGTGAGCATCGAAACAATTTATGCAACACACGCATTATTGCCGTTGATGGGTAATCGCGCAAGTCGCCTGTCACCAGCACCATGACCCTGAACGTGGTGTGGTTTCGCCGCGACCTGCGGCTTTGCGACCATCCGGCGTTGCACACCGCTGTGCAGCTCGGGGCGGTGTTGCCCCTGTTCGTGCTTGATCGCAATCTGCTTTTTCACCCGGAAACAGCGAGCGCTCGGGTGGCATTTCTGCTGGCTTCGCTGCAATCACTCCACCACGATCTGCGCGCCAGGGGCGGACGACTGCTGGTGCGGCAGGGCGATCCCGCCGCCGTGATCACCCATCTGGTGCGCGCCAGCGGTGCCCGGGGCGTGATCGCCCATGCCGACTGCGAGCGCATCGTGGGCCGGGTGCGCGACGCCCGCATCGCCAGGGTGCTGGCGCGCGAGGGCATCCCACTGCGCTGGATCGAGCAGCCCGGCGCCACGGATCAGCTGCTCGCCTATCCCGACTATCGGCGCTTCTGGCATGGGGTCATGGCGGAACCCCCACTGCCGGCCCCCGCCCGGGTGGCGGTGCCACCGCCACCGCCCGATCCCCAGCACCCCCTGGCGGATCGGCCGATTCCGAACCTGGGCGCACTGGGGCTGATCGCCGACGGCAAGCCCCTGCCGCCGGCGGGAGCGGGCGCCGCCGAGCAACTGCTGGACACCTTCTGCAGCAGCCGCGCCAGCCGCCATTACTACTGGGAACTCAGCTATCCCGCGGCCCTGGCCACCACGGGCATCAGCCCCCACCTCAAGTTCGGCCAGATCACAGCCCGCCAGGTGCTGCGCAGGATCGAGCCCCTGCGCCGCGGCGAGGACAACCAGCAGCGCAGCTGGCGCCAGCTGGTGAGCCGCCTGCGCTGGGGCGCGGGCATGGCCCAGCGCTTCCGCTATCTGCCCCAGTTGGAGCTGCGGCCGCTGTGGAGCTGCCACGACGATCCGGCCGAGCTCAACCTCACGGCCCATCAGGAGGAGCTCTACGCCGCCTGGAGGGAAGGCCGCACCGGCTTTCCGATGGTGGATGCGGCGGCCCGCTGCCTGGCGGCGGAGGGGGGCTGGCGCCAGCTCAACTTCCGCAGCCGCGCCATCTACGCCAGCTTCCTCACCAACCTCTGCGGCATCGACTGGCGCTTCGGGGCGCTGCACTACATGCGCCATCTCTTCGATGGCGACTGCCCGATCGACCACTACCAATGGGCGATGCAGGCCGGTGCCACCGCCTCGGGCCGGCGTGCCTGGACGCGGATCTATCACCCGGGCCAGGTGGCGGTGGATCGCTGCGACCCCCAGGGGATCTTCATCCGCCGCTGGCTGCCAGAACTGGCCGAGCTCACCAACGACCAGCTGGGCGGCCCACCACCCATGGCCGCCTACCCACGGCCGGTGCTCGACTACGAGCAGGCCCGCAGGCAGCGGCTGGAGCAGCTCGAGCAGCGCCACAGCCAATGGCGGCCCGATGGCTTCTCCGCCATGCCCGTCGATCTCACCCCCTTCGGCGCCGATCGGATCGCCGGGGCGGTGGTGGCGTGGGCCCAGGGCGGGCTGCAGGAGCTGCTGCCCGCGGGCCTGGACCTCGCCAGCCTCGATCGCCCCGCCCTGGCAGCCCTCTCCAGCTGGTTTACGGCGACCAGCCGCAGCCAGAGCCGTGGCCAGGCCGCGTCAGCGCGCCCCCGGCGCCGCAAAACGAGCGATCCCAACGTGATCCAGCTCAGCCTGCTGGATCAGGCCTGACTGACAATGCCGCTCCACTGCACCGCCTTCACCTGGTCGCGGCGCCAGGAATGGAACAGCAGGGGCTCATCCACGGTGCACAGCGGGCAGAGGGCGATCTGGGCCGCAGGCACGCCGGCTCGCTCCAACTGGCAGCGGGTGGCCGCACGGATGTCGAGCCGATCGCGACCGGGCTCGGCATCCTCCAGCAGGCCCCCGCAGGCTTCCAGTTCCGCCAGGGCCGCCTCGGTGGAGGCGAAGGCCCCAGGGCCAGCGAGGGCCAGGGCCACCTGCTCACTCACCCGGCGTTCCACCTGGTAGTTGGCGCCGCTCACCGCCGGCCCCAGGGCCACCAGCAGATCGCTGCGTCGGCTGCCGGCTGCCTCCAGCTGGGCGATCGCCGCCAGCAGGATGCGGCCCGCCACCCCACGCCACCCGGCATGGCAGGCCGCCACGGCACCGCGCTGCGGATCGGCCAACAACACCGGGGTGCAGTCGGCGCCGCACACCCAGAGGCTCTGGCCGCCCCCGTCGCTCACCAGCCCATCGGCCTCGGGCCAGGGTTCACCCTGGGCGCTGGAGCCGGGCAGCACCAGGGCGCTGTGGATCTGCTGGGGCCGGTGCACGCTCACCCCGGCGCTCACGTAACCGGCGAGCACATCGGGCCCCCGGCCCTGCCACTGGCGGGTGAAGAAACCGTGCTCGAACGCCCCGAGCAGATCGGCCTGGAGGTAGTAACCGCCATAGCAGCCCACCCAGGTCCAGCCCTCCAGGGTGTTGAACCGGGCATCCGGCCGGTCGAAGGGCGGCTCAACGGCCTCAGCCATGGCCCCGCTGATCAGGCATCCGGGAGGTCGCGCAGCATCCAGAAGCCGGCGAAGTCAGGCTCCTGCTCACTGGCCTGCACGGCGATGAACTGGAGGCCGCCGCTGCGCTCTCGGGCGGCGGCGAAGGCCTGGGCCGCCGCTTCCGCCTCATCGGCCTGGAGGGTGGAGAGCAGCCAGCGATCCTCCAGACCGGCCTCCAGCACCAGCTGGCGCCCCTCCACCTCCAGCCGCACCGGCTCCAGGCCGGCCAGCCAACCCGCAATCGCCAGGGCGCGGGTCTCGCTGAACAGGCGAATGCCAGGCACCGGCGCCTCCGGATCCAGGGGCTCGCCGCTGGGAGTGAGCGGCATCGGCACCAGGCCGGCGAAACCACAGTCCCACTCCCCAGCCCCGGCCAGGGCCCCCAGGGGCAGGGTGGCCCAGGCCCAGCGATCACCGCGGGCCGCCTCGGGCAGGGGCACCGGCACCGGGCGAATGGGCGTGGGCGGCGGGGCCAGGGGCCCGGCCATGTAGCCCTCTTCGGCGGGGTAGATGTCCCGCTCCCGTTGCTGCAGCCACTCCACCAGGGCATAGGTGCGGCGGCTGGGCACCAGCTCGAGGCCGAGCCCCTCCGCGGCCCGCTGCACCATCGTGCGCATCGAGGCCCGCCAACAACGAAGGCGCCGGGGCGGGGCGAAGCCCTGGTCCTGGGCTTGGGCCAGCGCCGCCTCCAGGGCTTCGCGCAGCCAGATCGAATTCACGCTGCTGGCCGGGCAATTCACCACCTGCCGGAACGCCTGATCGCCCACCCCGGGGGTGGGCGTGGAGCAGATCAGCAGTTCCCAGCGCTTCTTGCCGTCGGGCTCAAGGATCGGGCGGGAGTAGTAGTCAAGTTCCCAGTCGAGGCTGAGGGGCTCGCTCATCCGGCGGCCTGCTCCTGCTGGCGCAGCACCGAGCGGGCCCGGTTGGCCCGATCGGCCGCCTCGGCCATCACCTTCTCCTTCTCGATCAGCAGCTCCCCGGGCTGGCCCTCCAGCAGGGCGGTGTTGAGGGCGATGCGCCCGCGGCCCGGATCCAGTTCGGTGATCAGGGCCTTCACCCGATCGCCCTGGTCGAACACTTCGCGCAGATCGCGCATCTGACCAGCCGTGATCGAGCTGTGGTGCAGAAGGCCGCTGATGCCGCCGAGATCCACGAAGAAGCCGTAGGGCTTCACCGACGCCACCACGCCCTCCACCAGCTGGCCCACCTCCAGTTCAGCGAACCGGGCTGCCGTGGCGGCCTTCTTCTCGGAGAGCACCAGCTTGCGGGTGTCGGCATTCACCTCCAGGAAGGTGACGCCCAGGGTTTTGCCCACCAGGGCCTCGTGGTTTTCGCCCTCCTGCAGCTGGGAGCGGGGAATGAAGCCGCGCAGACCCTCCAGATCACAGGTGACGCCGCCGCGGTTGAAGCCATTCACCTTCACCTGCACCACCTTGCCCTCCTTCTCCAGGGCACGCACCTTCTCCCAGCTGTGGCGCAGGGCCAGGGCCCGGGCGCTGATGGTCACCATGCCGTCCGCGTTCTGCTCGCGGGTCACGAGCACCTCCACCTCCAGCCCCTTGGGGAAACGCTCCTTGAGGTTGGTGATCACCCCGAGGCCGCACTCCTTCTTGGGCATGAACCCCGGGGCCTTGCCGCCGATGTCCACGTACACGCCGTCGCTCTCCATCCCGATCACCGTGCCCTTCACCACCTCACCGGTGGTGCCCACGAAGTCCTGCTCCTCGAGCGCCGCCAGGAAGGCATCGGCATCGAAGTCGAAATCGTCCACGGTGCGCGGGGCCACCCGGGGCTGGGGAGTGGGGGCACCGGCTCCGCCGGCACCACCGCCGCCACGCTTCTGGCGGCTGGTGTCGGGGCCCAGCAGGTCGGCCATGGTGAGGCCTTCCATTGCCCCCATGTCGAAGAGCTCGTCGTCGCTTCGCGAGGGGGTGCGGGCCGGGGCGGACGGGGCCTGGGGCGCAGCCGCAGGAGCCGGGGGAGCGGCGGCGACCAGCTCAGCAGCCGGGGCCACGTCGGGCTCGTCTTTCTTGATCATCAGCACCTGCGGCGGCTTGCGCTGCGGGGGCGCCGGCTTGGGCCGGTAGCCGGCAGGGGGCACCGGGCGCGGCGAGGCGGAACCACCGGAGGGGGCCGGAACGGGTGGCTGCTGGTTGCCGGGACCGGCCATCGACGCAGGGGAAAGGGGGCTTCACACTGTAAGGACGCATACCCAGCCTGATCGGGATCCCCATGCAGCGCCGGCTTGAGCTCCTCCCGGCAGCGGCGGTGGCAGCCCTGGCCCGGGAACAGGGCAGCACCGTGGTGTGGCCCTTCGGGGCAGTGGAGCAGCACGGGCCCCATCTGCCCCTGGGCACCGATGCCCTGTTTGCCGAACGGGTGCTGGATGCCGTGCTGGCCGCACTTCCCCCGGAGGCGCCGATGCTGCGGCTGCCGGTGCAGGCGATCGGGTTTTCCCCGGAGCATCGCAGCTTCGCCGGCACCCTCACCCTGCCCGCCGAGCTGGTGCTGGCCCTGGTGCTGGAGGTGGGCCGGGGCCTGGCCCGGGCGGGCTTCCGGCGGCTGGTTCTCTTCAACGGCCACGGCGGTCAGATCGGGCTGCTGCAGGTGGCCGCTCGCCAACTGCGCGATGCCTGCCCGGAGCTGGCGGTGCTGCCCTGCTTCCTCTGGAGCGGCCCGGAAGGGGTGTGGGCCCCCATCCCCGAACCGGAGCGCAGCCAGGGGCTCCACGCCGGCCTGGCTGAAACGAGCCTGATGCTGCACCTGGAACCCCAGCTGGTGGGGCCGGAACGGCCGGTGGATGGCCAGGGCGGACGCCCCATTCCCGAGGGCTGGAGCCTGGAGGGGGAAGCCCCCTGCGCCTGGCTCACCGGCGATGTGAGCCGCAGCGGCGTGATCGGCGATGCCCGCGGGGCGGCGCCGGAGCTGGGCGCTGAGCTCTTCACCGCCCTGGTGGCGGGCTGGCGGCGGCGATTTCTCAGCCTGCTCAGCAGCGACTGGCCGGCGCCCCAATCCCATTGACGGTGGTTACAGTCAAGCCAATTCGATGCACTTAGGGGACGTCATGGTGACCCTTGCCAACCCCGCTGAGCTTCAAGGCAGCGCTGACACCGGCCTGGATGCCGGGCTGCCCGACTTCACCAGCGAGGCCTACAAGGACGCCTACAGCCGCATCAACGCCATCGTGATCGAAGGCGAACAGGAAGCCCACGACAACTACGTGGCGATCGGCACCCTGATCCCCGACCATGCCGAGGAGCTCACCCGCCTGGCCCGGATGGAGCTGAAGCACATGAAGGGCTTCACCGCCTGCGCCAACAACCTGGGCGTCACCGCCGACATGCCCTTCGCCAAGGAGTTCTTCTCTCCCCTGCACGGCAATTTCCAGAAGGCGCTGGCCGAAGGAAAGGTGGCCACCTGCCTGCTGATCCAGGCCATCTTGATCGAAGCCTTCGCGATCTCGGCGTATCACATCTATATCCCTGTCGCCGATCCCTTCGCCCGCAAGATCACCGAGGGGGTGGTGAAAGACGAGTACACCCACCTCAACTACGGCCAGGAGTGGCTCAAGGCCAACCTGGAGTCCATTCGTGAGGAGTTCGAGCAGGCCAACCGCGAAAACCTTCCCCTGGTGCGCAAGATGCTCGACCAGGTGGCAGATGACGCCGCTGCCCTGGCGATGGACAAGGAAGATCTGATGGCTGACTTCCTCAGCTCCTACCAGGAAGCCCTGCTTGAGATCGGCTTCACCGGCCGTGAAATCGCCAAGCTCGCCGCTGCCGCCCTGGTGGGCTAGTGGGAGGATGTAGCGTCCGCGACATCTCCGTAGGCAAGGCATGTTCGGCCTGATCGGTCACTCCACCAGCTTTGAGGAGGCCAAGATCAAGGCCGGGTCGCTCGGCTACGACGACTACGCCGAGGGCGACCTCGACATGTGGTGCGCCGCCCCACCCCAGTTGGTGGAAACGGTGAACGTCACCAGCCCCACGGGAAAAACGATCCAGGGGGCCTACATCGATTCGGTGTTCGTTCCCGAAATGCTGCGCCGCTTCAAAACGGCCAAGCGCAAGGTGCTCAAGGCCATGGAACTGGCCCAGAAGCGCGGCATCGACATCACCGCCCTGGGGGGCTTCACCTCGATCATCTTCGAGGACATGAACCTGCTGCGGGAAGAACGGGTGAGCGCCGTGGAGCTGGAGTGGAAGCGCTTCACCACCGGCAACACCCACACCGCCTGGGTGATCTGCCAGCAGGTGGTCACCAACGCCCCCGCCCTGGGCATCGATCTGGCCAGCGCCAAGGTGGCCGTGGTGGGTGCCAGCGGCGACATCGGCAGTGCCGTCTGCCGCTGGTTGCAACGCGAGGGCGTGGGTGAACTGCTGCTCGTGGCCCGTCGGCCCCAACCCCTGGTGGAACTTCAGGAGAGCCTGGGGGAAGGCCGGATCCTCAGCCTTGAGGAGGCCCTTCCCGAGGCCGATGTGGTGGTGTGGGTGGCCAGCCTGCCCCAGAGCCTGCAGATCGACACCGCGTCCCTGAAGCGCCCCTGCCTGATGATTGATGGGGGCTATCCCAAGAACCTCGACACCAAGGCAGCAGCCGAAGGCGTCCATGTGCTCAAGGGCGGCATCGTGGAGTTCTGGCAGGACATCGGCTGGCAGATGATGGAGGTGGCCGAAATGGCCAAACCGCAGCGTCAAATGTTCGCCTGCTTCGCTGAAGCGATGCTCCTGGATTTCGAAGACATCCACACCAACTTCAGCTGGGGCCGCAACAACATCACCCTCGCCAACATGGACCGCATTGGTGAAGCCTCGCTTCGCCACGGTTTCAAGGCCCTGGCGCTGGAGCACCCAGCAGCCCGCGAAGCCGTTCTCACGGCCTGAGCAGCGCCGCTCCCCCCTTGGGGAGCTGTTGTTCCTTCCCTCCCGATCCGTTCCCTCGCTGTCCACCCATGGCTCGCCGCGCCCTGTTGGAGTTCGAGAAGCCCCTGGTGGAGCTCGAGGAGCAGATCGAGCAGATCCGCCAGCTCGCCCGCGACTCCGAAGTGGACGTGAGCCAGCAGCTGCTGCAGCTGGAAACCCTGGCCACGCGGCGGCGCAAGGAGATCTTCGAAGCCCTCACCCCGGCCCAGAAGATCCAGGTGGCCCGCCACCCCCAACGGCCCAGCACCCTGGATTACATCCAGGTGATCACCGACGAATTCCTGGAACTGCACGGCGACCGCCGCGGCTCCGATGACCAGGCCCTGGTGGGTGGCGTGGGCCGGATCGGCACCCAGGGGGTGGTGCTGCTGGGCCACCAGAAAGGCCGCGACACCAAGGAGAACGTGGCCCGCAATTTCGGCATGGCCTCACCGGGCGGCTACCGCAAGGCGATGCGGCTGATGGAGCACGCCGACCGGTTCCGGCTGCCGATCCTCAGCTTCATCGACACCCCCGGGGCCTACGCCGGTGTGCTGGCCGAGGAGCAGGGCCAGGGGGAGGCCATCGCCGTGAACCTGCGCGAGATGTTCCGGCTGCGGGTGCCGATCATCGCCACCGTGATCGGCGAAGGCGGCTCTGGCGGAGCCCTCGGCATCGGCGTGGCCGACCGGCTGCTGATGTTTGAACACAGCGTCTACACCGTGGCCAGCCCTGAGGCCTGCGCCTCCATCCTCTGGCGGGATGCGGCCAAGGCCCCGGTGGCGGCCGAAGCCCTCAAGATCACCGGCCCCGACCTGCTCAAGCTCGGCATCGTGGATCGGGTGCTGGAGGAACCCTCCGGCGGCAACCACTGGGCACCATTGCAGGCGGCCGAAACCCTCAAGGCCGCCCTGCTGGGGGCTCTGGCGGAACTGGGGACCCTCGACGAGCGCCAGCTCATCGATCAGCGCTACGCCAAGTTCCGTCGCATGGGCCGGTTCCTCGAGAGCGGGGCCGCAGATCCGTCGCTCAGTTCTTAAGGTTTGATTCGGGATCAGGGGATCCCCACCCAGGCGATCCCCAACGCCCAATCTGCGTTCGCCGCTCCGCCGCTTGGCTTCTGTCTTCATCACGGGTGCCTCGCGAGGTATCGGCGCAGCCGCTGCCCGGGCCTTTGCCCAGGCCGGCTATGGCCTGCTGCTGCTCGCCAGACCATCCGATGCCTTCAGGGCGCTCATTCAGGAGCTGCGCGGCCAGGGCACTGAGGTTCACGCGGCAGAGGTCGACCTCACCGATCCCAGCGCGATCGAACCGGCCATCACCACGCTGCTCAGCCAGGGCGGCACCCCCGATGTGGTGATCAACAACGCCGGCGCCGCCTACACCGGTGGCCTGGCGGCCATGCCCCTGGAGCGCTGGCAGTGGCTGCTCCAGCTCAACCTCACGGCGGTGTTCCAGGTGTGCCAGGCGGTGGTTCCCGCCCTGCGCCAGCAACGCCGGGGCCTGATCATCAACGTGAGCAGCCATGCCGCTCACAACGCATTTCCCGACTGGGGCGCCTACTGCGTGAGCAAGGCGGGCCTGAAATCATTCAGCCGTTGCCTGGCGGAAGAAGAGCGCGCCCACGGAATTCGCGTATCAACGCTCACCCTTGGTGCGGTAAATACGCCCCTCTGGGACAGCGAAACGGTCGACAGCTCCTTTGATCGCCGTGCCATGCTGAACGCCGATCAAGCGGCCGAGGCCCTGCTTTACCTGGCCCGTCAACCGGACCATCAGGTGGTCGAAGACCTGACCCTTATGCCGGCTGCCGGCGCGCTCTGAGCTCTCCATGACATCCACCCTTCCTTCCAGCATTGCCTCCCTGGGCGCCACCCCCGATGCGGCACTGCCGCCGGTGAGCCTGCGGATCCGCCAGCGGCTGGAGCAGGCCGGAATTCCGTTCCTGGCCAACGACAACATCTCTGATCATCTGGCCGAAGGTGAACTCGATCAGCTGGAGATCGAAGTGGCGGGCAAGGTGCGTGAGTTGCTGCGCAGCCTTGTGATCGACATCGACAACGATCACAACACCGAGGAGACCGCCGAGCGCGTCGCTCGCATGTATCTCCACGAAGTGTTCAAGGGGCGCTATCACCAGCAACCCAAGATCGCCAGCTTCCCCAACGTGAAGAAGCTGGATGAGATCTACACCGTTGGCCCCATTTCGGTGCGTTCAGCCTGCTCCCACCACCTGGTGCCCATCCTGGGCAACTGCTGGATCGGCATCAAGCCGGGTGAACGGGTGATCGGCCTCTCCAAGTTTTCTCGCGTGGCCGACTGGGTGTTCTCCCGCCCCCATATCCAGGAAGAGGCAGTGATGATCCTGGCCGATGAGATTGAACGTCTCTGCCAACCCCAGGGCCTGGCCATCCTGGTGAAAGCGCAGCACTACTGCATGAAGTGGCGCGGCGTGAAGGAACCCCAAACCAGCATGGTGAACTCCGTGGTGCGTGGAGACTTCCGTCACGATCCCAGCCTCAAGGCCGAGTTCTTCGAACTGGTGAAGCAGCAGGAATCGATGCTCGGCACCTGATAACAGGAGCCCAATCCCAAGGGGCCCAGCTTCAGGGCTGGGCCGATTGCACCGGGCCAACAGCTGGAGAGGGCTGGCGCTGACTGCCGCCTCCCTGGGTGGGCACCGCCACCACCACCATCACCTTGGTCTGCACATCCACCGGTTGGAGCCGATAGGAGGGGCCTGATGCACCCGGGATCAACACCCAGCGGGTGCTGCCCGGAGTGAGGCGATACCAATGGAACGCGGAAGGGGGCAGGCCCGCCAGGGCATCGGCCGTCACCGTGGCCGTCAGCAACTGCCCTTCAGCAGCCTGACCGGCCAGCACCAACTGCTGCAGCCCGTTGATCTGCTGCTGGACGGCTTGCTCCAGCTGCAGATCCGTGGAGATTTCCTGGCGCGTGGCTCGGATCTGGCTCTGGGGATCGGCACTCACCCCTGGCACACACTGGAGCTGGCCGTCGTCGGTGAGCTGACAGCCCACCAGATCCTGGGCCCAGACCGGCGGGGCCATAGCCAGGGCTGCGGCCAAGGCCAGGGCGTGAACGGGGCGGCGCAGCGAAGGCATCGGGGATCTCGGGCCACCGGCGGGCCGGCCCCGACTCTTGCTCAATGGGGGGCCAACGGCCAAGCCCGCACCGCAGCCACCAAGGCCGCCACGGCGGCCAGATTTTTGTCGGCCGGGGCATGTTCCACCCCACTGGAGGCATCCAGCCCCGTCGGCCGAAGGGCCTGCTGCACCAGGGCAATGCGGTCGGCCCTGATGCCCCCCGCCAGCCACCAGGGCAGGGCCGGCGCAAAGCCGGCCAGCCACTCCAGCGGAATGCGGTGCCCCGTGCCCCCCAACTGGTCGGGCACCCAGGCATCGAGCAACAGGGCATCCACGACGCCGGCGTACGCCTGGGCGCGGTCGAGATCCGCCGCCTCCCGCACCCGCAGGGCCTTCCACAGCTCCAGCCCCGGCAACCGGCCACGCAGCTCCGCGCAGCGCTCGGGGGTTTCATCACCATGGAGCTGCAGCACGGTGTGGCCCATCGCCAGCCCGCAGTGCCCGAGCTCCTGGTCTGTGGGGTTGGCCACCACCAGCACGCGCCCACAGGCCGGAGCGGCCGCCGCCACGGCCCCAAACAGGGCGGGGCGATCGGCCACCGGCACCCAGCGGGGCGAGGCCTCCACCCCGATCACCCCGATGGCATCCACCCCCAGCCGCGCCACCGCCTCGGCCTGATCCGGCAGGCGCAGTCCGCAGATCTTGAGCAGCGGTGCCATCGGAGCAGGGCCAGAACGGTGGGGCGTTTCTAGGATTGGCGCTTGCAACGGAGGCCTGTGGGCGAGGGCTGGCAACTCCTATCGATCCGGGGCATCCCCCTGCGGATCCATCCGAGCTGGTTCATCATCCTGCTGCTGGCCACCGCGGCCTTCCAGCAGCAGTTCGCGCAGCAGCTGCGGGAACCGGCCGGCACCCCGGCCCTCTGGGGCCTGGGGCTGGCAACGGCCCTGCTGTTGTTCGTGTCAGTGCTGCTGCACGAACTGGGCCATTCGCTCGTGGCCCTGGCCCAGGGGGTGAAGGTGCGCAGCATCACCCTGTTCCTGCTGGGCGGGGTGGCCAGCGTGGAACGCGAATGCAGCACGCCCATCGGGGCGCTGCTGGTGGCGGCGGCTGGCCCGGCGGTGAGCCTGGCCCTGGGCACCGCCCTTCTGGCCAGCACCCACCCGGCGGCCCACCTGGCACCGTGGCTGGGCGCCATGGCCCGCGAACTCGGCACCCTCAACCTGGTGCTGGGCCTGTTCAACCTGCTGCCCGGCCTACCGCTGGACGGCGGCCTGATCGTGAAGGCCCTGGTGTGGCAGGCCAGCGGGAGCCAGCGCCGCGGCATTCAGGTGGCCAATGGCTGCGGCCGCTTTCTGGCCTATCTGGCGGTGGGTTTGGGTGCCGTGATGGTGCTCAATGGCCGCGGGGCCGGGGGCGTATGGCTGATGCTGCTGGGCTGGTTCGGCCTGGGGGCAGCCCGCAACCAGAGCCAGGTGCTGGCCCTCCAGGAGAGCCTGAACGCGCTCCGCGTGCGCGATGCGGCCGGCCGGCGCTTCCGGGTGCTGGAGGCCGACGGCAAGCTGCGCGACCTCAGCCGGTTGCGGCTGGCCGATACGGAAGCGGCGGGCCAGGGCGACTGGCTGCTGGTGACCGACCGGGGGCGCTGGCGCGGCGTGATCGACGATCAGCCGCTGCAGCAGCTGCCCGTACAGCGCTGGGACACCGATCGCATCGGCGACCATCTCCAGCCCCTCTCGAGCCTGCCGGCCATCGGCGAAGCGGCCCCGCTCTGGCAGGCCGTACAGCAGCTGGAAGACAGCGGCAGCAACCGGCTGCTCGTGCTGAGTCCCGCCGGCCTGCCCAGCGGCACGATTGACCGCCCCGACCTCGGAGAGGCGGTGCTGCGCAAGCTGGGGCTGAAGTTGCCCGCCGCCCTGCTCGAAGCGGCCCGGCGCCACAACACCTACCCCCTGGGACTGGCGCTGGCGCCGGTGGTGCGCTCGATGGTGGCGTCCGGCGAGGCCAAATCCAGCTGAAAGGCCTGCACCTGTCGGCTGATCCGCGCCATCTGCTCGGCCTCAAGGACCACGGGCACCAGGCCACGGGCCGCACCCGGAAGCCAGCCCAGCGCGCTCGCGATCAGGGCCTGCTCCAGTTCCTGCTCACCCACCGGCAGGGGCGGCAGCCGGGGAGGGGGAGCCCCAAAGAGATGCGTCCATAGGGCTGCCGGCGGATCCAGCTGGATGCTGCCGTGCTGGAGCAGACAACCCTGGTGCCAGTGCTGGGCACTGCCGATGCGCTTGGCGCCATCGCCATGAACCAGGTCGGCGCTGGTGCTGAGGGCAAAACAGCTGGCGGGCTGGGGGCTGGCGGCCTGCTGGCCGAACTGCAGCGGCAACCCCAAGCCCTCAAAGGCCCGCTGCAACCAGCCACAGGCATGGCGATACACCTGCTCACGGCTGCCGGCCGCATCGGGCCACACCAGGGCGTAGGTGAGGTCGCCACCATGCAGCACGGCCCGGCCGCCGCTGGGACGGCGCACCAGCGTGATGGCCCCCTCCCGGGCGAGATCCAGCCAGTGGGGCTCAACCCGCCGCTGGTGCCGCCCGAGGGAAAGGGTGGGGCCCCGCCAGCGGTAGAACCGCAGCATCGGCCTGCGCTGCTCCAGCATCCAGGCGTCAATGGCCATCTGCCAGGCCCCGCCCAATCGCAGCGCCGGCAACAGCGCCATCGGGCCGGTGGCGCCGTTCCTGGGCAATGCGGTGAACGATGCTGAGGGTTCCTCCATGCGCCCAGTGTCGGATTGATGCCGTGGAGCCTGCTGCCCGTGCTGCTGCCCCTGGGCCTGATGGCAGGGCTGCTCTCGGGCCTGCTGGGCATCGGAGGCGGCCTGGTGTTCTCACCGCTGCTGCTGCTGCTCGGCCTCAGCCCCCATGCCGCCCTGGCCACCAGCACCGTGGCGATCGTGCCCACCACCTTCGGCGGCACCTGGGCCCACCTGCGCAACCGCACCCTGCCGATCCGGGGGGGCCTGGCGATCGCCGCGGGGGCAGCGGCGGGCGGCGCCCTGTTCAGCAAGCTTGGCTACGGGCTCGATGGGGGCTTGCTGCTGGCCCTGCAGGCGGCGATGTACGGGCTGCTGAGCCTGCTGATCCGCTCGCGTGCCGACCTTCCGGCCAACCAGCAGCCGCAACAGCGCCCGCGGGATCTGGCGGGGCTGGCCGCGGTGGGGGCCGTGGCCGGGCTGGCCAGCGGGATGCTGGGGGTGGGAGGCGGCCTGGTGATGGTGCCGCTGATGGTGCGGTTGCTGGCGGTGCCCGTGCACCTGGCCATCCGCTTCAGCACCCTGGCGGTGCTCACGGCCTCGAGCTTCGCCTCGCTGGCCTTCGTTCAGGACGGGCGGGCCATGCTGCCGGTGGGTCTGCTGCTGGGGTGCACGGCAGCGGTGGGTGCCCAGTGGTCGGCCCAGCGGCTCAACAAGGTGCCCGAACAACGGCTGGTGGGATTGCTGCGCGCCTTCACCCTGTTTTTGGCCCTCGACAGCGCCCGACGGGCCATCCAGTTGCTGCTGGGCAGCTGAACGGCTCGCCCGGTGACCCGCCTTCAGGCCGGGGGCAGGGCGTCCCAGAAGCCCGGATCCAGTTCAAAGCCCAGCACCGCCGCCATCTGGGCGAGTCCCTGGCGGCAGTTAAGCCCCTGGCCGCGGGCCCAACCATCCAGCTGGAACAGCCGGTGGGTCATCCACAGCTCCAGGCTCTCGGGCGCAAAGCGAATGCCTTCGGTGCGGCTGAAGCCGTGGGGCAGGAGCATGGCCACATGGCGGGTGAGCTCCCCGCTGGCGCGATCCAGCAGCAGCGGCAGCCAGGGGTAGGCGGCGTCGGCCCGCAGGGCCCAGAGCCGCACTTCGGGAACCTCGGAGAGCTCCCGCGGGTCGTCGTCGCTGCGGGGCCAAACCAGCTGCAGCGTGAGGGAGCCGCTGCGCTGCAGCAGCGAGGCCCCATCGAGCCTGGCCAGCCCATCGAGGGGGGAGAGATCCAGTCGCCGGATCTGGTCCGGACCCACGGGCACCGGCTCCGCCCCATCGCGGCCACTCGGAACGGGGGCGGGGAGGTCGGCCATCAAGAGCTGTGACAGCAGGGCGCTGGAGGCTGGACCGTAGCCACCGGGCACCAAAGAATGGTGCCGATCTGTTGTTCGATTCCACTGCCATGGTTTCCGCCCTCAGCCAAGCCGAAGTGCTGATCGCCCTGGTGGTGGCCGCCCACGCCGGCGTGCTGGCCGTCCGTCTCTGCTTCAGCCTCTACAAGGCCTGATTGTCCAGCGCCCCAGGTGGCCCTGCTTGGCAGCGGCCGGCTGGGGCGCTAAAACCGCGCCATAGCCCGTCGCGCCCTGCGCGATCCCCCATGCGCGGAGCGCCATCCCCGTTGAAGCCCGGCCCAGCGCGCACCGCGGCCAGTCGTCCAAGGCGGCTGAAGCCCGTTGATCCCATCGAGGCTGCGGGTCTGGGCCCCGCTCCCGCCGCCGCCCTGTCGCCCGAGCGGCGCGAGCTGCTGTGCAGCGCCATCGGCCTCACCGTGAAGCTCAGCCTGGCCCTGCTGGCGGGGGTGAGCCTGGTACGCCTGGCCGGTGCCTATCAGGAGCGGATGGAGCGACAGGGCGAACTGGCGGCTGTGCTGGATCTGGAGCAGGCCAAGCTGGCCCGAGCCCGTGAACGGTTTGACCGTCTGTTCGGTACCGATGGCGAACAGCGCCTGATCCGCGAACAGAACCAGTGGATTGCCCCCAACCGCCTGCGCGTTGTCTGGGAGAACGGGGCCGAGAAGCCATTTCCATCTGTTGCCTCCCAGCGCTGAACACCCGCGGGGTTGGCAGCACTCCGTAAGTTGAGGCGCCCCCGCCGCCCAGCTCCATGGCCGCCGCCACGACCGGCACCCCAGGCACCGTTCTGATCACCGGCACCACCTCCGGGGTTGGTCTCAATGCCGTGAAGGCCCTGGTGGACCGGGGCTGGACCGTGGTGACGGCCAATCGCGACCCGGTGAGGGCAGGCGCTGCTGCCGATTCCCTCGGCATCTCCTCCGAGCGCCTGCATCACCTCCGGATGGACCTGGGGGATCTGGAGAGCGTGCGCACCGGCGTCGAAACACTGGTGGCCTCGATCGGCCGACCCCTCGATGCGCTGGTGATCAATGCCGCCGTGTACAAGCCCCGGTTGAAGGAGCCCGAGCGCTCCCCCCAGGGCTACGAGATCTCGATGGCCACCAATCACCTGGGCCATTTCCTGCTGATCCATCTGCTGCTGCCCGATCTGCAGCGCTCCAGCCACCCCTCCCGCCGGGTGGTGATCCTCGGCACGGTCACCGCCAACTCCAAGGAACTGGGCGGCAAGATCCCCATCCCCGCCCCCGCCGACCTGGGCGATCTCTCCGGCTTTGCCGCTGGCTTCAAGGCTCCGATCGCCATGGCCAACAGCAAGCCGTTCAAGCCGGGTAAGGCCTACAAAGACAGCAAGCTCTGCAACATGATCACCACGCAGGAGCTGCACCGGCGCCTGCACGAAAGCACCGGCATCACGTTCAGCTCCCTCTACCCGGGCTGCGTGGCCGACACGCCCCTGTTCCGCAACACCCCGAAGGCGTTCCAGACCATCTTTCCCTGGTTCCAGAAGAACATCACCGGCGGCTATGTGAGCCAGGCCCTGGCCGGTGAACGGGTGGCCCAGGTGGTGGCCGATCCGGAGTTCGCCACCTCAGGCGTGCACTGGAGCTGGGGCAACCGCCAGAAGAAGGGGGGCAAGCAGTTCAGCCAGGAGCTGTCCGATAAGGCGAGCAACCCCGACACCGCCGCCAAGGTGTGGGACTACTCGATGAAACTGGTGGGCCTGGGCTGAAACGGCCGCCTAAAAGCGCCGGGCAAAGGGGTTGGCGCTCAGGGAGTCGCTGCGGCCAGGGCCCTCCTCGGCCTTGGCCCGGCTGAGCTTCCACACGTTGCGCCCCAGGCGCCTGGCCCGCAAGCCTCCGCGCTGCATCTCGGCGGCAGTGGGGCGCGAGCCCAGGAGATGCGACACCTCGGCGGTGCTGAGGGGTGCGCCGGTATCGATCGCCAGCTGCACCAGCTCAAGGCGTTGGCGCAGGCCGGCCAGATCCGCCTGGCCACCATCTTCGGCTTCGCTCCAGATCCAGGGCAGCTCGCCACTGGCGGCCATCTTCTGCATCAACCCCAGGCCAATGCAGGCCAGGGCCTGTTCAGGCTTGATGCCCTGGGCCACGGCCTGGGCCATCCATTCGGAAGGCATCGCTTCGGTGGCGGTGGTGTCCACCTCGGTTTCGGCCGGCTTGGACGTGGCGCGGGCGTTGCTCCTTTTGGTGGCCATGAACGTCCCCGATCAACGTTGGGCGGACGGTACCGGCTTGCATCGGCGCGGCAAGGGGCATCGGGGGGCAGGCGGTAAAGTCGCCGCAATTCCGGCAGCGCCATCCGGGGGAGTCACCGCACCGAATGCCCGCCCGCCCGCTGCCATCCGATAACCGGGCGACCAGGCAGAGGCGCAACACGTTGGCGGCCGCTCCCACAGCGCGGATGCCCACCCGCACCGGTTTCGGCAGCAGCGGTTTCGCCAGCAGCGAGCGCAGTGGGGGCCCCACGATCACCGGCACCCTGGTGAACGGCGATGGCGACGGCGCCAGCTGCGTGATTACCACCGACAGCGAGGGCACACGGCTGGCCACCCAGTCGAGCCACGTGCAGTCGATCGAGCTGCGCACCTATGTGTTCCTCGACTCGCTGCAACCCCAGCTCGCCGCCTACATGGGCACGGTGAGCCAGGGATTCCTGCCAATCCCCGGGGATGCCTGCCTCTGGCTGGAGGTGTCGCCTGGCATGGCCGTGCACCGGGTCACCGACATCGCCCTCAAGGCCAGCACGGTGCGCCTGGGCCAGATGGTGGTGGAGCGGGCGTTTGGCTCGCTGGCGATCTACCACCGCGACCAGAGCAGCGTGCTGCACTCCGGCGATGTGGTGCTGGAGGCCATCGGCAACCGTGTGGAGCAGCGCAGCCGCTGCGAGGTGAGCTGGACCGAGATCATCCGGGCCATCACACCGGACCACGCCGTGTTGATCAACCGCCAGAACCGGCGCGGTTCGATGATTCAGGCCGGCATGAGCATGTTCATCCTGGAAACCGAGCCGGCCGGCTACGTGCTGATCGCAGCCAATGAGGCGGAAAAGGCCTCCAATATCACCGTGGTCGATGTAAAGGCGGTGGGTGCCTTTGGTCGCCTCACCCTGGCGGGCCGCGAGGGCGACGTGGAGGAAGCGGCGGCGGCGGCCATGCGCGCCATCCAGCACATCAACGCCAACGCCGCGGGCTGACCCCCCTGCAGCGCCTGCCTTAAGGCAACCCCAGGTGCTGCTTCAAGCCAGGGGCAAGGAGGCGGGCTGCCTTGCCACGGCTGCCGAGCTTGGTCTTGAGGTGGGCACCCATCCGGGCGTAGCTGCTGCCGGCCTCACGCACATAGAAAATGCTGTCGTAGCCGGGACCATGGCCGTCCGGGGCCGAAAGGATGCGCCCGCGGCACTCCCCCTCGGCCTCCAGCACCGTGGTGCCGCTCGGGTCGGCCAGGGCCATGGCGCTGCGGAAACTCGCGCCGCGATAAAGGCTGTCGCCCATCGCGTGGAGCAACCGGTGAATCCGTTCGTGGTCCGTGGGGGCGTAACGGGCTGAGTAGATCCCGGGGGCACCGTCGAGGGCATCCACCTCCAACCCGGAATCGTCGGCCAGGGCCCAGTGGCCGGTGAGGGCCGCCACGGTTTCAGCCTTCAGGCGGGCATTCTCCAAATAGGTGGTGCCGGTCTCCTCGATCTCGAGGTCACGGGGCTGCTGGCGCACCTCCAGATTAGTGAGCTCGAGCATGGCCCGGAGCTCCTCCACCTTGTGGGGGTTGCCACTGGCGATCACCAGCACAGAAGCCGGCACGGCACTGCTCCAGGAGGGGCCATTGTGCAAGAGCGCCGAAAAGGATGGAGCCGGTAACGGGTTGAACAGTCCGCCCCAGGGCGAAAGCTGCGGGTTGCCGGCTCCAGAGCAAGAAACAGGAGATTTGAACCCACCCCTAGGGGGCGACCGGTGGCCATGGCTACCGCCGAGATCGCTTGCAGACACTGGGCCGCCAAGCAATCCCTAACGATTTATGTGGCACTGATGAGCGGCGCTTATCCAAGGCCGTGAAAACGTTGATGGCAACGACCGCTCAAACGGGTTGACGGGGGGTTTAGCGGGGGAGCACTGTTGCTGGCGAACATTCCACCCCCTCCACCAGGAGCAGGTAATGGCTAACGAAACCATGGGCATCGCCCTCGGCATGATCGAGACCCGGGGCCTGGTTCCCGCGATCGAAGCCGCTGACGCGATGACCAAGGCTGCCGAAGTGCGCCTGATCGCCCGCGAATTCGTCGGCGGCGGTTACGTCACCGTGATGGTGCGCGGTGAAACCGGCGCTGTGAACGCCGCCGTGCGTGCCGGCGCTGATGCCTGTGAGCGCGTGGGCGATGGCCTGGTGGCTGCCCACATCATTGCCCGCCCCCACCGCGAAGTGGAGCCTGCCCTGGGTAACGGCAACTACGCCGGTCAGAAGGACTGATTTCGAATCAACGCCTGATCTGAGGCGTTTGTTCGATCAATCCCTCACCGACCCAACCGGAGAATCTCCATGAGCAAGAAGTACGACGCTGGGGTCAAGGAGTACCGCGACACGTATTGGACTCCTGATTACGTCCCCCTCGACACCGACCTGCTGGCCTGCTTCAAGTGCACCGGCCAGGAAGGTGTGCCCAAGGAAGAAGTGGCTGCCGCTGTGGCCGCTGAATCCTCCACCGGCACCTGGTCCACCGTGTGGTCCGAGCTCCTCACCGACCTCGACTTCTACAAGGGCCGCTGCTACCGCATCGAAGACGTTCCTGGCGACAAGGAATCCTTCTATGCCTTCATCGCCTACCCCCTCGATCTGTTCGAAGAGGGTTCGGTGACCAACGTGCTGACCTCCCTGGTCGGCAACGTGTTCGGCTTCAAGGCCCTGCGCCACCTGCGCCTGGAAGACATTCGCTTCCCGCTGGCCTTCATCAAGACCTGCATGGGTCCGCCGAACGGCATCCAGGTCGAGCGCGACCGGATGAACAAGTACGGCCGTCCCCTGCTGGGCTGCACCATCAAGCCGAAGCTCGGCCTGAGCGGTAAGAACTACGGCCGCGTGGTGTATGAGTGCCTCCGCGGCGGTCTCGACTTCACCAAGGACGACGAGAACATCAACTCGCAGCCTTTCCAGCGCTGGCAGAACCGCTTCGAGTTCGTTGCCGAAGCTGTGAAGTCGGCCGAAGCCGAAACCGGTGAGAAGAAGGGTCACTACCTCAACGTGACCGCGGCAACTCCCGAGGACATGTATGAGCGCGCTGAGTTCGCTAAAGAACTCGGTCAGCCGATCATCATGCACGACTACATCACCGGTGGCTTCACGGCCAACACCGGTCTGGCGAAGTGGTGCCGCAAGAACGGCATGCTGCTGCACATCCACCGCGCCATGCACGCGGTGATCGACCGCCATCCCAAGCACGGTATCCACTTCCGTGTGCTGGCCAAGTGCCTCCGTCTCTCCGGTGGTGACCAACTGCACACCGGCACCGTGGTGGGCAAACTTGAAGGCGATCGTCAGTCCACCCTGGGCTACATCGACCAGCTGCGCGAATCCTTCGTTCCCGAAGATCGCAGCCGCGGTAACTTCTTCGACCAGGATTGGGGTTCCATGGGCGGCGTGTTCGCCGTGGCCTCCGGCGGTATCCACGTGTGGCACATGCCCGCGCTGGTGAGCATCTTCGGCGACGACTCGGTGCTCCAGTTCGGTGGTGGTACCCACGGTCACCCCTGGGGTTCCGCTGCTGGTGCTGCTGCCAACCGCGTGGCTCTCGAAGCCTGCGTGAAGGCCCGCAATGCCGGTCGCGAGATCGAGCGCGAAGGCCGCGACATCCTCATGGAAGCCGCGAAGCACAGCCCCGAGCTGGCCATCGCCCTCGAGACCTGGAAGGAAATCAAGTTCGAGTTCGACACCGTCGACAAGCTCGACGTTCAGTGATCGTTCCCTGAGATGGATCTGGAGGCATCAGGCAACTGAAGCCTCCAACCATCCGGTGATCCGTCATCACGTCTATCCATTCCATCCACCACAGGATCCCCATGCCCTTCAAGAGCACCGTGGGTGACTACCAAACAGTCGCCACCCTGGAGACCTTCGGCTTCCTCCCGCCGATGACCCAGGACGAGATCTACGACCAGATCGCCTACATCATTGCCCAGGGTTGGAGCCCGCTCATTGAGCACATCCACCCCAGCCGCTCCATGGCCACCTACTGGTCCTACTGGAAGCTTCCCTTCTTCGGTGAGAAGGACCTCAGCGTGATCGTGAACGAGCTCGAAGCTTGTCACCGCGCTTACCCCGACCATCACGTCCGTCTGGTGGGCTACGACGCCTACACCCAGAGCCAGGGCTCTTGCTTCGTGGTGTTCGAAGGCCGCTGATTTCAGCCTCTCGCTGATCTCGCGCAATTCGACCGTGCGGTCCTGGCCATCCGCCAGGGCCGCAACTTCTTACTCCTTAGTCAATCCATTCGACGGGCGGACATGGCCAGCACCTCCAGCCGGGAAGCAGCACTTGAGCGTCGCCGCGCTCTCACCAACGGTGGCAAGAAAGCCGCCAGCCGCTTCACGTCCGGGGCCAACCGGGTGCGTACCGCCACCGATGCCCGTCCCACCCGCACCACATCGGCTCCCGCTGCAGCTCCGCGGGCCGAAGTGATCGCGGCCAGTGCCCCCGCCGCCAGCGACCGGTCCCGACGGCCAGCCGGCCCCTCGCTCTCCAGTAGCAGCAGCGGCGCCAGCCGCACCGCGAAGCGCGTGGCCAATCCAAGCCGGGATCTGGTGCTGGCCCGCCGCGAAGCCCTCAGCCGTGGCGGCAAGCGTGCCAATACCTCCAAAGACCGCACCCGCACCGACCTCGGCGTTGTGCGGCCGACTGCCACCACGGCAGCTCCTGAGAAAGAGCGCACCTGCAAGTGTCAGGAGAAGCACAACGCCCCGGCCAGCACCCCGGCTCCCACCCGTCTGAGCAGCAACCTGGGCAACCGGGCCACCAGCGAACGTCGCAGCAGTACCCCCAAGCGCCAGGCCAACCACAACCCCAGCCGGGCCCTGGTGCTTGCCCGCCGCGAAGCCCTCTCCAAGCGCGGCAAATCGGCCAGCACCCCCACCAGCAGCACCGCCGCATCGGTGGCCCGTCACGGCAATCCCGACATCAGCACCCGCGAGCTGGCCCAGAAAGTCCGTGAGCTGAAGAGCAAGGTGGGCAGTGCTGGCACCGCCCGCAGCGGCGGCACCCGTCCCACGGGCCCGAACCGCAACGGCGCCAAGCAGGCCGCTGCAGCCGCTGGTGCTGCCGATGCCCACTGGAAGGTGGGGGTGAGCCAAACCAGCAGCGGCCAGGTGGTCACCGGCACCCAGGCCAACCGCTCGGTGAAGACCACCGGCAACGAAGCAGCCACCTGCCGCCCCATCACCGGCACCGAATATCTCGGCGCTGAGGTGTTCCAAACCTTCTGCCAGAGCGCTCCGGTTGCCACCCAGCCGGCCAAGGTGCGCGTCACCGCCACCAGCCATGGCAACCGGGTCACCGGAAACGAAGTGGGTCGCAGCGAAAAGGTGACCGGTGACGAACCCGGCACCTGCAAGAGCATCACCGGCACCGAATACGTGTCAGCCAATCAGTCCGCCGCCTATTGCGGTGGGGTAACCCCCAGCCCCCGCAAGGTGGGCCGCAGCCAGACCCTCGGCGGCCAGGCCGTGTCCGGCGTGATGGTGGGCCGCTCCAGCAAGGTGACCGGCGATGAGCCGGGCTCCGGGCTGCAACTCACCGGCGACCAATACCTGGGCTCCGAGCCCCCGGCCGCTGGCCGGGCCCCAGCCAAGGTGGCCAACCAGAACACCCTGCGCGGCACCGGTGTCACCGGCACCGCCGTGGGCCGCAGTGGCCTTGTCACCGGCGATGAGCCCGGCAGCTGCCGCAACATCACCGGCGACGAATACATCGGCAGCGAGCAGTACGCCGGTTTCTGCGGCGGCAAGCCGGCGCCGGAAGCCCCCAAGGTGGGGTTCAGCATCACCAACCGCACCCAGGTGGTGAGCGGCACCCAGACCGGCCGCTCCAGCAAGGTGACCGGCGATGAGCCCGGCACCTGCAAGGCCGTAACCGGCACCCCCTATGCGGGTCTTGAACAGGCCGGCGACTACTGCTCTGGCAATGCCGTGAACGAGATCCGCTCCCGCACCCCGGTGCGCGGCTCCAACCGCATGAGCGGGATCCAGCCCGGCATCGGCGGCCACCTCACCGGCGCCGAGCGCGGTGCCTGTGAAGCCATCACCGGCACCCCCTATGTGGGCGCCGACCAGCTCGCCGAAGCCTGCGGTGCCGCTGCCGTCGGTGAAGCCGACTTCCCCCAGCCCCTCGCTGGCTCCCAGCCCTGGCAGCAATTCAGCATTCAGTCCCCAGCCCGCGCGGCCCACACCGCCCGTGATCGCCGCAGCAGCGTCACCGGCACGAGCTATGAACAGGGCAGCCGCATCACCGGCCCCTTCGACATGGCTTCCGACAAGGTGACCGGAACCGAGCAGTTCCGCTTTGACCGTCGCGGCGCCCAACTGGCCCGCGGCCCGATCGAAACGGCTCCGGTGAGCGCCGATGAGGATGCTCGCCCCACGTCCCGGGTCACCGGGGAGGGCGTGTCCGCGGGCCTCAAGATCACTGGCGACGACTGGGATCGCGGTGAACGCGTCACCGGCACTGAAGGGGCATCTGCCCGTCGCCGCAACCCCACCCGTCCGGGGGGCCCGATGACGGCCATGCCCAGCTTCCAGTCCAAGCGGAACCAGGAAGTGCCCGAGCCCGTGAGCCGGGTCACCGGCTCCAGCGGCAACACCACCGCTGGCTCCCTGATCACCGTGTCCGGCGGCGCCCGCGGCTGATCGAACCATGCCTCGCCCCTCACGCAACGCGGTGAGGCCCCTCGCCCCGACGGCGCCCCGGCGCCGTCCGGGCCTGGTGGTTGACGCCGTCCAGCCCGATCCCGCAGCCGAGTCCCCAAACCCGGCTGCCGACACCACCTCCGCTGTGCCCCTGCGGGGCACCCGGGCCCGGGCCGTGCTGCAACAGCGGCAAGCTCGCCGCGACGCCCCCAACCGCAGCCGATCCACCCGCAGCAACCGCGGGCCTGCTGCAGGTTCCGAACCCCAACCCAGGGCCCAGGGATTCCCAGCTGCCTCCCGCCAGGGTGGCCCGCTTCACCCCCTCACCGATCGCAGCACCAACGACGCCCTGCACGCCTACGACAGCGGGGTTAAGGCGGCCTTTGATCGCATCGTTCCCGTGCTGAAGCGCCTCTCGGCCCTGCAGCACGAGCCCGATTTTGTGGAGCGTGCCCAGCAGGTGGCCCGCGAGGAACTCGGCTACACGCTGCCCCTGCCGATTCTTGAAACGGCCTGGGTGAGTCAGCTCGACATGCGCACCCTCTTCGCCTGGTGCGTCTTCGAGACCTACGAGCAAACCAGCGCCTCCTTTTTTGATCGGGATCCCCTGGGCGGCAAACCCGGTAGCCCAGCGGCCGAGGCCTTCGACGCCTTCCTGCTCTCCTGCGGCTTCCACCTCCTCGACGTGACGCCCTGCGCGGACGGACGACTGGCCCATGCCATCGCCTACGGCCTGCGCATCCCCTTCAGCTCCGTGCGCCGGCGGCCCCATGCCGGCGCCCTGTTCGACGTGGAAAACACGGTGAACCGCTGGGTGAAGACCGAGCACCGCCGCTACCGCGAGGGGGTACCGAACCCGGCCCACGCCGATACCCGCTACCTGAAGGTGGTGCTGTACCACTTCAGTTCCAAAGATCCCAGCCATGAGGGCTGCGCCGCCCATGGCAGCAACGATGGGCTGGCGGCGTCCTGCGGCCTTGCCCGCCTGAAGGATTTCCAGCAGGCCGTGGAAAACAGCTTCTGCTGCGGCGCATCGGTGGATCTCCTGCTGATGGGCATCGACACCGATACCGATGCGATCCGGGTGCACGTGCCCGGAATGGATGGGAGCACCAACCTGGAGCGCTGGCTCGATGCCCAGGACGTGTACGAGGCCACCCGCGGCCTCAGTGCCACCGAGGGCCGCGAGCGTCTTGTGGATCTGGTGCAGCGCTCGGCCGCCGCAACCCCCGATCCAGGCATGGTGCAGCTGGTGGCGCGCCTGCTGGAGCACAACATCTCCCAGATCGATTACGTGCGCCAGTTCCATGGCGGCAGCTACAGCGATGCCGGCCATGCGGAGCGCTTCATCGGCGTGGGCATCGGCTTCAAGGAGATCCACCTGCGCAACCTCACCTACTTCGCCTATATGGACACGGTGGAGGAAGGGGCCGCCGACCTCGACGTGGGTGTGAAGATCTTCAAAGGGCTCAATGTGAGTCGCGGTCTCCCGGTGCCTGTGGTGGTGCGCTTCGACTACCACGGTCAGGTGCCTGGAGCCCGAGAACGGGCCATCCGCAGCTGCCAGCGGGTGCTGGCCGCCATCGAGAATCGCTACCGCGATCTCTTCAACCAGGGCCTGCTGCATGCCCTGCTCACCATCCGCGACCAGGACCGGCACGTCCCGGCCGAGGCGGTAGGTTCCAGCATCCACTTCGCCAGCCAGGGAGGGCACTAAAGATGCTGATCTGCAAAGTGCTCAAGCCCCTGGTCTCCACCAACCGCATCCCCGATTTCGAGCACAAGCATCTGCAGGTGGTGCTCGATGGCAGCACCAAGAAAGTGGCCGTGGATGCCGTGGGTTGTGTACCCGGAGACTGGGTGATCTGCGTGGGCAGCTCCGCGGCCCGTGAGGCCGCTGGCAGTAAGTCGTATCCCAGCGATCTCACGATCGTGGGGATCATCGACCACTGGGATCCGGAGGCCGGCAAGTAATGGAAATCATGCAGGTCACCGGCTCGATCGTGTGCAGCCAACGGGTGGGTGGTCTCGACCACATGAACCTGCGGGTGCTGCGCAACGCCAAGGGCAAGATCAGCGTGGCCGTTGATCCGGTCGGTGCAGCCCCCGGGAACTGGGTCTTCACCGCCAGTGGATCAGCCGCACGGCTGGCCTGTCCCGATCCCACGGTGTTCACCGATCTCACCATCGGCGGAATCATCGATTTCTGGGAGCCCGACGGCTGAGGTCTGGCGGCAGCACCGCTGCAACCCTCCCTCACCGCCCCAGTCCCTCGCCCGTTCGTTTGCCATGGCTACCTCCGGTACCCCCACCCCTGGCACCACGCCCGCCGCGGCTCCCGCCACCCCTGCTTCCAGCACTCCCACCCCCGCGCCTGCTCCCGCCGTGACCAGCACCCCCAGCACCCCCGCAGCGGCTACCCCCGCCAAGGCCCTGCCCGCCACCACCCCGGCCAGCAGCACCACCAAAACCAGCACCCGCGGCACCGGCCGTCGGGCGGCCACCAGCCGCAGCACCGCCACCCGGGCCAGCAGCCGCGCCACCACGGCCCGCAGCAGCGCAGCCACCACCACCCGCCGCGGCAGCTCCGGCCGCAGCGCCACCACCACGACGAAGGCCAGCAGCGGTGGTCGCCTCGCCTCGAACAGCGGCATCGGCGGTGGCAGCCTGAGCACCCGCGACAGCGCGTTCACACCCGCTCCCCCGGTGCACGGCATTGCCCTGGGCATGATCGAAACCCGCGGCCTGGTGCCTGCCATCGAGGCGGCTGACGCCATGACCAAAGCGGCCGAAGTGACCCTGGTGGCCCGTGAATTCGTGGGCGGCGGCTACGTCACCGTGCTGGTCCGTGGTGAAACCGGCGCTGTGAACGCAGCCGTGCGGGCTGGCGCCGATGCCTGCGAGCGCGTGGGCGACGGCTTGGTGGCGGCCCACATCATTGCCCGCCCCCACAGCGAAGTTGAGCCCGCCCTGATCGGCACCGGCGCCAGCCGTCGTCTGTGATGGCCATGGACGCCGCCCATCCGCGCGTCCTGGGCTACCTCGGTCGCGCCCTGAGCCTTGAGCTCACTGCCGTGCAGCAGTACATGACCCAGGCCTCCCTCGTGGAGCTCTGGGGCGACCTCGAGGCTGCCGAACGGTTCCGCCACGAGACCGTGGAGGAAATGCAGCACGCCGAGAAGATCGTGCAGCGCATGCTCAGCCTGGGGGTGGCACCCGCCGCCTCCCAGCTGCGCCCGGTTACCCACGCGCCGGATCTGGCCGGACTGCTACGCCACAACCAGCTGCTGGAAACCGACCTGATCCAGCTGTACGCAGAAGCGGTTCGCTTCTGCGTCTTGATTGGCGACAGCGCCAATGAGGCGTTCTTCCGCGACCTGTGGAATGACGAACAACATCACGGCGAGGAACTCGCAGCCTGGCTGCGCAGGCTTGGTGGCTACGGTCGTCGGCTCGAGGAACGGGCGACTTTCTGACGTCGTCTCCTGAATGCCCTTGGTCAGCGATCTGCCCCTGCCACTCCCGCTTCAGACCGTCTGGCTGATCCCCCTGTACGGCTTCAGCGGGATGGTGCTGTCGCTGCCCTGGGCCACCGGCTGGATCAAGCGCAATGGTCCCCGCCCCGCGGCCTACCTGAACCTCCTGGTCACCCTCCTTGCCGTGGTGCACGGCAGCCTGGTGATCCGTGAGGTGCTGCAGCTGGGGCCCCAGCACCTCACCTTCCCCTGGTTCCAAGCCGACGACCTGCGCCTGGAGATCGGCTTCGACTTATCCCTCACCAACCTGGCGGCCCTGGAGTTGGTGACCTTCATGAGCCTGGTGTGCCAGGTGTTCGGGCTGGGGTATCTGGATAAGGAATGGTCGCTGGCCCGCTTCTATGGCCTGGTGGGCTTCTTTGAAGGCGCCATGTCTGGGGTGGTGCTGAGCAGCAGCCTGTTCATGAGCTACTTCCTGCTGGAGATGCTCACCCTGAGCACCTATCTCCTGGTGGGCTTCTGGTACGCCCAACCCCTTGTGGTCACCGCCGCCCGCGATGCCTTCCTCACCAAGCGGGTGGGGGATGTGCTGCTGCTGATGGGCGTGGTGGCGCTCTCCGCCTGGGCGGGCTCGATGGAGTTCAACGACCTCTACGCCTGGTCGGCCCAGGCAAACCTGCCGCCCCTGGCGGCCAACCTGCTGGGACTCGGCCTGATTGCCGGTCCGATGGGCAAGTGTGCCCAGTTCCCGATGCACCTCTGGCTGGATGAGGCCATGGAGGGCCCAAACCCGGCCTCAATCCTGCGCAATTCGGTGGTGGTCACCTGCGGCGCCGTGGTGCTGCTCAAGCTGATGCCCCTGCTTCAGGCTGCCCCACTGGCCACCACCGTGCTGCTGGCCGTGGGGGCCATCAGTGCGGTGGGCGGTGCGCTGGTGGCCATTGCCCAGGTGGATCTCAAGCGGGCGTTTTCATACTCCACCACCTCGTATCTGGGCCTGGTGTTCATCGCCATTGCCCTGCAGCAGCCGGGCATTGCCCTGTTGATGCTGTTCGCCCATGGCCTGGCCAAGGCCCTGCTGTTCATGAGCGTGGGCAGCATCATCGCCACCACCAACTGCCAAGACCTCACCGAACTCGGGGGCCTGGGCGGCCGCATGCCCGCCACCACCCTGGCCTATCTGGTGGGCGGTGCCGGCCTGGTGGGCCTGCTGCCGCTGGGGTGCTTCTGGTGTTACGGCCTGATCGTGGAGGCCATCCGTCCGGCGGCCCCGCTGCTGGCTGGCGTGTTCATCCTCACCAACCTGCTCACGGCCCTCAATCTCACCCGGGTGTTCCGATCGGTGTTCCTCGGGGCGCCCACGCCAAAGACACGGCGCGCCCCTGAAGTGAACTGGCTGATGGCCACCCCAATGGTGAGCCTCTCGGTGATTGTGCTGCTGCTGCCGTGGATCATGCAGCGGCTCGACCCCGTGCCTGGCATCAACTCCTTCTCCCTGCCCGCAGCCCTAGCCGTCGCTGGCAGCGGCGCGGCTGGGGTGGCGGCCGGAACCCTGGTGCACCTCGACCAGTTCTGGTCTCGGTCGCGGCAAAAAACGGTGCGCCTGGTGCAAGACCTCCTGGCCTTCGACTTCTACACACCAGCGATCTATCGGGCCACGATCGTGGCCTTTGTGGCGGCCCTGGCCAACTTCGCCAGCTGGTTTGACCGGGCGGTGGTGAACGGGCTGGTGAACGGCATCGGCCGCGCCTCACTGATCAGTGCCGAAGGACTGAAGCTGGGGGTGAGCGGTCAGATGCAGACCTACGTGCTCACAGCGGTGGTGGCGATCGTGCTGCTCCTCAGCGCCATGCAGTGGTGGTTCAGCTGATGTTGAGCCTCCTCCTGCTGATTCCTCTGCTGGGCGCCATCGGCCTCGGCCTTTGGCCTGGAAACCCCGAACCCGCGGCCATCCGCCGCGCCGCCATCGCCCTGCTGGTGGTGCAGCTGCTCGCCAGCCTGCGGGTGCTGCTGGCCTTTGATCCCGAGGTGGGCGGGATGCAGCTCCAGGAAGGGCTCTCCTGGCTCAGCAGCCTGGGGCTGGAATACCGCCTTGGCATTGATGGGCTGTCCCTGCCCCTGGTGCTCGTGAATGCGGCCCTCTGCCTGGTGGCCGCAATCGCCAGCCGCGATGTGCAGGCCCGCCCGCGGCTCTACTTCTCCCTGCTGCTGGTGATCAGCGGCGCGGTGAACGGGGCCTTCCTGGCCGAGAACCTGCTGCTCTTCTTCCTGTTCTATGAGCTGGAGCTGATCCCGCTCTGGCTGCTCATCTCGGTGTGGGGAGGCGCCAACCGGGCCTATGCCGCCACCAAATTCCTGATCTTTACCGCCGTCTCTGGGGTGCTGATCCTGGGGGCATTCCTGGGCCTGGCGTTTGCCACCGGCAGCGTGGACTTCAGCCTCACGCCAGTGGCTGCCGGCCAGCTGTCGATGGGCAGTCAGCTCGTTCTGCTGGTGGCCTTGCTGATCGGCTTCGGCATCAAGATCCCGCTCTTCCCCTTCCACACCTGGCTTCCCGATGCCCACACCGAGGCCTCCACGCCCGTGTCGGTGCTGCTGGCCGGGGTGCTGCTGAAGCTCGGCACCTACGGCCTGCTGCGCTTCTGCATGGGCCTGTTCCCCGAGGCCTGGGCCCAGTTGGCCCCCGGTCTGGCGATCTGGGCGGCCATTTCGGTGCTCTTTGGCTCGCTGGCCGCCATTGCCCAGCGCGACATGAAGCGCATGGTGGCCTACAGCTCGGTGGGCCACATGGGCTATGTGCTGCTGGCCGCCGCCGCCGCCACCCCCGTGAGCCTGCTGGGCGCGGTATTCCAGATGGTGAGCCACGGCTTGATCTCGGCCCTGCTCTTCCTGCTGGTGGGGGCGGTGTACCGCTGCACCGGCACCCGCGATCTGGAGGTGCTGCGGGGCCTGCTCAATCCCGAACGGGGCCTACCCCTCACCGGTTCACTGATGATCGTGGGGGTGATGGCCAGTGCCGGGCTGCCGGGCATGGCCGGCTTCATCTCCGAATTTCTGGTGTTCCGGGGAAGCATCAGCGTGTTTCCCCTGGCCACCCTGCTGTCGATGGTGGGCTCCGGGCTCACGGCTGTCTATTTCCTGCTGCTGGTGAACCGCGCCTTCTTCGGACGGCTCGCCATCACGCCCCGCGATCCCATGGGTTCTCCTCTCGACATCCGTCTGCCGGCGATCCAGCTGCTGGACCAGGGGCCGTCACTCGCCCTGGCCCTGTCGGTGGTGCTGATCGGCCTGTGGCCGGCGTCCCTGGGCACGATCGCTGAGGCCGCCACCACCGGGATGGCCCTGCTGCCCCAACTGGTGGCCGCCATACCGGCAGGGGGGGTGGGCTGATGGCCAATCCCCCCCTTCTCCAGCGCGCCTTCGCCAATCCCACCGCCGATGCCGGTGAGCTCCAGCGGCGGCTGCTGGCCGGTGAAACCCTCCTGGCCGACACCACCGACCACCTACTGGAGGTGGTGGGGGTGCTGGAGAGCTACGGCGAGGTGCTCGATGCCTACAGCATCAACCTGATCTTCCAGGCCGAGAAGCAGTTTCTGAACCCCTTTCCGGTGTTCCGCTTTCTCGATGGCGACCTGAACCCAGCCAAGATCTGGCGCCATCTCAACCACGACCGGATCAACTTCGAATACGCCGAGTACTGCCAGAAGGCCATGTTCTGGCACGGTACTGGCGGTCTCGACGCCTATCTCGACAGCGAGGCCTTCCTCGAGAACTGCCGCTCGATCATCGACCGCAAACGCAGCCGCGACCCCCTGCTTGCCCTGCTGCATCCGGTGTTCCCGGGCTTCCTGGTGGAACTGATCCGCTCGGCCGCCACCACCCATGCCCTGGGCCAGTTCTGGCGGGTGATGAGCGACCTCTTCCTCGATCTGGCCCGGGCCGAGCGCGCCGGCAGCGTGCGCAGCATCGAGCAGGTGGTGGAGTTCATCAAAGACGGACTGGTGGCCGCCGCGGCCAACCCGATCACCTACGCCGTGGACATCCACGGCGAAACGCTGTGGGTGTTGCCACCCGAGGCCAACCTCACCTTCCTGGTGGATGTGGCCGTGCCCTACGTGGAGGCGGTATTCCTGCGGGGCATGCCCTTCCTCGGCACCGTGAGCTTCAACGCCCAGGCGCAGCAGATCTCCCCCGACCAGGCCTCCTTCACCTACGGCGCCCTCTACGCCGACCCCCTGCCCACCATGGGCGCCGGCATCCCCCCGAGCCTCCTGATGCAGGACATGTACCGGCACCTGCCCGAGAAGCTGCACCAGTGGTATCGGGCGTGCACCCGGGGCGAAGGCGACGTACGCGTCAAGATCTGCCTCAGCTTCCAGAAGTCGATGTTCTGCGTCACCAACGCCGCCATCCGGGGCACCTTTCCCCATCCCCTCAGCACCCCCGATCCGGCCGAGCAACGGGCCAATGCCGGCTACGCCACAGCCTGGGCAGCACGGCTGGCCAGGGGCCGCACGGATTGCCTGGGGGGTGGGGCTGGGGCTGAAGGCTGAAGTCGTAGCGTCAGAGCCACTGCTGAGAAGCGCCGGAGAGATGGATCAGCCCTGGACCCCCCGCCCCAAGCCCGAGAAGGCCGAACGGCTGGAGCGCCGGATTGAGTTTGCTGATTACGCCACCACCCGCGACTTTCTGGAACGACTGAACAACCTCTCGGAGGAAACCCGGCGCTTCCCCGACATCAGCTTCGGACGCACCTATGTGAATCTCACCGTGCGGCCTGAGAGCACCGACGACGGCGCCCTGATCGGTGCCGATGAGCACACCTTCGCCAGCCAGATCGACGGCCTGCTCGATGGCCTGGCCCTGGGCTGACGCCATGGGACCGGGCGAGATCAACACCGCTACCGACTCCGCAACCATCGACCTGCGCCAGGCCTATGAAGGCGCCGGCGTTGAGGCCGTTCTCGATGAACTCGACCGCGAGCTGATCGGCCTACGGCCGGTGAAGGCCCGCATCCGCGAGATCGCCGCCCTGCTGGTGGTGAACCGGGCCCGGCAGCAGGTGGGGCTGGAGACGGCGCCGCCCTCGCTGCACATGTCGTTCACGGGGCGGCCGGGCACCGGCAAAACCACCGTGGCCGAACGGATGAGCAAGATCCTCCATGGCCTGGGCTATGTGCGCAAGGGCCATGTGGTGACAGCCACTCGCGACGACCTGGTGGGGCAATACATCGGCCACACGGCCCCCAAGACCCGCGAGATGCTCAAGAAGGCGATGGGCGGGGTGCTGTTCATCGACGAGGCCTACTACCTCTACCGGCCGGAAAACGAACGGGATTACGGCGCCGAGGCGATCGAGATCCTGCTGCAGGTGATGGAGAACAACCGCGACGATCTGGTGGTGATCTTCGCGGGCTACAAGGAGCGGATGGATGTGTTCTACCAGTCCAATCCCGGTCTCTCCTCCCGGGTGGCCAACCACATCGACTTCCCCGATTACAGCGGTGCGGAATTGCTGGCGATCGCCCAGCTGATCCTGGCGGAGGAGAACTACCGCTTCAGCGATGAGGCCCGCGCCGCCTTCGCCGACTACATCGGCCGGCGCATGCAATTGCCGTTCTTCGCCAATGCCCGCTCGATCCGCAATGCCATCGACCGGGCCCGCATGCGCCAGGCCAACCGGCTGTTCAGCCGCATGGGCAGCCCCCTCACCAAGCTCGATCTGATGACGATCGAAGCCGAAGACATCACCGCCAGCCGGGTGTTTCAAGGGGAAGTGGAGGGCCTGGATCCAGCCCAGCCGCTCACCACATAAGGTCTGGCCAGTTGCAACGAGCCGCCATGCCCGCCCCCCTCCGCATCCTCAACGCCGCAGGCCTCTCCACCGCAGGCCTCTCCTCAGTGGGCCTAGCGATCAGCCTGGCCGCCGCCAGCTTGCAGCCCGCCAGCGCCGCTGCCAAGTGCACCTTCCTGCAGCCGGTGGGCGGCAACGGGGCAACCCCGATCGTGTCCAAGTCGGTGGGGCGGGGCAAGCTGATCGGCAAAACCAACTGGAACACGGATTTCTTCGTGACCCAGCCCTACAGGAGCTACAAGTTCTTCTTCACCGCCAACTCCTCCGACGCCAACGCCCAGTACCCGGTGGCGGGCTTCCTGAAGTTCAGTGATGGCAGCAACCTTCAGGTGATCAACACCCTGATGAATCCCCCGATGGGCACCGGCAAGATGTTCGGGCCATTCGCGGCGATTCCTGGCAAACAGATCACCCAGGTGAACTTCAAGGTGGGTGCCAGCAATGATCCCGGTGCCCTGGGCTTCAGCTACCGGATCTCCGTGCAGGGCTGCCGCTGATAGCAGGCCGCCACTACCGGCGTTGGCGTGAGGCAATCTGCAGCAGGTCGCGCACCTGCTGCACCTGCCGGGCCAGGCTGGGGTCGCTGTTGAGCTTTTTCTCGATCTGCTCCACGGCGTACATCACGGTGGAGTGATCCTTGCCGCCAAACACATCGCCGATGCGGGGCAGCGACAGATCGGTGTTCTGACGCATCAGGTACATGCCCACCTGGCGGGCCTGGCTCACGGCCCGCTTGCGGCTGGCGCTGCGCATCTCATCGGGCCCCACGCCGAACACCTCGGCCACCTTGTCGAGCACCTGCTCCGGTTTCACCTCCACATCGCCGCCCACCGGATCGAGCATCGGCGCCACCGATTCCACGGTCATCGGCAGGCCTGTGATCGAGGCGAAGGCCACGGCACGGGTGAGGGCGCCTTCAAGCTCGCGGATGTTCGAGGTGAAGCGGCCAGCGATGAACTGGATCAGATCGCGCGGCAGGCTCATCTGCTCCTGCTCCGCCTTCTTATGCAGGATCGCCATGCGGGTTTCCAGGTCGGGCGGCTGGATATCGGCGATCAGGCCCATCGAGAAGCGCGAGATCAGCCGCTCCTGCAGGCGCGGAATCTGGTTGGGGGGCCGGTCGCTGGCGATCACGATCTGGCGGCCCGCCTCATGCAGGGCGTTGAAGGTGTGGAAGAACTCCTCCTGGGTGTACTCCTTACCCTCCAGAAACTGGATGTCATCCACCAGGATCAGGTCGGCGGCGCGATAGCGGTCGCGGAAGGCCTGCATGCCGTCCTTGCGGATCGCCTGGATCAGGTCGTTGGTGAACGTCTCGGTGGAGACGTAAAACACCTTGGCGTTGGCATTGATCTCCAGGCGGTAGTGGCCGATCGCCTGCATCAGGTGGGTCTTGCCCAGACCCACCCCGCCACAAAGGAACAGCGGGTTGAACTCGCGGCCCGGGGCTTCGGCCACGGCCAGGGCAGCGGCGTGGGCCATCCGGCTATTGGGGCCCACCACGAAACGGTTGAACACGTAGCGGGGGTTGAGCCCCGGCACCACCTTGCGGGGGGTTTCACCGGTGGGAACCGCTCCTGCCACCGGCGGAGCGCCAGGGGCGGGAACCGCCGCGGCCAGGTCGGCACCGGGGCCACCGGCCACCAGCCCCCCATCGCCCTCGGCGGCCCCCACCAGCACCTTCACCGGCTTGCCAGCGATCTCGGTGGCCACCGCCTCGATGGTGCCCAGGTAGTTCTTGCGCAGCCAGCCGCAGGCAAAGCTGCTGGGCGCCTCCAGCTCCAACTGGCCGTTCTGGAAGCCGCGGCACCGGGCCGGGCGAATCCAGGTTTCAAAGGTGGGCTTGCTGAGGCTGGCCTGAAGGGCCTCCTGTACCTGGTGCCACAGCTGCTCTGACTGCTGCACCAACGCGGACGGGCTCGTGGGAATGAATTTAAGCAGGGCTCCCGGCGGGGTCGGTCTTAAATGAACACTCATCCAGATTCCTGGAAGCAGCTGCCCATGCCCGCCCGCTCCCAGCACCCCAGCGCCGTCCTGGCTGGCGCGCTCGCCACGGCCGTCACCCTGGCGATGGCGGGATGCAATGGCGGCATCCCCGGCTTGCCGGGGCGCGACAAACCGGAAGTGCGGGTGAGTGATGCGGCCCCCAGCGCCCCCCTGGCGCCTGGCAGCAACGTGATCGTGGATGCGGTGGCCAAGGTGGGGCCATCGGTGGTGCGCATCGACACCACCAAGCGGGTGGTGAACCCCCTGGGCGGCCTGTTCGGCCAGGGCCCGTCGATCCAGCAGCAGCAGGGCCTGGGCTCCGGGGTGATCACCCGCTCCGACGGGGTGATCCTCACCAACGCCCACGTGGTGGAAGGGGCCAGCGAGGTGACGGTGACCCTGCCCGATGGCCGCACCTTCACTGGCAAGGTGCTGGGGGGCGATCCCCTCACCGACGTGGCGGTGGTGAAGGTGGTGGCCTCCAAGCTGCCGGTGGCGCCCCTGGGGGATTCCGACAAGGTGCGGCCCGGCGAGTGGGCGATCGCCATCGGCAACCCCCTCGGCCTCGACAACACCGTGACCGCGGGCATCATCAGCGCGATCCAGCGCACCAATGCGGTGGGCGAGGGCCAGCGCGTGCCCTACATCCAAACCGACGCAGCCGTGAACCCGGGCAACAGCGGCGGGCCGCTGATCAACGACAGGGGCCAGGTGATCGGCATCAACACCGCCATCCGCCAGGCCCCCGGGGCCGGCCTGAGCTTTGCGATCCCGATCAACGTGGCCCGCAAGATCGCCGCCCAGATCCTGGAGCGGGGGTACGCCAGCCACCCCTACATCGGCGTGCGGCTGCAGGCCCTCACCCCCCAGCTGGCGCAGGAGATCAATGCCACCACCAACCAGTGCCGCCTGCCGGAGGTGAACGGCGTGGTGGTGGTGGATGTGATGGCCGGCAGCCCGGCTGCCAAGGCAGGGCTGCGCCCCTGCGACCTGATCACGGCGGTGGGCGGCAAGGCCGTGAAGAACCCCTCCGAGGTGCAGCTGGCGGTGGATCAGTCCCAGGTGGGCAGCACGCTGGAGGTGGAGGTGCGCCGCGGCGACGCCAGCCGCCGCGTCTCGGTGCAGCCTGCGGAGCTCCCGCGGCAGCAGTGAGACGCCAGCTGGTGGTGCTGGCCCGCTGGCCGGTGCCGGGGCGCTGCAAACGCCGGCTGGCCGTGGGCATCGGCAGCCGGCGCGCCGCTGCGGTGCAGCGCCAGCTCAACGGCCACACCCTGGCCAACGCCCGGGCCGTGGGGCCGTTGAGCCACGGGATGATCACGCCGGAGCTGGTGCTGGCGGCCGACCCCCTGGGCTCCCGGGCCGCCGCGCGCTGGGCCACCGGGCTGGGGGCCCAGCGGGGGGTGGGGCAGGGCCAGGGCAACCTCGGGGTGCGGATGCAGCGGCAGCTGCAACGGGCCTGGCGGGAGGGGGCGCACCAGGTGGTGCTCATCGGCAGTGACCTGCCGGCACTCCACCCCGCCGACCTGCTCGCCGCCTTTCGGGCCCTGGAGCGGACCCCCCTGGTGCTCGGACCAGCCGATGACGGCGGCTACTGGTTGATCGGCCTGGGGCGCCAGGGGCCCCCAGAGCTGGCCGGCCGGCTGTTCAGCGGCATGCCCTGGGGCACTCCCCAGGTGCTGGAGCGCACCCTGGCGGCAGCCCGGGCCCGGGGCGTGGAAGCGGCCCTGCTGGAGCGGCGGGCCGACCTCGACCATCCGGCGGACCTGCGGCCCTGGCGCTGAACGGCATGCCCGCCCCTGACCTGGCGCCCCTGAGCGTGGTGCTGCCCGTGCGCAACGAGGCCCCGCGGCTGCCGGTGCTGCTGGCGGCCCTCCAGCGGGCACCGGAACTGGTGGCGGAGGTGCTGGTGGTCGATGGGGGCAGCAGCGACCCCACCCGCCCCATCGCCCAGCTGGCGGGAGCCCGGCTGCTGCGACGCACGGGGGGCCGCGGAGCCCAGATCGCCACCGGGGTGGCAGCGGCGAGCAGCCCCTGGCTGCTGCTGCTGCACGGCGATGCCGAGCTGCCGGTGGGATGGGCCGAGGCCGTGCAGCGGGCCCTGGCCCGGGGCCCGGGGGCCTGGTATTTCGAGCTGGCCATCGCCGATCCCCACCCCGGCCTCCGGCTGGTAGAGGCGCTGGTAGCCCTGCGCAGCCGCTGGCGCCAGCTGCCCTACGGCGACCAGGGCCTGCTGCTGCCCGCCGCGCTGCTGGCCCGCTGCGGCGGTGTGAAGCCCCTGCCCCTGATGGAAGACCTGGAGCTCATCCAACGCCTGCGGCGCCACACGCGCCTGCGCAGCCTGGGCCTGCCGCTGCGGGTTGAGGGCCGCCGCTGGCGACGGGTGGGGGTGTGGCGCACCGCCGTGGAGAACGCCCGGCTGCGCCGCGCCTGGCGTGGGGGCGCCAGTCCCGAGCAGCTGGCCCGCCAGTACTACGGCTGAGGAGACGAGCTGGTCAGGGTCAGGGCGCGTACCAGAAGGCGCAGCGCCGCTGCAGCGGCTCCAGCTCCCAGCCCTGGGCCTCGTAGAACCCCACCACGTCGGGATCGGCGAACAGGCTCACCCGGTCCACCTCCATCTGCTGCAGCTGATCCAGCACGTAGGCCATCAGCTGCTTACCCAGCCCCGCTCCTTGATAAAGGGGGTGAACAGCCACGTCCCACACGGTGGCCTCCACCACGCCATCGCCGGTGCAGCGGGCAAAGCCAACGAGCTTCGGCAGGCGCGGATCGTGCCGCCAGAGACCCACCCGCAGCAGGCTGTTCTGCAGGGCCTTGCGCACCCGCCGCAGCGGGCGCCGACTCCAACCCACGGCATCGCACAGCTGCTCGAGTTCGATCAGGTCGATCTCCCGCTCGATGCTCAACACCAGCTGCACCTGGGGGTTGGGGGTGGGGCAGGGCCGGTGCTGGGGGCCGTAGAGCGCCGTGAGGCACTCCAGCTCGGATTTCAGCACCGGGAATCCCTGCAACGCCTCGCCACGATCCTGCCCGATCCCTCGCCAGATCGCCGCAAAGGCCGGCAGTGTGGGCCCACGTGCATGCGCCGGCCCTGTCCACCCCGCTCACCGGCACCAACCGGCCCCTGCTGGTGGCCCTCCATGGCTGGTTGCTGGCCGGCCGGCTGTGGGATCCGCTGGCCCGGCAGCTCGCCCCGCACTGGGAGCTCTGGGCCCCGGATCTGCCGGGCTTCGGCCGGCGGCCCCGGCCCCGGGGTCTGCAGCCCAGCCTGGCCAGCTATGGCCGCTGGCTGGCCGACACCCTGGAGGCTGAGCACCCCGGCCGGGAGCTGGTGCTGATCGGCCATTCGCTCGGCGGCAGCGTGGCCCTGCATGCCGCCCCCCATCTGGCCAGCAGGCTGCGGGGGATGGTGCAGGTGGCCGCCGGCGGCGGGGTGTATCAGCCCAAGGCCTTCGCCCAGGTGCGCCGCGGTGGGGCGCTGTTCCTGCGCTGGCGACCGGGCTGGCTGGCGGAGCTGCCGGCGGCCTCCGCCATCCGCAGCCCCCTGGCCGCGGATCTGCGGGCCGCCCGCGGGCTGCTGGCCTGCAGCACCAACCGCGGCGCCGTGCGCCAGCTGCCCGGGCTCACCACCCAACTCCAGGTGCCGAGCCTCTGGATCGCCGGCAGCAACGACCAGGTGATGGCCGAGCGCTACGTGCGCCATCTGGCCGGCTACGCGCCGGAGCCCCGGCTAGCCCGGTTGGAAGGCGCGGGGCACCTGCCCATGCGTCAGATGCCCGAACGGCTGGCGGCCGTGATCGAGGGCTGGCTCGAGGAGGAGGTGCTTGCCCGCCGGCCCCGGGCTCAGAGCGCCGCCAGCCCGCGCTCCTGAAGATCGGCCAGCTGGGCATAGAGCCCGCCGGCGGCCCGCAGCTGGCGGTGGTTGCCCTCTTCGATCAAGCGGCCACGCTTGAGCACCAGGATCCGATCGGCCGCCTCCACGGTGGCGAGACGGTGGGCGATCACGATCGCGGTGCGCTGCTGCAGGAGCTTGTCGAGGTCGCGCTGGAGGGTGGCCTCCGTGGAGGGATCCATGAAGGCGGTGGCCTCATCCATCACCAGCACTGACGGGTTGCGGATGGCCACCCGCGCCACTGACAGCAACTGGCGCTCCCCGGAGGAGAGGTTGCCCCCACGCTCCCGCAGTTCGGTGGCCAGGCCATCGGGCAACCGGGCCAGCAGGGGCGTCAGGCCCAGCTCGCCGCAAAGCCGGCGCAGTTCATCGCTGGAGATGTCGGCATCGAGGCGCAGGTTGTCGGCCACATTGCCGCTGAACAGGAACGTGTCCTGCAGCACCACCCCAAGCCGCTGGCGCAGGGTGGCGATCGGCAGCTCGCGGATGTCGGTGCCATCCAGCAGGATCCGGCCCTGCTGCGGTTCGTAGAGGCGACACAGGAGCCGGATCACGGTGGTCTTGCCGGAGCCGGTGGGACCCACGATCGCCACGTGCTCGCCGGGGGCGATCCGGAAACTCAGGTTGCTGAGGATCGGCTCATCGTCGCGATAGGCGAACGAGACGTTCTCAAACACCACCTCCGCCGCAACGGGCGCCGCCGGCGTGGCCGGTCCTCGGAACCGCTCCGCGGCCAGATCCTGGATCTCGATCGGCTCCTCCAGCAGCTCGCCGATGCGCTCCACGGCCGTGAGGCCCCCCTGGATCTGGGTGAAGCGCTCGGCCAACTGGCGCAGGGGATCGAACAGGCGCTGGGAATAGAGGATGAAGGTGGTGAGCGTGCCGAGGCCCATGGCGCCGGTGGTCACCATCCATCCCCCCAGGGCCAGCACCACCGCCACGGCGCTGAGCGCCACCCACTCGATGAAGGCGGAGATGGCGCTGTCGTAGAGGATCGTGCCGTTCACCGAGCGCTTGTAGGCGTCGGTGGTAACGGCGAAGCGGGCGCTGTTCACCGCCTCACGCCGGAACATCTGCACCACCTCCAGGCCCTGGAGGTTCTCCTGCAGATCCGCGTTGAGCTGGCCCAGCTGCTCGCGCACCCGGTAGTTGGCCTTGCGGTAGCGGCCCTGCAGCCAGAGGATCCCCAGGGTGACGGGCACCTGGGCCACCAGCAGCAGCAGCCCCAGCCGCCACTCGATCGAGATCATCGTGATCGCGATCACCATCAGGGTCACCAGATCCGCCAGCACCCCCACGGCGCCGCTCCCGAACACCTCGGCCAGGGCGTCCACGTCGCTGGTGAGGCGGGTCAGCAGTTTGCCCACGGGCGTGCGGTCGTGGAACCGCAGCGACAGCGCCATGGCGTGGGCGAAGAGGTCGTTGCGGATCCGGGCGGTGAGCCGCTGACCCACGGCCTGCACGTTGAAGGTCTGCAGGCCCTGCAGCCCCAGACGGGTGAGCACCGCGATCAGCAGCAGCCCCACCAGGGTGCGCAGGGCCACGGGCGTGTCCATGGCCGCCAGCCAGGGCATCACCGATTCATTGGCGGCCCCACTGCCGCGGCGCAGCACCGAGATGGCCTGGCCCACCAGCAGCGGTTGCACGGCAGCGGCGAAGGCCACCGGAATCAGTAGCACCAGGGTGAGGGTGAGGCGGCGGCGATCGCGGCCCAGGTAGGGCAACAACCGCAGCAGCCGTTCCCGGTCGCGGCGCGCCATCAGGCAGACACCAGGGTGGGCTGGGCAGCGGGATCGGCGGCGGCGACGCGGTCAACAAGCGCCTGGAGCGGGCCGTCATCGAGCCGCAGGGCCAGGGGATGGCCGATCAGGCGAGCCGTGCTGTGGAACAGGTCTTCGATCGCCACCAGGCCGTTCTCCTGGAGGGTGCGGCCGGTGGCCACCAGATCCACGATCGCCTCACTCATGCCGGTGATCGGACCCAACTCCACCGATCCGGCCAGGTGGATCAGTTCCACCGGCAGATCCAGCTGCTGGAAAAACGCTTCAGCGCTGCGGGTGAACTTGCTGGCCACCCGGCAGTGGGGCGGCAGATCGGCGGCGCGGCGATAGCCGCTGCTGGCCTTCACCGCCACACTCATGCGGCAGCCGCCGAAGCCCAGGTCCACCAGCTGGGCCACCGGAAGCTGGGCCTCCTGGAGCACATCGAAACCCACCACGCCGAGCTGGGCCTGGCCATAGGCCACGTACACCGGCACATCGGCATTGCGCACCAACAGGGCCCGGGCGCGGCCACAGGCGCTGGGCACCATCAACAGGCGGTTGCCCGGCTCGAGCACGGCCGCGAAATCAAGACCAGCCGCGGCGAAGCGCCGTACTGAATCCTTGAGCAGGGCGCCTTTGGCCAGCGCCACGGTGATCATGGACATCGCCCTAGGCCGCCGCCCGGACTTTAACGATGCACCCCATGCGCGAAGACTGGCAGGTGTGGCTGGTGCCCGCCCTCAGCGACAACGTGGTGCCGGTGCTGCAGCGCGGCCACCAGGCAGCGGTGGTGGATCCGGCCGAAGCGGGGCCGGTGCGCCAGGCCCTTGAGGCACGGGGGCTCGAGCTGGTGGCGATCCTGCACACCCATCACCACCACGACCACATCGGCGGCACGCCGGGGCTGCTGGAGCGCTGGCCCCGGGCGGAGGTGATCGCCGCCGCCAGCGACCGCTCCCGCATTCCCCTGCAGACCCGTGGGGTGGGCGAGGGGGATCACCTTGAACTGCTGGGCCGCACGGTGGAGGTGCTGGCGGTGCCGGGCCACACCGCCCACCACATCGCCTTTCACCTGCCCGCAACCGGAGCGGAGCCAGGTGAACTGTTCTGCGGCGACACCCTGTTCGCCGGGGGCTGCGGCCGGCTGTTCGAGGGCACTCCGGCCGAGATGCACGCGTCGCTGGGCCGCCTGGCCGCCCTCCCGCGGGCCACCCGGGTGTGGTGCGCCCACGAGTACACCGAGGGCAACCTGCGCTGGGCCCACGCCCTGCTGGCGGCGGATCACCCGGCAGCGCCAGCCGTGGGGCAGCGCCTGGCCGAGGTGGAGCAGCTCCGGCAAGCCGGGGGCTTCACCATCCCCAGCACGGTGGGGCTCGAGCTGGCCACCAACCTGTTTCTGCAGGCCCAGTCCGCCGAGGAGCTGGGGGCGCTGCGCCGCCACAAGGACACCTGGCGCGGCTGACCCCAGGGCCCTGCTGGCCGGCGGCTCAGATCGCGAGCAGGGGCAGGCGCTGGGGAAACAGCCGGGCTCGGGCTCCGGGCACCAGACCCAGCCGGCAGCGCTGGCCGCGCCCATAGCTGCGGTCCAGGGGCAGCCGCAGCCGCAGCCGCAGCGAGCCGAACTGCACCTGGTAGAGCCATTCGCGGCCGAGGTACTCCCGGCCCAGCACCCAGGCCTCACCGTCGTCGTCGGGGGTGAGGGAGAGGGCATCCGGGGTGACCAGCACCTCCGCATCGGGCTGCAGCTGGGCGAGGGGCTCGGTGGGCCGCAGGGCTCCGAGCGGGGTGTGAACCAGGCCATCTCGCAGGCTGGCGGCGAGCACGTTGCCCTGCAGCACGAACCGCCCCACAAAGGCCGTAGCCGGATCGCCCACGAGCTCCTGGGGACTGGCGCACTGATGCAGCACGCCCTCCCGCAGCACGGCCACCCGATCACAGATGGCCAGGGCCTCTTCCGGATCGTGGGTCACGATCACGCCGCTGGCGCCGCAGCGGGCGAGGACTTCGGGCAGCTCACTGCGCAGATGCAGCCGCACCTCCACATCGAGGTTGGAGAAGGGTTCATCCAGCAGCACCACCGCTGGGCCCGGCGCCAGGGCCCGGGCCAGGGCCAGGCGCTGGCGCTGGCCGCCCGAAAGCTCGTGGGGGTAGCGCTGCTCCAATCCCTTGAGCCCCAGCAGCTCCAGCAGCCAGGCCACCCGCGCGGTATCCACACCGCGCTTCAACCCGAAGCAGGCATTGCGCCAGGCATCGAGATGGGGGAACAGGGCGTAGTCCTGGAACACCATCCCCACGCCGCGTCGCTCCGGCGGCAACCAGCGCGATCCACCGGCCACGTCGCGGCCATCCAGACGCACGACACCACGCTCGGGCCGCTCAAAACCGGCAATCAGGCGCAACAGGGTGGTTTTGCCGCAGCCGGATGGGCCCAGCAAACCAACCAACTCACCCGGCCGCAGGCTCAGGTCAATCCCCCGCAGGGTGGGGTTCTGGGCACCGGGATAGCGGTGCCAAACGCCGCAAAGAGCCACGGGCTCCTGCACGGACCCCGCGGTGGCACTGGACTGGGCGGTGGCGGCAACGATGGGCGGCCCGGCTGGAAAGCCATAAGCTCAGCGCCCCATCCTTACCCGTCAGCGCGAACCGTGAGCAGCCTCTCCGTCCCCCAGGCCGTGGTGACCAGCCAGGCTCCCGCGCCGGTGGGCCCCTACAACCAGGCGGTGAAAGGCGGCGGAATGCTGTTCTGCTCCGGCCAGATCGCCCTCGACCCGGCCAGTGGCGAGATGGTGGGCGGCGGCGACGTGGAAGCCGAAACCCGCCAGGTGCTGGCCAACCTCAAGGCGGTGCTGGCCGAAGCCGGCTGCACCCCCCAGCAGGTGGTGCGCACCACGGTGTTTCTGGCGGATCTGGGTGACTTCGCCCGGGTGAACGCGATCTACGCAGAGGTGTTCGGGGAGGGGGTCTCCCCGGCCCGGGCCTGCGTGGAAGTGGCCGCCCTGCCGAAGGCGGCACGGGTGGAGATCGACTGCATCGCCCTGCTGCCCTAGGCCGGGTCGAGGGAGCAGTCCATCAGGCTGGAGGCCTGCTCGTCGACGGCACTGAGGCGCTGAAGGATCGTCTGGAGGTCGAGCGGGGAGAGCTCCCCGTCTTCACCCCACTTCATGCAGGAGCGGCCGAGGCAGCCACTGGCATCGGCGGCTCCAGCCATCGCCCCAAGAGCGTCAGCAGAGCGACCGAGGGAGTCAGCGGACATGGCAACGACCTCCATGTGTTGAAACCCACACTAATCACCGATCCCCCGGGCGTCCACGGCCGGGCTTTAAGCTCCGAAGCACCGGGGTGTAGCGCAGTTTGGTAGCGCGCCTGCTTTGGGAGCAGGATGTCGCAGGTTCGAATCCTGTCACCCCGATTCGAAAAAGATCAGCCGCTGATTAGCAGATCGGGGCGCACCTGACCCACTCGTGCTTCTTGGCGCACGAGTTGATAGCGGTTGAAATCACAGGGATTGTCCGCGTAGCGGCTCCGGAGATCCCGTAGGTCCTGAAGCATGGCCTGCAGCACCGGATGGTTGTCGTTCAACGAGAAGCCGTCTGAAAGATTGAGAGAATCTTAAGTCGAGTCTCGCCTAAGCATTGATACTCAGTGCGTGTGGCTATGGCTCTGCCGGTGGGGCAGGCCGATGTCTTCGCGCCACGGCTCCGACTTCTCGCGCTGCATGCGCTCCATCGGGGCCACACAGTGCGGATCATCGAGACACTCCACGGCAATGCCCGCCTCCCGCAGCCAGGCTTCCGCCCCCTGAAAACTGCGCCGCAAACCGAGCAGCACCGCCATGCCGGCACACATCGGGCAGGGCGAGAGGGTGGTGACGAGGATGAGCTCGCCCCAAACCCGGCGACGCCCCGCGTTGCGGATGCACTGGGTTTCGCCATGGCTAGTGGGATCGCCGCACTGCACCCGCTGGTTATGACCTCGGGCCAGCACCTCACCGGTTTCCTTAGCGAGCACCGCACCAATTGGGATGCCGCCCTCCATCGTGATGCGCACCACAACCGCTCCCCCGGCCGCCCCAACTCTGACGAGGCCCAGAGCTCCCGTCAGATGAAGTACATGGCCTGCGATTGGGCTAGCTGATCGCGGCGCTCCAGCAGGTCTTGCAGGGTTGTGGCCTCCAGGATCTGCTGGTGGGCGTTGGCAATTTGCTCCGCCAGGCCCAGCACCACATCCCCTTCTGGGGTGTCGCGGGCGGCGCGGGTTTGGGGTGCGGTGTCGCCTTCCAGCACCCGCACCACGTCAGCCACCCGGATCTCCCCCGGGGCCCTGGCCAGCTGATAGCCGCCGCGAGGCCCGCGAATGCTGCGCAGGATCTGCCCCCGGCGCAGGCTGGTGAGCATCTGTTCCAAATAGCGATCGGGGATGCCCTGACGGGCGGCGATTTCCCCCACCTGCAGCACGCTGCCCTGGCCGTGAATCGAGGCCAGCTCCAGCAGCGCAATCAGGCCGTAATCGGTCTTGGCGCTGAACAACGGCCATTCCCCGGTTTCCTGGTGTGGATTGTGCCAGGCCTCCCCCACCGCTGTGGCGTCCGGCTCGTCGCCCGTTGGATCCCATTTGGAGCCACACTGCCTGCAGCGGCAACGACGCCATGGGGATCCGCCGGCAGCTGGGACGCTGGATGCGCCGGGTGGGCGATGCGCTCGATCCGAGCCGCCCCACCGCCGTTCCAGGGGTGCTGGCCAAGGCCAACAGCCTGGGCGAGATGGATGCGGGGCCGGCCGCCGGCACCGACGCCACTCCATCGGGCCCATGGCAGGGCGTGCGGGAGCGGGCCCTGGCCAAGAGCCTGCAGACCCTGCGCCAGGAGGCCCTCTACGCCCTGGGCGCCTTCCACGCCGCCCACACCGCCGCCGCGGCCGTGTTCGACGACCGGCGCCTCACGGCGGCCGTGTCTCGCCGCATGGGCGAGCGGGTGCCCGATGAGGTGCTCGAGAAGCTGGCCCAGGCCAGCGCGGTGTGGCACCGGGATGCGGCGGCCCTGGGCATGGCCCTGAGTGCCGTGGGGGCGGCGGAAGTGCCCGACCTCACCCTGGCGGAAGCCCTGGAGGTCGACGAAGAGGAGGCCGAAGCCCTGGCCGCCATGGTGGAGGGCTACGAGGTGGAACTCAGCCGCCAGATGCTGCAGGAGGGCGAGCGGGTGCAGGGCGAGTCCGACGAAGACTGAATCCCCCGCCACTCAGTCCCCACCACTGCAACAAAGCAGGCACGGCCAGGCCATCGCTGCTATTCAGGGCGCAGGCCTTCACCCCTCAACATTCATGGTTCCGCAGCGCTCCGGCCGCCTCACCCTGCTGGGCTTGGGCATGGGTCTGATGCTCGGCCTGATGCCCGCCGCGGCCCGGGCGGGCGCCACCGTGGCCGAATCGATCATCAGCCGCGAAGACGCCATCAGCGACGCCAAGCAACTGATGCCGAGCGGGGCGATCGTGAGCCAGGTGGACTGCATCGAGATCGCGCTCGAATCGGTTCGCTACCGCTGCATCGTGCAGTGGATTCCCGGCAGCAGGCGCTGAGGCGTTCGCTGAGCCGTTCAGGTGCCCTCGCTCTCGAGGCTCGGAGCGGACGGCGACCTGGCGACATCGAGCTCGTAGGCCTTCTTGTGCTGGAGATAGAACTCGATGGCGTCCAGCACCACGGAGCCGAAGGGCTTGGCTTCCACGATGCCGAGCAGCTTGAGAGCCTTGTGTGCATCGTCGGAAACCTGAACGGTGATTCGCCGCATGGCGTTCCCTTCAGGGATTCTTCAACGTAAGCCGCATCTTCTAGCAACCGCAAGGACACGCTGAACAGCCACGCCGACACATCTGGATCAGCAGCACAGCAGCGATGCAGCGCACCGGGTTTGCACGACGGGCAGATCCGATGGCCCCAAGGGCCCAAACCCCTGCCACCACAGCCTTTCAGGGGCGGGTTTTCATCACTGCCTGCAGCAATTCCTTGCCGCCAGCCCTAGGTCTTGGCGAAGCAAGTTTTAGCCACCCCAGAATCAATCAGGGCGGACATCGAGGAAGGCATCGCACCACTGATCCACCACCTCGGGCGTGCCGTACCAACGACTTCCAAACGCGCCGCCATGGGCCACCCCATCGAGCACCAGGGGCTCGGCGCCGGCCAGCAGGGCGGAAGACACCGGCACCAGTCCATCGCCGGCCACCGCTGCATTGCCGCTGATCGCCCCATAGGAGCGGGCCGCCAGGCGTCGACTGGTGGCGGAGGCCAGTGGCGATGCCAGATCCAGATCGCCGGCCACCGAGGCGTAGCGCACGCTGGGGGCACAGAAGGCCCCGGGCAGGCGGCGGTCCACCCACTGGCGCAGGGCCGTGGCCCGCAGCGCCGTGTGGGGACTGCCCAGGGTGATCAGCCGGTCGGCCAGCCGCTGCCCTCCGTAACTGCGGCCACCAAACGGCTCTTCACTGAGCCAGAGGCGCAACATCACCCCGCCGGAGCTGTGCCCCACCACGGTGATGCGGCCGGTCGGCGAGAGGGCCGCCAGCTCCCCGGCGAGCCGCTCCACCCGATCGAGCAGCCGCACCCAGCCCCAGCGCCCCACGGTGGCCAGCCAGTCGAAACGGCTGGCCGGCACCACCCGCACCGGCTGCTGCAGCCGCAACCCCAGCCGCTCAGCCATGGGCCCATAGGCCTCCACGCCGATCAGGAAGCCGCCCAGTACCAGGACTGGCTGACACGCACCCGCCAAACTCGCCACCATCCGTCAAATCCCGTTACAGTTGTCGAAACGTTTTGCAACGTCTTCAACCATGGCTGACAACACCTCCCGCTTCGGTTTCGTCGGCTTCGCCGAAACCTGGAATGGCCGCCTGGCCATGCTCGGCTTCGTGATCGGCCTCGCCACCGAGCTGCTCACCGGTCAGGGCATCCTCTCCCAAATCGGCCTGGGCTGATCCCAGCACCGTCCAGCACTGGCGCCCTCCGGCCTCGGCCGGGGGGCGTTTTGCTGTCTGCCCACTGCCCCTCCACCGCCATGCCCAAACCGCCCAAGCCCGCCACCACCAAGGCGTCCCTGCCCTCCCCCACGGTGATCAAGCTGCAGATTCTGGGTGCGGTGTTTGTGCCCATGGCCCTGGTGGGGGTGTGGCTGCACCGTCAGGGCTTCTGGTGATGCAAGACGCGGATTTGGTAGTTGATCGCGCCGCGGCCACCGGCTGATCAACACACAGTCGCGCCACCTGCCGTTGCGGCCGCCGTGCCTGCCAGTCCCGAGGCCCCGAGCGACAACACCACAGCCAGTGCCACAGCCAGCGCCAGTACCACAACAAACGCCACGGCCCAGGCCATCGAGCGGCGCCTGAACGACGCTGGCATCGCCCTCACCCTGGGCGGCGAGCCCACGCTGGTGCCCTTTGAACCCGAGGGCGCCGAGTGGAGCGTGGCCGCCGATGGCCCCACCAAGCTGGGGTATGCCTATGCCCTGGCCGAGGAACTGCGGCGGCGCCGCTGGCCCGGCAGCACCCTGATGCTCTGCCCCGGCAAGCGCTACGAGGGGGAGGTGAATCCCCGCTGGGCGCTGCGGCTACTGCGGCGCAGCAACGGTGCGGCGATCGCCCGCTGGCCGGAGTCGGGCGGTGCCGCCCTTCGGCCCGACGCCGCCCTGGCCTGGCTGGCCACACTCGCGGCCCAGCTGGGTCTCCCCCTGCATCCGGTGGAGCTGGAGGATCCGCTCGACCCCGGCCGGCGCATCTGGGCCCTGAGCCTGTGGGAAACGGAAGCCGGTGACCTGGCCTCGGCCCCCTGGCCCCTGGCGCCGGAGCTGCGGCAACTCAGCACCGCCTCCGGGCCGGCGGGCCTGCGGCTGCCCCTCCAGCACCTGCCCGCCGATCGCCCCCGCCAGGTGCTCACCCTGGAGCTCGATGCCGAGGGCTGGGGGCTGTTCCTGCCGCCCCTGGCCCGCGCCCCCCTGGAGCACCTGCTGCAAGGGATCGCCGCTGCGGCCCGCTGCCCGCAGGAGGGCACACCGCTCGCCGAGCCGAAACTCAGCGGCATGCTGCCCCTTGACATGGAGGGGCACTGGGAGGTGCTGGGCCTCACGGCCGATCCAGGCGTGCTGGAGGTGAATCTGCCGCCCTGCCCCAACTGGCGCACCTACCAGGACTGGCTCGAACTGCTGGAGCTGGGCGGCGCCGCCGTGGGGCTGCGCAGCTGGAAACAGGGCCCCGCCGGCCGCCGTGAGGGCACCGGTGGCGGCAACCACCTGCTCTGGGGAGGCCCGAACCTGGAGGAGAACGCCTTTTTCCGCAGGCCGGCCTGGCTGGTGGGAATCCTGCGTTACTGGCAGCACCACCCCTGCCTCGCCTACCTGTTCACCGGCAACTGCGTGGGGCCGGCCTCCCAGGCGCCGCGGCCCGATGAGGCCCTCGGCAGCCTGTTCGACCTGGACCTGGCCTACCGGCAGCTGGAATCCCTCGAGCACAGCGAGCCCCTCACCGACCACCGGGCCCTGATCGGCGAAACCCTGCGCCATCTGCATGCCGACCGCAGCGGCAATAACCACCGCAGCGAAATCAGCGTGGACAAGTTCTGGAATCCGGGGGTGCCCTCGGGCTGCCTGGGGCTGATCGAATTCCGGGCGCTGGAGTCGATGCCCCACGCCAGCTGGATGGGGGCGGTGGCCCTGCTCTGGAGCGCCCTGGCGGTGCTGCTGCTGGAGCCGGACCGTCGACCGGCGGCCCTGCGGGTGTGGGGCGCTGACCTGCACGACCGGGCCCTGCTGCCCTCCGCCCTGGCCGCCGATCTCCGGGGCGTGCTGGCCGAGCTGGAACAGGCCGGCCTGGCGCTGGATCCGGCCCCCTTCGAGGCGATCTGGAACTGGCGCTTCCCCCGCCTGCTGCAATGGCAGCAGGGCGCCGCCACCCTGGAGCTGCGCGAGGCGCTCGAGCCCTGGCCCCTGATCTGCGACGTGCCCCGTGAAGGGGGCTTCACCAGCCGCTTCGTGGACGCCTCCCTGCGGCGGATTGAGCTGATCACCAGCCCGGAGCTGCGGGATCGGTTCAGCCTGCGGCTGAACGGCCGCCCCCTCCCCCTGGCCCCGCTCCCCCTCGCCGTGCGCTACCGCCAGCACCGGCTCTACCCCTGCCTGCATCCGGGCATCGCCCCCCACCTGCCCCTGCAACTGGAGCTGCTCCGCCGTGATGGTGCCCCGGACGCCCCAGCGATCGCCCGCTGGCAACGCGTGGATCCCAGCGGCCCCTTCCAACCCGCCGACAGGGAAGCCCCTTGGCCCCTCTCCGCCGAGCCCTGGAGCCTGGCGCCGGGCAGCGACTGCACCGTGGATCTACGGCTGTAACTGCCGTTGCCGGTGCAGGACGCCGTTTCTAGCGTCGAGACAGATGCGCCGGCGGCCATGCACACCCACGATCTGGAACAGCACGACAACCTCTACGCCGATGAGGTGGCGATGCGGATCGGCGAAAGCCGCGCCGACGCCAACAGCCATGCCCTCTGGGCCGTGGCCACCATCGTGCTGATGGTGGCGGGCCTGGGCATCGGCCTGATTGTGAGCTGACCAAGCCCCAGCGGGCTCAGGGTCTGACGCCGGTGGCGCGCGGGGTGAGGTGATGCACGGCGTGGATCACCACACCCCAGATCAACAGCTCGGGATCATCGGCCTGCACGGGGATCGGCGGGATGGCGGGGTCGGCTGCCTCCAGGCGCCAGCCAGCACCGGCGCGGGCCCGCTCCAGCCAGCGCAGCACGAAGCGCCCCTCGTGCACCGCTACCACCACAGCTCCAGGCACGGGATTGAGGCTGCGGTCGATCACGAGCAAGTCGCCGTGGTGAATGCCCGCCTCGCGCATGGCATCGCCGCTCACCCGCATCAGGAAGGTGGAGGTGGGCCGGGGCATCAGCACCACGTTGAGGTCGATCGAGGCCTCCACGTAGTCGGAGGCAGGGCTGGGAAACCCCGCCTCCACCGACTCGCCGGCCAGGGGGATCGGGATCGAGGGGGCGTCCATCTCGCAGGGTCCGAGCCAGTCGAGGTCGCCCCCCAGATCAGACCAATCCACCACCGCCCGCCGCCGCGCAACGGAATAGTACGCACGAACTACAGCCGTGGGGTGCGGTCAGTCGCCGCAGCCGCGCTGGATCACCTCGGTGCGCAGCAACTGCAGCTCGGGATCGGCCGGCACCCGGGGGTGAAACAGCAGTGCCCAGGCCAGGGGCACGTCGCCCGCCACCAGCGCCGCCTCGATCGCCGCCCCCCAGGCACTGGGCCGATCGCCAAGGCTGCCCACCAGCGCTTCTGCCGCCGCCATCCGATCGGCCGGGGCACCGATCAGCTCCACGTGGGCATAGGCCCCTTCCGGCGCCAGGCGGGGCCGCAGCCGCAGCAGCACGTCTTCCCCCGGGGCGATCGGCGCCACCGGCCAGGCCAGGGGCCCCTGGATCAACTGGCCGGCGCGCGCCTCCCGGCGCCACACCAACCGCCCACCGCGCTCGATGCGCACCTCCTGCAGCGGCTCGATCACCACCAGATCAGGGGAAGGCAACGGCACCTCACCGCGGGCATCGCCCTGGGAGAGGGCCTCCACCCGGGGCGACACCACACACACCGCCGCGGGAAGGTCGGTGCCCCGCACCGCGGTGCTGAAGGCGAGGGCCAGGGCGAGCAGCATCAGCCCCGGATCACCAGGCGAAGAAACGTGCTGGAGAAGTCGTGGCGCTCCAGGAACTCGAAGCCCGCGTAGGTGGCCCGGGCCAGCACATCCACCCAGGCCAGACGGGCGGCGATGGGGATGGTGAGCGGGTCGGAGGGATGGTGGATCACCACCTGTCCCACCAGGCCGGCCCGGGGCGCCGTGGGACCACCGAACTGCTGGGAGGGGAACCAGAGGCAGGCGCCAGAGGGGCTCACATCCCAGAGGCGGCCCACATGGGGGGAGGTGCCATCGAGGAAATCGGCCTTGATCGCCACGCCGATGGCGGGCACGGGGCTGCGCTCCTCCCGGCGCGGAATCGCCGCCGCGGCCTTCACGGAGATCTGCTGGGGAGATTGCATGGCGGGATGCTAAAGGCGGTGCGGCAGATGACGCCGGCGGCTATGCAGCCAGGGCACCGCCACAACTGGAGCCACTGCCAGCAGTGCAGCCAAAGCAGTGGCCCGCCACGGCGATTGGCTCCCCAGCCGGATCCCACGCGAGCAGGTCGCGCAGGTGGCGACCTGCGGGCAGGGGCAAGCCGAGCTGCTGGTTGAAGTCGCAGTCGAACAGCACGCCGCGCCAGTCGACGCTGATCAGGGAGCGGCACATCACCGCGGGCAAGTTGGCCTCGCGGTGACTGGCCACCAGCAGCTGCTGATAGCCCTCCAGGGCGCCGCTCTGGCGGAGCACGGCGGCAAAGCGCTGGATCGGCATGTTCGCCAGCGCGTAGAGCTGGTTGAACACCACCCCATGACGCTCGCCGAGCACGCGCCGGTAATCGGCCTCCAGCTGGGCCTGGGGAGGCGGCAAGTTCGGCCCCTGGGGGTTGAACACCAGGTTGAGCTCCAGCCCCGAGCCCTCCCGGCCATAGCCCAGGGCATTGAGCTGACGCAAACCGGCGATGCTGCGCTCAAACACCCCCGAACCGCGCTGGCGGTCGACGTTGTCTTCCAGGTAGCAGGGCAGCGAGGCCACCACGGCGACCTGGTGCTGGGCGAGGAAGGCCGCCAGGTCCTCCTGCCCAGGCTCGCTGAGGATCGTGAGGTTGCAGCGGTCGATCACCGCCACCCCCAGGGCCCGGGCCTGGCGCACCAGCTCCCGGAAGCCGGGATGCAGTTCAGGCGCTCCCCCGGTGAGATCGAGGGTGGTGATGCCGCGGGCCACCAGCACCTGGGGAATCAGGGCCAGGTGGGCCCCATCCATCATTTCGGTGCGGGTGGGGCCGGCGTTCACATGGCAGTGGCTGCAGGCCTGGTTGCAGCGGTAGCCGAGGTTCACCTGCAGGGTGCTGAGCGCGGCACGCTGAATCGGCGGAAATGCCGCAACGGGAGCGGCAGGGGCCAGGGCTTCAGCCATGGGTCACCTGGGGGTGACTGGGGAACATCGGGGTGCGTTCTTGCGCCACTGGCCTCAGCGGCCGCAGCATCAGCGAAACCTGCATGGGCCCCATCCTGGCGCCCCAGCCCCGATGACCGACCTGCTCGTGATCGCCGCCAGCAACGGCGAAAACCTCAAACTGGCCCAGCGCTTCGTCGCCGCGGCCCAGACCCAGGGCCTCAGCGCCACCGTGCTCGACCTCACGGCGGTGGAACTGCCGCTGTTCACGCCGCGGGCCATGGCGGCCGGCACCCCACCGGCCCTGGCCGGGCTGCAGCAGCAGCTCACGGCAGCCCCGCGCTGGGTGATCTGCGCCCCGGAATACAACGGCTCGATTCCGCCGGTGCTCACCAGCGCCATCGCCTGGCTGTCGGTGCAGGGCGACGACTTCCGCGCCCTGTTCAACAGCCGGCCCGTTGCCATCGCCACCCACTCCGGCGGCGGCGGCCACACGTTGATGGCCGCCCTGCGCCTGCAACTGGCGCACCTGGGAGCCCATGTGGTGGGGCGCCAGCTGGTGAGCACCAGCGCCAACCCCGCCAAGGACGACTCGATCAACGACCTGCTGCGCCGCCTGCAGCACCTGGCCGTTCCCCACGCCTGATCCCACCCTCCGACACGCCATGACCACCCTCGTGTTCCGCCCCGCCGCCGAGCGCTTCCACAGCCAGCTCGACTGGCTCGACAGCTGGCACACCTTTTCTTTTTCCTCGCACTACGACCCGGCCTGGATGGGCTTCGGGCCGCTGCGGGTGATCAACGACGACACGATCGCCGCGGGCCGGGGCTTCGGCATGCACCCCCACCGCGACATGGAGATCATCACGGTGATGGTGGAGGGCCAGCTCAACCACCGCGACTCCATGGGCCACGCCGAAGTGCTGCGGGCCGGGGAAGTGCAGCGGATGAGCGCCGGCACCGGCGTGGTGCACAGCGAGGTGAATGAGGGCTCGGGGCCCTGCCGGCTGTTGCAGATCTGGATCGAGCCCCGCAGCGCCGGCATCCCGCCGGCCTACGAGCAAAAGCCCTTTGCGATCGGGGATGGCTGGACGCCGCTGCTGGACCCCGACCAGCAGGGTGGGGCGATGGCGATCCACCGGCCGGTGCGCCTGTGGCGGGCCCAGCCCAGCGCAGGCCAGAACCTGCCGCTGACGCTGGGCGCCGGCAGCCAAGGCTGGCTCCAGGTGATCAACGGCAGCGGGGCCCTGAAGGTCCCCAGCGCCGGGGAGGGCAGGGAACTCCAGCAGGGCGACGGCCTGGGCTTCAGCGCCGGCGCCGCCGACACGCCCCAGGCCTTCACTGCGGGCGAAAGGGGAGCGGATCTGCTGCTGTTTGAGCTGCACTGAAACTCGGGAAGCCGGGGCAACGGCGCCCAGGGAAACTTTAATTAAAAACCGCGCAACTTGGTCGCCCTTCAAACAGCCAGCGCAAGAAAGATGCGCTTTTCGCATTAGGAAAACAAACCGAAGATTCCCGGCTCGCCCCCTGCAGCCCCTACAACAAAGCTGATCGCGCGCGCCCCAACCTTGGATTGGCCCCACCACCGGACCAGCACCAGGGCGAGGGCCCATCGCCCTGGCCAGCGGGTGCCCAGCCGCGCACCCCGCCATCTCGTGCTGCACGCCCGACCAGTGCGACTGCAGTGGGCCACCGGCGCCGGCGCCCACGACCATGGCTGGATGCACGCCGATGTGCTGAACATCAGCACCGGCGGCCTGTGTCTCGCCTTACCGCCCCACCTACCCCACCAGCTGGAGCCACTCACGCGCCTCGACCTGCGTCAGCTCGGGGGCTTCGGGGAACAGCCACTGGCCGTGAGCGTGCAGTGGAGCGCGGATCACCACTGGATTGCCACGGTGGGCATCGCTTTCCACCAGGCCCTGGAGGCGATGCCCGCCATCCATGGGACGCTCACCCTGCAGCCCTGAGCCCCCACAACGACATCACAGTGCTGTTACGCAAATAGTCCCGCGGCCAGGCGCCATCGCAGCATGGCTGGCTGTCCCCAACACCCGCGTCGATGCTGCAGCCTCCCCGCGGCTATCTCACCCTCACCTGGCTCGGCCTGATCGCCAACGCCCTGGCCATTCCCCTGGGGGTCGTGGCGATCCTGATGGACCCCGCCTGGCGCACCGCCAACATCGCCGTGGGCGCCGGAGCCGTGTTGCCCACAGCCGTGGTGGGCATCGTGGCCTGCAGTGCCCTGCTGCGCTGGCGGGCCTGGGGCCAGATCGTGGCGATCGTGGGGCTGTCGATGAGCCTGGCGGTGAGCCTGCCCTACGGCATCGTGCGCCTGGCACTGATGAGCGAGGGCCGGGGCCTCACGGCCGTGCTGGCCGGCGTGCTCTGGGCCGCGAATGGGGCGGTGCTGGTGTTCTGGTGCAGGCCGGCGATCCGCCGCTACCTGAACTGAGGCAACACCGCGGAAGCGGTTCTGTATCGCCACATACATTGAGGAACCCGCCCAATGAGGGCGTCGCTTCCCTTCCATGCCGAGCTCCCAGCGTTTCGCCGCCATCCAGCAGATCCAGCGGCGCCGCCCGGTGGCCGCTCCTCCCGCCGCCAGCCTTGACGAGCTCTGGGCCAGCGACGTCTTCACCCTCGACAAGATGAAGGCCGCCCTCAGCGGGCGCGTGTTCAAGTCGGTGCAGCGCACCATCAAGGAGGGCGGCAAGCTCGATCTCTCCGTGGCCAACGCGGTGGCCGACGCGATGAAGACCTGGGCCCTGGGCCGCGGGGCCCTGTATTACGCCCACGTTTTCTATCCGCTCACCAACTCCACCGCCGAGAAGCACGACGGCTTCATCGCCCCCAAGGGCGACGGCAAGGTGATCGCTGAATTCACCGGCAAGCTGCTGGTGCAGGGCGAGCCCGATGGCTCCTCCTTCCCCAACGGCGGCATCCGCTCCACCTTCGAGGCCCGCGGCTACACCGCCTGGGACATCACCAGCCCGGCCTACCTGATGCAGACGCCGAACGGCGTCACCCTCTGCATCCCCACGGTGTTCGTGAGCTGGACCGGCGAAGCGCTCGACAAGAAGACGCCCCTGCTGCGCTCCAACGCCGCCATGGACCGCCAGGCCCGCCGGCTGCTGTCCCTGCTGGGCGAACAGGAGATCGCGCCGGTGAACTCCAGCTGCGGCGCCGAGCAGGAGTACTTCCTGGTGGACAACGCCTTTGTGGCGCTGCGCCCCGACCTGCAGCTGGCCGGCCGCACGATCTTCGGCAAGCCCTCGGCCAAGGGCCAGCAGTTCGACGACCACTACTTCGGCGCCATCCCCGAGCGGGTGCAGGTGTTCATGCAAGACGTGGAGCGCCAGCTCTACAGGCTTGGCGTGCCCGCCAAGACCCGCCACAACGAGGTGGCGCCGGGCCAGTTCGAGATCGCGCCGGTGCATGAGGCGGCCAACGTGGCCACCGACCACCAGCAGCTCACCATGACCGTGCTGCGCAACACAGCGCGGCGCCACGGCTTCACCTGCCTGCTGCACGAAAAGCCCTTTGCCGGCATCAACGGCAGCGGTAAACACGTGAACTGGTCGATCGGCAATGCCACCCAGGGCAACCTGCTCGACCCGGGCAAGACCCCCCACGCCAACCTGCAGTTCCTGCTGTTCTGCGCCGCCGTGATCCGTGGCGTGCATCAATACGGCCCGCTGCTGCGCTCGGTGGTGGCCACCGCCGGCAACGACCACCGCCTCGGCGCCAACGAAGCACCCCCGGCCATCATTTCGGTGTACCTCGGCAGCCAGCTCGAGGACGTGTTCAACCAGATCCGCGAGGGCAAGCTCACCGGTTCGGCCAGCGGCGGCACCATGACCCTGGGGGTGGACACCCTGCCGGAATTCACCAAGGACCCCGGCGACCGCAACCGCACCTCCCCCTTCGCCTTCACCGGCAACCGCTTCGAATTCCGCGCCGTGGGCTCGGGCCAGTCGGTGGCGGGCCCGCTGGTGGCCATGAACACCGTGCTGGCCGATTCGATCGGCTGGATCGCCGACCAGCTCGACACCCGCCTGCAGGGCGGCGAAGACCTCGCCGCGGCGGCTTCAGCCGTGCTGCAGCAGGTGATGCGCGAGCACGGCACGGTGGTGTTCGGCGGTGACGGCTACGCCTCGGAATGGCACCAGAAAGCCGTGGCCGAGCGGGGCCTGGAAAACCTGCCCACCTGCGCCGACGCGTTGCCGGTGCTGCGGCGCCCCGAGGTGCGCGAGCTGTTCGAGCGGCTCGGGGTGCTCAGCCCGGTGGAGCTGGAGAGCCGCTTCGCCGTGTACGCCGAGCAATACGCCCTGGCGATCGAGGTGGAGTGCAAGCTGGCGCTGCAGATGGCCCGCACCCAGGTGTATCCGGCTGCCGTGCGCTATCTCAGTGAGCTGGCGGCCGCCCTGCAGGAGCAGCAGGCCATGGGCCTGCAGCCCAGCCTGGCGGTGCGCAACCAGATCGGTGAGCTGCTGCACCAGCTGAACAACGGCTGCGATGCCCTGGAGGAGGCCCTGGCCAGCACCCCCCACGACACCGAGGCCCACATCCGCCACTGCGCCGACCACCTGATGCCCCTGCTGGGCCAGCTGCGCCACGCCGTGGATGGCCTGGAGGCCGTGGTCGATGACAACCTCTGGCCGCTGCCCAGCTACCAGGAGATGCTGTTCGTGCGCTGAACCGGTCATCTGCTGAACCAGAGAAGGGCTGCGGGCTACCGCGGCCCTTCGCGCAGGGCAAGACTGGAAGATGTTGTGAAGGTGACAGTTTGCCGCTGTCACAGCCATCAGGATGGGCCCACGGCCCGGTTGCCGTTCCTGATCGCCATATCCTCCAATGTCCCAACTGCGCCAATACCGCCTGGTGGATCGCGAAGGTGCGCCCCACCCCGTCCTCGACGATCTCTACGAATCCCTCGACGCAGCCTGGACCGAGGCCGTCACCTGGTGGCAGCACCAGTTCGGCCCGGGCACGGGCCCGATGGAGATCGGGGTTGAGGTGAGCACGGCCAGTGGCGACTGGCGCACCCTCCGCTACCCCGGCAGCTGAAGCAGCCCGTCAGCTCACCTGCACACCTTTCCAGAACGCCACCCGTCCCCTGATCTGGGCCGCCGCTTCCTTGGGCTCCGGGTAGTACCAGCAGGCATTGGCGTTCACCTGGCCGTCCACCACCACGTCGTAGTAGTGGGCGGTGCCTTTCCAGCCGCACACGGTGGTGTGGCTCGAGTCGCGCACGCACTCCCGGTCTAGGGCGTCGGCCGGGAAGTAGGCGTTGCCGTCCACCGTCACGATGTCGTTACTGGCGGCGATCACGCGGCCGTTCCATCGAGCTTCCATGCAATGCCTCGGAGGGGTCAGGGGTTGATTGTGGCGACTGCGGCCGGCGCCGGTGGTGGCGGCTGCAGCGGTGGCAGGTGGGGGGTGGGATCGAGGGCGGTGAGCTGGGCGCCCCGACTGCGCAGTTCGAAGTGCAGGTGGGGACCGGTGGCCTGGCCGCTGGCCCCCAGCCGGCCGATCACGGCCCCGGCCTCCACGTCCTGGCCCTGCACCACAGCCGCATCCAGCAGATGGGCATAGAGGGTTTCCAACCCCTGGCCGTGCTCGATCAACACGCTGAGGCCGTAGCCGCCCACGCTCTCCACCAGCAGCACACGGCCCGCGCGGGCCGCCAACACCGGCGTGCCCTCAGCCGCTGCCAGATCCACACCGGTGTGCATCCGCCAGGCGCCCCGGCGCTCACTCCAGCGCCAGCCCCAGGGATCAACTTGTTCGGCGGGCTGGGCCAGGGGGTAGAGCAGGCGCAGCTGGCGGAGCTCGTGGGGGCCAGGGGCAGCCAGGGCGACGGCGGGGGCGGGGGCAGGAGGCAGCACATCGGCCACGGCCACCTGGCTGGGCACGGGTTCGGGCTGGGGAAGGCTGTCGGCCGCCCGCAAGGGGCCCGCAACCAGGGATTGCAGCCCCAGCCAACCCAGCCCCAACACCAGCCCGATGCGCCTGCTCACCACCAGTCGTTCAAGCCGTAGATGCGCAGGGTGCCGAATCCCAACGGGGTTGGCGAGGGGTTAGGGCCCGCCGGGAAGGCCGTCACCTGAAACATGTACGTATCGGCCTGGGAGGGGTTGTACCAGGGCTTGATCGCCACGGTGACCGTGCTGCCAGGTGGCACCGGCTCCGGGAAGGTGATGGTGAAGCGCCGCAGCTTCTGATCAAAGGTGGCCGTCACCGGCACCTTGGCCCCCCGGGCCCGGGGACGGCCCAGGAACGCGTGGGTGCGCTCCACCGCAAACGGAAACTGCCAGTCGGCGCCGCGGGTCTGCTGGATCGCCAGCCCCCCCAGGGAAGCTCCGGCATCGGGCACTAGCTCCACCGTGAAGTAGTACTCCGAGTGGGCATCCCACACGTTGGTGTAGTAGCTGATCAGATCCACCTTCCAGGGCGGCTTGCGGAAGTAGGTGGAGTCGTTCAGCTCCAGCGCCCGCACCGGAGCGATCGCGAGGGGCGGCAGCGACACCACACCGCCCACCAGCAGGCCCAGCCCCGTGAGCGGAGCCCAGAACAGGCCCTTGCGCTTGGCCATCACGCACCTCAGCAGTTGGGCCAAACGCTACGGAGATTCGCCGTTCAGGCCATCCCCGCTGCAGCAACCTGCAGGAATGGGCGCGGATCCTGATCGCGCCGGTGCTGGGAGGGGATCGGCTCACCCTGGGCAAGGGGCGTGGCCGGATCCAGCAGGGCCGTGGCCTCGAGGGCCTGGCGCAGCAGGCGCGCCGAATGGAGCGGCATGTCGCGGGGCACGCTGATGCGATCGCGCAGGTAGCGCAGGCCTGCGGCGCTGCGCTCGGGCGGCGCCACCGCCTCTCCAGTGGCCAACTGGGTGAGGGCGGCGCGCAACGCGGCGTCAAAGGCCTCATCCGGCAGGGGATTGCGGGCCGTGATCGCCTGGCGGTGCTTCAGCACCCGGGCGATCGCCACCGACGCCGCATCGGCCGGGGCGGGCTGGGAGGTTTCGGGATCAGGATCACCGGCCTCGCGGACCGGCCAGGGGCCCTGGTCGATGCGGGCGGCCAGCTCCCGCTGGGCAGGCTCGCCATTGGCATGGCAGCCGCCCATCTGGGGCGGCAGATCGTGGGCGTGGGTGTGGAAGTCGCTCTGGGTGCCCAGGTAGGTGGGGCGCTGCTCCAGGGCCCGGAACCAGCGATCGATGGCCGGGTGCTCCTGCCGCAGCAGATAGCCCTTGTCGTACGCAAGCGAGGCGTTCATCCGCTCCACGTAGGGCACGAACACCACATCGGCGGTGCCCAGCTC